>JBBALV010000024.1:0-41320 GCA_040402815.1 Flavobacterium sp.
TAGGTTAGTAATTGCTGGTATTACAGGATTATGACAAAAAACGGACAATCAAAATATTTTTCTCGAATCTCCAAAATCAACTTCAATTTGGATGAATGGATGATTAGTTTCATGATAGGTTCCAATTAACTGTTTTGTCTTTTCTGACATAAAATGATTCGTTGCTAGTGACTAAGAGAACTAAAATTAAAAAATAGTTTAGTGATACTAAAAAGAATTGGCTTCTATGATTTATTCTAAAGTTGATTCATTTGAAAACCGTGTATAATAGATTATGATTTTATATCATGCTTATTTTATTCTATTGTAACTTTCTATAAATAAATCATGGAATCTCTTTGTTAGTCTTTCATAATTAGGTTTGACAATTAGGTATCTTTCGGTTAAAAGTGACTTTGGTAATTCATCATATTTATCGAATAAATTAATTTCTGAACATATAAAATCAATCTCATTTAAAATTTCACGATAGTTTAGTTCAGAAATATCATTTAAAAAATAAGTATAATTAAAAGATTCAATAATTTTATTCTCAGGAAATGTCCAATCGATGTAAATCTGCTTTAGAGCATTGTAAACTTTATTTGGTATACGCACTCCATGGTAACCATCGTGAGCAGTTCCATTTTTATTTATGGCAAAAATTTGATTATTCCCATCATAGACGTGTAAATGATATTCTCCAGGAGTAGTATGTGGTGGATGTTTTAAATAAGAATAGTTGCCTATAAGATGATTACCACGTTGTTTTGATTCATTTACAAACATTGAGTCGCTCTTATGGTAAAAAATTACAACTGTCAAGTCCTCAACTTTCAGGAATTCCTCTTTCATTTTGATATTTATATTTTTAAATTTGTTATGATATTCTGTAAATAATGATAGTTTATAGCATTCCCAATTTATCTTTAATTGTATTTAGTTGAGGTGATAAAACTACTATTGGAATATGTTCAGAGCCAAAAAAATATGCAACATTTAATCTATGCTTACCATCCGAAGCGAAAAGTTTGGGATTATTTGTTGGAGGACATTTTAAAATAGTAGTCAAAAAATTGTCGGCAATTGTAATAGTAGGCGGTATTAATTTTTCATTATTCATCCAGTGATTTATAACTTTACTGATATTATTGTCAATTAAATCTTCATTGTATAATATTTTTTCCCTAAATAAATCTGGATTTCCATCTTCCATATTATCCAGTAGTATTTCAATATTAACATTCTCAATTACTGTAAAACCATGTGCAAGCAATTTTTCGTCGAGTTGATCTTTTTGTAGGAGAAAATTAATATCTTCTGGATTAGTATGCCATAGTGGAGTTAGATCTGTTATTTCTTTATTATTAATAAGAGCTTCAATTTTTATATGCATTTCGTTTGTTAATCTACTTTGTTCTTTACTTTTTAGCAACATAATTTTATATTGCTCTAATTCTTCTTCACTAATATCCATTTTTAAACTATTTTAAATTAGTCTTTTATACATCTAACAGACATGCCAAAATTAAAAATGGTTTTTTTGTTTTTAGGTTGAGACAAAGTAAATTTGCTTGGTGAAAAATTATTTCCATTTCCATCTAGTTCTCTATAATTTACAAAAATATAATCTGAATTTTCAGTTTCCTTTTGATCAATAGACCAAAACCATGCTTCAAACCCTATATTTTGTTCGTAATTTTGATTAATGTGCCCTGCTGGGAATGCATTAAATTCGCTGGAATTATCTCCATGATTTTTAGACCATCCTTCTGAACTTTTAAGTTTAAAACCAGCTAAATTATATCCACCTAAACTTTCCGTTAATTCATCCCATTCTTTATCATTTGGTAAATGCCATCCTACTGGTGCTAACTTTCTAGCATCATTAATAGCATACCAATTATACATTTTACCATATTTTTTTTCATTTAATGGGTCAAAATTTGTATAACAGAAAGCTGCTTTCTTATATTCACAAGCAGTATCCCATTCTAATCTTGTTTTTGCATAAATTAATTTATCCCCATTATTAAAGGAGCTTACATTTAAATTGTCTTTAGTCCAAATTTGATTACCTATTTCGACACCTAAATCAATGTTAGATTCTAAATTTATAGTTTTAATTAACTTTTCTTTATCTTGCTTTTCTTCTTTTTTATCATTTTTGGATTTTAAGAAGTTATTATCATTAGTAGATTCGAAGTATTCTATGACTCTTTTTTCTTTATATTCGGGTATTCCCTTACTTGAGCATACCACTTTTTCGGACCAATTACTTTTGCTATCATAGTTGTGATATTTAGTTATTTTACGAATACCGCGATAAGCAATTGACTCCGTTAATTCTGTTATATTACCTTTGGAATCATATAAGTATTTAAAGTTGAAACCGAATGGAGAAGTCCGCTTTACTTTTGTTACATCCTTGAAAAATCCATTGTAATTTATTACATTATTTTTTTCATCATATGTAAAATTAGATGATTTAATCAAGTCTAAAATATAGTCCTTAAGATAATCTTGTTTTAAAATCATTCTTCCTTTAACATCATAGTTATAAGTATGTTTTTCTTTTAAAATACCATCAGAGTTAAATATTTTCTCTTCAATTATTTTATTATTTGAATTATAAGAATATTGTAAAATTTTAAAAATTGTATTAGATTTATCATAACATTCAATTTTTGTAACATTCTTTTTATTATCATAAGAATAGAGATTATATGAACCTTTTGAATTATCCGAAGTGTAATTAGACTTTTGAATTGAACCTTCAGAACAAACATAATCTATATTGTAATTCTCATATCGATTACCAACCTTAATATAGGAATAATATGATTTACAATTACTTTCTTCATCATATCTATAAAGTTCCCTTATGTTTGAACAATTTCTAATGTCTAAATCTTTGAGTTCAGTTCCACAATTAAAGTCTTTACTTAAATAATTCCCTTGTTGATTAAAGGTAATATTTGTAATACTAGTTGAAAAATCTGTGGGCTCACCAAATTTTTCTTTTATTTGATAAACTGAGATAATAACATTTTTTACTTTGCCCTTTAAATCTTCTTTTACTATATCTTTTGTTATATTGGGATTTTCATCAATTGCAACATTTTGGCAAAAACAATTAATTTTAATTAACACAAACAAAATCAATAACATTATTCTTTTTGTCATACAATTTATTTATTAGTAGTAATTTATGATTCGAGAAACTTCTTTAATTTTTTTTCTAATTACAATATCGCCATTTTTAATTTCAAATTCAACTCTTTTTATCCAGTTACCGAATTTGTCATATTCATATGAGTATTCATGGGTTTTAGAATTATCAATCCTACCATTTCTAGTGTAGAGAATATTTAGAATATTACCATAGGAATCTCTTTTTATTTGAGTTTCACTATTTTCGTTGAGAAACTTACCTATTCTTCCCCAAGTTATTGCTCCTTCATCATGATAGTCTCTTACTATTGTTGTTAAATAGTTATTGGTGTAATAATATTTATTAATATAATTAATATTAGTGTCTTTACCTATTGCATTATAACTTGTATACGATTTTGTTTTTGTTAAAACTTGACCATTTTTGTCAAAAGTAATTACATAAGTTTGAGTTGGAGCCTCTATATTTGATGATGAATCTCCTTCAGAACAATACCTATTTATTATTTGTGAGTTTACAGTATATTCTATATTATAACACTCAACATATTTACCATCTTCATGAAAAACATTTTTTGATATTAATTTATTATTATTCCATTTGTATTTAATTATATAATTAGTTTTCGTAGTAGTTAGTTTTTTCTTTTCATCATATATAAATTCAGTTGTACCATCTAATGTGCCATCAATAGAAATTGTATTGCCTTGTTTATCATAATGATAACTAACATTGCCAGTAGGAGATATCCACCCCCTAGGACCTTTATATTCACAATATATTGATTCTTTTTTGTGACCAAGAAGTGTAAAGAAATTAAATTCTTTATCAAAGACTTTAGGGTCATTTACTAATTCAAAATTTTCTAATTCATCTATATCTATATATCTACCGACATTGATTGACTCTATTTTTCCAAAACTATCAAATAGGACTACTACGCTTCCTTTATTTCCTCCTTCAACAAGAGTTTGAATAGATTTAATTTCTCCTTTTAAATCTAGTCTTACTAAATCGTTATTTTTCTTTTTTTCAGAGAATAATTTATTTAATTCCTTCAAATATTGACTATTTGGGAATGTGTTCTTAAAATAATTATAATCTTCAATATTAAATTCTTCTTTTAAAATATCAACATAAGAGATTTCTAAAAGGGACTTTAAATTTCCAACTCTTTCATCATTTGGATATAAATCAATGAATTTTTTTATGATTTCTATAGTGTTTTCTGAAACCACTTCCTTGTATAGTATATCTGGCAAATCAAGTTTTAGTTTTGTAGTAAATTTTGAATTAGGATAGGTTTTTATATATTCACTAACACTATCGAAACTCATTGGTTCGTTAGGAAGTGCTAAAGAATCTCTCATGTCCAACGCTTCTCCTTTGAATTTACTTTTCGGATATTTTGAAATAAATCCATTAATTGAATTTATTGATTTTGTACTTTTCGCTTCTTCAAAAGCTTTGTTTTCAAGTAACTGATAAATTTCTTCTTTATAATTAGAGTTGTCATATTCGTTTAAAAAATATTCATAAGCCGCTATTGTTCCAGCAATTTTAGATTCTTTGTAAGCGGCTAGCTCTTTTAAAGTTGCTAACTCCTTCTTGTAATTACAAGGATTACAAACGCTCAAAGCTTTTTCATAAGCTAGTTCAGTATTTTCTTTTTTTGAAACCTTTACGATGCTCTGAAAAATAATATCTTGAATAATATCGAAGTCATAATCAAATTTTTTTAAAAATTCAATAACCTTAGGTCTATCTTCATCTGAAATAGCAAGTTTTTTAAAATCTTGCAATGTACTAAATGGATCGAATTCATCCATTTTTTCATTACTAAAAACTAATATTATTGCAAGATTGAATTCTTCTGCTTCATCAGAAGACATTTTTTTACTGTTTTCATCAATTTTTGAAATTTCTTTATAAGCTTGTTCTATATCATCGCTTTTAATATATTTAAATGTTTTTTTTACATTTTGAGCTAAACAACTAGCACTATTATATATTAGTAAAAGTATTGTAATAATTTTTATAGATTTCTTCATATAATTATTTCGTTTCATCAAATATGTTTTCGGATTGAAATGTTTTTTCTTTTTCATTCCAACTCCATGCGCCATAACTATTTAAAGAGTAATCTTGGGACTTTGTAAAGCTGCCATCCTCACCAGAAATCAATAAATTATAGTCTTTATTACTTAAAACCCCCAGATTTCCATTACCTTCCCAATCTTCTAATTTAGGTAATTCATGATAGTCTCCGTTTCTTGTATCAATAATATATCTAGCAACGCATCCTGTCCCGCATCTACTAGCCACTAAAATATAATACCCTGCAAAATTAATTTCACTTTTTTCATATTCTTCTTTTAAATACATATTGTGGTCTGACATCTCAGGGATATCTCTATACTTTGCTTTATTATTAACTTCTTGGTATGTAATTTTATATTTTTCAAAATTGAAACCAAAACCTTTTAATTCATTAGTTACTTTCGGCTTGCAGGAAAAAAACAATGCTGTGATTAATAAGACTATTATTAAATTTTGATTTTTCATTTGATTATTTTGTGTTCTTTAAGATAATGTTTTAATCCATTAATAGAAATGGTGACTTGATATGCTTTGCAATTTTTTTCAGAAATCCCCTCTGGTAATGATGTTTCATAAGCGTATCTATCTGTAAGTAGCAACCATCTGCCATCTTTGCTAAACAATTCTTTTTCAAATTTTTGAAAGTTTGCAATATCTTGTGCGTTTTTCAATAAAGGTTCTTGTGTTGTGCATTCATTGTTTCCAGAAATCCCTAAAAATAATAGTGCATGTACAGCATCTTTTCTCGATTGCTCCAGTGTATAGGAATTTCCTGCTTTAGTGTCCCAAATTTTAATAACAATATGTCCGTCGGTTTGTATTCTGACACATTCGGTTTGATAAGTAGTACTACTTTTACTAAATGACATTAGTGTAATTACTGCTAAAAGTAGAAATGGTAAATATTTCTTTTTCATAAATTTAAATTAGTTTTTAAAACTTCAAATTTACGAAAAAGAAATTGAACGAAAAAGAACGCAAATGAAAAGGATAGGCAGGATAACCAAAAAAAGGGAAAAAGATATTTTAAAAAATATAACTATAAACTTTTGGATTTAAGTGGCTGTTTGGGTGCATATTGGTTTTTGTGTTTTACTACTTTGCTTTAGAAGTGATTAAAGTAATCCGAAAAATAAAAATAAAAAAAATAAAAAATGTTTGTGGTGAAATTTGGTTATCCTGCCTATCCACTTCAAACAATAAAAAAGAGTGCAAAATGCACCCTTTTTTGAAATCCTATAATTTGTTGTTTTTTACTCCGTTTCGAGTTCTTTATTTTTGATATCTACTTCTTCATAACTAAGCTCTTTTACTGCGTAAACATAGCCTGTCTTCTTGCTTATTTTTATGAAATTGTGTTTTTTTAAAGCTTTGCCTAATTTGTTTATTGTTCCATCGTTTAAATTTAATTTTGTTCTATCTGCTAGTTTTGCTGCTATTTGTGATGCGTTTAAAAATAGGGTTGCTTCTTCTTTTGAGCAAGGTTCAAACCACGTTAATAATAGTTCTTCTTCTGGGCTGTGAAGTTGGTATTGTTCGTTATTGGCTGTGATTTTCTTGATTTCTTCCTGGTCAAACCAGAACCTAAAACCACTTTTGAAAAGAAACAATGCTTGTGAAAATGCCATATTAATATCTACATTGTGTTGGTATTTTATGCCTTCCAATTCAAAACAAAGAAATCTTCTGCTTCCTGTACTGTCGTTTAAGAACTGAGCTGTGTTTACACTTCCTGCAAAGGATGCGCGTCTTGGCATAGTTTCGTTGTTGTGACCGTAGGCTTTTCGCATCCTGATTTGGGTTTTTGTTATGATTTCTTTGAGTGATCCAATTTCAGAACGGTTTAAGTTTTCGAGTTCGTCCAAGTTGATTAACATACATTCGGAAAGCTGCACCAATGTATCTTTGTTGTTAGGGTTTATGGTTCCAGAAAACAGGTATTCTTTCAAAGGTTTCGGAACCAGTTTCTCCACCCAAGTTGTTTTACCTAATCCTTGTTTGCCACTAAAGACAATAACCGTATGATTGATTACTTTATCATCAAGGACACAACCTACCATTGCTACTAACCACTTTTTAAAACATTGTTGCCAAAGGTCTTGTTTTGTGGTTGTGATAGTGTTGGCTAATTCGGTAATGTAATCGGTCTTTTCATCATAAGAAGGTAAATTAAAAAAGTAATCTTCAAATGGATTGAAAAGCTCACAAAAATCAGAATAAAGCAAGTTTCTTAATGAAGTTAAATTGGTTTTAATTCTTCCTTTTAAACACTCCCGAAGCATTGAATTTTCAATAAAATCATTCATTACTCCCCACCCCAACCCTCCCCGAAGGGAAGGGAGACGCGACCGATTAGAACTTACTATTTTAAATTCTAATTTTCCGGAAACGATGTTGTGACGGAAAACATATCTTGTTGATAGGAAGTTTTCGAGTTTGTCGATAGGTGTAATTCGTAGTGTTTCTTCATCGTCTTCATCTTCTGAATTAGTTGCAGATTGATGAGTTCCCTCGTTCCTCGGGATGACAATTTTGGACTTTTCATTCGTTCCGAATTCGTGTAAGTTTCCATAGGCACTATTGACTGCTTGTGTTACTTCTTTTTCGTCGTAGCCAAAATCAGTTAAAATATATCCTAGAGCTTCTTGGAGCATTACACCTTTACGGTTTAGGTTACACGCTAGTTGATGTACAAATACGTTGCGACTACCATTCACGAATTGCACTTTTTTTTCGGTGAAATTTACGCAGTGATTGTAGATAGCATCAATGTTGTTGGTTGTCGGTTGTTGGTTGTCTGGAAGAGATTGCTTCACTTCGTTCGCAATGATAGCTTCTTTAGCTTCACTCGCAAAGACTGAGGCGTTTTCGTTTAGATATAGGTTTTCATCCCAGGAATAGAAGCATAGTCTTGTTACATCTTTGCCTGATTTGTCAATTTCCAGTTTTAAAATATTCTCGTAAAGTGCTTGTACCAAAAGAAACGCTTCTTTGTGATTGGCTTTGTCGGAATTGATTTTTACTAGAATTTTTAATCCGTTGCCTGATGGACTGATGAAACTGGCATACGTGAACTCACTTTGTGCAGCTAGGTTCTTTGCATTTTGTAAATCGGCAGCAGTTAATTTGTCAATATCCAAAATGATGCAACTTGAATAATCCGCAAGGAATTCTAATTTACGACCTCCAACAAACTTTCCTGAAGGTGTGAATGCTGGAAGTGATTTTTTGGCTTTGTTGTACGCTTCTGTTTTATTTTCGGCAAGTGATTTACGTAAGTAAATGATGCCGGGTTTGTATTTTCCGGTGCGGATTTCATCCAAGATTACCGGAATTGATTTGTGTTCAACTACTTCGTTGAAGTTTTTAAAGATTGTTACCATAGCTTAAAGTTGATGGTTGTTAGTATTTTATCTTTCTTTTTTTCTTGATAAAAAAAGAAACAAAAAAATCAAGTCTTAGTACTCTCGTCGGTCAAATTAGTTTTTGAATGCTAAAAGAAAAGAACTCGGCAAAAGCCTCAAACAGCTTTTCTTTTTAAGCATTCTTCAAACATTTGACTCTCGACTGCGAGTACTTATGACGAAAAAAAACGGTGTGATTGACTATTTACGTTTTTGATTGATGCTCGCTTCCAAATCCCTGTGACGGAGAAATTCGGGTTGATTGCTTTTTTTGGTTTACAATCACAGCTTTCACAGGTTCCGTTGCAGCTGTTCATACTATCTTCCTTTAAAGGATTTGTTGTAATGCTCCGTAAGGAGTTTTTCAACATCCGAGAGTTTGTAGTAGATTTTGTTCCCAACTTGACTGAATGAAATTTTACCTTCGTCTCTCCAGGTTTGAGCGGTGCGTTTTGAAATTTTCATCAATAATAGGAATTCTTGATTGTCTAAAAAGGTTTCTTTCTTTGGGTCAGCCTTGATGGAAATTTGAGATTGAATTGTGTCTAATTTTGACATTAGATCTGTGAACTGGTCTTTTGTGAAGATAATTGCATCCATTTTTAAAGGTTTTAAATTGTTATGGTGCAAATGGAAGAAATAAAAAAAAGTCCGATTAGACTTATTTGGTCTTATCGGACTAAATAGTTTGTTAGCCCTTATGAATAGTAAGAAGTTGAAATGTTAATTTTAGAAAAAATCGGACTACAGTTTTATTTTCCAATCATTATTTGGGTTCTTATCGGTTCTTGTTGGCGATAAATACGTTTGAATTGTAAGCATTGAAAGTTCATTTCCATTTTCGTCTAAATAATTATCACAAATGAATTTTGCAATTTCTTTTATCTTATATGCAATGTAAGGTTTGCCATTTGGTTTTACATCATTCATCATTTGTTTGTAAGCATCCGTTAATATGTTGATTGGACCATTCAAACGAATTTTTAAAGTTGGTGCTGTTGCAACTTTTGCATTGTTTAATTTTTCTTGTTGTTCTTTATCATATTCAGAACGCATTTTTCGTAGCGTTTGTAAATGCTCAATTTGATGGTTACATTGTTCATCATACGCTTGTAAAGTTGTATTAATTGAAAATTTATCAGCTTGTTTATAAGCAAAAGCTTCTTGTGTTAAATAAATAAGTTTTTCTGAAAAGTCTGATAGTGTTTCAATATGATTTTTCACTTCATAATAAGAAAAATATCTATCATCAGAATTAGCGTTAATAAGTCTTTTTGGAGTTTTTGGTTTTGTTTGAACTACTCTTGCAGATTGCAGCGCGGTTCTTTTTTTATCAATTAAAATGTACAATTTATTGTATCTACTCATTGCTGTTTTGGAGCTAAAAAATGCTTCATTATTGGCTAATAATTTTTCGAGTTTGCATATCCATATTTCCGGGTTCTTCACCTGGTTGAATTGATAATCGATAAAGTCTGGAAATTGAGATTGTTTGAGTTCTAAAATTTTTGCAATTAAGGCATTGCAATAGTTTTGAATGTTGATTTTGTCTTCAACGATTATATCAAATAAAGGATTTTTGGTCAGTGCCGCAGGCATTGCCAAAAATTCTACAAACTCTGCGGTTTGCATATTTTGATCCTTTGAATTCAATTGTAATATTGTTTTTTTTGTTATTCATTTGGTATTGAAAGGTAATTAAAAGCGGTTTTTAATGGGTCGCTTTTTGGAAGTACTAGTGTTTTCAACTAGCGTTCATTTATCACTCGTCTAGAATGCTCTAAAAATTACTTGATTTCTCTGATGTAAATTTATAACATAAAAGAAATTCTTGTTAATGGATTTTAGTTGAAGTTATTAACAATCGTTTAATGTCAATAAAATATCCACTTCACACGTTATTTAGAAAATATAATTGTCAACTGCTTTGTCTAATTCTTCGCTGATGATTTTAGCATATATCTGCGTTGTGCTGATGTTTGTGTGGTCCATCAATTTAGAAACGTGCTCAATTCTCATTCCGTTATTTAAAGCATTTGTCGCAAAACTGTGTCTTGATAAATGGAAAGAAAGTGGAAACGGTAGTTTCATTATTTTACCCATTCGGTTGAGTTGAAAATTGGCAGAATGATTTTCTCTTGAAGAAATAAAATAACGTGTTTCTTCGCTTTTATAATATCCAACTTTATCGGTTATAATTGGAAATATAAAATCATCGTGTTGTGCATCATCTTTTTTGTATTTACTTAAAATATCAAGTGCTACTTTGCCGATTTTAAACTGGTGTAATCTTCCTGTTTTGCGGATTACTTTTTTAATTCTCTGCTCTTCACTATTGTAATTTGTGTATTGAAGCTCGATGACATCGCTAAATCTTAATCCTCCTGCGTAAATTGAGAAAAGGAACAAATCTCTCCATAGGTCGGCTTTTCGTCCTTCCTTTAGTTCTAAATTGGTTAAAATCTCGATTTGGTCTTTATTTAGGAATACTCTTTTTTCAGTATCTTTTCTCAATGTTAGTTTGTTGAATGGGTACATATATTCCGGAATAATATCTTCTTTGATGGCTTCCTTGAACATTATTGCCAAAATCATGATAGAATAGCGTTGCGTGGTTGCTCCGTTTTTTAGAATATTTCCCATATGAGCCATATAGTCCTTTAGAACAGAAACCGTAATATCATCAAAATAAACATCCTTACTACCTACATAGTTTTCAAATTTCTTTGTGTAAAGTGTGTAGTTTTTATAGGTTCCAAATGATACGCTGCCTTTTATTTTTTCGCATCGTGCATAAGCATACTCAAAAAAGTTTGGCACAACTTTTCCCTTGATAGCATCTTTTAATTTACTGATTGAAATGGATTTTACTTTGCGTTCCATATCCGCAACCTGACCTTCAGCATCAGCAATCTTTTGAGATAATGAGGCATTCATCCTTGCGCTGTTTGGATGGTTCTTCTTTACTTTCTGCTTTACTTCATCCCACTCGTTCTCTTTGAGTTTCACTCCAGCAGTGATAAATTTCGTTTTTCTATCTTTTATAATTCGGATATACAATGGGCTGTGTCCTGTTTGATCTACCTGGTGCGTTCTTAAAATTAATTTAACTGATGCCATAATGTTAGGAATTTAGAAATGTTATACTATATTTGTAAAGGAAAGCAAACGAGTGAAAGTATTGTAAATACAAGGTTTTCAATTGGGTGCATCGTGATACGAAGGTACAACATTAGGTATAACAAAACAAGTATTTCGTTGCTTTTTGTTGCTTAAAATTGCATAGTCTATTTTTATAAAGTCAATATATATAACACTTTAAGTGCAAAATGGAACTGGCGTAAACAAAATGAGGATAACAGCCGTTTCTCGCAATTGCGAATTTTGTAGTCAATTCTCGTTAACGTTTCGCAAGAATTTTTATCTTTAACAGAAAATAATTAGTTCCGAGTGACAGAAAACCTAAATAGAAATCAAAAAAAATGAATGTAAATATAGCTCCAATTATCCAAGCATCAGAATTGCTGAAATTATATAAATCTGAAAATTTAATTATTGTTGACGTTAGTAATGGAAAGAATGCAAAATCAAATTATGAAACGAAACATTTAAAAGGAGCGCTATTTGTAGATTTAAATACACAACTTGCAGATATTAAAGATGATTTGTCAATTGGCGGAAGACATCCATTACCAAAAATTGAAAATTTCGCAAAAACGTTATCAAATCTTGGAATTTCTCGAAAAAGCCATATCGTAATTTACGATGATAAAAATGGTTCAAATGCAGGAGCAAGATTTTGGTGGATGTTGAAATCAGTTGGTCACGAAAAAGTTCAAGTTTTAAATGGTGGAATTCAAGAAGCGGAAAAAATAAATTTTCCAGTTAGTTCAAATACTGAAATAACCAACAAAACTGCTTTATATAAAGTTGATAAGTGGAGATTGAAAATTGCAGAAATTGAAGACGTTGAAAAATTGTCGAAAACCGAAAATCACATCGTTATTGATGTTCGTGATGAAGAACGATATAATGGAGAAACAGAGCCAATTGATTTATTTGCCGGACATATTCCAGGCGCTATAAATGTTCCTTTTACTGAAAATTTAGATGAAAACGGGTTGTTTTTAACTCCGAATTTACTTAAAGATAAATATGAAAAAGTATTTGGACACATTAACACAGAAAATATAATTGTTCATTGTGGTTCTGGAGTTACTGCTTGTCATTCGCTTTTAGCAATCGCATACGCTGAATTGGAAATTCCAAAACTTTATGTAGGTTCGTGGAGTGAATGGAGTAGAAATAATAAATTAATTGAAACGAAAACTATTAATAAATAAAAACCCGAACGCACAAAAGCGATTTATAGCAATTCCTTCGGCAGTCGCTGCGCTCGTGTGCGAATTTTGTAGTCAATTCACGCTTACGTTTCGCAAGAATTTTTATCTTAGTAGAAAATAAACGGTTCCGAAGTTCGCCACTGACGGCAAGCGGCGTAACGTTACCGGTAATTATTTTGGAGCACTTATAAAAGAGAACTTTTTTTACCTAAATTTGCTTAATGGGAATAGTTGACAGAAATATAGAAGATTTGAAAAAGCTTTGTAAAATGTACAATGTGGAAAAAATGTATCTATTTGGTTCTGTCTTGAATTCTAACTTCAATAAAGAAAGTGACATTGATCTTCTAGTAAAATTTAAATCCATTGAGTTGTCAAAATATTTTGATAACTATGTCGATTTCAAAGATAATTTGGAAAAATTATTTGGACGTGAAGTTGACTTAGTTGAAGAACAAACTCTAAGAAACCCAATCTTAATCAACTCTATAAACAAATCTAAAGAGCTAATTTATGGATGAAAGAATTCTTAAATGGCTTTACGATATTAAAATGTGTATTGACGAAATTGACAGCTTTTTTAACGAAGAAGAAAAAGATTTTTTCAAATACAGAAATAACTTGATGCTTAAAAGAGCCGTCGAAAGAAATCTGGAGATTATTGGTGAAGCAATAAACAGAATAATAACTCGTGACAATTCGTTTACTGAAAAAATTAGCAATGCGAAAGCAATTATTGGATTAAGAAATCAAGTCATTCATACGTATGACAATATTTCTGATGAGAATATTTGGTCAATCCTGACAAACCACCTACCGAAATTAAAACTCGAAGTAGCTGCGTTAATCAAAGAGAACGAAAAATAACTACTGGTAACAGCGATTTCTCGCAATTCCTTCGGCAGTCGCTGCGCTCGTGTGCGAATTTTGTAGTCAATTCACGTTTACGTTTCGCAAGAATTTTTATCTTTAACAGAAAATAATTAGTTCCGTAGTTCGCAACTTCATGAAGCAATGAAACACTTGCAGACATCAAATGGAAAAGAAACAAATAACAAACTAAAAAATGAAAACAAATTTTACCATTATTCTATTTTTCTTAACTGTAATTTGTAATTCGCAAATTATTAATTTTCCCAATGCGAATTTTAAAGCACGATTATTGAGTGCGGCACCTAATAATTTTATTGCTTCAACCCAGTCAGCATACAACGTTGGTGGTGTGACCACTTTTACTAAAATAGATACCAATTCAGATGGGGAGATTCAAGTAAGTGAGGCAGCAGTAATACAATACCTTAATGTATTTAATGGCGGTTTTACAGATTTGACAGGTATTAATTACTTTACAAATTTAAAGACTTTATATTGTCATGATAATCAACTAACAACTCTTAATATAAGCGGTTTGACAAGTCTGATAGCATTAAAATGTGAAAACAACAATTTGTCAAGTTTAAATATTAATGGATTGACTAGTTTGCAAGAATTGTATCTTTCCTATAATCAACTAGCAACGATAAATTTAAATGGTTTTTCTAATTTGAAATTTTTAAGATGTGAAGCTAATCAATTTTCAAGTCTAAATTTGATTGGGTTGACTAATCTGCAAAAATTATATTGTGCTGCTAATCAAATATCAAGTTTAAACGTAAGCGGATTAACTAGTTTGCAAGAATTAGATTGTTCCTATAATCAAATCACAAGTTTAGATGTAAATTCAAGTACAAATTTGAATATTATTAGTTGTGGAAATAATCAATTAAATGCGCTCTTTATAAAAAATAACAATCCTAATTGGATTTCGTTAGATTTTTCAAATAATCCAAACCTAACTTATATCTGTGCTGATGATGCTAATTTAAGTACAGTTCAACAAAAAATAAATAGCTATGGCTATGCTGCAACCTGCCAAGTAAACAGTTATTGCAGTTTTACACCAGGCGGCACTTTTTATACAATTCAAGGAAATCATAAATTTGATTTTAATAATAACGGATGTGATGTTTTAGATGCAATTTACCCTAATTTAAAATTCAATATTACCGATGGCACAACTACAGGAAGTTTAATTTCAAATTCAACAGGCAGCTATTCAATTCCAGTCGCTGCTGGTGCACATACTGTTATGCCACAATTTGAAAATCCAACTTATTTTAACGCTTCTCCAGCAAGCGCAACAGTAACTTTTCCTGCAACAACGAGTCCATTTACGCAAGATTTTTGTATTGTTCCCAATGGTATTCATCATGATATAGAAATTGTTGTTATTCCTATTATTAGTGCTCGTCCAGGATTTGATGCTACTTATAAGATAAAATATAAAAACAAAGGCGTTGTTACAGAAAATGGTACTTTAAGTTTCAATTATAATGAGCCAATTTTAGACTATGTTTCGTCGAGTGTTGCACCAACCACACAAAGTTCAGGAATGCTTTCTTGGAATATTGGTTCGATTGCTCCTTTTCAATCTGGTGAAATTATCGTCACGTTAAATGTAAATTCCCCAACTGAAACGCCAGCAGTAAATGCAGGCGATTATTTGAGTTTTATTGCAACGATTATTGGTTTAAACACAGACGAAACGCCTATTGACAATACTTTTGCATTAGCTCAAGTAGTTGTCAACTCCTTTGACCCAAATGACAAAACCTGTTTAGAAGGCAGTACAATCAATCCCACAAATATTGGAAAATATGTGCATTACATGATTCGTTTCGAGAATAATGGAACATTTCCTGCACAAAATATTGTAGTAAAAGATATGATTGACACTACAAAATTTGATGTTTCAACCCTGCAAATGATAGATGCTTCACATAGTTGTATTGCAAGAATAACCAATCCTGACAAAGTAGAATTTATATTTGAAAATATTAATTTGCCTTTTGATGATGCCAATAATAATGGTTATGTAGCTTTCAAAGTCAAGACGAAATCGACTTTGGTTTTGGGTAATAGTTTCAGCAATTTGGCAAATATTTATTTTGATTATAATTTTCCAATCATAACAAATAATTATACAACAACAATACAAAATACTTTAGGGACAAATCAATTCAAAAAAGATAATGTAACTACATTCCCAAATCCTGTAAAAGATATTTTACAATTGAAAACAATTGAAAAAGTAGTAAAAATTGAAGTTTACGATATAACCGGAAGAATTTTAAGTTCAAATTCCGTAAATGAAAACAAAATTGATTTAACAGCATTGAAAACAGGAAATTATATTCTAAAAGTATATACCGAAAACGGAATAACAACCACTAAAATGATAAAAGATTAAAACTCTGCCAACGCTTGCTAAATCTTGTGGCTGGTTTTTCGGTAAATTGTTCATTTACTTTTCATAACTTCGCTTGGTCGGTTATATAAAAAAATGATTTCCATAATCCGCGATGAGCTATAACATGGAAACGTTATTGGCCATCTTAAAACAAAACTAATTCTATGAAGCTAATTTTCAATTTTATTGTGTTTTTTGTAACTATTTGTTCTTTTGCTCAAACAAGTAATGCATCTTATGATTTTGAATTCTATAAAAATGGTGAATTCAGAGACTCTAAAAATTTGAAAATTCAAATCGTTAAAAATTTAGATACAATAGTAGGTGAAATTTTAAACAAGAAAATAATAATTCCTGAAAGTAAAGACGCATTCACTGTTATTATTAGAATAAAAAATACAGCATTGATAATGTAGATTTTTCAAAACTTGATTCAAATAGTAAATTTGTTTTTGGTATTGAAAACAACATTGAAAATTTGGAACCTATTTCAAATCAAAATCCAAATATTTACATCATTAAAAACACTTCGATTGGTGTCAAAATAGAAAATTTAGAACAAGCAAAAGAAGTTCATTTTATAGTTTTTACATCTGCAGAAATAAATGGGAATGATTCAAAAATAGTAAAAAGTTATACTCAATATTTTTCAGTGAAAAAAAAATAAAAAACGGCATGTAACAGCTTATAAAGAAATTGAAAGTTTTAAACTCAATTTAAACTTGAATTAGTGCGCAGAAAAACAGATTCAAATGCAACTAATTATGTTTAATTCCGTATTTTATTTATTGAAACTAAAGCTTTATTTTTGTAAATTAAAATTGATAAACTACCCATTTAATGTGTAAACTGTATTCCATAATTTCTTTTTTATTTTTAACGGTTTTCACCATTAATGGACAAACCACCTTAACCCTGCAACCCAATGGTAATTTAGGTAAAGATGCTTTTATCTCTAGTAATGTTTTAGATACCGGGCAAGGAAATGCTTCGGAATTTGATGCAGGGGCGTGGACAATATCTGGTGTGCCTATCACTATTCGAAGTCTTATTGATTTTGATTTGAGTAGTTTGCCAGCAGGCGCAACTATTCAATCGGCTCAGCTTACACTTTATAACAATCCCAATGCTCAAAATGGATATGCAAATGGGCAACATGCACATGTTAATGGCAGTAATGAATCCGTTTTACAACGGATTGTTTCGCCTTGGACAGAAGATGTTTCGTGGAGCAATCAGCCAAGCACCACCAGCCAAAACGAAGTGTCATTAGCGCAAGATACCAATCCCAATCAAGATTATATTCTAGATGTTACAAACTTATTACAAGATATTATTGCGAATCCAAGTACTAGTTTCGGATTTTTACTAAAACTAAAAACCGAAACACCCTATCGATTGTTAACCTTTGCTTCTAGTGACCATGCAAATGCTTTGTTGCATCCTAAACTTGAAATTTGTTATTCTAATTTGTTGGCAACAAATAGTCCCTTATTGCGCAACGATACTGTTTCTGTTTTTCCAAACCCTTCATCCGGTATTATAAATCTTGATCTGAAAAATCTAAACATTAGCGCCTCTTCAAGTATTAGTTTTGTTCTATTTGACACAAAAGGAAATAAAGTATTTGAAAATAGTAATGTTGCTAAATCTTCGCTTGTATTTGACGTTAGCAATTTGCAAAAAGGCATGTATTATTGGGTAGTAACTTCTGGCCCAATCAGTACTAACGGAAAAATAATTTTGACAAAATAAAAAATAACGCCCTTAATCATTCGATTTCCACTATTAAAATAACAAAAGCCTGACGCAGACACAACAGCAGTTTTTGAGGACTCTAAAGCAAATTATTTTGTAAATAGCAGTTTAAAATTATCAATAACCAAAAGAAGCAAATCGTAACAAGCTGAAAACAAGTTGAAAGTTATGTCCACAGATTAATAAAATTAAACTTTTAATGTTACCTATTCATTGCAAAGCGTTGCGCATCTTTCACAAGCTGCTGCACACTCTTTACAAGAAGAATGATGGGAAGCATGTTTCGCACACTCGATCGAACATGCTTTGCAAATTTCAGCACATAATGCCTTTAAATCTTGAGCAAATTGTGATCCTCTCGCTTCAAATCTAGCGCATAACGCACAGATGTCTGCACAGTCGCGACATAATAAAATACACTCTTTATTACCAACTGCTATACAATCAGTAGTACAACTTTCGCAAGTTACTAAACATGCTAAACAAGCATCAACAATGTTTTTGGAAATTTTCATGATTTTTTTTTAATTATTAATAAATAGATAAAGTCTTAAAGGGAATTAGTTTTATCTTTGGGTATTATCTTTGTAGTATTTAGGATGAATTTAAGACATTTTTTATAGTTATAAATGTAGTATTATTTGCAACGGAAATTTTTATATCATTTTTAGATAAACTTATATATTTACTGCTTTTTTTTAATAAAAGGGGTGAAAAGTAAAATTAAAAAGTAGTATAAATAGGGCTATTTCCCCAGCACTTGATAAATCTCATGGCTCTGGATTTTCCTGTTTAATCGCAAGTTTTGTATTTAAAAATCTACATCTTCTTAAAATCACATAAAGGTGGCAATAATTTAAACGAACAAACATGGCATATAAAAAAAATAATTTTGTTCCGGTATTTTTAATAGCAATCACGCTTTCATTTTTATTTGCTTGCAAACAAAGCAACTCTAATGAAAATGCCACTCCAGTTGCCAACAAAATTTCAGACGATCCAGTATTGACGATTGACTCCTTTTCGACTTTTCCCCCGGAAATTGAAGGCTGCTCTTGCTACTTTTCCAACGACTCAACAGCATTTAAAAAAGGGAAATATATTTATATAAATGATTATGCTCAAACTTCATTTTTAAAAATCAATGGTGTTCTGACAAAGTTCACTCAGACCGAATTTAAAGAAGTTGATAAAACAACTACAATTGCTAAAGCAAAAAGCGATAAATACGAAATGACAATTGAAGTAATTCACGGCAAACAAAGTGATGAGGAAACTTCACTACAAACAGGGACAATTAAACTCATAAGTAAGAAAGGCAAATCAATTACAAAGGCATTTTATGGTGAATGTGGTTGCTAAATCAATAGACTAGAAACCTATTGCTAGCAGCACATTTAAAATAGTTGGCGTTGCGTGTTCTGAATACAGTTTTGGGTAAAAATCAAAAACTACATTTTTTTAATTTTACAATTCCTTATTGCTATAAATTAGATTCCTCCAATTCATTCCAAAAGGACTGACCGCGTTGCATCGCTGTGCATTTCTCTTTTTATAAATATTTCGCAGTAAATAGGACTTGAAATTAAATTTTTACGATATTTGTATGCATGAAAAAATGGGATAACTTATTATTGCTTCTAAAATTCCTAATTAAACGAAATCCAGAATGATTGATTCAATTAGTTAATTATCAACTTAACTAATCTTGTAATTTGCCTATTCGCACATTTATTAATTATCTAATTTTAATATTATGCCTATTTATCATAAACTAGGAAACATACCGCACAAGCGACACATACAATTCCGGAAACCCAATGGCGATTTGTACTACGAACAACTTTTTGGGACTGTAGGATTTGATGGAATGTCAACCAATTCGTACCACGAACAACGACCAACTCAAGTTAAAGAAATACGAAGACAGTACAGCATCGCACCCAAAATTGCTAAAGAAAACAATATCCAATCCTACCGATTGAAAGGTTTCGAAGTAGCACCCGAAGACGATTATTTAGAAAGTAGAACTATTGTATTGACCAATTCCGATTGTCATATTGTGTTAGCTGCGCCTCGAAAATCTACAACGGATTATTTTTATAAAAACACCGATTCTGACGAAATGATCTTCATTCATAAGGGAACTGGAAAACTCAGAACGATTTATGGGAATTTAGATTTTAGTTACGGCGATTACCTTATTATTCCTCGTGGAATTATTTATAAAATTGATTTTGATACTGAAGACAATCGGCTTTTTATTGTTGAATCTCACGCGCCAATTTACACCCCAAAACAATACCGAAACTGGTTTGGGCAGTTGTTGGAACATGCACCATTTTGCGAACGTGATATCCGACGTCCAAAAGAATTAGAAACGTATAATGAAACCGGTGAGTTTATAATCAAAGTTAAAAAGAAAGACGAAATTTTTGATATGGTATATGCTTCACATCCATTTGATGTTATCGGATACGACGGCTTCAATTATCCCTATGCCTTTTCAATACACAATTTTGAGCCAGTAACAGGAAGAATCCATTTGCCTCCACCTATCCACCAAACATTTGAAACTACAACTTTAGCTATTTGTTCTTTTGTTCCAAGACTCTTTGACTATCATCCACTCTCTATTCCTGCTCCTTATAATCATAGCAATATAGATGCTGATGAGGTTTTATACTATGTAGATGGCGATTTTATGAGCAGAAACGATGTTAAACCAGGAAATATTTCATTGCATCCGGCAGGGATTCCTCATGGACCACACCCGGGAGCAGTGGAGCGCAGTATCGGTAAAAAAGAAACACTCGAATTAGCAGTAATGATTGATACATTCAAACCGTTAATGGTTACAGAAGCGGCGATGAAAATTTCTGATAACACGTATTATTTATCTTGGTTGGAATGATTAGTTGGTTAGAAAATGGAAGTAAAACTAAATTATCAAATTAATAATTGATACTTTATTTTATGTCTTTCAATGAAAAATATAAAGACAGTACAATTCTTTTAAATAATTTCAATAACTAAAAAAACAATCGGATAACTGCTACAATCCAAAATCATCTATTTATAAAATTGACACAATATATAATCAAATTATGGCCAAACAAGTAACATCCGTTGATTACGGACTAGAAAAAATATTTAGCGGAGCGCAAGATTTTCTTCCACTATTAGGAACTGATTATGTAGAGTTTTATGTTGGCAACGCCAAACAATCGGCTCATTACTACAAAACAGCTTTTGGATTTCAATCGCATGCCTACCGCGGCTTAGAGACAGGTTCTAAAGACGCTGTCAGCTATGTTTTAAAGCAAGACAAAATACGATTGGTATTAACAACGCCGTTAAACAGCAATTCTCCAATAAATGAACATTTAAGAAAACATGGAGACGGGGTTAAAGTAATTGCGCTCTGGGTAGAAGATGCCCTTTCTGCTTATGAAGAAACTACTAAAAGAGGTGCCAAATCTTTTATGGAACCTACCCTTGAAAAAGATGAATTTGGTGAAGTGGTGCGTTCAGGTATATATACCTATGGAGAAACCGTACACTTATTTGTAGAACGAAAAAACTACAACGGTACATTTTTACCTGGATTTATACCTTGGAAATCCGATTATAATCCAGAATCATTGGGTCTAAAATATATAGATCACATGGTAGGAAATGTGGGTTGGGGCGAAATGAACCAATGGGTAAAATGGTATGAAGACGTAATGGGATTTGAAAATTTCCTTTCTTTTGATGACAATCAAATCCACACGGAGTATTCGGCTTTGATGAGTAAGGTGATGAGTAATGGCAATGGAAGAATTAAATTTCCAATCAATGAACCTGCCAAAGGCAAGAAAAAATCACAAATTGAAGAATATATCGACTTTTATGAAGGGCCAGGCTGTCAGCATATAGCTGTGGCAACTGATGATATCATCAAAACTGTGGCAGGACTAAAAGCAAGGGGAATCGAATTTTTACCACCTCCACCGCAAGCTTACTATGATGCAATTCCCGCAAGATTAGGTATTCATAAAGAAATGATGAAAGAAGATATTAAAGAACTTCAGCGGCTTTCAATTCTGGTTGATGCCGATGAAGATGGGTATTTGTTACAAATTTTTACCAAACCAATTGAAGATCGGCCAACATTATTTTTTGAAATTATTCAGCGAATGGGTGCCAAGGGTTTTGGTGCAGGAAATTTCAAAGCACTATTTGAATCCATCGAAAGAGAACAAGAATTGAGAGGAACACTTTAATTAAATGTTAAATTTATATGACAAATAGGGCTCTTAAACGTTGTAGTCTTGTTGTTTTTGATAAAAATGTGTTAAAGTTCGATTTTCATTGAAAATAATTGAATTAAAGCTATACATTTGCAGTATCAAAAATAGAGGAGTGGTTTCCTGTATTTTTATGTAAATTTTCATAATTTATAGTTTTGGTTGGTTAATAGCATAAAAACTCAGTCATTTTTTTGACTGGGTTTTTTTGTTTTTATACATTTGGAACAGATATTGCATATAGTAATTAAAGATAAATGATAAAAGATGAAAAAAATAGTAATTGTTATTGCATTATTTTTAATTACAGTAGGTTTCACTTCACAACGAGAGGATGCTTTTGAACCGGGAGAATGGTTTAAATTCAGAGTGCATTATGGCATTGTAAACGCTGGTTATGCCACATTAGAGGTCAAAGAAGATGTTAGAAACAATAAAAAAGTTTTTCACGCAATCGGACACGGCTACTCCACAGGAATGACAGACTTGTTTTTTGGTATCAATGATAATTACGAAAGCTTTTTTGATAAACTGACACGAAAGCCCTATCAATATGTCCGAAAAATCAATGAAGGAGGTTATACTATAAATGAAGAAGGTTTTTTTAATCAAGAGGAGAATAAAGTGCTCGTAAAAGATTATAAAAACAAAAATGAAAAAACATTTAATGTTACCGAAAATGTTCAAGATGCGGTTTCGGCATTTTATTATTTAAGAAATTCCCCTACGATTGATAAACTAAAACCGGGCGAGTCTATCGTACTTGACATGTTTTTTGATGGAGAAATTATAAAATTTAAGTTAAAATTCATTGGTCGTGAAGATATTGAAACTAAATTTGGAACTATTTCAACAATGATTTTTAGACCATTAGTGCTGTCAGGACGCGTATTTAAAGAAGAAGAGAGTTTAACTATATGGATATCAGATGATGATAATAAAATACCTATTCGAATTAAAGCCAGCCTAACCGTTGGTTCTATAAAAGCAGATTTGGATGGATTTAAAGGATTAAAATATCCATTTTCAGTAAAAGTAAAATAAGAATGAGTATTACACAAAGAGAAGATTTATTACATAAAATTGATCAAAAATTTAGTAATATAAACCAAAAAACCGAAACACACCTAGAAGGACTATTGTGGTCAAAACCCATCACATATTGGGATTATATACAAACCGATGCGTTGTTAAACCTTCAAACACAAAGAACAACTTTACCTGATGAAATGGTGTTTATTATGTATCATCAGGTAAATGAGTTACTTTTTAAAATGATTCTTTGGGAAATTGAGCAAATTTCTAAAAACAATAATCTAGAAACCGGTTTTTTTACAGATCGTTTAACACGAATCAGTCGCTATTTTGACATGCTAACCATCTCTTTTGAAATAATGGGAGACGGCATGGAAGTAGGACAATATATGAAATTTAGAAACACACTAACCCCTGCAAGTGGCTTTCAAAGCGCACAATACCGCATTATTGAGTTTGCTTCAACCGATTTAATAAACCTTATTGATTATCGTTTTAGAGCCACTATCGACCGAAACACACCTTATACTCATGCTTTTGAACATTTGTATTGGCAAGCGGCTGGAAAAGATCATCAAACCGGTAAAAAAACATTTTTAATAGAGGAATTTGAAAGAAAATACAAAAAGGTTTTTTTGGAGCATATGGAAGAATACAACACCATTAACTTATGGCAAAAGTATAAGGAACTCCCAGAAACCGACCAACAAAATCCAATTTTAGTGGCTGCAATGCGACACTATGACCATACTGTTAATGTCACATGGGTAATGGGACATTTGAACGCAGCAAAAAAATACATTGAAGGAAGTGGTGTTGGCAATGGCGAGGCAACTGGAGGTAGTGATTGGAAAAAATACTTGCATCCAAAATACCAGAGAAGAATATTCTTCCCCGAGTTATGGTCTGAATCAGAATTAAAAAACTGGGGAGAAGAAAATGTATAAGACTTCCTATAAAAACAGCAATCTGTCTTGAAAAGAATATATCTATTAATCGCAGTACTACTTACATTCGTTTCCTGTAATAAATCTGAAAAAGTCAAGCCTCAAGTGGCTAAAAAAGTAGCGCCTGTAATCGTAGAGTTTGGATTTAAGTTCAATGATTATGACATCGTGCAAGATACTATTGTTAGCGGAGATACCTTTGGAAGTCTATTAGAAAAACAATTTATTGGCGATAAAAAAGTCCACGAAATTGTAGCGAAAGTAGCGGATTCTTTTGATGTAAAGAAAATCAGAATAGGCAAACCTTTCACGATGCTGAGAAGTAAAGACAAATCAAAAAAACTACAAGTTTTCATTTACCAGCCTGATAGAACCAATTATTACGTGGTCGATTTAAGAGACAGTGTTATTGCCTATAAAAAAACAAAACCAATTACCATAAAACGAAGAACAATTGCTAGCGCACTTGATGGTTCCTTGTCTGAAATGCTACAAAAACAAAAAGTTGATGTTGCTCTAGCCTCACAAATTGCAAAAGTATATGCTTGGTCTATTGACTTTTTTAAATTACAAAAGGGAGATAAATTTGCCATTACTTTCACCGAAAGATATATAAATGATAGCATTTATGATGGTGTAGAGGATTTTGAAGCGGCTTTTTTTGAGTATAAAGGGAAAAAAATATATGCATTTCCATTTATTCAAGACACGATTTCTGGAAAAGTGGATTATTATGATGAAGAGGGAAAAGTATTGAAAAATATGTTTCTAAAAGCCCCTTTAAAATTTATAAATATTACTTCCCATTATACAAAAAGCAGATTTCATCCCGTGCAACAAATCTGGAAAGCTCATAACGGTACCGATTATGCTGCACCATCTGGCACACCCATTATGACCACTGCTTCAGGTGTTGTAGAAAAAACAGGTTATACGGCAGGGAATGGAAATTTTGTAAAAGTGAAACATAACACTATTTATGAGACCCAATACCTTCATATGTCTAAAATTTTAGTACGTCAAGGACAAAGAGTAACCCAAGGAGATATTATTGGAAAAGTAGGAAGTACGGGGCTTGCAACTGGCCCTCATGTGTGCTACCGGTTTTGGGTTCATGGTGTTCAAGTAGATGCTTTAAAACTAAAATTACCTAATTCAGATCCGATGAAAGCAAAATTTAAACCAAGATTTATAGCAGAAATGACTCCTTTGAAGCTTGAACTGGATAATGTTGCAAAAAATAAATTAAAATAAAAGAATCTTTCGAAACCAAAAATCAAATCGTAAAGACTAAAGTACGCTAATTATAAAATAATTTTTCTTCCCACTTTGTAGTAATACAAACTGATTATTTATCAAATCTTTGGTAGATAAAGCGAATTCTTCAGTAACTTTTTCTTTATTTACTGCTATAGCATTGGCATTCAAAGCGCGTCTTGCCTCACCATTTGATTTAAAGAAACCTGTTTTTTCGTTTAAAACGGCAACTATATTAATTCCGTTCTCGAATTCGGCTCTGCTAATTTCGGCTTGAGGAACGCCTTCAAAAATTTCTAAAAATGTGACATCGTCCAATTGTTTCAAGTCGCTGGCAGAAGCATTACCGAAAAGGATGTTGGAAGCCTTAATTGCTTTTTCCAATGCTTCTTTTGAGTGAACAAAAACAGTTAATTCATTTGCTAATTTTCTTTGTAAAACTCTTAAATGCGGGGCTAATTTGTGTTCTTCTATAACGGTTTCAATAGTGATTTGGTCTAAAAAAGTAAATATTTTGATGTATTTCTCTGCATCAACATCAGTAGTATTTAACCAAAACTGGTAAAATTTATAGACGGAAGTTTTATCGGCTGTTAGCCAGACATTTCCTCCTTCTGATTTACCAAATTTGGATCCATCGGCTTTAGTAATTAATGGGCAGGTCATTGCAAAAGCTTTTGCTTCTGTATTAGGATTCATTCTGCGAACCAATTCCGTTCCTGTTGTAATATTTCCCCACTGGTCTGATCCACCCATTTGAAGCAAACAATGATAATTTTTATGCAAATGATAAAAATCATATCCTTGAATTAATTGATACGTAAATTCTGTAAAAGACATGCCTTCACCGTCAA
Source organism: Flavobacterium sp. (assembly GCA_040402815.1). Lineage (GTDB taxonomy): Bacteria > Bacteroidota > Bacteroidia > Flavobacteriales > Flavobacteriaceae > Flavobacterium. The sequence goes on from JBBALV010000024.1 coordinate 26,434, forward strand.
CGGACAAACGTTTTTTTACAGAATCTTTAGCCATCATGTAGTTTACAGTAATTCGTTTTCCAACTTCACGAGCAAAATCAATGAATGAAAAGGTTTTCATCCAATCGTAATTGTTTACCAAAACAGGCGCATTTTTGGTAGTAGCATTAAAGTCTAAAAATCGAGATAAAACACTTTTTATTCCGGCAACATTGTGGTTCAAAGTAATTTCGTCTAACAGATTTCTCTCGTCAGATTTTCCTGAAGGATCGCCAATCATTCCTGTAGCACCACCTACCAATGCAATAGGTTTGTGTCCAAAATGTTCTAAATGAACTAACAAAATTATAGGAACTAAACTGCCAATATGCAACGAATCGGAAGTAGGATCAAATCCAATGTAAGTTGGTGTCATTTCTTTATTCAATTGTTCTTCGGTTCCGGGCATAATGTCATGAACCAAGCCACGCCATTGCAATTCTGCTATTATATTCTTCATTTTGATAGTATTCTATTTTTGGCAAAGATAAACGAATTAGTGAATTAGATGAATAGACCATTTTTTTTAATGAAAATTTCTTCTTAGGTATAATCGTTCTGATGTGATTGCATTTAATAAAAAAACTGATCAACATCCAAAAAATCAGTTCCTAAATAAAAAAATACTATTTCTAAGTTGTTGTAAATCGTTTTCTGAGGTGCACAAAACCACCAAAAAAAAAGCCGCCTTAGAGGCAGCTTTTATTTTCTTAAAAATTTGATTATTTGAAATCGGCATCCATAACACCTTCATTTATTTTTACTTCCGAAACTGTTAATTCAATTTCAATTCCAATATTTAAAGCCGTTTTATATGGTACTTTCACGCCTTTCACATCACGATAATCGCTAAAAGGAGTAATCATAGTCATTTTTTTGCCAGGTCCTACTTCAACTTCTTCTGATTCTTGAACTTTCAAACCGGTCTTTACATCATAGTACAACATTTTGTCTCCGTTTTTCAATGCATAAACATCGTTTCCGTTAATGCTTTCAATTCCAGTAACTAAGATTCCTTCTTTTTTTATTAAAGTCAATTCAGGGAAAGGATTGGCATCATATTTCATAGATGCTATTTCGTCAGCTTCAAATGGCATTTTTTGTGCACCTTGTGATTGATAACCTGTTTTTCCATCAAATACTTTTTTCATGGATTGCCCCATAACGCTCAAGCTTTCCGAAATTTTATTTGCATTTGATGCTTTGCGCTCAAAATTAATTGTAGCACCTTGAGCAGCTCCAGACGCTTTTACAGCAATAGTTTTAACTGCCGCTACTGCCTTTTCTCCACCAATAGCATTAATATATGCTGTGAAAATTGTACTTGCAGTTACTCCTGCAGGAACTGGTTTTTTCATTGCTGGTTTTTCAGCTGGATTTCCGTATTTATCAAAATAAACAATAGGAATATTTAATTTTTCTAATCCAGGCAATACGTCGGCTGCTTTCCCTACAATTATCATTCGGGTATTATCGGCTAAGAAATATTTGTTAGCCACTTTCATGATATCATCTGCAGTGACGGCATTGATATTTTTAATATAATTTTCATAGAAATCTGCAGGAAGCCCCTGTGTTTGAGTGCGTAAAGCATAACCCGCAATGGTTTGTGGTTTTTCAATTTGCATTACAAAACGTCCTATGTAACCCGCTTTAACGCTAGCCAACATTTCTTCAGAAACTTTTTCGGTTCTAATTCTTTTCATCTCTTTGAAAATTTCAACTACAGTACTGTCTGTAACAGCATTACGTACTTGAGTTGTTGCTTCAAATTTTGATATGTACTTATCACCGCTAATAGCTGAACGCGCTCCATAAGTCCAACCGTGTGCTTCTCTTAAATTCATATTGATATAACTATTAAAATCGCCTCCTAAAATTTGATTGGCAACAATAGCTGCAAAATAATCAGTGTCGGTCATTTTTAAGTTTACCAAATTCACAGCAGCCACTTCTGATTGAACAGCATTCGGCATATCTACAAAGTTGATCTGTGAAAACTGAACATTTTTAGGATCAGTATAACTTAAATTCGGTGCAGTTGCTTTTGCCCAAGAACCAAAAAGTTTTTCAACTACTTTTTTAGTATCCTTTAATTTTACGTCTCCTACAATGATAAGGTACGCATTTCCTGGCACAAAATAAGTGTTGTAATTTAATTTTACATCTTCTAAGGTTACATTGTTCAGTGTGGCTTCACTTACATATTCTCCGGCAGGGTGCCCTTTTCCGAAAGGCAAAGCATCGCAAACTCGACCAGCAACAGCAGAAACATCTTTTTCTTCTGATTTTAAACCTTCAATCATTTTGGCTTTTTGCTTGTCAAATTCTTCTTGTGTAAACACAGGGTTCAAAGCGCCATCAGCAATTAATTCTAAAATTCGACCTGCATATTTAGACAATGCACTTCCAGAAGCACCATTTGCTCTGAAATTAACATTAGCTCCTAAAAAATCTATTTCTTCATTAAATGCATCTTTAGAAATTTTTGTCGTTCCACTTCCTATTAATGCGCTTGTCATATCGGAAACTCCTTTTTTAGTTCCTTCGGCGTAGGGAGCATTATCGATAGTAAGATTAAATGAAACTCTTGGAAGTTTATGGTTTTCAACAACCATTACTTTTAATCCGTTCTCTAATTGAAATGTTTCTGGTTTACCAATTTTAATAGTTGGTGCAGTTCCAGGTTTTGGCTGAGGTATTATTTGTGCTTGCATAATGATAGTTAAGAACAAGCTTGATAAAATAAATATTGATTTTTTCATAGTATATATTAGTTTTGAGCTTTGTCTTTAGATGGAACATAATCCAAAAGCAATCTTTGGTTTGGATTCAAATACTTTTTTGCAATGGCTCTAATTTCTTCGCGAGTGATAGAACGATACATGTCCATTTCGGTATTAATTAAATTTACATCGCCGTACAAAAGATAGAATGTTGCTAAATTATCAGCAATTCCGTCAATAGTTGCGTTTCCGTTTACGTATTGATTTTCGTATTTGTTTTGCAATTTTTGCATGTCTTTTTCAGAAATCAATTCCGTTTGTAATTTTACAATCTCTTCGTCAATTTCTTTTACAAGTGATTCAGAAGTGTTAGGAGCTTGTGGCAAACCGTAAATAATATACGTTCCATAATCTTCTTGACTGTAGCTAAATGCGCCTATTTGCAAAGCCATTTTCTTGTCGTCAACTATTTTTTTGTATAATCTTGAACTTTTTCCATCACTTAAAATAGTAGAAATCATATCTAAAACTCTAGCGTCACGTGTTTTCATTGAAGGTGTTCTGTAAGCAGTAACCACCATTGGAATTTGGATGTTTCCATCTTCAAAACTGGCTTTAATGGTTTGTGTAATTGGTTCTTCAACAAAGGTTTCTCTTTTTATAGCTGGACCGTTTTTGATTGGTCCAAAATATTTTTGAATCCATGCTTTAGCTTGATCTTTATTAATATCTCCAGCAACTACAAGAACCGCATTATTTGGCACATAGAATTTTTTATTAAACGCTTGAAATTCTTCCAATTTTGCGGCATCTAAATGATCCATAGAACCAATAGTAGTCCAACGATAAGGATGGTTTTTGAACATATTTTTCTTCACCTGCGGTATTAATTGTCCGTAAGGGCTATTGTCATAACGCAATCTTTTTTCTTCTTTAACCACTTCGTTTTGGGTATCAACACCAATTTGGTTGATAACAGGGTGCATCATTCTTTCTGCTTCCATCCATAAACCTAACTCAAGATTATTTGAAGGAAAAACTTCATAATAATAGGTTCGGTCTTCCGTTGTGTTGGCATTGTTTACTCCTCCATTAGAAGTAACAATTTTAAACCATTCCCCCCGTTTGATGTTCTCTGTTCCTTCAAACAATAAATGTTCGAAAAAATGGGCAAAACCGGTGCGATCTGGTTGTTCGTCTTTAGCGCCTACATGATACATTACTGAGGTAATAACTGTAGGAGCAGATGGGTCATTGTGCAAGATAACGTGCAATCCGTTTTCTAAATTGTATTCTTCAAACGCTACTTTTTGAGCTGAAGCAATACCCCCAAGCATAAGTGCAGCACTTAAAGCCATTAATGATTTTTTCATAAAGTTAATAATTTTCGTTGTTTTTCTATTTGTATTTCAATATAGAATTTTGTTACATCAAAAATACTTTTTTTTAGTGAGCTATATTCAAAAAATTAAAAATTAATGCAAATTTACCATATTTTTGATCTATATATATTCACCCTTAGCATATAGAAGCAAAATGCTCGTTTTCAATTTATTGAAACATTTTTCATGAAGTAGTTGTATGAATCATTATTAATTGTATATTTGCAAACTTAAAAATTAATAAAACAATTTGTTATGTATGCAATCGTAGAGATAGCAGGGCAACAATTCAAAGTTAGCAAAGACCTAAAGGTTTACGTTCACCGTTTGACAAATGAAGAAGGATCAAAAGTTTCCTTCGACAAAGTTTATTTGTTAGACGACAACGGTACAATCACAATAGGCGCCCCAGCTATAGAAGGTGCTTCAGTAGAAGCCAAAGTGTTACAACACTTAAAAGGAGATAAGGTAATCGTTTTCAAAAAGAAAAGAAGAAAAGGTTACAAAAAGAGAAATGGTCACCGCCAATATCTCACTCAAATTGTAATTGAAGGTATTACTATGTCAGCTCCTAAAAAAGCGGCTCCTAAAAAAGAAGCTGTAGTGGCTGAAGTTGAGGAAGAAGCTCCAAAAAAGAAAGCGGTAAAAGCACCTAAAGTAGATACTCAAGAATAATAACAATTTAAAACATATACGTCATGGCTCACAAGAAAGGTGTCGGTAGTTCTAAGAATGGTAGAGAATCAGAATCAAAACGTTTAGGCGTTAAGATTTTTGGTGGTCAGGCTGCTATAGCTGGAAATATCATTGTTAGACAAAGAGGTTCAAAACACAATCCAGGTGAAAACGTTTACATTAGTAAAGATCATACTTTACATGCAAGAGTTGATGGAGTTGTTTTCTTCCAAAAGAAAAGAGATAACAAATCGTATGTTTCAATCCTTCCATTTGAAGCATAATATTCTCTAAAAATAAATTATTAAATGCTCCAAACCATAAAGTTTGGAGCATTTTTTATTGATTTAAAAAACAGATAAAAATATATTGTGTTTTTTATGAAAATTACCCTTTTAGAAACGAAATATTACGCTTCAATCCGTCTAGTTTTGTTCTTTTTACAGCAGAATCTTTAAATAGTGTTTTAAAAACTTCTTCTGTAATTTCTTCCCAATCGTTTTTATTCATTGCAAGAAGTTGTGGATTTGCATCAAAAAGGGGTTCCTTGTGCGGTTTTGAAAAACGATTCCAAGGGCAAACATCTTGACATACGTCACAGCCAAAAGCCCAATCATCAAATTTTCCTTTCATTTCAATTGGGAGATTCTCCTTTAGTTCTATTGTAAAATAAGAAATGCATTTACTACCATCAACAACATATGGAGCAACAATAGCATTAGTGGGACAAGTGTCAATGCATGCAGTACAAGAACCGCAATGATCCGTGGTTGCGTTATCATACTCTAATTCTAGATCTAAGATTAATTCGGCAATAAAATAAAAGGAACCTGTTTGTTTGGTAATCAAATTGCTATTTTTACCGATCCATCCTAAACCGCTTTTTGCTGCCCAAGCTTTATCTAAAACGGGAGCTGAATCTACAAATGCTCGACCTGAAACTGCACCAATATTTTCCTGAATACGGTCTAATAGCTCTTTTAATTTCTCTTTTATAACCAAATGATAATCTTTACCGTAAGCATATTTAGAAATTTGATAACTGTTTTTATTTTGCATTTCAGATGGAAAATAATTTAACAATAATGACACTACACTTTTAGCATCTTCGACTAATAATGTTGGGTTGAGTCTTTTGTCAAAATGGTTTTCCATGTAAGCCATTTTTCCATGTTGATTTTGATGCAACCAATTTTCCAATCGAGGCGCTTCTGCTTCTAAAAACCCAGCTTTGGATATACCACAAGATAAAAAACCGAGGCGTTGGGCTTCGGCTTTTATAAAACGGGTGTACTTTTCTTTGTTATTTATCAAAATTCCTCTGCTATTAAAACAATCCTGTTTGTGTATTTAGCTTAATTTTCCCTAAATGTTTATATGCTTTTTCCGTAACTTCTCTACCTCTAGGAGTTCGCATAATAAAACCTTCTTGAATTAGAAAAGGTTCATAAACTTCTTCAATTGTTTCACTACTTTCAGAAACGGCAGTAGCTAGTGTAGAAAGGCCTACTGGACCACCTTTAAATTTATCGATAATGGTGTTTAAAATTTTATTGTCCATTTCGTCTAAACCATGTGCATCAACATTTAGCGCTTTGAGCGAATATTTTGCGATATCAATATCAATTTTTCCATTTCCTTTTATTTGAGCAAAATCTCTTACCCTTCTCAATAATGCATTGGCAATACGAGGCGTACCACGACTTCTACCCGCAATTTCAATAGCAGCTTCCATCGTTATTGGCATTTTTATAATTGCCGAACTTCGTTGCACAATTGTAGTTAATAGTTCAACGGTATAATATTGTAAACGGCTTTGAATGCCAAAACGTGCACGCATGGGTGCTGTTAGTAATCCCGAACGCGTTGTCGCACCAACTAGTGTAAATGGATTAAGATTGATTTGAACCGATCGGGCATTAGGTCCCGATTCTATCATAATATCAATTTTGAAATCTTCCATAGCTGAATATAAATATTCTTCTACAATCGGACTCAAACGATGAATTTCGTCAATAAAAAGCACATCTCGATCTTCGAGATTGGTTAACAATCCTGCTAAATCCCCCGGTTTGTCTAAAACAGGGCCTGATGTGATTTTTATACCAACTCCTAATTCGTTAGCTAAAATATTAGCCAAAGTGGTTTTTCCTAATCCTGGAGGGCCATGAAACAAAGTGTGATCTAGAGCTTCATTTCGCTGATTGGCGGCTTGAACAAAGACTTTGAGATTTTCTAATACTTGGTCTTGACCCGCAAAATCATCAAAAGTCAGCGGTCTCAACTTTTTTTCAATGTCAAGCTCCTCTGGATTGTAGCCGTTGTTGGTGGGATCTAAATTTTCGTTCATAACTACAAATATAGTGGCTTTATACCGAAAAATGTATTAGGAATATTATTTTCTTTATTCCGTTTTTCAAACTTTATTACTTGTAAATTGACTTAAAAAAATGAATTTGACTCCAACTAATCTAAATTTAATACCGCATCACTTTAAAATTAGCTTCTTTTTCAATGAATTTCATTTTGAAGAAATAAGTCCCAGTAGCAAACAAAGCCATATTTATTTTGGCGTCTAATCCGTTAATCTTATTTTGATATAATAATCGTCCTTCTGGATTATAAACTAAAATTTCTGAAATTATTGTTTTTGATGCGATTGTAACCATTCCGTTGGTTGGATTTGGGAAATAGGTAAAGTCGATATTAGGTTCAAATGTTGCATTACTTAACATTGGACTACAAGTAACATTGGCAATGTATCCTGCGGCCACTACTCCCGTATCAGAGAAAAATTTTAAGGTTAGTGACCCATCATTTGCAGTTGAAGTAAAGGGACCTGGCACCGTTGTCCCCGTAAAACCCCCAAAGCTTAAATCGGGTGCTGCTGCCGAATTTCCATCATATATATATAAATAATCATAATTTAGTTCAAGATCAAAAGCAGAAAATTCAAGCGTTATTTTATTGTTAGCTTCATTTGGAATTATAGTTCTAATATAAATTTCAGCATCGGAATAATTATTAGACCCCCCTCCTGTATCGGTAATTAATATACCATCGCAATAGTTGGTTGATGTTACAAAAATAAATTTTTCGATAGTAGCAGTTAAGCCAAAACCACATATTGGACGTAATGAAACTTTGTAAAACGTATTTGGTAGCAATCCAGAAATAGCATAACTATTGGTTGAAACGGATACCCAATCTAACGAATTGCTTGAAAAAGGAGATACGGCTACTTGCCAAGATGCACTTCCTCCTATGTCTATCCATGAAATGGTTGCAGATGTGGGGCTTGTGTTTATAATGTTGATCCCTGAAATAGCATTGATACAAGTGTTAATACAGTCAGCGCTTAAGCAACTGCCTGAGTTGATTGCAGCAATAATAGCAGCTGATGGTTGTGGGCCAAAACCGTTATTTAGATTTATGCCTACTCCTGAAATCAGATGGCAATAACTCATTATTGTTCCTTTATCTGTTGTAGAGGGTATTGGTCCTTGAATGCAAGTTCCTTCTGCATAACCTGCAGATTGCCCACAGCCATCGATTGCGGTATTGTCACCATTCCAATAACAGCCGTGCGTATGTCTAGAACCTAATAAATGTCCAAATTCATGCGTTATAACATTTATCGTCCAAGAATAAGTTGGAACAGTTTCGTAATTCAAATACACATCGGAATAACTAAAATTATTTTGGTTGCACAATCCGTTTATTGTAACGGCAACTCCACCTAATCCTCCGGGATCTATACCTAGCAGTTGTCCAACATCTCCATCAAAAACAGGTCGTACTTCATTAAATTTATATAAATAATCCGAAGAAGAAGTGCCAATTCCCTCATAAGGGTCTTGGGACGTCCATATAAAAAGGGATTTTAATGAAACCGAAATAGCATCATTGGTATAAATGGTTTGCATATTATTAAATACAGAGGTCATCCAATTGGTAGTAGCTACCAAATCGCTACCGTTTTCGACATACAAATTATTGTCTATTTCAAAATACATGGTTACGCATTTCAAACTTTGAGTAACATCACTATTTCTAGAATCAGTGGTTGTTACTGCATTCACAACATCTTTTACATGACAATCAAATTTGTTTTTTACCTTCATATCACTGTCTGAATAGATAATATATTCATCTGATTTAGTCTTTTGAGCCACTTTCCCAACAACTAAATTTGCTAAAACAGCACTTGAAATAACGCCGTTTAATTCTCCTTTAAAAAAATTAAATGACACAATAGAATTTGGATTTCCTTTAATGATTCCTCGGTAATAGACACCAGGCTCGTATAATGTATATGTAGTTTGGTCTGTATCGACATGAAAGCCTTCAGAAAAAGGGTTCACTTTATATAATTGAACTACAATAATTTGTCCTTGATACGGAATTTCAACTTCAATATTTTGGTGTTTCTTGTTAACCAAATCAGCTAAATCAGGCATATTGAGATTTGCAAATGTTGCTTTGGATACAACTTTACTGATGCTTTTGTTTGGAACAGTTTCAATAGGACGTAACACTGTATAGTGAATAAAAGGAGTGTTGTTTGCACCCAACTCGGCAATTTTTTGCGATACTATTTTTTGTGAAAAACCAGTATAGAAAGTAAATACAGCGAGAAGGAGGAGGCCTTTTTTCATTCGTAATTGTTTGCTATCAGATTGATTACTGATTTCAAAAGTAAACAATTATTTTTATTTATCAGTTCAATTCAATTCTCGTTTTCATCGGACTTATAAAATGTAAATTGTTTTCCGTTATTTTGCATAATAATTATTTCAAAATTAGAATGAGAACACTCGTTATAGGTGATATACACGGAGGATTTCGGGCTTTAAAACAAATTTTAGAAAAAGCCGAAGTGGTTGCAACAGATAAATTAATTTTTCTTGGCGATTATGTGGATGGTTGGAGTGAATCGCCAGAAGTTTTGGATTTTTTGATTGCAATTTCAAATAAAAATAATTGTGTATTTATTCGGGGGAATCATGATCAATTATTTTTAGATTGGTTGGAATCGAATACAGAAAATATTAATGAAGAGATGTGGTTTAAGCACGGCGGGAAAGCTACAGTAGCAGCTTATGCATCCGTTTCAAAAGCGATTAAAGAAAAACATATTTTGTTTTTAAAATCATTAGCAAATTATCACATTGACGCTCAAAATAGACTTTTTGTTCATGCCGGATTTACCAATATGAATGGTGTAACGGCAGAATATTTTCCGAAATTATTGTATTGGGAACGAACTTTATGGGAAACCGCATTGGCACTTGATAAATCAATAAAAACGAGTGATCCTTTGTATCCAAAACGCTTTACTTTGTACAAAGAAATATATTTAGGACACACCCCTGTTACCCGCATTGGAAAAACAATTCCAGTTCAAATGGAATGTGTCTGGAATGTTGATACCGGAGCGGCATTTGAAGGTCCGTTAACTATTTTAGATATAGACACAAAAGAATTTTGGCAAAGCGAGCCCTTGCCTTTGCTATACCCAAATGAAAAAGGTCGGAATTAATTCTAAAAATTAGTATATTTGTTATTATTTAAAAAAAAGATGAGAAAATTAATTACATTCGGATTATTGTGTTTTGTTGGATTTGCACAAGCACAAGCCTATAAAGGCAAAGGAGATATTAAAGCACAGGTGGGTGCCAATTTTCAAAAAGGTGGTTCCGGTATAGATTTTACCTCGGATTTCGGTATTGGAGAAAATATGTCATATGGGTTAGCAGGATCTTATTTGCTAAACACCTCAGAAGGAAGTGCAAGTGATTTTAAATTTGGTGACAAAATAGATCTTAAAGTGCGCTTTAATGCCAATATTGGGAATGTTTTTGGTCTTGATAAAACAATGGATATTTATCCTGGATTGGATCTTAGCCTCAAAAATTTTGGTGCACACTTGGGATTCCGTTATTTTTTTACTGACGGATTTGGTATTTATACCGAAGCAGGAGTGCCAATTGCAAAATACGACACCAATGCCATTGATTATAACAATCAATTTGTGTTTCATATAGGTGCATCTTTTAATTTGTAATTAAGAAAATTGCTTTTAATCTAAAAGATCGATTGAAAATTCAGTTGGTCTTTTTTTTTAATCATCGTTTGGTTTTACATACTACTAATACAAAACAAAAGCATTACTTTTTCGGTTTTACAATGCTGCAATATCTTTAGTCTAACCTTTCTCTATTTGGTTTTTAAAATAAAAAAGTTACTTTTATACCATTAAAATGTTTTACCATGATCAAATAAACATTGATTAAATGAAGTATTCCTACATAATTATAGATGACGAAATTCAATCTGCTTTAAACACACAAGCTGTTTTTGAAGAGTTTGAAAATTATAATCTTGTAGGAATAGCTCTTAATCAAAAAGAAGCGCTGTTGTTAGTTGCATTACATAAACCCGACATTATAGTTCTTGAAATTAATCCATCGGATCAAAATAGTGGTTTGTCTTTACGAATTATACATGAAATACAAAGACACGCAAAAGCAAATCCACAAGTTATTGTGCATACTAAAGACACAAAGTTGGCATACGAAGCCTTGAAAAGTAATGTTTTAGATTATATTAAAAAACCTTTAGATGCTTTCGAATTACAAAAATCCTTATTACGATTTGAAGAAGTGGTTCAGAATCGCAACACGGTAATTTGCGTAAAATCATATGGCGATTACCGTTTTGTTGAAGCAGACGAAATAGTTTATTTAAAAGCAGATAACAATTCAACCGATATGTATACTAATAGTGGTACTGTTGTAATCGCCTTTAAATCGATGAAGCATTTTGAAAGCACACTTCCAGCACAGTTTGTGCGTATCCATAAAAGTTACATTATCAATATGAATTATATTGCTAGAATTCAAATGTCTAATAACACTTGTTATCTAAAAAACAGCAAAACGCAATTGCCGTTCTCTCAAACCTACCGTAAAAATGTAATTAGAATAATCAATCACTTTGCTAGAAAAGAAGACCGTCATATCTAGGTTTTTATTTCATTTTGTTCCAATTACAAGGAACTAATAAAAAAAACCTCTTTCGAATCTGGGAAAGCGGAACGAAATGTTGCCTTTAACAACAAACTGTTTAAGTGAAATTGAAACAAATACGTACTTATAACCAATTTTCATAAAATAGTAGCTATACTTCTAATATGTTGGATTTAATTAATAAATGCAATCCTATTAACCAAATAATTATCTTTGCTACCTTTGCAAAAAAAAAGAAAACCATGTCAGCATTTTATAAACTAAATATAAAAGAAGTAAAAAGAGAAACCCAAGAGGCAGTTTCCATACTTTTTAATGTGCCTCAAGAGTTACAATCCAACTATCAATTTATAGCCGGACAGTACATCAATTTAAAATTAACCTTAGACGGCAAAGAAATTCGTCGTGCCTACTCTATTTGTGCTTCCCCTGAGAATAACGAATTAAGAATTGCAGTAAAAGCGATAAAAAAAGGTACTTTTTCTGTTTTTGCCAACACAACTCTTAAAGCCGGCGACACTCTTGAAGTTGGAAGTCCAGAAGGAAAATTCACTTTTGAACCTCAAATCGACAGACAAAAAAATTATGCCGCGTTTGTTGCTGGAAGTGGTATTACTCCAGTACTTTCAATTATTAAAAGTATGTTGGTTAGCGAACCTAAAAGCACTTTTGTCTTAGTTTACGGAAACAAATCACCTGAATCCACATTGTTTCATCAAGAATTACATGATTTACACTTGCAATATGTCGGTCGTTTTTTTATACATTATGTGTACAGTCAAGCTAAAGTTAGTCAAGAATTGTTTGGTCGAATCGACAAATCAATTGTCAATTTTGTGCTACACGAGAAACACAAAGCGTTGGATTTTGCTAAATTTTATCTGTGTGGTCCAGAAGCAATGATTAATGGTGTAACTGCTACATTAAAAGAGCATAATATTGCGGAGAAAAACATCAAATTTGAATTGTTCTCCACTTCATCCGTCGAAAACGAAATAAAAGGAAGTGCTGAAGGGCATTCGAAAATTACCGTGATGGTTGATGACGAAGCGACTACATTTGAAATGTCGCAAAAACAAACCATTCTAGAAGCCGCTTTAAAACAAGGCTTAGACGCTCCTTATTCTTGTCAAGGTGGTATTTGCAGTAGTTGTTTAGCGCGAGTAACTTCAGGAACGGCTGAAATGAAGAAAAATTCTATTTTAACAGATTTAGAAGTTGCACAAGGATTGGTTTTAACCTGTCAAGCACATCCTACATCTACCGAAATCTATGTGGATTATGACGATGTATAATTCTGCTAGTATTTGAGGAATAAATTAAAAAGGGTTTTGTCTTGAAATTACAAACATAAATCCATGAATTGATTGGTAAAAAGGCATCAATTGGAATCAAATAGTATTAATCAATACAAGCATCATCAAAACTAATTTCTTAATAGTGGTTACTAACGATATAATTTATAAATTTGTAATCTCGTATTTAAAATACAAATCGGAATTATAAAAAAAATAAAAAAATAAAAAGATGGCATTAGTAATAACAGACGCAACATTTGAAGAATTAGTGTTAAAATCAACAAAACCAGTGATGGTCGATTTTTGGGCAGCTTGGTGTGGCCCTTGTAGAATGGTAGGTCCGATCATTGACGAAATTTCTACTGAATATGATGGTAAAGCTATAATCGGAAAAGTAGATGTAGACGCCAATCAAGAATTTGCTGCCAAATATGGCGTTAGAAATATTCCAACTGTTTTGGTTTTCCAAAACGGAGAAGTTGTAGGACGTCAAGTTGGCGTAGCACCAAAACAAACGTATGCAGACTCATTAGACGCCTTATTATAAGGAATCTCAGGACTCCTAACCTGGCGTTCTTTTTTAAATTTATTAGGTTTGACTTTTGTCAAACCTTTTTTTTTAACGAAAAAACTATAGCAACGTTCTAATCTTTTTTAATACATTTGAAAAATGAAGATGGAATCACAAATAGAAAAAATATCAAGTTTTCAACACTTAGAATTACTAGCGAATCAAGTCGTTGAAGGCTTTATTTCTGGAATGCACAAAAGTCCTTTTCATGGTTTCTCTGCCGAATTTGCAGAACACAAAGTGTATAATGCTGGCGAAAGCACCAAACATATTGACTGGAAACTATTTGCCAAAACCGATCGTTTGTATACCAAACGCTATGAAGAAGAAACCAATTTACGATGTCATTTAATTATTGATAATTCCTCTTCTATGCACTATCCGTTACTCAAACCAGACCAACCCTTTTTCGAAAGCAAAATCGGTTTTTCGGTTTTAGCAGCTGCTGTATTAATGAATTTATTGAAAAAACAAAGAGATGCTGCGGGTTTAAGTGTATATTCGGATACCTATGAATATTATGCGCCTGAGAAAGGAAGTGACCGTCATCATCGAATGCTGCTCAATAAATTGGAAAGTCTTTTAGATTCAAAAAAAGAAGTTAAAACAACTGACACAATTGCCTTTTTGCATCAAATTGCTGAAAAAATTCATCGGCGCTCGATGATTGTTTTATTCACCGATATGTTTCAATCGGGCGATGAAGCATTGCTTTTTAACGCATTACAGCATTTAAAACACAACAAACATAAAGTAATATTATTTCATGTCATAGATAAAGAAACGGAGCTTCAATTTGATTTTGACAACACCCCTAGAAAATTTATAGATCTTGAAACGGGTGATGAAGTAAACTTATTCTCAGAAAACATAAAACAAGAATATGAAAACCAAGTAGCAAATTACTTTAAAAAACTGTCATTAACCTGTGCTCAGAACAAAATTAGGTACGTTCCTGTGAATGTGGGAAGTAATTTCGAAAAAATAATGACAACATACTTGGTTGAAAAACAAACTTTTGGATAATCAAAATGCGGATTCTGATATTTTTTTAAATAATCTCTTGTAAATTGTAAAATCTGTTCTATATTTGCACTCGCAATTATGCAGAGGTTTGGTAGTTCAGTTGGTTAGAATACATGCCTGTCACGCATGGGGTCGCGGGTTCGAGTCCCGTCCAGACCGC
>JBBALV010000025.1:0-40893 GCA_040402815.1 Flavobacterium sp.
TACTCGTTTTACACCTATCCATGTTACCTTACTATTTGGAGTTTCCGGTTTAATAGCTATTTTTTTTATAGTAGAAAACCAGTATTATTTAGCTAGTTTTTTTATACTATTAAAATCAGGAATCGATGCTGCCGATGGCGAATTGGCAAGAATAAAAAATACACCATCTTATACTGGTAGATATCTCGATAGTGTTTTTGATATCATCTTAAATTTTTTGTTTTTTATTGCAATTTGTTATGTTTCAAAAGCATCATTTTTATGCACAATTATTTCTTTTTTCTGTATTCAGTTGCAAGGAACTTTGTACAATTATTATTATGTTATATTAAGAAACAAATCAGTAGGAGGGGACACTACTAGCAAAATTTTTGAGTATAAATCACCTAGAGCATTAGCTGGTGAAAATCAAAAATCAGTCGATATTTTATTTCAAATTTATACTATTGTATATGGTGGTTTTGATAAAATTATACATTTTTTAGACAAAGATGCTTATAAAGTAAAAACGTTACCTAATTGGTTTATGACATTGGTTTCACTCTACGGATTAGGATTTCAACTTTTGATAATCGCCATAATGCTTACTCTAAATTATATTGAATTAATCATTCCATTTTTTATTGCCTACAGTATTTTCCTTTTTGTATTTATAGTGATAAGGAAACTTTTGTTTAAAATCAAATAATTGGATGGTTGATCTATACTATTTAAAAATTTTTACTAAAAAAAAGAACTAAAAAAAGCATTTTGAATAGTTCAAAATGCTTTTTTTAGTTGATTTATTTAAAAAATTATTTTACACCCATTAATTCTACATCAAAAATAAGGGTTGCATTAGGGGGAATAACGCCTCCAGCCCCGCTAGAACCATAAGCTAAATGAGATGGAATTACAAATCGAGCTTTATCTCCAACTTGTAACAAAGCGATACCTTCATCCCAACCTTCTATCACATTTCCTCTACCTAAAGGAAATTCAATTGGTTTTTTTCTTGGATAGGAACTATCAAAAACTTTTCCATCCTCCAATTGACCGCTATAATGTACAGCAACCACTTTTCCGTTTTCGGCCTTTTTTCCATTTCCTTTTTGAATCATTTTATAGCGTAAGCCACTTTCTGTTTTATCAAAACCGGCTGCTAATTTTTCCATTTTAGCTTCTGCTTCTGCTTTTTCTGCAGCTTCTCTTTTGGCTCGAGAACCTTCAAATAAACGAAAAGCTTCTACAGCATTCCATTTTTGTGCTTCTTCACCAACTCTTACAATTTCTAAAGTTTCTAAAACATCACCTTGATCCACTGCATCAACAATATCTTGCCCTTCTACTACCTGTCCAAAAACAGTATGCTTATTGTCCAACCAACTTGTCGGAACATGAGTAATATAAAATTGAGAACCGTTTGTTCCTTGTCCAGAATTAGCCATAGCTAAAACGCCTGGTTTGTTGTGTTGTAATGTTGGATGAAATTCATCGTCAAATTTGTAACCGGGACCGCCTGTTCCAGTTCCTTGTGGACATCCACCTTGAATCATAAAATCAGGTATAACTCTGTGAAATGTTAATCCATCGTAAAATTTTGTTCCCTGAGGTTTTACTTTATTTTCAAGATTTCCTTCGGCTAAAGCCACGAAATTACCTACAGTACCTGGAGTTAAATCGTGTGTAAGTTTTACTAAAATTGACCCTTTTGAGGTGTTAAATTTAGCGTATATTCCATTTTCCATTTTATATGTTTTAATTTGATGGCAAATTTAATACATAATTTATTCATAAAACAGACTAAAATAGTAAATTTGAATAATCATAAACAGAATATACAATGAATTCAATATTTGAAAGTAAAGAGAATGATTTATTGATTGCAAGAATCAATAATCTGACGCTTAAAAGCCAACCAATTTGGGGCAAAATGAGTGTAGATCAAATGCTTAAACACTGTGAATGTGCAATTAATGTAGCTTTTGGAATCGAAGATTTAAAAGTGAATTTTTTCATGCGCTTGTTAGGTCGTCTTTTAAAAAAGAAAGTATTCACAAGTGAATTTAGAAAAAATAGTCCAACAGCTAAAGAATTTATTTTTACAGCAACTTATGATTTCGAAGCATCTAAAAATGGGCTAATTGTAGCTGTACAAAAATTTAAAGCAGGTCCCTCAACAATTATTATTACCCAACATCCTTTTTGGGGAAAATTGACTGAAGAGGATTGGAATACATTAATGTGGAAGCATTTAGATCATCATTTGAAACAGTTTGGAGTTTAATTAATCGTTAATAGGAATAAATAAAACGGCAGCCGTTTCATATGTAGCAACCCCTAAAAACAATACTCATTTTCACGAACCAATTTGTTTGTAATTAATTCTTGTAATCCAACAATATTTGGCATGTTAGTATATTTTGTAAAACGACGCAATCCCATCAACATCATGCGTTGATCATCGCCTTCGGCAAAAGAGATGATGCTTTCTTTTCCTTTTTCAGTGACTACGTCAACGGCTTTGTATAAGTATAATTTTGCCATTGCAATTTGTTCTTGAACAGCTGCTTCTCCTTTATTTTTGGCTAATTTTTCTGTTCTTAAAACCGTACTTTCAGCCATATATATTTCAATTAACATATCGGCAGCAGCCATTAATAATTGTTGGTGTGCGTCTAAATCCATTCCGTATTTTTGAACAGCAGCACCTGCCACCATTAAGAATGCTTTTTTTAATTTGCCTAGCATTTCTTTTTCTTCCGAAAACAATTCAGAATAATCTGGGACGTCAAAAGACGGAATTCCCATTAATTCTTCTTGCACCATAGCCGCTGGTCCTAATAAATCAACATGCCCTTTCATGGCTTTTTTAATCAGCATTCCCACAGACAACATGCGATTAATTTCGTTAGTTCCTTCATATATACGTGCAATACGGGCATCACGCCAAGCACTTTCCATTGGAGTATCTTCAGAGAAGCCCATGCCACCATAAATTTGAATGCCTTCATCAGCACAGCTTTGAACATCTTCTGAAACGGCTACTTTAAGAATAGAACATTCAATGGCAAACTCTTCTACTCCTTTTAATTCGGCTTCTTGATGTGATGTTCCTTCGGCAAAACGAGTTTTGATGCTGTCTTCAATACATTTTGCAGCACGATAAGTAGCACTTTCTCCCGCATAACAATTGGTTGCCATTTCGGCTAATTTATATCGAATCGCTCCAAAATTAGATATAGGGGTATTGAACTGAATTCTTTCATTAGCATAATTAACGGCATTACTCGTTACCCGTCTTTGCGCATCCAAACAAGCAGCTGCTAATTTGATACGCCCCACATTCAGAGCATTCATGGCTATTTTGAAACCTTCCCCACGACCCGATAACCTATTTTCAATTGGGACTTTCGTTTCATTAAAGAAAACTTGACGGGTAGAGGAAGCGCGAATTCCTAACTTATGTTCTTCTTCACCCATTGTAATGCCATTATTTGCTTCATTTTCTACGATAAAACCAGTAATATTTTTATCATCTTCAATGCGCGCAAAAACGATAAGCAAGGAACAGAATCCTGCATTGGAAATCCACATTTTACCTCCTGATATTTTGTAGTGTGTTCCGTCTTCAGAAAGTACTGCTTTGGTTTTTCCTGAATTGGCATCAGAACCAGCTCCTGGTTCAGTTAAGCAATAGGCACCAAACCATTCGCCCGAAGCCAATTTCGGAATGTATTTTTGTTTTTGTGCCTCGGTACCGTATAAAGTAATTGGCATCGTTCCAATTCCGGTATGCGCTCCAAATGCTGTTGAAAACGAACCTGTAGCCCCAGATATGTAATCACAAACTAAACACGTATCTACAAATCCCATTCCCATTCCGCCATATTCTGCTGGAACAGCCACACTCAAAAAGCCCATTTCTCCTGCTTTCTTCATTACTTCTTCAGTAAAAGCATAATCTTTACTTTCAAAACGATTTTTGTTAGGCCATATTTCTTTATCCACAAATTCTTTTACCGAATCACGCATCATTATTTGCTCTTCTGAGAAATCTTCGGGTGTAAAAACGTTTTCACATTTCGTTTCTTTAACTAAAAATTGTCCGCCTCTTGTTTTATTTTCCATAATGTTCTATTTTGTAAAAGTATTTTGAAAAGTACTATTTATTGAAACTAAAAAGCCAATTATAAAGGTATGAATTATAATCATCTTGAACTCTAAAATTTCGAAGAATTTAGAAATATAAAATTTGAAATCAATTATTATAATTGAATTGTTTACAAAAATGTTTATAATAAAACCTATTTTAATTTCGTTATAGATAGCAACTGTAGTACTTTTGATACATAAACAAAGTTAACAATGCGAACATTCACACTGCTATTTATCACACTTTTCTTTTTGGGAAATTCATCAATTTTTGCTCAAAAAACAGCAATTTATACCAATGAATTGTCCGACTATCAACGCGCTATTGAATTGTATAATGACAAACAGTTTTTATCAGCTCAAATCCTTTTTGAAAAGTTAAAGCAGCGAATAACACGACAAGAAGTTCAATCGGATTGTGCTTTTTATACCGCAGATTGTGCGATTCATTTGAATCAAAATGAAGCAATTATTTTGATGGAAAATTTTATAAATGACTATCCCACAAATACTAAAGTCAATTTGGCTACAATGGAATTGGCTCGTATTCATTTTGAACAAGGACAATATGTTACGGCACTTGAATGGTTTGACAAAGTGGATGAGAGTGATTTGAATAGTGATGATTCAGACCAATTTAATTTCCAAAAAGGATATAGTTTTTATAATTCAAAAGACAAAAAGCAAGCTACCAATTATTTCAATAAAGTAGCTAACTCTAAAAAATTTGGATTGCAAGCCAAGTATTATTTAGGCTTCATGGCTTATGAAGCTGATGATTATAAAGAAGCGACCAAACAGTTTGAACAATTGGCTGATGAAGATAAATACAAAGAAAAAATGTCTTATTTTCAAGCGGATATGAATTTTAAATTGGGGAATTTTCAAAAAGCTATCGACTTAGGATTGCTTGCAATGGCAAAATCTACTGCAACAGAAAAATCTGAATTGAACAAAATCATTGGTGAAAGTTATTTTAATCTAAAACAATACGATAAAGCCATTCCGTTTTTATCGGAATATAAAGGTAAAAAAGGCAAATGGAACAACACGGACTATTATTTGTTAGGATATGCTTATTACCAACAAAATGATTTTGAAAATGCCATTTCTCAATTCAACAAAATAATTGATGGTAAAGATTTTGTGGCTCAAAATGCGTATTATCATTTAGGCGAAAGTTATTTGAAAACCAATAAAAAACAGCAAGCTTTAAACGCTTTTAAAAATGCTTCAGAAATGGATTTTGAACCTAAACTCCAAGAAGATGCGTTCTTTAATTATGTAAAATTGAGCTACGAAATAGGAAATTCGTACCAAACGGTTCCTGATGTATTGTCGGCTTTTTTAGAAAAATATCCTTCAAACCCAAACAAGCAAGAAGTTGAAACGTTATTAATTAATTCCTTTATTACTTCCAAAAACTACAAAGGCGCTTTGGCATTATTAGAAAAAAATAGCAGTTTTGCTAACAAACAAGCTTACCAAAAAGTAACATTTTACAGAGGTTTGGAATTATATACTGACGGCAATTATAAGGAAGCATTGACGATGTTCAAAAAATCGATTGCTGAACCAAGAGATGCTAAATTTACGGCTAGAGCTACATTTTGGAAAGCAGAAACCGAATATGTTTTGGATAATTTTACGGAATCGTTGTTGAGTTTTAAACAATTTATTGCTTTTCCAGAAGCCAAAATCACGCCTGAATTTAAAAACAGCAATTACAATTTGGCGTATTCTTATTTTAAATTAAAAGAGTACAATCAAGCGACAATTTACTTTCAAAATTTCACCGTTGCTGTCAAAGAAGACAAAATTCGGTTGAATGATGCTTATTTGCGTTTGGGAGATTGTAATTTTATGACAGCAAAATATTGGCCAGCCATGGATGCCTATAACAAAGCCGTGGAATTAAAAAGCGTTGATGCCGATTATGCTGCATTCCAAAAAGGAATCAGCTATGGATTTGTAGCCAAAAACGATAAGAAAATAGAGAATTTAAGCAAGTTTATAACACTTTATCCGAAATCGCAATACCGTGATGATGCCTTGTTTGAGTTGGCTAACACTTATGTTGTTGAAAAAAAGAACGACAATGCCATTCAAGCCTATGACCAATTAATAGCGGAATTTAAAAACGGAAGTTATGCTGCAAAATCAGTTTTAAAACAAGGACTTATTTATTATAATTCAGATAAAGATGCCTTGGCTATATCTAAATTTAAAAATGTCGCAGCCGAATACCCCAACACTCCAGAAGCTTTAGAAGCAGTTGCTTCCGCGCGTTTGATTTATGTTGATACTGGAAAAGTAGACGAATATGCCGCTTGGGTAAAAACGTTGAATTTCATTCAAGTTTCGGATGCAGAATTAGATAATGATACCTATGAAGCTGCCGAAAAACAGTATTTGCAAAACAATTCTAAGCAAGCTATATCCGGTTTTACAAGCTATTTGGCTAATTTTCCAAATGGAATTCATGCATTGAATGTTAATTTTTATTTGGCACAATTGTACTTTGCCGATGGTTTAGAAAATAATGCCATCCCGAATTATGAATTTGTAATTGCCAAACCAAGAAGTGAGTTTACAGAGCAAGCTTTGGCAAGATTAGCACAGGTTTATTTGAAAGCGAAAGAATATGAAAAAGCCATTCCCGTATTGAAACGATTGGAAGTTGAAGCGGAGTTTCCTCAAAATATCACTTTTGCACAAGCCAATTTGATGAAATCGTATTATGAAAAATTAGATTATGCCAATGCAGTTTTGTCAGCAGAAAAAGTGTTAAGCAACCCAAAAACAGATGACAAAGTTAGGAGTGATGCCCAAATTATAGTGGCACGTTCTGCAATGAAAGCAAACGATGTCGTAAAAGCGAGAGCCGCTTATGCCAAATTATTAACCATTGCCAAAGGCGAACTTGCTGCCGAAGCTTTATATTATGATGCTTATTTTAAAAATGCAGACGGAAAATTTGAAGCATCTAATACAGCGATTCAAAAATTAACCAAAGATTATTCGGGTTATAAATATTTTGGAGCAAAAGGATTGGTCGTTATGGCAAAAAATTTCTATGGAATGAAAGACGCGTTTCAAGCCAATTATATTTTAGAAAGTGTAATAAAGAATTTTTCGGATTTTCCAGATGTAATGGAAGAAGCTCAAAAAGCGCAAGATAGCATCAAAGCGGAAGAAGCCAAAACAAATTCGTCGATACAAAATTAAATCAGATTTCAAATGACAATGATATTAAGAATTAAAATAGCCACAGTTGTACTTGTTTTAGGTATTCAAGTCTCTTTTGCTCAAAAGAAAGATGAGAACATTGGTACTGAAGTTGTAAACGTTGTAAAACCTTACACGCCATCTATTTCGGATGCTTTTAAAGTAAAAGAGACACCCAGTTTAGAAGATGAAGACAATACTAAAAAGGAAGAAATAAAATATCAAATTTTTTCATTTCCAGTGGCTTCTGCCTTTGTGCCAGCAAAAGGAACCGCTTCCGATGTGGATAAAACTGTTCAAGAACGCTTGTATAAAAATTATGCAACACTCGGTTTTGGAAATTATGGTGCTGCAATTGCCGAACTATTTGTAACGGAAAATCTTAGTGACAATGAATATATAGGAGGGATGTTCCGTCACCAATCTTCTCAAGGGGGTATAAAACAAGCGTTGTTATCGGATAAATATTATGACACTTCTTTGGATTTAACTTATGGTAATAAGCAACAAAATTATGCTTGGAAAACCGATTTTGGCTACCAAAATCAAGTGTTCAATTGGTATGGTTTGCCAGAAACGGTGTTGCAACCCCAAATCGATCTTGTTGACCCCAAACACGGTTTTCAAAACTTATATTTAGGAGGGAAAATTAATTTTAATGAAGGTATTTTTAATGAAGTTGATGTAAAATACAGCCATTTTTGGGATTCTTATGGCTCAGCCGAAAACCGTTTTTATGTAAAACCAACTTTTAGTCTGGATGTTTTAGATTATAAAATTAAAACCAATGTTAGCTTTGATTATTTGGGAGGAACCTTTGAAAAAGACTTTACAAATGCGATATCACCTTTAAAATATGGTTATTTAAATTTAGGAATCAATCCGAATTATGTAATGAATAAAACCGATTTGACCTTAAATTTAGGCGTTAATTTATTTTATAGTGTCGATAATCAAAACAGCAAGAGTAAATTTTTTATCTATCCAAAAGCAACCGCTTCTTACAAAGTGGTGGGCAATTTAATGATTGCTTACGCTGGCGCAGAAGGAGAATTAAAACAAAATTCCTATTTCGATTTCACTAATAGCAATCCTTTTGTTTCCCCAACTATAAACGTTGCACCAACCGATGCACAATATGATATTTATGTTGGTTTAAAAGGAAAATTAGCCAATTCTGTTGCTTATAACATTCGAGGTTCCTATTTGAATGAGAAAAATAAGCCGCTGTTTGTTCACAATGGATTCGATATGTTTAATACAAATACAGCAAATTATCATTACGGAAATTCCTTTGATGTGGTCTATGATAATATGAAAACCATTAGCTTTTTTGGCGAATTAAAAGCCGATTTTTCTAAAACAGTTGCTTTTGGAATCAACGGAACGTTCAACAGTTTTACAACAGATACACAGACCGAAGCTTGGAATTTACCTGAAATAAAAATAGGAACTAGTTTGGATGTTGCCATTACTTCAAAATGGTTTGCTGGTGCCAATTTGTTTTTTGTTGGCGATAGAAAAGATATTAATTATATTCAAAGTTTAATTGCAGTTTTTCCTCCAGAATATTATCCAGAAACGACAATAATAAAAAGCTATTTGGATGCCAATTTAAATCTTGGATACAAGTATAATGAACGATTCACTGCCTTCGTGAAATTTAACAATTTGGCGAACCAAGGGTATCAAAAATGGGTGAATTATCCTGTACAAGGTTTTCAAGTTTTGTTGGGAGCGAGTTATAAATTTGATTTTAAAAATAAAAATTAAAAAAGAGATTTATAAACTCTAATTTAGATTAAGTAATGAATCAAATAAAAGTTTTTATAACTATTGATTTTCAATATTTTAATCCTATTTTAAAAAATTTATTTTTCCTAATTTCAAGTGACAGTGACGATTTTAAATTTAAAGTAAGTAAAGGCTGTTTTTTCTTCTAATCTAAAGTCCTAAAACTATTTTTAAGTATTTTTTGCACAAAATAATTTTGTATTATCATGAAACAGCTATTCTCCATATTTTGTTTTTTTATGCTCTCAAATGCTTTTGCACAAGAGCAGTTTTCCGTTTTTTTTGAGAGTAATAAATTCGATTTAAACAAATCAGAAAATGACAAATTGAACAATTGGATAACTTCTAATATTGATGTTAAAATTGTTGCAATTGAAGGCTATACCGATGAAGATGGCAGTAATGGATTTAATGATACTTTGGCTAAAAAAAGGGTAGATTGTATTTACAAATTAGTAAAAGATAAAATTAAAATCCGAGATGATTTTAAAACTCGAAGTTTTGGTGAAAATTTCATGCAGTCTAAAAACAAAGCAGCCAACCGAAAAGTTAGTATTTTTTATATTTTACCCAAAGATTTAGATCGTGAAGATGAAATTTTAGGAATTAAAAAAACAGTTGAAGTTCCTAAGCCAAAACCCGAAATTCTATTTCCTGAAAAAATAGTGTTAGATAATCCCGATGGCACACAATCTCAAATCAATCTTAATGTTGCTTTTATGAAGCAAGTCAGTAATGCTAGGGTAGGTGAAAAATTAAAATTAGATAATCTTAATTTCTACAATAATTCATTCGGAATTACATTAGATTCCCGTGATAAATTATATGAGTTATTAATTATTATGGAGAAAAATCCAGCTTTAAAAATAGACATTCAAGGGCATTTATGTTGCAATCCGATAGATAAACAGAACTTATCTGGACAACGGGCTAAAGCGGTTTATGGATTTTTAGTAGCTAATAACATTGACAAATCAAGAATTTCATACAAGGGATTTGGAAGTACGCAACCCATTTATTCTTTACCTGAAAAAACGGATGAAGAGAAAGCGACTAATCGTAGAGTGGAAATAATGATTGTTGAAAATTAGAATAAAAAATAGTTTATCAATTCTAAACTGAAAAAAAAATGTGAACGTAAAAAAATTAATCTTATTAATTCTATTGTTACCTGTGTCCACTTTTGCCCAACAAAAAGTAGAAGTTTTTTTTGATTTTGACAAATACGATCTAAACGAATTAGCTATCTCAAAATTAAATACTTGGATTGCTGAAAAAAAAGCGGTTCAAGTCACTAAAATTTATGGTTATTGCGATTGAAAAGGCACTAATTTCTATAACGACACACTTTCTAAAAAGCGTGTAAATGAGGTTTTTATATTTCTAAAAAAGAATGAAATAAATATCAGCAAAGATTATCAAATTAAAGGCTTTGGAGAGGATTTTGAACAGTCTAAAATACAAGCTGATAATAGAAAAGTAACAATAATTTTCGAAGATAAAGTAATTCCATAAGTAGTTGAAATGACACCTTCTGAATCGCTATCTGAAAAAGTAAAATCATCAAAAATTGGAGATAAAATTAAATTGAAAAATATCAATTTTAAAAATTATTCTGCGGTAATTGTTCCAAATTCGAAAGAAACCCTATTTGATTTGCTATGTGTAATGGAAGAAAATCCAAATTTAAAGATTGAGATTCAAGGTCATATCTGTTGCCAAACAATCGAGGGATTATATGACGTTTCAACTGCTCGTGCTCGTGCAATTTATGTGTTTTTGATTCAAAATAAAATTGATAGAAAGCGTTTGTCTTATGTTGGATTTGGTATTAAAAAACCTATTTTTCCTATTCCTGAAAAAAATGAAGAAGAAGAAAATAGAAATCGTAGAGTTGAAATAATGATTATAGCTAACTAAAAAAGCTGCCCTATTGGACAGCTTTTGAATTAACTTTTTTCTAAAATTGATTTCTTTTTTTCGAGAGGATTGACTTCTTTTTTCACAATTACCTCCCCTTTTATTTTTAAGATCACCTTGCCTTCTTCCGCATTTACAGCATTGGTATCTACCGTGATTGTTTTTCTTATTGATCCGGGATTCATATTGTATTTCACCTCAATTTTACCGGTCATTCCAGGCATGATTGGCTCAGTAGGCTTAGAAGGAACTGTACATCCACAACTCGATTGCACGTTTTCAATTATCAAAGGGGCATCTCCTGTATTTGTAAATTCAAAAGAACGAATGCCACTGTCCGAATCCTTAGACACAGTTCCGTAATCAATTGTATTGTCTTTGTCTTTAAACTCAATCTTCGCTCCACTTTGTGAAAATGCCGAAGCGCTAATTACAAATGTTAATAATAGAAGTACTCGTTTCATCGTAAATAAATGTTTTATGAATTGTAAAATTACTTTCTTTTAATTAATGTGCAAATTATTAATTCTTAATTTTTTATACAACACTAATTATTTACTTTTGTATCCAAAGCAATAATCAAACTCAATTTTTTTGACAGTTAGATTTTAAAAGCAAATAAATACAAATCAACGTAGCAATTATAAAAAATGACTATTCCCGCACAATTTGACGCCAAAAAAATTGAAAATAAGTGGTATGACTATTGGATGAAAAATAATTATTTTCATTCAGAACCCAATCATAGAACGCCCTATACCATCGTAATTCCACCACCAAACGTAACGGGAGTTTTGCACATGGGACACATGTTAAACAATACGATTCAGGATGTTTTGATTCGTCGTGCACGTTTAAAAGGCTTTAATGCTTGTTGGGTTCCTGGAACTGATCATGCATCAATTGCTACTGAAGCAAAGGTGGTTGCAAAATTAAAATCAGAAGGAATTAATAAATCCGATTTGAGTCGTGAAGAATTTTTGAAACACGCTTACGATTGGACTAACAAATATGGAGGAACAATCTTAGAACAATTGAAACAATTGGGTTGCTCTTGTGATTGGGACAGAACTAAATTTACAATGGATTCCGATATGTCAGCCTCTGTGATTAAATCTTTTGTGGATTTGTACAATAAAGGAATGATTTATCGTGGCTACCGTATGGTAAACTGGGATCCAGAAGCCAAAACGACTTTGTCTGACGAAGAGGTTATTTACGAAGAACAACAAGGTAAATTATATTTCTTAAAATATAAATTAGAAGATTCAGAGGACTTTTTAACAGTAGCTACGACACGTCCAGAAACAATTTTTGGTGATACCGCTATTTGTATTAACCCCAATGATAGACGTTTTATCCATTTGAAAGGAAAGAAAGTGATTGTTCCAATTTGTGGTCGAGTAGTTCCAATTATTGAAGATGAATATGTAGATATCGAATTTGGAACGGGCTGCTTGAAAGTGACTCCAGCGCATGATATGAATGATAAAGCTTTGGGCGAAAAACACAATTTAGAAATTATTGATATTTTCAATGATGATGCTACTTTGAATAGTTTTGGGTTGCATTACCAAGGAAAAGACCGTTTTGTTGTTCGTGAAGAAATTGCCAAAGAATTAGAAAACAGCGGAGCTTTGGCCAAAACTGAAATTCACCTGAATAAAGTGGGAACTTCTGAAAGAACCAAAGCGGTAATCGAACCTCGTTTGTCGGATCAATGGTTTTTGAAAATGGAAGATTTAGTGAAACCGGCAATCCAATCTGTTTTGGTTGATGGAGATATTAAATTGCATCCATCTCGTTTTAATAATACTTATGCACATTGGTTGAATAATATTCGCGATTGGAATATTTCGCGTCAATTGTGGTGGGGACAACAAATTCCGGCTTATTTCTACGGTGATGGAAAAGAAGATTTTGTAGTTGCCGAGACTATTGAAGAAGCTTTGGCTTTAGCAAAAAAAGCTACCAAAAATCAACAACTTACAACGGCTGATTTGAAACAAGATGCCGATGCGCTAGATACTTGGTTTTCTTCTTGGTTGTGGCCAATGTCTGTTTTTGGTGGAATTATGGATCCTGAAAATGAAGATTTTAAATACTATTATCCAACGAATGACTTAGTTACCGGACCCGATATTTTGTTTTTCTGGGTGGCGAGAATGATTATTGCGGGTTATGAATATACAGGTAAAAAACCATTTACAAATGTATATTTAACAGGTTTGGTTCGGGACAAACAAAGACGAAAAATGTCGAAATCGTTAGGAAATTCGCCTGAACCATTAGAATTAATCGAGAAGTTTGGTGCCGATGGCGTTCGTGTTGGATTGCTTTTGAGTGCTTCGGCAGGAAACGATATTATGTTCGACGAAGAATTATGCAACCAAGGAAAAGGCTTTACTAATAAAATTTGGAATGCTTTCAAATTGATAAAAGGTTGGGAAGTTTCAGATTCGATTGCGCAGCCAGAATCTTCGAAAGTGGCGATTGAATGGTATGAAGCCAAATTGCAACAAACACTTTTGGAAATTGAAGACAATTTCGAGAAATACAGAATTTCAGATGCTTTGATGGGAATCTACAAATTGGTTTGGGACGATTTCTGTTCTTGGTTTTTAGAAATGATTAAGCCAGCTTATCAACAACCAATTGACAGAGCAACATTTGTCAAAGCAATTGAAATGTTGGAAAACAATATGAAATTGTTGCATCCGTTTATGCCATTCTTGACCGAGGAAATTTGGCAATTACTTTCAGAAAGAACGCCTGAAGAAGCTTTAATCGTTTCGACTTGGCCTGAAATGAAGTCTTTCAATGCGCAATTAATTTCCGATTTTGAAAACACGATTGAAGTAATTTCTGGAATTAGAACGATTCGTAAAGACAAGAACATTCCGTTCAAGGATGTGATTGAATTGAAAGTAATTAATAACGATGCGGCTTCTACATATTTTGATTCGGTGGTGACCAAATTAGGAAACATAACTTCTTTAGAATACGTTTCGAATAAGGTAGATGGAGCATTATCTTTTCGTGTAAAATCGAATGAATATTTCATTCCAATTATAGGAAATATTGATGTAGCAGCTGAAATTGAAAAACTAACTACCGAGTTGGTTTATACGCAAGGTTTCTTGAAATCGGTTCAAAGTAAACTTTCAAATGAAAAATTTGTAAACGGTGCGCCAGTTCATGTTTTGGCAAACGAAAGACAAAAAGAAGCTGATGCTTTGGCTAAAATTGTAACTTTGGAGCAGAGTTTGGCAGGATTGAAATAGCACCTTTTCTAAAAAAATCATTGCCAAGTAGTTTCTTTATTAAATGCTACTTGGCTTGATATTTGAAATTTTAATTAAAACATAGCTCCTAAGCTGAAATATAAACTTCTACCAACTGCTGGAATGATTCCAGGTCCAGGATATTCATCTGTTCTTCGAGTGAAATAGTGTTTATCAGTTAGATTGTTTACTCCAATTTTTAAACCAAAATTATTAATTTTATAGCTTGAACTAAAATCCATAACGGTATAAGCTGGAATGTAACCCGCAACTGGATTTTCACTTGCAACTTCATTTGAAGCATCGCCAAAAGCATCTCCAACACAGTTGACCTGAAAAGTAGTTGATAATTTACTGTTGTTAAAAATTAACCCTAAACGATTAATTGTTTTTGTGGCTGTTTCAACTCGTTTTCCTAAATATTCTCCCGACGTATATCGAGCATCAACATAAGCAAATGAATTAAAAATACTCAATCCGTAATTGGATTGTGAATTGCAGTATTTTAGAAAGTTAAACTCTACATAGCTCTCAATTCCTTTATGAATACTATTTGCAATATTTTTTCTAATAGAATAATAATCGCCAGTAATTGGATTAGCTTCTAATGTTACTCCAATTCGATTATTGTACGCTAAATAAAATCCGCCAATATCAAAATTCAAATAATTTCTGATTGTACCACGAAAACCCACGTCGCTATTGAAGCCTTTGCTGTCTTTTAGATTAGGATCAATTTTAGAAGTTACTCCAAAAGGCTCTAGTTGACTATAGTCTATTGGTCTAAATGCTTGACTAAAATTTGCATAAACGCTAGTGTTTTTTGATGATTTTAATTCTAATCCAATTCCTGCTAAAGCAAAGATTCTATTTCTTAATTCATTAGAAATTTGAATATCTCCTTCAACCTCTTTATTTCCTTTGGAAGTACTTTGTAAATATTCAAATCTAAATCCTGGAGTAACAGTAAAGTTTTTGGATATTTTAAAAATATTTTCTAAAAATGGGGCAATATTGGTCGTAGTAAAACTTAAATTATAACCCCAATCTCCTGAAATTGTTAGATTAAAATCGCTTCCAGTTGTTCCTTTACCACCACCTTGACGCTTAAACCAAGCATAACTATGACGTATTCCTCCTGCAATGGTTGATTTTTGATTTCCTATAGCGTAAGTTTGTGAATAACGTATTTCAGTAGTAAAATTATTCATTTTTTCAATACCCACCTCTCTTGGAACATAAGCATTTGTACTGGGATCAATATTATCATTGGCGCTTGGTCCGCCATCTTCATTTCTCCAAACAAGCGAACGGCTACTAAATAAATAGCTTGATTTTATACTTAATGTACTATTTTTAGATGGACTGTAATTGGCAAAAGCATTAATAATATTCCAAGGACTTTCGAGCCAGTTTCTACCGCGAGTTGATTGTTTTGGGTCTGAAATGAATTGGGCATCAGTTAAGCCACCAGGCATTTTTAATTTGTTGCGAAGCAGAGAATATTCAACACCAAAATTCCATTTTTCGGATTGATTGTATTGTATTTTACCGAATCCTGAAACTTGAGTTTGTTCACTATTTGGTCTATAGCCATCCATTCTTCGGTATTGCAAAAATCCGTAATAGCGCCATTTTTTATAGCTTCCTCCAACTGAATTGAATGAATTATACAATCCATAACTTCCAATAGTTTGAGCGGTTACAAACTCAAAAGGCTTGTTTGTTGGCGCATCTTTGGTAACATAATTGACTAAACCTCCAAATTGAGAACCAAATTGCAATGATGCAGCACCACGAACCATTTCTATTCTGCTTACGGCTTCCATAGGCGGCAAATAATATGCTTCATTATATCCATAAACATCGGAACTAATGTTATATCCGTTTTGGCGGGTGTTCATTTCGATACTTTGAGTAGGATTTAAACCTCGAGTTGCAATTCCGTTTGCTGTAAAACCACTACTTTCGGTTTCTACAATATTTAAACCAGGTATTCTTCCTAAAATTTGACGGGTATTATTTACAGCTTTATTAGCATCAAGACTATCAACAAGGATTACTTCACTTTTTTTACCAGCATAGATAATTCCATTTTTGGTATCTGGCAAATGACCTAATCCGTTTACAGTTTTAAAACCATTTACAACTACTGCTTTAAGTTTAATTGTATCTTTAATTTGTGAATTAGCAAATTGAAAATTTGCAATAATTAGTACTATAAGTGTTTTTGTATTGAAATTCATATTGAAGTTTATAAAATTATTTTCTGTAATGATCAGTAAGTGTTAATAGGAATTTTTCGAGTTGATTTTCCTCATCAACTGTCAATTGAAGTTTTCCAAGTTCTTCAATATTTACATTTTGAGGTACTTCAGGAGCTGCAAATTCTCCCGTATGCAAATCTCTAGTATTATAAAAATGAACTACTTCTTTGAGTGTCAAAAAGGAACCGTTATGAAAATAGGGTCCCGTAATTGCAATGTTTCGTAGGGTAGGAACTTTAAATTTTCCTTTGTCAGCACTTCGTCCATTGATAGCTCCAATTCCGTAATCGATATAGTTTAATCCTAGAGGATTCACTGATATAGGTTGATTGTAAAATGGATGATAACTATTTTTTGGAACTCCAATATTATCGTAACTAAAATCCGTAAACAATACTTTGCCGGTATTTTTATCTGGTTCTAAAATATGACAATTTGCAAATTTTGCTTTGCCCGAAAAAAGATTCAAACCTTTTTTCTCATCGTCAGTAAAAGTAACTACTTGACGAGAATAGTAATCGAATTTTGATGTAAACGAACTTACTTTGCTCGATTTTTCAAAAGTAGCCACAGCATCTGCAACCGCATTTAGAATTTCTGTATCAGAAGAAATGGCTCCGTAAAGACTCATTAATTTTGAAAAATAGGTAGCCCCTTTTATTTTTGCAACCACATCGTGAACCGATGTATTATTCATTTCGGTTGGATTTAGTAATGGATGAATAAATTGATCTTTTAAACTCTGAGACCGACCATCAAGAAAAAAACCACCAATAAATGTTTCATCAACGGCGTTATAATATTGTGCCGGCGAGAAAACGCCATAAGATAAGCTAGGTGCATTTCGGTTTCCGAATACATTGGCAAGAACGCCTCCAGAAATGCGACTATTTGTAGGGTCGCTAAAACCTTTCTCGGGTGCATGGCAGGATGCACAAGCTTTACCTATTGTATTTGATAAATTAGTATCAAAAAATATAGCTTTCCCTAAACTTATTTTTTCGTCAAGCACTTGAATATATTCAGGTTCGTCTTTAGAACAACTTGTTAAAAGTAAAGCCAAAAATAAACTTGTAAAAATAAAATTTGTTTTCATTAATTTAGAATAAATAAAAATAAATGCAAATATATATACCAATTTTGATTTTTCAAAACTTATTTAGAATAAATAAAAATAATTAAATAAAAAATAAATTTAAAAGTTATCTTTTAGCTAGCTATCTAAAGTTAAAGTCCAAACTACAATTTAAAAAAAAATACATTTTAAAAACAACAAAATTTTTGAATTTTATTGGTTTTAATTAAAATTAATAAATTGATTTTGTTAAATTTGTTTTTTAAAGTGTTTTAATTATGAAAAAGATATTACTAATTCTCATGCTGATTGCAATCAAAGGATATGCCCAAAACACTGAATTTAAAATTCAAATCAAAGATACTGATAGTAACAATCCAATAGAGGATGTTACAATTTTGGTAACTAAAACCCAAAAAAATTATGTCAGCAATGCCGACGGTATGATTATTTTTCTATTAAATGGAAATTCAAGTATAAAAATTTCAAATGCTAACTATAACTCGATAACCATTAAATCCAGTTCCTTAAAAGACAAAATCAATATCATTCTACTAAAAAAAATAAGTAATGAACTAGAAGAAATTATTTTCACTCGTATTCATCCACAAGAGATTCTAAAAAGTATTGTGGAAAATTCAATAAAAAAACTAACTATACCAGTACGATTGAATGTTTACGAGAGAGAGTTTTTTAAGCTAAATAATACCTATGCTTTTTATAATGATGGACTATTAAATTTTCAAATTACTGGAAAACCACATAAGTTTGAAACAATAATTTTTGTAGAACAAAACAGATCTTACGGTCTTATTGATACCGAAATTAAGGATGAATTATTGGGGTATAATTTGAATAATATCATGGAAAATTATTATGTATTCAAATATTTAAATCCTTTATTAGATTCTAGATCTCAGAAAGAATACGATTTTATAATTAAAGCGAATCCTGCAAATCAAGAGTACTACACACTGAAAGTGACGCCAATGGAAAACACCAAAGGTTTGCGCGATGAATTTACAATTATTTATGATAAAAAGAAAAAAATGATTGTAGAGGTAAGTTCCATTATTTCGCCTTCAACACAAGCAAAAGTTAAGGATAAAAAGGGTGACGGCGCAAAAAACATTTATAAATCTAATTTCAAAACCATATATAAAATTGATGGCAACAATTACTTCTTGGTAAGCTCAAAAGAAGAAATAGGCTATGAAACCATTGATAAAAAGAAAACAAATCAAATAGAAGTTCGAAATTATTTTGTAATTGCAAATTTCAGTGAAGAAAAATTTAGTTACAAAGACAGTGATGTTTTTAAGGACAAAGCCTTATTTAATAAAAAAAATGTAATTCTAACGGATTATTGGAATGTTTCAGGATTGACAGCAACTGAAGATGAAAAAGAAATAATAGAACAATTGGAACTTGAAAATTAATTACTAAATTTTAGTTTGTAATATCAAACACACCTTTTATAAGTATTTTAGAAGTCGAATTTATTTGGTTATTACTCCCTATTTCAATTGTTTTTTCCGTTTTTTCTCCAACAGATACAGCTATTTTATTGAATGAATATATTTCATTTTTATCATTATCCAAAAGCAATACATAATATTTATCATTTTCTGAAATTAAAGCATCTATAGGAATCGCTAGCGCTTTTTTAGAATCGACAATAATTCTAGCTTCAACAAACATTCCAGTTATCAATCTTTGTTTTGCGCTTTGGTCTAAATGTCCATGAACATTAACTGTTCTGTCATTTCCTTCTATTGATTTTCCAACTAAATGCACTATACCTTTAAAAATTTCATTTGAAGCCTCAGGAACTGTAAACATTATTTTTTGGTCTTCTTTAACTTTCAAAATGTCTTTTTCAAAAACGGACAATTCGACATGTAAATCACTTGTATTAATAATCTCTAAAATTACATCCGATGGTGACATAAACATGCCAACATTAGCGTTCATTACGGTTACATCACCTGAAATTGGTGAAAAAACGGTAATAATAGATGTCAATTTTCCTTTTTCAACTTGCGCAGGATTAATGTTTAATAATAAAAGTTTTCCTCTTAAACCTAAATACATTCCTTTGGCTCTTCGGTAATCACTTTCTGCTTTTAAATAATTTTTTTGAGAAGTAATTTTCTCTTCAAATAATGTTTTTTGACGATCAAATTCCGATTTTAAATAATTAATTTGTTCCGCTACTTCTAAATAATCTTTTTGCATATCTAGAAATTCCGTACTTTCCAATGTTAATAATGCTTGTCCTTTTGTAACCTTATCTCCAATCAAAAGTTTGGAAGATTTCACATAACCACCAATAAACGTGGTGATTTTAGCCTTATTAGAAGGAGGAACATCAATTTTTCCTGATGCTTTTATCGTTACATTAAAATCTTGTTCTGATGGACTAGCAATTTCCATGGCAGAGGATTTGAATTGAGTTGCAGTTACGGTAATCAATCCCGAATCTTTTGGTGCTTCAACTTCTTTTTTTTCTTCTTTACATGAAAATAATAAAGTGGCTAAACCAATTGTATAGAGCAGATTTTTCATTGTTTTATTTTTATTTTAACTAAAAGGCTAAATATTGAATTTCTAATTGGGTTTTGTTAAATAATAATACATTTTCTAAATATTCTACTTGTATCGTTGTTGCATTTTCTATACTTTGAATGTATTGAAAAAAATCGATTTCACCTTGTTTGAAGCTTCTGTTTCCAACTTTAATAATCTCTTCTGACAATTTTTTTCCATACTGATTATAATAATTTATAGCTTCCTGATATTTTGCCAATTCATCGGTACGTTGGGTGATATATTTCTCTATTTTTTGCTCTTCATTTTGCTTTTGTTGCTCCCAAGATTGTAGCTCTAATTGTGCCACTTTTGTTTTAGATTTGTTTCCTGAGAATAAAATAGGTAATCCTATTCCAACTTGAAAACCATACAATGATTGTGAAATTCCCGTATTCTTTCCTTGAAAAAAATCAAGGTTAATATCGGGTAGCCAATGTTGTTTTTGTAATTTAACATTATTCTCATATAGCTTAGTAACTTTATCAAAATAAGACGTATAATATTGTTTAGCGTTATCATTAGTTAAACTAATATTAGGAACAATTCTATTTGTTTTAATAATCAATTTTTCCTCTGATTGAACCAAAAATTGTAGCAATTCATATTGGGCTTTTTTATCATTATCAATTTGCGACACCAACGTATTTATTTTTCTGTATTTAGCTTGAGCTGTAATTTTTTCCAAATAATTGGTTTCACCCAATTCAAATTTTCGGTCGCTAGCTTTAGAAAAATTTTGGTACAAACTATCTAAATACTTGTACAACTTTTCTTGATTTTGTAGATACACGATATGATTATACACATTAGAAACTTCGAAGGATAATTTGTTTTTAAGAATAGCAAAACTAGCTTTTTCTTTTTCAAATTCGGAGTCATAAACCCTTTTTTGAGTACCATAAACTGTTGGAAAAGCAAACTTTTGTTGCGCCCCAAAAACTTTTAAAGGTTCATTATTAAGAGCTAAATTATTTTGATCATAATTATAATACACGTTGGTTTTCTCAAAAGTATAAGCCGATTTAATATTAGCTTTTGTCTTATCCACTTGAAATTGAGCCGCTTTTATTCCTTTATTGTTTTCTAATGCTTTAGATACTAATGCGTCTAATTCAGGGTTCGTATTTTGAGAAAACATCATTGAAGTACTGAATAATAAGAGTAGAACTGAAGTTTTAGTATTTATTTTATATATGGCTTTTTTAAATTCTTTTTTATCAAAAACTTTAAATAAAATTGGTAAAACAATCATTGTTAATAAAGTAGCAGTAAACAGCCCTCCAATAACAACAGTTGCTAAAGGTCGTTGTACCTCTGCTCCAGCAGATGACGAAATTGCCATGGGTAAAAATCCTAGTGCAGCTGCAGCTGCAGTCAATAAAACCGGACGTAAACGATCCAAGGTGCCTTTTAAAATTAATTCATCCATATCTGTAAAACCTTGTTGTTTGAGTTCCTTAAAATGTTCAATTAAAACGATTCCGTTTAACACAGCAATTCCAAATAGAGCAATAAAACCAACTCCCGCTGAAATACTAAAAGGCAAATCTCTAATCCAAAGGAATAATACGCCTCCAACTGCAGAAAGTGGAATTGCCGAATACACCATCAAAGCTTCTTTTATTGTTCCGAATGCAAAATACAATAGAACAAAAATTAAAAATAATGCAATTGGTACAGCAATTTTCAATCGGGCTTTTGCACTCAATAGATTTTCAAATTGACCACCATATTTCACATAATAACCAACTGGAAGTTTTACTTTTGTATCTATAATATTTTGAATATCCGTTACAACGCTTTGAAGGTCTCGGTTTCTAACATTAATTCCTACCACTATTCTTCGGTTGGTATTGTCTCTCGAAATTTTTGCGGGCCCTTCTGTATATTCAATACTTGCCAATTCACTTAAAGGAATTTGTTGCCCATTAGGTCCAGCTACATATAGGTTTCTTAAATCCTCAATATCTTTTCTATTGGTTTTATCCAAACGAATCACCATGTCAAATCGTTTTTCACCTTCAAAAACATTACCTACTACTTTTCCAGCAAAGCCGAGTGTAATCAATTCGTTTAAATCGGCAATATTTAATCCGTAGCGGGCAATTTTAGCTCTATCATACAATACTGCCATCTGAGGTAAACCTTTCGTTTTTTCGATAATAATATCTGATGC
The DNA here is from genome assembly GCA_040402815.1 of Flavobacterium sp. Classification (GTDB taxonomy): domain Bacteria; phylum Bacteroidota; class Bacteroidia; order Flavobacteriales; family Flavobacteriaceae; genus Flavobacterium. Next base: position 22,471 of record JBBALV010000025.1, read on the forward strand.
GCCTGCTACATTTTTTATAACATTTTTAATTTCCAATGCTTTTTTAACTAAAACATTTAGGTCTTCTCCAAAAATCTTAACAGCAACATCCGACCGTGTTCCCGAAATTAATTCGTTGAAACGCATTTCTATTGGTTGTGTAAATTCAATATCCATATTCGGTATTTGTTCAGTAATTGCCAATTTAATTTTATCGGCTAATTCGTCTTTGGTTGAAGCTGAAACCCATTCTGATTTTGGTTTTAATTTAACAATGATATCACTTTCCTCCATTGACATAGGATCCGTTGGTACTTCTGCAGCTCCAATCCGACTAACTACCTGATCTACTTCTGGAAATTTTCTTAAAATAATTTTCTCTATTTTTGTAGTTGTTGCAATAGTTTTAGTCAAAGAAGTTCCAGTTTTTAAAACAGGTTGTATAACAAAATCTCCTTCGTCTAAGGTGGGAATAAATTCGCCACCCATAGTTGAAAATAAAGCAACTGCCATAAATAATAACGCGATTGCACCATACATTACTTTCTTAGTATTGGACAAAGACCATATAATTACTGGTAAATATAGTGCATTCAATTTTCGAATTAATTTACTCGAAATAGAATTTGGATTTTCTTTTTTAGGTTTCAAAAATAAGGAAGAAACCACAGGAATGTAAGTTAAACAGAAAATCATTGCGCCTACCAACGCAAAACTAAAAGTCATTGCCATTGGCTTAAACATTTTTCCTTCAATACCTGATAATGAAAGTATTGGAATAAAAACGATTAAAATAATTAACTGCCCAAAAATAGCAGAATTCATCATTTTAGAAGCACTTTTATAGGTTATTTGGTCAATTTCTATTTTGCGGTTTTCTTTCGTCAAATGTTCTAAATGTGCAGATTTTTGAACAATTTGAAAAGCAATAAATTCTACAATAATAACCGCCCCATCAATGATAATTCCAAAATCTATAGCTCCTAAGCTCATCAAATTGGCATCGATTCCAAAAATATTCATAAACGAAATGGCAAATAGTAAACAAAGTGGTATTACTGAAGCAACAACCAATCCGGACCGCCAATTACCAAGCAATAAAACGACAACAAAAATTACAATTAGACAACCTAAAATAAGATTTTCAGCAACAGTCAAAGTTGTTTTTCCTACCAATTCGCTACGTTCTAAAAATCCATTGATATAAACTCCTTTTGGTAAATGTTTCTGAATTTCAGCAACTCTAGCTTTTACATCTGCAATCACTTGCTTGGAGTTAGCTCCTTTTAGCATCATTACTTGCCCAAGTACTTTTTCGCCTTCACCATTTCCAGTAATAGCACCAAAGCGAATGGCACTTCCAAAACGGACTTGCGCTACATTTTTAATGTAAATTGGTAATCCATTTATGTTCTTAACTATTATGTTTTCAATGTCTTGAATGGCTTTTACTTTGCCCTCAGCACGAATAAAATAACTTTGATTAATCTTTTCTATGTAAGCGCCACCAGCAATGCTGTTGTTTTTTTCTAAAGCGGTAAAAATGTCGCTTGTAGAAATATTCATTGCTTTTAAATTAGAGGGAACAATAGCAATTTCATATTGTTTAAGATAGCCTCCCCAAGTATTAATCTCTACAACACCTTTTATACCCGACAATTGTCTTTTTACAACCCAATCTTGCATTGTTCGTAAGTCAGTAACGGTATACAATTTTCTATAGGCGGGTTTTACTTCTAATGTATATTGATAAATTTCACCCAAACCCGTGGTTATCGGCCCCATTTCAGGGGTTCCAAAACCTTCAGGTATTTTTGCAGAAGCCGATTTTATTTTTTCAGCAATCAATTGACGTGGTAAGTAAGTACCCAAATCATCATCAAAAACAATAGTAACTACCGATAATCCAAATTTTGAAATAGAACGAATTTCTCTAACACCAGGCAAGTTTGCCATTTCAATTTCAACCGGATAGGTAATAAACTGCTCAATATCTTGAGTTGAAAGGTTTCGAGAAGTAGTAATTACTTGAACCTGGTTATTGGTTACATCCGGAACCGCACCGATAGAAATTTGTGTAATAGAAAAAATTCCAAAACCAAAAACTACCAGTGTAAACAGCAAGATGATGACTTTGTTCTTTAGACTGAAAGCAATTATTTTTTCAAGCATTTTTTCTACTTTTTTTACTTTACAAATTTAAATATCACCTTATTAAACTTCCTTAAGAAAGGCTTAATGTATACTTATTGCAAACTTAATAAAGAATATTCTTCAAATTAAATTTAATGATTCATTTACAATTATTTCTATAACATTTTAATTTTTTTAATGAATTTTATAGTTAACATAATCATTTGTAAATTATTGCTTTTAAATTCATAGCATCTTTTTAAGATTTAAAATAAATATCAAATTCTAATTCAAAACTTTGTACATTTGATAAATAAACTAGAAACCACGATTACTGATTTCAATAATGCTATGTCACAAAACACTAAAGAACTCAAACTAGCCGTACTAATTGATGCCGACAACGTGCCTTACAGCAATGTAAAAGGAATGATGGAAGAAATTGCTAAGTTCGGAACACCAACTACAAAACGTATTTATGCCGATTGGACCAAACCCAATGCCAATGGATGGAAATCTGTTTTGCTAGAGCATGCCATAACACCAATACAACAATATAGTTATACTGTAGGCAAAAATTCATCCGATTCTGCTATGATTATTGATGCCATGGATTTGTTATACTCTGACAAGGTTGATGGGTTTTGTATCGTTTCTAGTGATTCCGATTTTACACGATTGGCAATTCGTTTGAGAGAATCAGGTATGAAAGTAATTGGAATCGGCGAAAAGAAAACACCCAATTCTTTCATCGTTGCCTGTGATAGGTTTATTTATATAGAGGTCTTAGACGGCGCTATTAAAAAGAAAACTCCCAAAAGAATAAATGTTTCCGAAATAAAAAAAACGGTAGAAAAAGAAATCGAAAAAGAAATTACCACAAAAATAGATAGCAAAACCATCGATCTTATTGAAGCCACACTTGAAGCCATTGGAGACGAAGACGGTTGGGCATTTCTTGGTGATGTAGGTAATCTCATTGTAAAGAAAAAACCCGAATTCGACCCGCGTAATTATGGTTTCTCGAAATTGACACCCATGCTAAAATCAATGTCAGAAATCCTAGAAATAGACGAAAGAGATTCTGATAAAAAAGGTATCAAACATGTTTTTGTTAGGTTGCGTTATACTTAATAATAAATTAATTTCCAATTTGATTCAACGAATTAATGAAACACAACAAACTGTAGCGCAATGATAAATTATTATTTTCATGGGTTTCAATAATTTTCTTAATACCAAGGATTTTGAATTGTAATTAATTAGGAAGTCGTGTTATTATTTGTTTGGTGCTTTATTTCAATTGCTGAAAAATAGTACAATCATATTCTATAAAAATTTCAAAACTTTGAAGTGCTGACAAGAAGAATTCATTTCAAAAAACAAAAAAAATGTTTCCTACTCCAAACTGCAATCCTTATATTTGCGACTTATTTTTACACGAATTTTATTTATAATGAAAATATCTTACAACTGGTTAAAACAATTCATCAAAATTGACTGGAAATCCGACGAAACAGCTGCGTTATTAACTGATTTAGGACTTGAAGTTGAAGTTGTCGAAAAATATGAATCCGTAAAAGGAGGTTTGGAAGGTATTGTGGTTGGTCATGTTTTAACTTGTGAACAACATCCGAACGCCGATAGGTTAAAAGTTACCAATGTTGATATAGGATCAGGAACACCAGTTCAAATTGTATGCGGAGCAAACAATGTTGCTGCTGGTCAAAAAGTGCCTGTTGCAAAAATTGGAACTACTTTATATGATAAAAATGGGGATTCATTTGTTATCAAAAAAGGTAAAATAAGAGATATGGAAAGTTATGGGATGATTTGTGCCGAAGACGAAATGGGATTAGGTACTAGTCATGAAGGCATTATGATTCTTGATGAAAATCTTGTTCCAGGAACACCAGCAGCTACCGTTTTTAAAATAGAAAATGATGAAATTTTTGAAATTGGATTAACGCCAAATCGTGCTGACGCTATGAGTCACATGGGAGTAGCTAGAGATATTCGAGCGGGTATGTTGCAGACTAATGTTGCGACGGAATTGAAAACACCTTCAATAAGCAATTTTAGAGTAGATAAACGAACCCTTAAAGTAGATGTATCAGTAAAAGACTCCAAATTAGCACCAAGATACTGTGGAATTACTATATCTGGAATTACCATTAAACCTTCACCAGAATGGTTGCAAAATCGTTTAAAATCGGTTGGATTAATTCCAAAAAATAATATAATTGACGTTACTAATTATGTTTTACATGAATTAGGACAGCCATTGCATGCTTTTGATGCTGCTAAAATTAAAGGCAATAAAATCATAGTAAAAACTGCTGATGCAGGTACAAAGTTCAGAACCTTAGACGATGTTGAACGTGTTTTACACGAAGAGGATTTAATGATTTTTGATGAAGGAGGCCCTATGTGTTTCGCAGGAGTTTATGGAGGAAAAGACTCAGGGGTTTCAGATAAAACAAATGCTATATTTTTAGAAAGTGCATATTTTAATCCCGTTACAATTCGAAAAACGGCAAAACGACACGGATTAAGCACGGATGCCTCTTTCCGGTTTGAACGAGGTGTTGATTCCACAATTACGGAGTATGCATTAAAAAGAGCTACAATTTTAATTCTTGAAGTTGCCGGCGGCGAAGTAACATCGGATATAATAGATATATTTCCAAAGAAAATTGACGACTTCCCCGTATTTTTAAATTTTGAAAAAGTTGCTAAAATAATTGGTCAAGAAATACCAAAAGAAACGATAAAGAAAATTTTAGCTTCATTGGATATCAAAATTAATAGTATATCTGATGTGGGTTTAGGGTTGATAATTCCATCTTATCGGGTGGATGTTCAAAGAGAGATTGATGTAGTGGAAGAAATATTAAGAGTTTATGGCTATAATAACATCAATATTTCTAAAAAATTAAATGCTTCAGTAGCCAACGCCCCTCGAACCGAAGATTATAAAGTTCAAAATATAATTGCCAATCAATTAACTTCAATGGGATTTAATGAAATGATGGCCAATTCATTGACTACTCCTGATTATGTTGGATTATCAGAATTGCTAAATGAAGAAAATAATGTATTGATATTAAATCCGTTGAGTAAAGATTTATCTGCTATGAGACAATCATTATTGTTTTCAGGATTAGAAGCCGTTTCTTATAATAGTAATCGTAAAAATTCCGATTTAAAGTTATTTGAATTTGGTAAATCATATCATAAATTAGCCAATAACTTGAATGAAAAAAAGCATTTGACGCTAATTGTTACTGGAAATCGTTTGCCTGAAAGTTGGACAAACCCACAAAATGTAACTGATTTTTTCTTGTTTAAAGGATATGTGAATACCATTTTATCTCGTCTTGGTATCGAAGGAACCAAAGCCGCGCCTTTACATTCGGACGTTTTTGCAGAAGGAATTGCACTATTGAAAGGCGATGTTATTTTGGTAGAATTTGGTACTATCAAAAAATCAATTGTTAAACATTTTGATATTAAGCAAGAAGTTTTATTTGCTGATTTCAATTGGGATTTGATTTTGGAATCTATTTGTAATAAAATAAAGTTCAAGGATATTCCTAAATATCCTGAAGTACGAAGAGATTTAGCTTTGCTAGTTGATGAAAATGTTTCATTTGAAACGCTTTATAATTTAGCACGTCAAACGGAAAAAAGTTTGCTAAAAGAAATCAATCTTGTTGACGTTTACACCGGTAATAATTTGCCTGAAGGTAAAAAATCATATGCTATTAGTTTTATCATTCAAGATGCAACAAAAACGCTTACCGATGTTCAAATTGATAAGATAATGAGTAAGCTACAAAAGAATTTCGAATCAGAAACTGGAGCGATTTTAAGATAAAAAAATTGATTTAAAAAGCCCAACCTTTCGATTGGGATTTTTTTTATTTCTTAAAGTTTGAAATTCCTGTTTTCAACCATTTTTCATATTCTGGAATGTTGGGAGTGTAACTAATTGTTGGGGTTGTCAAATTCAAATTAGTTCCATTCCAATCAGTAATTACATATAATGGTTGCGTATTGGTATTGTATTTTGAAATCATAAAATCAGTCCATTTATCACCAATAGTTTCAATTTCAGCACCTGTTTTTGATGTAAACCTTTCATTTATTGGCAATTCTCTTTTGTCATCGACATATAATGATATTAAGACGACATCATTTTTTAGGATTGAAACTATACTTTTGTCTGTCCAAACATTATTTTCCATTTTTCGACAATTTACACAAGCAAAGCCTGTAAAATCAATCATAATTGGTTTATTAACCGTTTTTGCATAAGCCAATCCTTTTTCATAATCATCAAAAATTAGGATTTGATTTGAGCCATATTTTGCTCCTTCAGGTAATTCGATTGAATCCGTATTTACAGATGAAATTCCTATACCTAAAGGACTTTCGCTGTATTCTATAGGAGGAAGATAGCCACTTGTTAATTTTAATGGTGCACCCCAAAGCCCAGGAATTAAATACACCGTAAAAGTCAAAACTAATAATCCAAACATTAATCTACCTACCGAAATATGAGTTAAAGGACTATCATGCGGCAGTATAATTTTACCGAATAAATATAACGTTAGAGTACCAAAAATAGCGATCCAAATGGCTATGAAAACTTCTCTTTCTAATAAATGTAATTGCAATACCAAATCCGCATTAGATAAAAATTTGAAAGCTAGTGCTAATTCCAAAAAACCTAAAACTACTTTAACGGTATTAAGCCAACCACCCGATTTTGGCAAAGAATTTAACCATCCGGGAAACATAGCAAATAGCATAAAGGGTAATGCAAGTGCTAACGAAAAGCCAAACATTCCTATAATTGGCGCTATTCCACCTTTCGATGCAGCTTGAACTAAAAGTGTTCCAACGATAGGGCCAGTGCAGGAAAAAGATACCATTGCTAAAGCCAAAGCCATAAATAAAATGCCAATAATTCCACCTCTGTCTGCTTGACTATCTACCTTATTTGCCCAAGAATGTGGTAAAATTATCTCAAATGCGCCTAAAAAGGAAGCAGCAAAAAAGACCAATAAAGAAAAGAAAATAATATTAAACCAAACATTAGTTGATAACGCATTTAAAGCATCCGCACCAAAAATCCATGTGACTAATAAGCCCAAGACGACATATATTATAATGATAGAAATTCCATAAAAAAGGGCATTTCGTTTTCCTTCCCCTTTTGTTTTACTTTGTTTTGTGAAAAAACTAACCGTCATTGGAATCATTGGAAAGACACAAGGGGTAAGTAACGCAGCAAATCCGGAAAGGAAGGCAAGAAAGAAAATCGACCATAAACCTTTTTTATCCACTTTTTTTTCTGCAACTACTTTCTTTTGAGTAGTAACCTTTTTTGTTTCGACAACAGTTGTTTTAACTTCTTTTACAGTTTGTACAGTGTCAATTTTAGCAATAGGAGTGGAGCTAGTTTCAGGAATAGCAACTACTGTTTGTGGAATTATAAATTTAAATTTTCTATGATCATTGATACAAGAAGTTTTACAAACTTGATAATCAATTTCGGCTTCAATTGTTGAAATTGATGTGTTTTTGATTTTTATACTTTGGGTCAAAATCACCTTTTTTTCAAAATAAATTTCATCAACACCAAAGGTATCATTGAATTCTTTTTTGGACTTACTTTCTTTGGTTTTTCCAATCAAATTGTAATTTCCTTCTTGATTTAAATATTTTAATTCTATTGGAAGTGGACCACCATCTGGAGTAAATTGGGAATAGACATGCCAATCTTTGTCTATGGTGCCTTCAAAAATTAAATGAAATTCGGTTTCTGATATTTTTTCAGTTTTGGTTTTCCATTTTACGGGTGTAACAATTTGAGCGAAACTGTTTGCAAAAGCAAGAATTGTGAATAGTATAAAAAATTTTCTCATTAGTGAAATCGTATTTGTAAGCTTTTTTTTGTTGTAATGTCTAATTTAAATCGTTCATCTTGTCGTAATCCTATGACCCAAACAATTTGATTGTCAGAACATAAAAGCCAGATATTTTCTTTGTCAAGCAAGGATAGTTTTTCATCTTTAAAGAATTTATTAACTTTTTTTGAATGACCATTCATTCCCATTGGTTGAAAAACATCACCTGTTTTACATTTTCTAAGGATTAACGGAAATTGTAATTTGTTTTCATCAACAAATATAACCGAATTTGTAACATCCGAAATGTCATTTTCAGTACAAAAACTTAATTTTATGGGAAAATTAACTTCTTTTTGGATTTTATCGATGAAAAAAATCTCATTTTCTGTCTCTACTTTTTTAGGGCTAATCAGTAAATAATCTTTATATTTAATAAGTCGAAATTTTTCAGAAAAAATTTGTTTACCTGATTGTCTTTCTATTAAATCGTATATGTCTTCCCATGAAGTAAATCCAAAAGGTTTTAGCCAATGATATAAATAAGCTTTATAATTGGGTAATTTTATTAATTCTTTTAGGTTGATTTTTTTTTGATTTTCGTCGTCTGAAACTACTTTTTGATAGACTAAAAGTGTTGCATCATCTACAAGTGATTTTGCTTGAGACAAATAGTTTTTAGTTTCTTGAAATGAATTTAAAAAATTCGGATTTAACTCTTTAAAGATAGGAACCAAATGGTGTCTTATCTTGTTTCTCAAATAGTTGTCTGACACATTGCTACTGTCTTCACACCATTGTATTTGATTGTCATTTGCATAATTTTCAATACATTCACGAGAGAAAGGCAACAATGGACGTATTGTTTTATCGTTAATTGCAGGAATTCCTATTAAACCATCCAAACCCGTACCTCGAGTGAAATTGATCAAGAAGGTCTCTAAAGTATCATCAGCTTGATGGGCAGTTAGAATATAATCGTAATTTTCAGTAGCTAATAGTTCATAAAACCAATTGTATCGGAGTTCCCTAGCAGCAATTTGCGTTGAAAACTTCTGTTCAAAAGCAAACTTTTTTGTGTCAAAAACAACTTCAAAAAGGGGAATTTTATTTTCTAATGCGTAAAATTTAATGAATTTTTGATCTCGATCGCTTTCATTTCCGCGAAGTTGAAAATTGCAATGCGCGATTGCTATATTGTAGTTCAATTTTTGAAATAAATGCAACATAACCATACTATCAATACCACCACTAATGGCTAATAACAATTTTTTATCTTCCAAAAATGAAAATTTTTCAGCAATATGATTTTTAAATTTTGTAATCATTTTCAAATTTAGTTAATTTAAATTAAATAACGAAATTGCATTCGTACTGGTTTTTTATAGAATGATTTAGCAAAAAATATTTTTTTAAATGTAAGATTTATTGTAAAATTTCGAACATTGCTTTTGCTTTCAACAAGCATTCTTCATATTCCATTTCTGGAATTGATAATGAAGTTATGGCGCTTCCGACAGAAAAAGAAGCATATTTATTTTCTTGATTGTACAGTATACTTCGGATAATTACATTAAAATCAAAATCGTTATTGGGAGTGAAATAGCCAATAGCTCCACTATACAAACCACGTTTAGTTTCTTCTAGTTCTTCAATAATTTTCATAGCTGAAATTTTTGGTGCTCCCGTCATGCTTCCCATCGGGAAAGTTGTTTTTAGTACATCAATTGCTGTGTACTCTTCTTTAATTTGCGATGATATTGTAGAAATCATTTGATGTACTTGTAAAAAGGAATTTACGCCACAAAGTTCTTCAACTTTAACTGTCCCTTTTTTAGCAGTTTTTGATAAATCATTTCGAACCAAATCGGTAATCATAATATTTTCAGCTCGTTCTTTAGGGTTTGACGCCAATTCATTTTTCGATTTTTCATCTTCAATAGTATCAGTAAATCGTTTGGAAGTTCCTTTTATAGGTTGCGAAATTAAAAAATCTCCTTCTTTTTTTAGATAACGTTCCGGTGAGGCACATAATAAAAACTGTTTGTTGTTTTTAAAATATGTGGCAAATGGCGGTTTAGAAATTTCATTGAGTTTCTTGAATTTTTCTAATGGATTTAGTACCACATTTTCTGCGAAAAACTCCATACAAAAATTAGCTTCATAGATTGCTCCTCTATGGATGTGTTCGAGCATTATTGCTGCTTTTTCAAGATATTTTTCTTGTGAAATACGTTGTTTTATTTCAATTACGTTTGGAATTAAATCAATTGTGGTAACAAATTTTTTGATGTCGTTTAAATCATCATTCATTTCATTGTCACACATTTTTAAGTAGTTAATTTCTAGGGTATTTCCACGTAACAAAAACACTTTTTTCGGTTGAAAAAAGTATAAATCATCAAAAAGTAATCCATCAAAATTATTAGATTCTAAAGTTTCAATATCGTTTTTTAAATCATAACTTAAATAACCAAACAGCCAATCTTTGGTGGTTTGTTGGTATTGTTTTAGGTCTTCAAACGCATTTTGAAAATCAGTTTTCAATGATGTGAAAGCATCAACTGCCAAAAGACAATCAAAATTGGTGTAAACTTGGGAATAATTGTTACTATTCAAAAAAATGATTTCCCTAAATTGTTGTGACCACGCGAGTAATTTAATTTTAAAATCGTTTGGATCATCTATTTTTATTGATACAGTAGTTCTCAAAAAAGTAATTTTTTTTCAAAATTACAATAAAAAAATAAATAGATGAATGTATAAAATCATATTTGGTCTGATTTTTCGAAGTTAAGTTTTTTGTATTTTAAAGTTCAAAAATTCCGATAGGTTTAAGAACATATTTGTTCTTTGTGACTATTAAAAAGCAATAATTTTTTTCAATTTATAATACAACGAGTTAATAATCGTTACATTTATTTTGAATTAATAATTTACTTATGAATGAAATCTGATAATTACTTGTAGTTCAAATCTGTACTATTTTTATCTGAAAAAATCAAAATTGGGTTGGTATTTTTAATCTTATTAATATAAAAAAGTTTTTTTTTTGCACATATAAAAATGAATGAAATTATAGAACTTTTAATTTTCAGAAGCTTCAATATTACTGTAAAAAATATTTTTAAAATTTTAGAAATCATTTCAACTACAGATAAAATTATTTTACCAGTTAATAGTAAATTAAAAAATTAAAGAAATAGTCTTGAAAAGGAATAAACATATTTTAAACCAATATACTTTGATATTTAATTTAAATCATCTATTTTAGTTGAATAATAGTATTGCTTTTAACAAAATATTTTCTCTATTTTTAATTTTTTCTACATTTTTTTAAAAAATATTATTTTAACAATCTAATTATCAATTTATTAATATAACTAAATTTTTCTGAAACATGAAAATATTAAAAGTGCAAGCGCTACGTGGACCAAACATTTGGAGTGTTCAAAGAAAAAAATTAATCCAAATGCGATTGGATTTGGAAGAAATGGAACAATCGCCAACCAATACAATTAAAGGTTTCAGGGAAAGGATAGAAGAAATGTTTCCAACCATGATTGAACATCGTTGTTCGGAAGGTTGTCGTGGTGGATTCTTTTCTAGAATTGACAAAGGAACTTGGATGGGACATGTTATAGAGCACATAGCTTTAGAAATTCAAACTTTGGCCGGAATGGAAACTGGATTTGGTCGAACGAGAGAGACTAAAACCCCAGGAATTTATAATGTTGTATTTAGTTATACAGAGGAAAATGTGGGTGTATTTGCCGCCGAAAGCGCAGTAGCTATTGCCGAAGCACTCATCACAGGTATCTATTATGATTTAGAAACCGACATTAAAAAAATGCGTGAAATTCGGGAACGAGTGCGTCTAGGACCAAGTACAGGAAGTATTGTTGAAGAAGCAGTCGCAAGAGATATTCCTTGGATTCGATTGGGAACAAATTCGTTGGTGCAACTAGGATATGGAGTTAATCAAATGCGATTCCAAGCCACTATTACTTGTAAAACTAGCAACATTGCTGTAGATATTGCATGCGATAAAGAACAAACCAAGAAAATGTTAGAAATGGCATCAATTCCAGTTGCCAATGGTAGTATTTGCGTTGATGAAGAAGATTTAGAAGCTACAATAAAAAAAATTGGATATCCAATTGTATTAAAACCATTGGATGGTAATCATGGAAAAGGAGCCTCTATCAATGTAACCAATTGGGAAGAAGCTCTCGCGGGTTTGGCTTACGCCAAAAATTATAGTCGAAGAGTTATTGTTGAAAAATTCATAACTGGATTTGATTTTAGAGTATTAATCATTGACAATAAATTGGTTGCTGCTGCAAAACGTATTCCAGCAAATGTTGTAGGAAATGGAAAAGATACTATTCAAAAATTAATTGAAATTACTAATCTTGACCCTAAAAGAGGTTACGGGCATGAAAATGTTTTGACCCAAATTGATGTCGATAGGGATACTTTAGATTTATTAGAAAAACTAGGTTATTCTACTGAAACGGTTCCTAGTAAAGATGAAATTGTCTATCTGAAATCGACCGCAAATCTCAGTACTGGAGGAACTTCAGTGGATGTAACAGACATGATGCATCCAGAAAATATTTTTCTTTGTGAACGAATTTCTCGAGTGATTGGACTGGACATTTGTGGTGTCGATATTATGGCAGAAAACTTAACCCAGCCTTTGAAAGAAAATGGCGGCTGCATATTGGAAGTGAATGCGGCACCTGGTTTCAGGATGCACCTTGCACCTTCAGAAGGATTGCCAAGAAATGTAGCCTCACCTGTAATCGACATGCTGTATCCTCCAGGAAAACCGAGTCGAATCCCCATTATTGCCGTAACAGGAACCAATGGAAAAACAACAACGACACGACTTTTAGCCCATATTGTAAAAAACAACGGCTTCAAAGTAGGTTTCACAACTTCAGATGGGATTTATGTTCAAAATCACATGATGGAAAAAGGGGACACTACCGGTCCAATTTCTGCGGAATATATTTTGAAAGATCCAACAGTTGAATTTGCTGTTTTAGAAACGGCTCGAGGCGGAATACTTCGTGCAGGATTAGGCTTTAGCCGATGCGATATAGGTATCATTACTAATATTCAAGAAGACCACTTGGGCTTGAGTGATATTCATTCTCTAGAAGATTTAGCGCGAGTGAAAGCTACGGTTGTAAAAAGTGTTCGAAAAAGTGGTTGGGCAATTTTGAATGCGGAAGACGAATATTGTGTCAAAATTGGAGAAGAATTAAGTTGCAACGTAGCTTATTTCAGTATGGATGAAGAAAATCCATTGATTAAAAAGTTATGCAAAGAAGGAAAAATAGTGGCGGTTTATGAAAATGGTTTTATCACTGTTAAAAAGGGCGAATGGAAAATCAGAATTGAACGTGCTTCCCATGTTCCATTAACCTTGGGAGGAAAAGCAAAATTTATGATTGCAAATGTATTAGCAGCAACATTAGCCAGTTATTTGTGGGGTTTTAAAACTGAAGATATCAGTTTGTCTTTGCAAACATTTATTCCTAGCGCCGCACAAACACCTGGAAGAATGAATATTTTTGAATTCAATAAATTTAAAGTATTAATCGATTTTGCGCATAATCCATCAGGGTACAGAGGAGTTGAAGAATACTTACAAAGTGTAACTGCAACAAAAAAAATAGGTATTATAGCTGGTGTTGGAGATCGAAGAAATGAAGATATAAAAGAATGTGCGATGATAGCAGCTCGAATGTTTGACCATATTATTATCCGTCAAGAAAAACATTTAAGAGGCCGCACGGAAGATGAAATAATCAACTTGATTTTAGAAGGAATAGCTGCATCTGGAAAAGAGGTAACTCACGAAATTATTACTAAAGAAACAGAGGCTATTAAACATGCCATTGATACTGCTCAAGAGGGTGCTTTCATAACTGCTTTGAGTGATGTGGTTACCAATGCCATTGAAATTGTGCAAGACTATTTAGACAAAGAAAACGAACAAGTTTAAGCAGAAACATTTCGTTTTTAAACATAAAAAATCCCAAATTCAAATATCGAATTTGGGATTTTTTTGGTTAGAAAATAGCTCTAAAATTAATGACTGCCATTTACTTTTTTATCAAAATTAATACCTTGACTTTTTAAAATTCCGCTTACTTTCCATGCGTAAAATGCTAGGTATACGAAACAGAATACCCCTACAATATAACTTAAATGAATTCCTATGGAGTCGGCAACATTTCCTTGTAACCAACTTACTATTCCACCACCCATAATCATCATAATTAAAAAACTACTTCCTTGACTGGTGTGTTTTCCTAATCCGCTTATCGCTAAAGTAAAGATGCAAGGCCATAAAGTGCTACAGAATAATCCAACACTAATGAAAGCATAAACAGATACCATTCCATTAGTTGCCATTCCTACAAGTAAGGAAATAATTCCTAATATAGAAAAGATAAATAACATTCTAGCTGGATTTCCTTTGCTTGCAATATCAGCTGAAATCAATACAAGAATAATTAAAGCATATATGTAAAATGGAGTCAATTCGTGTTTTGCAATAGCATTTACTAACAAGAATACGCCGAAAGCCAAATAAGGAGCAACAAAACGTAATATTTTTTGCAAACTCATATTGTCAGTAAATGCTTCTACTGCACCAGTCCAACGTCCAATCATTAAACTAGCCCAATATAAAGAAACGTAGGGCGCAATATCTTTAGTTAAAAAACCAAGGCTTTTTTCCATGTATGCGGGTAAATTACTTGCTGTAGAAACTTCAACACCTACATAGATAAAAATGGCAATCATTCCCAAAACCAATTGCGGATATTTTAAAGCAGAACTTCTAACAGAGTTGTTTTCTTCAACTGATTCTACAATGGCAGCAGGATGTTCTGGCAATGATGAAATTTTAAGTAATACCGCCACTACCAAAAAGGCAAAACCTAATACTAGGTAAGGAATTTTTACGCTTTCAATACTCATTTCTGTGTTTCCAGAACCAGCAGATCCAAAGATAGCAAAGCTTACAATTAATGGCCCTATAGTAGTTCCAAGATTATTAATTCCACCAGCTAATGTCAATCGTTGAGATCCCGTTGAAATTGAACCTAGTGCAATTGCTAATGGATTGGCAACCGTTTGTTGCAAAGAAAAACCAAGAGCAACGGCAAAAAGTCCTAAAAGCATTAATGGAAAAGAATGCAGGTTTGCTGCAGGATAAAACAATAATGTGCCTAATGCAGAAATGGTCAATCCTAATGCCAAACCGTTTTTATAACCTATTTTATTAACTAAATCTTCTTTTATTAAAAGAGAAATCCCCATATAAATTAGTGATCCAACAGTATAAGCAATATAAAAAGCTAATGAAACCAATTGGCTTTGACCTTGAGTCAAATCAAAGGCTTTTTTAAATACGGGTATTAAAATATCATTACTTGCAGCAACAAACCCCCAAAAGAAGAACACAGTTACAAGTGGAATAAATTGACCCCAATTGGTTTTTAAATTTTCAGAATTCATAATTTTTTAATTTTAATTGGATAAGTTTTGGATATAATCAATTTTTAAAACGGTGCAAAGTATAATTAAAATTTGAAAATTTCAATGAGAAATGGATTGTTTTATAAAATAAATTTTAATTTGATTTATGTTAAAGTAATTATTAAAATTATATGTTTGTAAAAAATCAATATTTAATTAGTTTTTTTTAAAAATTACTTAAAAAAATCAAATTATGACAGAACACGATCATTATATTATTCATAAACCGTTTGGCTATTTAAGTCAATTTGTTTATAATTTGAAACGAAAAAAAAAGCTTTTGGGTGGGTTATTTGATTTCCCTTTGGGAACAATGGCAATTGGTCGTCTCGATGAAGATTCAGAAGGCTTACTTTTGTTAACTACCGATGGTAAAATGAGCGAATTAGTGCGCAGTAAAAAAGTAGACAAGGAATATTATGTGCAAGTTGACGGATTAATTACCCAAGAGGCCATTGAGCAAATTCAAAATGGAGTTGAAATTGGATTTAATGGAACAAAATATATTACAAAACCTTGTAAAGCCTTTATAGTTAATAAAAATCCTTCTTTTGGAGCAAGAGGTAAAAAAATCAGAGACGAAAGGCATGGACCGACATCTTGGGCTTCTATAACTGTAAATGAAGGAAAATTTCGTCAAGTTCGAAAAATGACTGCAGCAGTTGGTTTTCCAACTTTACGTTTAATTCGAGTACGAATTGGAGAAGTTCATTTGAATGATTTACAAGCAGGAGAAGTTGTTAAAGTAGCCCATTTTGAAATTTAAAAAATCAAATTAAAAAATGTTAAATATAGTTTTAGTAGAACCAGAAATACCAAATAACACAGGAAATATTGGCCGACTTTGCGTAGGTACCGAAAGTAAATTACACTTGATTCATCCGTTTGGATTTGTAATTAATGATAAAAATTTAAAACGTTCAGGATTGGATTATTGGGTACATCTCGATGTTACAGAATATGAAAATGTAAACGAATGGATAGCTCAAATCACTAATAAGTCTAGGGTTTTCTTGATGAGTTCTCACGCTCAAAAAACAATTTATGAAACGCAATTTCAAGATGGAGATTGGTTGGTTTTCGGAAAAGAGAGTGTAGGACTTAGTCCAAATATATTGGCTCAATTTGAAAATCATCTAACGATTCCAATGTCAGGGTTTATTCGGAGTTATAATATTGCTAATTCCGTTGCATTTGTTGTAGGAGAGGCGAGGAGACAGATTTTTTATAAATAGCACTTTCAATTAGCTATTTTGCTAATTAATTTCTCGAATTCCTTTTACGAAAATCCATTTCATATAAAGTTTTTCTCCATCTTTGGTTTTTATTGCTTGAAATTTTGGTGCTAAAAGGGTGCCTATCACAAAAGCTGTTAATTGAATCCAAAATCCAGTGATTGGAGTATATTTTGCAATTAATAATTGAAATCCAATAAATAAAACAGCAAAAGAAAGCAGTTGATATACAAATGATTTTACAGTTTTCGACATGAAATAATCTAGTTTTAAATGTTTTTTGTTTTGCAAAAATAGTTAAACTATTTATCAAAACCGTATACGATTTCAGTAACTTCAATTCCACTTCAAGGATAGTATTGTTAACACATTGAAATTGACTTTTAGATTTACTGAAACTAAAAATTGTTCACAATTTATGCCTTCTATTTCTTTTCTGCACGATATTAAATTTTATCTTTGCTTTTTCAAAAATAAATTAAAAACGCACAAATGCTATGGAATATTTAGATTTTGAGCTTCCTATAAAAGAACTTGAGGAACAATTAGACAAATGCGCAATTATTGGCCAAGAATCAAATGTTGATGTAACCAATACTTGCAAACAAATTGAAAAAAAACTCGAAGAAACCAAGAGAAAAATATACAAAAACCTAACAGCTTGGCAACGTGTACAGCTTTCTAGACATCCAAATAGACCTTATACTTTAGAACATATTACTACTCACACTAAAGGAACTTTTCTCGAACTTTTTGGTGATAGAGGTTTTAAAGATGACAAAGCCATGATTGGTGGTCTAGGTAAAATAGATGGGCAATCGTTTATGTTGATTGGTCAACAAAAAGGAATTAATACCAAAATGCGTCAATATCGTAATTTTGGAATGGCCAATCCCGAAGGTTATAGAAAAGCTTTGCGATTGATGAAAATGGCAGAAAAATTCAATATTCCGGTTGTTACTTTTATTGATACACCTGGTGCTTTTCCCGGAATTGAAGCCGAAGAACGCGGACAAGGAGAAGCTATTGCTAGAAATATTTTTGAAATGATTCGTTTAAAAGTACCAATTATTGTAGTAATTGTGGGTGAAGGTGCTTCAGGTGGAGCATTAGGTATTGGAGTTGGCGATCGAGTTTTAATGATGGAAAATACTTGGTATTCTGTAATTTCACCTGAATCTTGTTCTTCCATCTTATGGAAAAGTTGGGAATATAAAGAACAAGCTGCAGAAGCTTTGAAATTGACTTCTACAGATATGAAAAGACAAAAATTAGTAGATGACATTATTCCAGAACCATTGGGTGGCGCACATTACGACAAAGCAACTGCTTTCAAAACAGTGGAACAATATATAATGAAAAATTACAATGAATTAAAAGACTTATCAACATCGGATTTAGTAGCCCAAAGAATGGATAAATACAGTAAAATGGGTGAATTCAAAGAGTAATGTTACATAAATCAATTGAAAATCCGAAGCCCAATAGTTTCGGATTTTTTTATGGTTATAAACAAAAATAGTTAGTTATTAACATGAATTGCTTAAAAGTCTATTCCTTATTTTTTTTATTTTTATTTATATTCGCAGTATGGA
>JBBALV010000026.1:0-6731 GCA_040402815.1 Flavobacterium sp.
AAATAAAACAGCAATTGACAGTAATTATGAATGTCTAAAAATTAAATTTATTGCAATCGATAGTTTTGATATTTTAAGTATAAAAGCTGTTTTTAATTCCCTTTTGAAAATCCCAAAAATGAGCTGGCAAATATACAATGCAATGAAAAATTCCGATCATATCCATTTGCGGTGTCCAGGAAATATTGGTCTTTTGGGATGCTTCATTCAAATTTTATTTCCTAATAAGAGAAAAACTGCCAAATATGCCGGCAATTGGGATCCAAAATCGAAACAATCCTGGAGCTACAGATTGCAAAAGAGTATTTTGAACAACACCTTTTTAACCCGAAATATGCAAGTTTTGGTTTATGGCGAATGGGGTAATTCTTCCAAAAACATAAAATCTTTTTTCACAGCAACGTATCAGGAAAAGGAGAGATCCGAAATCATTCCAAAATCGCTTAAAGAAACAATCCGTTTTATTTTTGTAGGGACTTTAGTCTCGGGGAAAAACCCAATGTATGCCATACAATTAATAGCACAATTGCGGAAAAATGGTTATGATGCTACTTTGGATTTATATGGTGAAGGCCATCAAAGAGCAGTTTTAGCAACTTTTATTCAAAATAATAATTTAGAAAATCATGTATTTTTGAGCGGAAATCAAACTGCCGATACAGTTAAAAAAGCCTATCAAAACAGTCATTTTGTAGTATTGCCTTCAGAAAGCGAAGGATGGCCAAAAGCTATTGCCGAAGGTATGTTTTGGGGTTGTATTCCTATTTCAACCGCTGTTGCTTGCATTCCTAAAATGCTAGATTTTGGAAAAAGAGGTATTTTATTGACAATGAATCTTAATGAAGATGTTTTACAAATAAGTGCTGTTTTACAAAATGAAAGTGATTATTTTCACAAAAGCAAAATCAGTTCCGAATGGTCTAGAACTTATACAATAGAAGCGTTTGAGAAAGAAATTAAACAATTGCTACAATGAGAGTAGTTCAAATCATAGATTCATTAGATGCTGGCGGTGCCGAAAGAATGGCTGTGAATTATGCCAATGCACTCTCTTCATCTATTGATTTTTCGGCCTTGATTGCAACTCGGCACGAAGGCGTTTTGCAGCAACAATTGAATGAGAATGTGCCTTATTTATTTTTAAAAAAGAAAAGTGTCTTTGATTTAAAAGCCCTTTTTCGATTGCGCAATTTTATAAAAAAAAACAAGATTGAAATTGTTCATGCACATGGCACTTCCTTTTTTACAGGATTTTTATTAAAATTGACACATCCAAAAATCAAATTAATTTGGCACGAACATTTGGGTGCAAGAGTGGAAGAAAATTCATTTAGAAATTTAGCATTAATTATTTGTTCTTTTTTATTTGATGCGGTTTTTGTAGTCAATCAAGATTTAAAAATTTGGATGGAAAGCCATTTATGTACCAACAGAATTAGTTATATTCCTAACTTTACAAGTTTGAATACTAATGAATTGAGCACTACAAAACTAAAAGGAAATGCAGAAAAAAGAATTATTTGTGTTTCTAATTTGAAAAATCCGAAAAATCATATCTTATTATTAAATGCGTTTTTGGGATTGAATTTAAGTGATTTAGGTTGGAGCTTACATTTGATTGGTATGGATTACAAGGACAATTACTCTGACGAAATTAAGAAATTTATTGCCCAAAATAATTTATCAAATGCAGTTTCAATTTATGACTCGAAAAAAGACATTTTCAATTTACTAAATCAAGCTACAATTGGTGTTTTATGTTCTACTTCCGAAGGATTTCCTATAACTTTATTAGAATATGGTTTAGCCAAACTTCCAGTAATTTCAACAAATGTTGGTGATTGTAATACTATTATTAATGATTCTGAAAGTGGATTATTATTTGACCCAAAAAATTTGGAACAACTTCAAGAACAAATATTTAAATTGATTTCTAATAAAAAATTACGTGACAAATTAGGTTTAAATTTATATCAAACCATAACAACTGAATATTCAGAAGAAAAAATAATTGATTTGATAGTTTCAAAATATAATAAAGTTTTAATTAGATGTTAAGCACCAGTAAATATATCTCCTATTTGGGAATTCATATAGCACTCGCAGCTATCGTCTTTGTATTTCCATTTATTGCAAAAATCTATCTGATATTCCTCTTTTTATATGGTTTTTATTATGTGGTAAAAAACCAAAATAAAAACAATGAAGTTTTAATTGTAGCTGGATATATAGTAGGTGCCGAGGTTTTTTTGAGAGCTACAGATGCTGCTTTGCTCTACGAGTTTTCAAAATATGGAGTAATACTTTTTATATTTATTGGAATGTTTTATAGTGGATTTTCAAAAAATGCAGTGCCCTATTGGTTGTATTTATTGCTTTTGATTCCGAGTTTAATCATTGCTACATTTGTATTAAATGCTTCAACTGAAGATCGAAAAATTATTTCATTCACCATTTCCGGCCCCATTTGCCTTGGAATTACTTCATTATATACTTACCAAAGGAAAATTCATATCAATTCCATTTATTCAATTTTGTTAGCTATAGGATTGCCAATAATTAGTCTAACAACCTATTTAATTTTGTTTAATCCGAGTGTTAGAGATGTCGTTACAGGAACCGATTCAAACTTTGAAACCTCTGGAGGTTTTGGACCCAATCAGGTGGCAACCGTTTTAGGATTAGGTCTTTTTATATTTTTATCGCGAGTGGTTTTGCAATCAAAAAATAGTTTATTGCTTTTGGTTAATTTTATTTTGGCAATCATTATTGCTTTTCGAGCTATTGTTACCTTTTCACGAGGGGGTGTATTTACCGTAGTATTTATGTTCGTAGCTTTATTAATCAACCTTTATTTTTTATCCAATACAAAGTCAAAAATCAAATTAATCTCTTTTATAGCATTTACTACACTAGCTACATTTATGTTGTGGGGTTATAGTGCACTAGAAACTAATGGAATGATTGAAAAAAGATATTCTAATCAAGATGCCTCAGGTAGAGTAAAAGAAAGTCGATTAACCGGACGTGAAGCATTAATTGACGGCGAACTAAAAACTTTTTTTGAAAATCCGATACTTGGCGTTGGTGTTGGTAAATCAATGGAAATTAGAAAAATCGCAACAGATATAAATGCCGCTTCACATAATGAGGTATCTAGATTATTGGCAGAACATGGATCACTTGGAATTGTAATGTTATTAATTTTAATTTTTACACCACTTTTTTTATATTTTGATAATAAACAAAATATATTTATGCTTCCTTTTTTACTTTTTTGGTTTCTAACTATTAACCATGCCGCCATGCGAATTGCTGCTCCTGCATTTATTTATGCACTATCATTATTAAAAGTTTATTTTATAGCTCCTAATAATAACCCGGATGAAAATTAAAATTAAATGCTGTAATTAATTTTAAACCTTTAAAAAAAAAAATGACTTTACCTCCTTAAATATGTTTTGGATACAATTTGTAGCTGCGAGCCAACGGAAAAGTTTTTAGAGGAAATAAACAATTACAAAACCCTACTCACGGTCAAACCATCACGAATGGGCAATAAAACGGTCTCAACACGTGAATCATTGTTTACTAAATGGTTATATTCTAATAATATTTTTGTACTCAAATCATTCGGTTGCAAGGGTTGCACTACTTTTCCACTCCAAAGCACATTGTCAGACAAAATAACACCCCCTTTATTCATTTTGGGCACAATTTGGTTAAAATAATTGATATAATTTTCTTTGTCGGCATCAATAAAAACCAAATCAAATTTTAACTGAAAAGTGGGAATAATTGTAATTGCCTCACCTAAATGCTGGGTAATTTGATTCCCCCATAGTGACAAATCAAAATATTTTCTTTGAAAATCAATTAATTCTTCTTTGATGTCAATGGTATGAAGTTGTCCGTTTTCTTGCATACCTTCACACAAACATAAGGCCGAATAACCCGTATAAGTTCCAATTTCTAAAATATTTATAGGTCGAATCAACTTGGAAAGCATGCTTAAAACACGTCCTTGAAAATGCCCGCTCAACATTCTTGGTAATAGCATTTTTTGATATGTTTCCTTATTTAAAGCTGCCAACAAATCAGGTTCTTTTTCGGAATGTTTTTCGATATAATCTTCTAAATCTTGGGATAGGAAGTGCATCTTTTGATTGTATTTATATTTTTTGTCAAAGTTATCAATTTATCAAATAAACAAATCCACAAATTAAACTAAATTTGTAACATGCTAATTGATGAAAGACCTAATAGCATTATAAAATCGAGCATCTAAAACCTAAATTATATGAAAATCAATTTTAAATCTATAATTGCGATTGCTTTTTTATTCTTATTAATCAAATTAAACGCACAAGTTGTCAGCGATTCGTTGTTAATTGACGGACACTACAGAACGTTTCATTTTAATTTGCCAAAGCAAAACAGTACCAATGCAAGTTTAATCTTTGTTCTGCACGGTTCCGGAGGCAATGGACTTAAATCTTTGAAAGGAACTTCAAAATTATTGGATATTGCCAATAAAGAAAATCTACTCGTTTTGTTTCCTGATGGCTATCTAAAAAATTGGAATGAATGTAGGAAAAATGCACCCGCTGCTGCAAATGTCGAAAACATTGATGAAAACATTTTTTTCAATAAAATGATCGATTACTGTGCTACTAAATATTTAATCGATCGTCAAAAAGTATTTGCCATCGGAACTTCAGGAGGCGGCCACATGGTTTATAAATTAGCCATTACAATGCCAGAGAAATTTAAGGCAATAACGGCAATTGTAGCCAATTTACCTGAGGCGAACAACATGGATTGTATCGAGAAAAAAATGCCAATTGCAGTAATGATAATAAACGGAACGAATGATGCAACAAATCCTTATAATGGTGGAATTTCAGCAAAAAATAAAGGATTAGTTATTTCAACGGAGGATACTTTTCAATATTGGGCCGCTGTAAATGGTTATAAGGGTGCACCAACAAAGGAAGAACTGCCCGACTTGGAGGCCGATGGTAAAACAATTGAGAAATACACTTTTAAGCAAAAAGGGAAACCAGAAGTAGTGCTTTTAAAAGTAATTAATGGGGAACACAATAATCCAAAAGATATCGACGTGTTTCTAGAAAGTTGGAATTTTTTTAAAAGACAATAATTTGTAATTTTAGTAAACTACTAATTCATTTTTTTCTTTTATAAAAGTTATCAATTTATCAAATAGACAAATCCACAAATTAAACTAAATTTGCACCATGCAAATCGAGAAAAAAGACATTCGAGCCCTTTCGAAAGAACAATTACGTGATTTTTTTATTGCACAAGGCGATAAAGCTTTTCGTGGTAATCAAGTATATGAATGGCTTTGGAGCAAAGGAGCGCACTACTTTGAAGATATGACAAATGTGTCTACAGAAACGCGAGAAATGCTTGAATTGAATTTTGTCATCAACCATATCGAAGTGGATACTATGCAACGTAGTGCTGACGGAACGGTAAAAAATGCGGTCCGACTACACGATGGGCTGGTTGTTGAAAGTGTCTTAATCCCAACAAAAACTAGAACAACTGCCTGTGTTTCGAGCCAAGTAGGTTGTAGTTTGGATTGCAATTTTTGTGCAACTGCACGATTAAAAAGAATGCGCAACTTAGAGCCCGGTGAAATTTACGACCAAGTGTTAGCCATTGACAAAGAAAGTCGCTTGTATTACAACCATCCTTTATCGAATATTGTTTTTATGGGAATGGGTGAACCGCTAATGAACTATAATAATGTTTTGAAAGCTATTGCTCTAATAACTTCTGATGAAGGTTTAGGTATGTCGCCAAAACGAATCACGGTTTCCACCTCTGGAGTTCCTAAAATGATTAAAAAAATGGCGGATGATGATGTAAAATTTAAATTAGCCGTTTCCTTACATTCGGCTATTGATGAAATTCGTTCCCGAATTATGCCGTTTAGCACCAATTTCCCTTTAGCCGATTTGCGCGAAGCTTTGGAATATTGGTATTCAAAAACCAAAAGTAAAATCACCTATGAATATGTAGTTTGGAAAGACATTAACGACAATAAAGCATCAATTGATGCATTAGTGAAATTTTGCAAGTATGTGCCTTGTAAAGTCAACCTTATCGAATACAACCCTATTGATGATGGCGAATTTCAACAAGCTTCGGAGGAGTCAATTAATGCTTACATAAAAGCTCTTGCTGCAATAGATATCGTAGCCAAAGTGCGAAGAAGCAGAGGAAAAGACATTGATGCCGCCTGCGGACAATTAGCCAATAAAGAAGCATAAAAAAACCGCCTCAATTTGAGACGGCTTAGTTATTTTGTTTTTAAGAAAAAACTATTTACAATGTAATGTTGTGAACTACTCCATTCAAAGTAAAAACAGCAAAAGCATCACAATCTCCATTTCCATAATCCAATGTTGCATTGTTGGAACCCTTTACATAAGAGATAACTCCTTGCACAATATGAGTACAATTTAATTTTACAATTAATGGAGAAGTTATTGTTACAGCTGTAGCGTTGTTATTTGATGTATTTGTCCAATTTCCAGTAATTGAATACACATTATCAAGCGGATTTAAAGGTGTAGAATAACCTGCAGTCATCGTTCTAGTAGCAGTTCCTTCTTTGTGATGCACATGCCCGTTTGGATGAGTAGCAGTAATATTCATTTGAATACTTACAACAGGACCGTTTACCGTAATGGTTCTCG
>JBBALV010000026.1:6741-36242 GCA_040402815.1 Flavobacterium sp.
AAATTTTTTATTACAATTGTTACACTTTAAACAAGTTTTAGTTCCTTCAATTTTTATTCCGTTATGATAGAAATTATCAAACGAACAGTTGATTGTATGAGAAGTTGCATTCGGCAAGTAAGGGAAAGAAAAAATCATTTTACCTTTTAAAGTGTTTCCATTATTTAACGTACAACCTGTATTGCCAAAATCGATTGTTTTGGTAATGGTACTTCCAACTGTAGCTGGAAGACCAGTAACAGTAACTACTGCACAAGAAGGCAAATCTAAAACACCTCGACCATAAATGCCATCGGCAGTACTTAATTGTCCTTCAATTAAATTGGTAACATCGTCACCCGCTGTAACTAATTTTGAAGTTTCTGCAACATCATCAGAAGTGATGGTTGAGTTCGCTATATTTTCCTTCGTGCAACTAACTATTGCAAGTGAAAAAACCATTGCAAACATTAAAATTTTTGTTTTCATACTATTTAGTGTTTAGTGTTATACATTATAAGACTATAACAAATATAAAAAGTTTAATATGAAAAAATGAAAATTTATGAAATTTAACTTTTAAACATTATAAGATAATAGTGTATCTTTGAAAACGCAATGAAAATTACAGAGCAAATAAAACAGCCCATCCTGAATGAAATGGAACTTTTTGAGAAAAAGTTCTATGATGCGATGTCTTCTAAAGTGGCTTTGCTCAATCGAATTACTTATTACATTGTGAATCGAAAAGGAAAGCAAATGCGGCCTATGTTTGTTTTTTTAATTGCAAAAATGATTTCAGGAGGAACTGTTAACGAAAGGACGTATAGAGGTGCATCGGTAATTGAGTTGATTCATACAGCAACTTTGGTTCATGATGACGTAGTGGATGATAGCAATAGACGCCGAGGATTTTTCTCTATAAATGCACTATGGAAAAATAAAATTGCGGTACTTGTTGGTGATTATTTACTATCCAAAGGATTGCTCCTTTCTATTGATAATGGTGACTTTGATTTGTTGCGCATTATTTCTGCAGCGGTTCGTGAAATGAGTGAAGGAGAATTGCTTCAAATTGAGAAAGCACGTCGAATGGATATTTCGGAAGCGGTTTATTACGAAATTATCCGTCAAAAGACAGCCACTTTAATTGCTGCTTGCTGCTCACTTGGTGCTAAATCGGTTATTGAAGAGGAGGTTGAGGTAGAAAATATGCGGAAATTTGGTGAACTGATTGGAATGGCTTTTCAAATAAAAGACGATTTGTTTGATTATACAGATGATGCTATTGGCAAACCCACTGGCATTGATATTAAAGAACAAAAAATGACTTTGCCGCTAATTCATGTTTTGAATAATTGTACTTCAAAAGAAAAGTCATGGTTAATTAATTCCATTAAGAACCATAATAAAGACAAAAAAAGAGTGAAAGAAGTTATTGCTTTTGTCATCAAAAATAATGGATTATTGTATGCTGAAAATAAAATGATTTCTTTCCAAAAGGAAGCATTGCAATTACTTGAACATTATCCAAATTCTTCTTATAAATATGCTTTAACTTTGATGGTTAATTACGTAATTGATAGGAAAAAATAAAGTATAACATTATTATTATTTACTTCAGATACTCATTAATTTATTGAAATCCAATATCCTTTTTTTGAAATAATATCAAAAAACAAGTACTACCCATTATCATTCTATCCAAAATAGTTACTATTTCTAAAACTAAAAAAAAAATTAAAAACAACCCGATGGGTGTAATTCGTTTTTGATGAAATCTTTTCATCAGTTCGAGTGATTTTGAATATGAGATCGTATCAAGAACAAGAAAAATTGTAGCAAAACGGTTCTCGATCCATTTTTTGTTTCATTTTCAATGTATAAAAATACAACCATTATAATTTTTTAATAATTATACACAATGGGTTTAAAAAATTCATTTCTATACTTTTCAAGTATTTGGTTGAAATGATAGCTTTTTTAGAATATAGCGCTTTCTAATTTAAGCACATACCTTCTAAAGTCATAATTATTAGATTAGGAATCTTTTTTGAACTTGAAATACAATAATCGAATTTAAACTAGAAATAAAACTCTTGACACAATAATTATAAAAGTTTTAATTTAAAATTTAAGAGCTTTAATTTAAATTTAAAGTGGTAATTTAGTAAAATGAAAAATTCCATAATAGAAGCAGTATTAATTGAAGACGATTTGGCTTTAGGAGGAGCAATGAATGAATTATTAACTTTAAATAATTTTAACGTTGAATGGTTTAAAAATGGCGTCGACGCTTTACAATATTTAAAATCAAATGTGCCAGACATTATAATCAGCGATTTGATGATGCCATTAATGGATGGTGAACAATTATTTTTGAATCTTAAAAAAATAAAAGCCTTAAACACGGTTCCTTTTATAATTATTACTGCAAATTTAGATGATAGTATTCAGCTGAGACAACTCAAACATGGTGTAACTGATTTCATTAGAAAACCGTTTAAAACTGTAGAATTACTTCTTAAAGTTCAAAATTTAATTGCCCTCAAACAAAATATTATTAATAAATATAAACCTGATCCTTTTTCAAAAATTACTATAAAACTTTCGGAAAAAAATTTTTTAACGTCAATAAATGAAATTGTATTGAAAAATATAAAATCTAAGGTTGATGTGAACGAGTTGGCCTCACAATTATTTATTAGTAAATCTACATTAGATAAAAAAACACGGAAATATGCCAAAAGCAATATCAGTCAATATATTAGAGAGTTAAAACTAGATTTTGCGATACGAATGATGGATTTAGGAGAACGCAATTTTCAGTTTTTAGCTGATGAAACCGGTTTTAAATCCTTGTCTTATTTCTCTACCAGTTTCAAAAAATATAAAGGAATCACTCCAAGAGACTATGTTAAAAATATTTTAAAATAAAAAAAGAAGTTAACCGTTTGTAAATGTGCTATTTAATTTCAAATAAATAGAACTAAACTGATCATTAAACTGGAACTAAATACAACAGTTTAATTAAAAATAACCTAAATTATTTTACCTACAATACGATTTTTACTTGCTATACCGCCATCGTAAGATATGTTTGAATATCATCAACAATCGCCCTTTTACTTTTATCAAAGTCAAGAAATTTAATAGTTGGAATTTCAGCCAATCGATTGTTAATTTTTTTAAATTTTGAATTAAATAAAAGATTATTATTTTTACTGTAAATCCACATTAAATCCAATAGTTCAATCTCGGAATGAAGAATAAAAATAATAGCAACATATTCTTTGAAATTTATTTTTTCTGAATCAATTAATGACTTGAATTTTTTAAAGTCATAATCATTTCCTAATTTTTGCTTAAAAAACTCCGTATATGCATTTGAATTGTCGTAAATTAAAACTTCATTTTTCAACGTAAATTGATTTTATAATTTATATTAATTAAATAATAATACTACCTTTTTATAATAAAAACTCAGTAGAAAACCAAAGCTGAATTTTCCTAATTTGCCTTTAAAATATTTAATCAAATGTATTGGAAATGATAGACGACAATAGTTTTTATAATTTTGGTTTAAAAAAATAGATTAATAAATTAAAAAGCGAGCAATTACATTAAATAAGTGAAAAAAAATAGTTACAAAACAGTTTAATTGAATAACTTTAAGACAATCAGACAGGTTTAGCTTATAAAATGCAGTCTATCGTTCACTGAATTAGGTTTTGAAATAAAAAAAAACAGCACTGTTTAAAAGTGCTGTTTAAAAAATTAATTTCAGGTTACTTATAAATATAACCCCATATTTATTCTACTTAAGTGTTACAAATTTTTAATTAATATACTTTCATAGTAAACGTTACCTAAAAAATTATATTTTTAATAATTTTATTAATTCGCTTTGAAGGTATTTTTTTTCTAATAAATAACTTTTTTAGATACAGTTATACCTTGATCTGAAGTGATTTGAGCAATTAAAATTTCTCCATTAGATTGTAAATCTTTAATTTCAGTAGCGGAAGCATTAATTGCATTTTGCTCTAAAAGCAATTTACCTTGCATGTCAAATACACGAACAGATTTCATAATTGTAGATCCTGTATTTATTTTCAAACTGTTGTTTTGTTTATAAACAATCACATTGTTCTCATTTAAAATAGAGGTTGTTGTACCAAGCTGACTTGGAGTTGCAGCGTAAATTATTTCAAAACGCGAATTGAAAACCCCTGTTGCTGTAACAAATGCATAAGCGCTTTGTTTTAAATCATGTGTAATTCCAGTAAGATTATCTTTAATATAAATATTTTGAGTTCCAAGAAATATTCCATCCATATGATCTATTGAAATCGTATAATTACCCGCGATTGTAGTTTTAAATGTTAGCGGAACTACATCTGCATCTGTAAAAGGCAAAGCTCTACCTTGGATAATATATTCTCCATTATTAAGATATGAATTCAAAGCGATTGTACAATCATTGATGTAACTACCGTCAATACCTGGATCAACACCGTTTGTTGCACCAGTCATGTAACCAATTAGCAATTGATTAGCAGGAAAGTTTTCGTTTGTTAAATTCAACCAAATTCGATGTTTTTCAACTGTAAGTGTTTTTAATAATTGATTATTATTACTAGAAACACGCATATCATTGTTAAATGCAATTGTATTTGAAGTTGATTTTACAATAAATCCTTGTCCAACATCGATTGTACGTTTTGGCTCAATAGTACTGAAACCACTTTTGTTAGATATTCCGCCCATAACAGTATAGGTTGCATAAGAAGAATTGGATGAATTATTGGTTTTTCTCCAAAAATATATCGCTTCGGTTATATTATTTGTTGCTAAAAACAAATCGGCGTCAATCGGTGATGGATAAGGATTTCCAATGCTATTATAAGCGTTATTTGTAACTGTTACATTATAATCACCGTTGTTTGGTACTCCTTCAAATCGTCCTGACCAAGGTGATGGATTAGTATCAGAAAATGTATTTGGAGTACGAATCAAAAATCCTTTACCACTTTCAAATGAGGTACTTGCCGGCGATGCAATAGCATTAAAAGCATTTGTTAAAGGATTGTAGGTATAAAATCGGTTCGATAAAGTTTGAGCTGAAAATGATTGTAAATTTTGAGCAGCCACTGGTGAAGACCATATTAAATAATCCAATCTTTTTAATGGCGAACTGTTTCGTTTTACAATTATATTTCCAGAATTGGTATTGGTATTTTCCGTTTGAATCAGATTAGCATTTGCTTCAAAAGTTAATGAAGCTCCCGTACTTACAGATACTGTCGCTGTTATATAAAAATTAAAACCAGAAGGTACTACTACAACGGCACCATTAGTAACCGTTAACGTGTTTGCTGTTAAATTTGCTGTTGCAGTAAAGTTTGCAGATATAATTGCAGCTGTATTAGCATCTGGAATTCCATTACTCCAAATAGAACCGTTCCATGTTGTGGTCTGGTTGTTACTTTGAATTGTTAAACAATTTTTTTTAGCATTGTGTGCTAAAAATAATAGTGCATCATTTTTTAAAACGCTATTTGATAAATAGGTTTTAGAAAAAAGTGTTGAGCAAGCCAACAAAAAAGAAGCTGTGATTAAAATAGTTTTTTTAGTTTTCATAATAAAATTAATTAAAGGGTTAGTTATACATCGACAAATATTGCTGTTTGTCGATACAATAGTAAGACGATAAATTTGTATTAGATCCATAATTAACTATAATTTAAAAAAGTTTACTCATAATTATAATAAAAGTGATTTTAATCTATATAAACATGCTTTTAATCGATATTTTAGCATTCCGGAATCATTTTTTTTGGTGTAGCTAAATATTTATTTTAAATTTACTCTCTGTTAATTCACTCTAAAACAACTAAAAACCTGTTTTTTATTAAAGGTGGTTCCCCTTGCTTTCATGAAAAATAGAAATCGTTTAATTATTTTAACTCCTATTTCAATTGTTTCAATTATTAAATTTACAAGTAGAATTGCAACCTATTTTGTCATATATCTTAGAAGTTTGCAATGTTCAAAATGTTTTTTTTACACAAGTTGAAGGTAAAACTCATTCTATTAAAGCCTATATTGGATGTCTTCCGAATGAAGATTTAAATATTTCAAGTATTCTGAAAATAATTGATGATCAGAAAGAGGTAAGTATTCTTTCGGAATCGAATCTATTGACGGTTCAAAAAAATGGCGGTACTAATTTTAAATTTTTTGCCAGAATTCTGCTTTCTGTAGATGGTCAATTCTATGGTTCGCTTTGCATTGCTGACACGAGAAAGAAGTCACTTTCTTCGATTGAGTTAAAGATTCTAAAACAAGCAACTCAGCAAATTGAATCAATTCTTTTACTCCTTTTAGAAAAAGAAATTCTTCAAAAAGAACTGGATATCAAAAATGAGAAAATTCAAACATTTGTAAAGAATACGAATGAAATTATATATGAATTAAATTACAAGCGTAAATTTATTTTTGTATCAGAAGGTTTTACGTCCCTTTTAGGATATAAAACGGAGGACGTTATTGGTAAAGGTTTTGAACAATTTATTCATCCTGAGGATAGCAAAAATTTTGATATATCTTTAGATAGGGATTTTTCAGTTGGACAAAGTGAAGAAGAAATCACTTATAGGATTTTTCATAAAGATGGCACTATACGTTGGCATACTGCACTGACTAATACAATTAAACATTCCGAAAGTTGTATCTATGTTGCTCACGCAAGAGATGTTACTATAGCAATAGAAAGTAATTTAGAGGTTATAAGACAGCGTAATTTTTACGAAAAAATATTAGACCGATTACCAATTGCTGTGGCCGTTTTTGACAAGAATCACAAATATATCTATTTGAATCCTACTTCGATACAAAACAAAGAACTCAGAGAATATATTGTTGGGAAAAACGATTTTGAATATGCCATTCATACCAATAGAGAATCTACTTTTGCAGAAATGAGATGGATTAAATATGAAGAAGCACTTACTACTAAAGAATCAATAGTATGGGAAGATGTTTTGAAACAACCCAATGGAGAACTCATTTATCACACTCGAAATTTCACTCCAGTCTTTGATGAAAATGGAGCGCTTGAAATGATGGTCGGTTATGGGATCAACATTACTGAGAGCAAAAGAGATCAAGCTAAAATATTAGAAAGCAAACAATTAATTCAAAGTATTCTTCAAAATGTTGCAGTCGGAATACTCGTTCAAGGCCCACAATCGGAAATTTTAGAAAATAATAAAGCGGCGCTTGAAATGCTCGGCTTGACACAAGATCAATTACTAGGCAAAACCTCTTTTGACCCTTCTTGGAGAGTCATTCATGAAGACCGAAGTGATTTTAAACCGGAAGATCACCCTGTGCCTAAATCCATACGATTGCAACAACCCGTTAACAATGTGGTAATGGGTGTTTTCCAACAACAATTAAATGATTACGTTTGGTTACTAGTTGATGCTATGCCTGTGTTTGATGAAGAACAAAACTTGATTTATGTAGTTTGTACTTTTAATGATATTACTGAACTAAAAAAAGCGGAGGAAAATCTTAAAATAAGTAATGAACGATTTGATTATTCTAGCAAAGCAACATCTGATGCTTTATGGGATTGGAATTTGTTAACCGATGAAATATATGTTGGAGAAGCATTTACCAATTTGTCTGGATATCAATTCGAAAACAATAAAACAACAGCAAACCATTGCAATACACTTTTACATCCAGATGATTTAAAAGGATACAAAGAAGATGTCGAAGCGGCTATTAAAAATGGGTTAAGTCACTTTAATAAAGAATACCGTTACCTTAAGTCCGATGGAAGCTATGCCCATGTAAATGATAGAGCGGTTATCATTAGAAATGAAAAAGGAAAGGCTACTCGGATTATTGGTGCAATGCAAGATATCACAGAAAAGAAAAAATTAGAAAATGAATTGCTACAAAGTGAAGCCAGATTTAAAGGTGCTTTTGACTATTCTGCCGTCGGAATATCTATAGTTACTATTGTTGGTAAAATTATTGAAATCAACAATCAATTCTGTGAGATGTTGGGGTATTCCGTTGAAGAATTAAAAACAATGCGTTTTCATGAAATATCTTACCTTGATGATTTAGAGCAAGATTTGGATGAAGTGGAAAAAATCATTAACGGAGAAAAAAACAATTTTCATTTAGAAAAAAGATATGTACACAAGAACAAAAATATTGTTTGGGGACATTTATCGGTTTCAGCAATTAGGAATGCAGATGGAGAAATTACTAACTTTTTGGGACAAGTAATTGACATTACAGAAAGAAAAAGAATAGAAGAAGAAAATTTAAAGTTGTTAGAAGAAAACAACAGAAACAAAACCATTCAACTCAACGAAGCCCAAGACTTGTATCGTCTCTTGGCCAACAATATGGTTGATATTATCTGTTTGCATAATTTGGATGCAACATTTCAATATATTTCGCCTTCGATTACAAATCTATTGGGTTATTTTCCTCATGAACTGATCGGAAAAAAGGCTGTTGATTTTGTTTTTAGTGATGATTTAGAACAGTTTAATCAAACATTTAATGCTTTATTAGTAAATGATTTTGCATGGGGAGAATTTCGATTTAAAAATAGTTTAGGCAATTATATTTGGATTGAAATAAATGCTTCAACAGTTAGCAAAAATGAAAAAATCATTGGCTATCAATCGAGCAGTCGGAACATTAGTCAACGAAAAGAAAACGAAGTTATCATCGAAAATGCATTACAAAAAGAGCGGCAATTGAACGAACTACGCTCTAATTTAGTATCTACGGTTTCTCATGAGTTCAGAACACCAATGACAACCATAAGAGTGAGTAGTGAACTTATAACACATTATTTAGAAGGGCATGTTTTTAATAACTCTGATAAGCTAAGCAAACACCTTAATACCATCACAAATGAGATTGACCGTCTAACAGAGCTGATGAGTGCTGTTTTAATCATATCAAAAGATGACTCTGGAAAAACAACGTTCAATCCATCAAAAATTGATGTAAAACAACTGTGTATAGATGTTATTGAATCTAGTTTTACCAATCAAAAAGATGGAAGAAAAGTAAATATCTACTCCCAAAACGAACCTATTCTTATTTCTGCGGATAAAAATTTAATGGAATACGCGTTGTTTAACTTACTTAATAATGCCTTTAAATATTCCGTTGGAACCACTGACATTGAACTCCATATATATAAAGAGTTACCAAACATCATTGGGATTGACGTAGTCGATTATGGCATTGGCATACCCGAAAGCGATCAAACTAAATTATTCAATACTTTTTTCAGAGCCAGTAACACCAATGGTATCGAAGGCACTGGCCTTGGTTTATATATTGTAAAAACATTTACAGAAAAAAATGGTGGCACAATAAATTTAGAAAGTAAATTAGGAAAAGGTACCAAAGTAACTTTGAAGTTTCCCATATAAATGATGAAAAAGATATTAATTATTGACGACGAAACTAGACTCAGAGAATCAATTGCTGAATTGATTGATTTATTTGGCTATACCGTTTTTGAAGCAAGTGATGGAAGAGATGGCTTACTTAAAGTGGAACAATTCAAACCGAATCTTATTATTTGCGATATTATGATGCCCGCTTTAGATGGTTATGGTTTTCTCATTGAAATAAAATCAAGTATCCATGCCGAAATACCCGTCATTTTATTTTCAGCAAAAATTGAACAATCAGATGAAGTAAAAGGAAAAAAACTTGGTGCTAAGGCATTTATTAAAAAACCCTTTGATTTTAAAACATTAAAAGAAGTTATTGATTCCCATATTTTATAAGCAATTGCAGTTGTTTATTTTGTTTTTATCAATAGAATTTTTCAAAAAAAAATTATTTTTTTTCACTACTCATGCAACCTTTTCAATACCTTTCTCGTCTATGCTAATAGAAGTCTTTAGTTAAAATCTAAATTCATTAATGAGGGTTATACCATTACATCAAACAGAAAAAGAAATGATTCAAATGGCTGTCGAACACAATCGACATGCACAACAACAGCTATATGCAAATTTTTCCCCAAAGATGTTAAGTGTTTGTAGGCAATACATTAATGACCTGCAACAAGCCGAAGATGTAATGATTACGGCTTTTATGAAAATTTTTGCAAACCTTAAAAATTTTGAACACAAAGGAAGTTTTGAAGGTTGGATACGACGAATTATTATAAACGAATGTATTTCTTTTATTAGAG
Organism: Flavobacterium sp.; assembly: GCA_040402815.1. Taxonomy (GTDB): domain Bacteria; phylum Bacteroidota; class Bacteroidia; order Flavobacteriales; family Flavobacteriaceae; genus Flavobacterium. The sequence continues at coordinate 16,982 of JBBALV010000026.1, forward strand.
TTCAAAAAAAAGTCAACTATATTGAAGAGGAAAGTTTTTATGAAGAAAGTTGCAACAACATTGAAAGCGAATTTACTACAGCTGAAATTCAATTTTTGATAGACCAATTGCCCGATGGCTATAAAATGGTTTTTAATTTATACTGTATAGAAGGCTATAAACACCATGAAATCGCTACCCTTTTGCAAATAAATGAAGGCACATCAAAATCACAATTATCGCACGCAAGGAAATTGTTACAAAAACAAATTATAAAATTAAATAAGTCCCAAAATGGAACAAACTAATTTAGAGAATCAAATTAAAAACAAGCTGAATCAACGCAACATTCAACCTGCTGCTGCATCTTGGGACCGATTGGATGCCATGCTAAGTGTTGCGGAGCCAATCAAAAGTGAATTGAAAAAACCAGAACGCAATTGGGGATGGATGTATATTGCCGCAAGTTTTGTGGGTTTCTTTTTGATTATAACCTTTTATTTTTCGCAAACCGAAACCATGATTGATGCAGGGAAAATACCTTTAGACGAAAGTAGAACTCGTTTAGGAGAAAGCAATACTTATTTAGAAGAAAGTAGCACTCATTTAGAAGAAAGCAAAACTCATTTACAAGAAAGCAGCAGTCATTTAGAAGAAAGTAGCACTCATTTAGGAGAAAGCAATACTCATTTACAAGAAAGCAACACTCATTTACAAGAAAGCAACACTGATTTAGGAGAAAGTAGCACTAGTTTAGCAATAGATAAAAATCAATTAGCAAACGAATCAATCATCAATCAAAAAAACAATCCAATTGCTGTTGACTTAAAATCATCTGATAGCCAAAATCCAGAAGCAAAAAAGAACACAACCGAAGCAAAATACATTTCATCAAATGTTTTGCTTGCTACTGTTCAACCCACCACTGATGTTGAAAAACCTGTCCGAAAAAGTGATTTGAAAATTGACCCGAAAAGCCTACTTTCAGAAGTAGAAGGCGAACTCAATCAAACTTTCAGGGAAACTACTTTAGAACGATTAAGCCGCAATTTCAAAACCATTAGAACGGCTTTATTAAATAGAAACAAAGAATAAAAATCAAAAAAACAAACCCTTAAAAATTAAAATCATGCAAAAGACAATCCTTTATGTATCGCTCTTGTTGTGCTATTTCATTCCAACGAAAATGAATGCCCAAGAAACTTTTGAGCAACGCGCCAAAGACATAGCCGAAAAAATTGAAAAAATAACAACCGAAGAAAAATTAGCGTTAAAAGACCAAGTCGATGACATCAACAAACAGGTGGAATTAAACAAACTTTCTCCAGAACAAGCCAATAAAATGAAAGCGGATATTGCCGCAGTTCAAGCCAAAAAAATTGAAACCCGAGTTGCTTTAGAAGAAGCAAAATTAACTGAATTGGTGAAAGAAAAAGTCAATGAAAAAATAAAAATTAATACAAACGAAACAGAATTAAAATACATGGACACTGTAGTTGATTCCTACATCAAAATTAAAATGCCGAGAAATAAGTCAAAAAATCACAATTCAAAAAGAGACATTAGAACCACCACTCAATTTGTTTTAGCTGCAGGAGTAAACAATGTAATTACCAATGAAACTGCTAAAAATTCTGACTTTAGATATTGGGGGTCTCATTTTTACGAATGGGGAATTACAGCCAACACAAGGGTTTTTAAAAACAATAATTTGTTTCATATAAAATATGGTTTTTCGGTGATGTACAACAACCTTAGACCCACCGATAACAGAAAATTTGAAGTAACAGGAAACCAAACCAATCTTGTACTAGATCCTGTAAATCATCAAGACTCTAGATTAAAAAGTGTCTATTTAGTGGTTCCTGTGCATTTTGAATTTGATTTTTCAGGAAATAAAACTAGCGAAGGAAAACCCTACTTTAAATCACAAAAAGGATTTCGATTAGGCATAGGTGGATATACAGGAATTAACTTAAAATCAAAACAATATTTAGAATATGATGCAAATGGCTACGAAAATTGTCAGGTTACCAAAGGTGATTTTAACACGAGTAATTTTATTTATGGGGTAAGTTCTTATATTGGTTACAGAGAAACCAGCTTGTACATGAAATACGACTTAAACCCTTTGTTCACAAACAACGATGTAAAACAAAACAATATTTCATTGGGAATTCGTTTCGATTTTAATTAAAAATAATTTTGTGTTAGGTTTTTTAGGAAATGAGTGTTTCAGCAATGAGGCACTCTTTTTTAATAAACGACACAAAGGGTAAAATAATTGTTTTAATTTACGTTTGATTAAAATAAAACTACCATTACTTACTATTGAATTTCCAATCGAATTCGTCTTTGGCATTGATGATGGCGCCAATTTCAAATTTCACTACCTCTTCAAATTCCGTTTGTAGGATAATCCAATAGTCTTCGTTGAAATAATTCTCGAAAGTATCAAATTCTTCTTGAGTAAATTTGGTTACCCCTTTCTGCGTCAATTCGTTTTTTACTTCGTTGATTTTTCGTCCGATTATTTTTTTGTCAAACAACTCTAAGTCGGCACTTGAAGCAACGATATAACCCAGTTTAAAGGCTTCGTCTTTATAAAATGTAAGACGCATTTTAAAGTTGTTGTATTGAAAAATTACATTGTCGTCTTCGTCTTTGTAATTTTTATTGGGCTTTCCATAAAGCGCAATTACATCATTTTGTTTCATTCCAAAAATTAATTTGTCGATGCCAAACTTTGGTTTTATTTGCATTTGAAAGTAGTTTTAATTTAAAATTTAATCCAATTCATTGATTTCGTCGTAGCGAACTGGCACTTGTGGGTCGTAAAGCGGACATTTGAATTCTTCCAAAGTGTCTGCAAGCAGGTTCATGGTTTTGCCGTCCGTTCCGTAGCAATCAATCTGAATGCTTTGTGTGGTTGTTTTTACGTGAAAAGCACCTTTGCCATTGCTGTTTTTCCAACTGTTTTCATCGACTTTTTCCCAATTTGAAAAAACCGAATGCAACCGATTTAGAATTACCGTGATAGGCAATTCTTCTAAACCGTCTACCTGTTGTTGGTTCTCTAATGCTTCATACACTTCGTGATGATTGTGGTAGACGCCGTCTTTGTATTTCCAAAAAAGTAATTCGTACATGCTATTATAATTGAAAGATTAAAAATGGAAAGATTGAAATCAAAACTATATTAATATTCAAAAACACCGTATTCACTAGAAATGGTGAGTTTTTTGGAAGCTGATTTTTCTACTCTTCCTACAATTTGTGCTGCTACATTATAGGATTGTGAAATGGCGATTATATCCTGAGCTATAGCTTCAGGAACGTAAATTTCCATGCGATGCCCACAATTAAAAACTTGATACATTTCTTTCCAATCGGTATTTGACTGCCCTTGAATGAGCTGAAACAAGGGCGGAACGGGAAATAAATTGTCTTTTATAACATGTAAATCTTTAATGAAATGGAGTATTTTGGTTTGGGCGCCACCGCTACAATGCACCATACCGTGAATTTGTTTGGCATTGTATTTTGTTAAAATTTCCTTGATTATTGGCGCATAGGTTCGAGTAGGAGAAAGCACTAATTTTCCAGCATCAATAGGGCTGTTGGGTATGGCATCGGTTAATTTTGTTTGCCCAGAATAGACGAGATTTTCAGGTACTTTTTCATCAAAGCTTTCAGGATATTTTTCAGCGAGATAATGATGAAATACATCATGTCGAGCCGATGTTAATCCGTTGCTTCCCATACCTCCGTTATATGATTTTTCATACGTTGCTTGTCCAAATGAAGCCAATCCAACTATCACATCACCCGCTTGAATTGTCGCATTATCAATGACATCGCTGCGTTTCATTCTTGCTGTAACCGTTGAATCTACAATGATTGTTCGCACAATATCACCAACATCGGCCGTTTCGCCGCCTGTGGAATGAATGGTTACCCCGTAGGTTTTTAATTCTGCGATTAATTCCTCGGTTCCGTTGATTATTGCTGAAATAACGGCACTCGGAATCAGATTTTTGTTTCTTCCAATAGTTGAAGAAAGCAGAATATTATCGGTGGCGCCCACACATAATAAATCGTCAATATTCATTATTAAAGCATCTTGTGCAATGCCTTTCCAAACTGAAATATCACCCGTTTCTTTCCAATACATATAGGCTAAAGACGATTTTGTGCCTGCACCATCGGCATGCATAATCAAACAGTAGTGGTCGTCATTGGTTAAATAATCGGGAATGATTTTACAAAATGCTTGAGGGAATAAGCCTTTATCAATGGTTTTTATCGCATTATGAACATCTTCTTTTGAAGCGGAAACACCTCTAAGGGCATATCTTTTAGAAATCTCAGCACTCATTTTATATTTTGTTGTTGTTGTTGTTTGGCAAATATAGACTAAATTAATAATTAATATTTCATGATTTATTATAAGAAAGTATTGGTGCTGTTTAAAAAAAGTCGCAAATTTGTAATTCAATAAAAATATCATGCCAAAAATTTCAAATAAAGGAAAACAAATGCCGGAGTCGCCAATTAGAAAACTGGTGCCATACGCTGAAATTGCTAAGAAAAAAGGACATAAAGTCTATCATTTAAATATTGGACAACCCGATATTAAAACACCTGAAGTTGCTATGAATTCTATAAAAAATCTTGACATTAAGGTTTTAGAATACAGCCATTCTGCAGGATTTGAAAGTTATAGAACGAAGCTTTCTCAATATTATAAAAACCATGGATTGCCAATTGATGTTGCTGATATAATTATTACTACCGGTGGATCTGAGGCCTTGCTTTTTGCTATGGGAAGTACAATGGATGTTAATGACGAAATTATTATTCCAGAACCTTTTTACGCTAATTACAATGGTTTTTCTACTGCTTCTGGCGTAACAGTGGTGCCTGTAATTTCTACCATAGAAACAGGATTTGCCTTACCTCCCATTGCTGATTTTGAGCAATTAATTACTCCAAAAACCAAAGCTATTCTAATTTGTAATCCAGGAAATCCAACGGGATATTTGTATTCTAAAGAAGAGATTTTGCAATTAGCTACATTAGCCATAAAACATGATATCTTTTTAATTGCTGATGAAGTTTATCGCGAGTTTACGTATGATGGAGACGAGCATTTTTCGGTCATGAATATACCTGGATTAGAGCAACATGCTATTATGATTGATTCCGTTTCAAAGCGGTATTCGATGTGTGGTGCGCGAATTGGCTGTATTGTTTCAAAAAACAAAGAATTGATGGCAACGGCAATGAAATTTGCACAAGCGCGATTGAGTCCGCCAACATTTGCTCAAATTGCAAGTGAAGCTGCTTTAGAAACGCCACAAAGTTATTTTGAAGAAGTAATTACAGAATATAGAGAACGTCGAAATACACTTGTTGAAGAGTTAAATAAAATTGATGGCGTGAAAGTTGCCAAACCAAAAGGGGCTTTTTATTGTATTGCACAATTGCCGATAGATAATGCTGATACCTTTGCGCAATGGTTGTTAGAATCGTATAATTTGAATGGTGAAACTGTCATGATAGCTCCTGCAGCCGGGTTTTATTCTACTCCAAATGTAGGATTAAATGAAGTTCGAATAGCTTATGTATTAAAAAAACAAGATTTAATCAGAAGTTGTGAAATATTAAAAGACGCTATTTCGGTTTATAACAAAATATAATTACGCCTGAAGGATAGCATATCACAAAAAAAACTCGCTAAATTAGCGAGTTTTTTTCGTTTTAGATGGTTGACAATTATTTTAGATTATTTTCAAATTTAACATCAAACAAACTAACAAAAGCGTTATTAATAGTTCCGTCGGAATTAAGAATTAAAGTTCGATGTATTTTATTGATAACCCATTTTTCTTTTAAATCTTCAAAATTAGCAGCTCTCATTTCTATTATTCCATCAAACTTATAATTTTCCAATTGTTTTTTCCATTGTTCTTGATTACTGTCTACATTAATAGCAATAAATTGATAATCAACATATTTTGATTTTAAATTTAATATTTTTTTATGTGCAGCTACCATGTGAGAATCTAAGTTTTCTGTCCAAAAAAAGATTACAGTTTTTTTAGTTATGAGTGATTTACTGGAAACGATAGTGTTTTTATTATCTATTAAATTTACATCAGGTAGTCGATTTCCTGTCTTTAATAATTGAATAGCATTACCTATTTTAATTATCTCATTTTGCTTACTGTTATCTGTAGAAAGTTGATGGTATTTGTCTAGAAATTTTTTATTATTAATTATATTTTGATCTTCAAGCAAATAACTAAATGCAATATTGTTTAAAATGGTGTTTTTAATCTTTATATTTTTGAAAATAGTATCAGCTATATTTAGCTTATTAATATTGATATCTAGTGCCTTATCTATTTCTGAGGTGTTTTTAAACGCATTGTCAGAGGCAACATTATTCAACATTTGAGTGAGATATTTTACAAAAGGATAAAAATTAGTAAATTTTGAATTATTAAAATCTATAGCATTGCGGTAAAAATAATAATTTTTGGGAAGATTTTTTTTGATATTTTCTCCTGTTCTCATTTCGTGAATTACAGGGTAAATTTCTTTTTTAGAAAATTGATAAAAGTCCAACGTAGCTTTGGCATAAATATCAAAATCATCGCTCCATTTTATTTCTTCCTTCTTAGTGAAGTAAAATCGTTTTTTTGAATTATAGGAAGAATCAATGTTTTTAATAAAATCAGGGACATTGTAATCTAAAACATTAAATATTTTACTTTTATCATCTTCATTTTTTAAAAACAATTCCATTAAAAAATTATTTTTTTCATCCCCTCGCCCACTAAATACAATTGATTGATCAAAATCTTTTGAATTTATAGATACCATTAAACTGTCATTTTTATCAAAATAAACGTACTGAAATTCGGGTTCATGTTTAAATGAATATAATCCTGGAGTAAGTGAATCAAATTTTACAAAAAAAGTATTGTCTTTTTTAAGTCGAATCGTATCAATGACTTTAGAGTCTTTACAAAAAAGAACATAAGGATTGGTAGGATTAGTAACTTCTCCTCCAAAATAGGCTACAAAATTCTCATCTTTAAATTGCTTGTTGCAAGAAAAAAGTAGCGGAACTAAAAAGAGAAGCAGTGCACTTAGTAATTTTTTATAATAGACTAACATCGAAAATTATTTATTTCCTAACAAATGTATTTTTATATTAAATAATATGTTGTTAAGAATCAGTTAAATTAAATGTAGCATCATATAACATATCATAAAACGTCAAATAAAAAAGTAAAATTGAAGTTTATCAGGAATTGTTTCAAATAATTCCAATAAAAATTTGAATTATTGTTAGTATTTCATCCAAAAACGGATTTTTTTTTGTGTTTTAAGTGAAATAAAAGCTAAAACGATTGATAATATTCCAATCTAATTGTTATTTTTGTACCACTTTTAAAAAAGTCAAAAAACCTCATTATGGACATACACGAATACCAAGGAAAAGAAATATTAGCCAGTTATGGTGTAAAAGTACAACGTGGCTACGTAGCCAACAATCCACAGGAAGCCGTTGCTGCAGCCAAACAATTAACAGCCGAAACCGGAACAGGATGGCACGTAATCAAAGCGCAAGTACACGCAGGTGGTCGAGGAAAAGGCGGTGGGGTAAAATTAGCAAAAAATTTGCAACAAGTTGAAGAAATTGCAGAACAAATTATTGGAATGCAATTAATTACACCTCAAACTTCCGCGGAAGGAAAAAAAGTACACAAAGTTTTAGTTGCCGAAGATGTTTATTATCCTGGCGAATCTGAAACATCAGAATTTTATATGTCAGTTTTACTGAATAGAGGAAAAGGCCGAAATATGATTATGTACTCTACAGAAGGTGGAATGGATATCGAAGAAGTTGCCGAGCATACGCCTCATTTAATTTTTACTGAAGAAATTGATCCAACAGTTGGACTACAAGCTTTTCAAGCTCGTAGAATTGCTTTTAATTTAGGCCTTTCTGGAAATGCTTTCAAAGAAATGGTTCAATTTGTAAGTGCGTTGTACAATGCTTACATTGGTTCTGATGCTTCTATGTTTGAAATCAATCCTGTTTTAAAAACGTCGGATAATAAAATTATTGCAGTTGATGCCAAAGTTAATTTGGATGATAACGCTTTATATAGACAAGTAAAATATGCTGAAATGCGTGACGTTCGGGAAGAAAATCCAATTGAAGTTGAAGCTAAAGAAGCTGGATTAAATTATGTGGATCTTGACGGTACAGTAGGTTGTATGGTTAACGGTGCAGGTTTAGCCATGGCGACCATGGATTTAATTAAATACGCTGGTTTTGAACCTGCAAACTTCTTAGACGTAGGTGGTACTGCAGATGCAAAACGTGTAGAATTGGCTTTTCGAATTATATTAAAAGATCCTAATGTTAAAGCAATTTTAATCAATATTTTTGGTGGAATCGTTCGTTGCGATAGAGTTGCACAAGGAGTTGTTGATGCATATAAAAACATGGGGGATGCTATCAAAGTACCAATCATTGTTCGCCTTCAAGGTACCAATGCTGAAATTGCAAAAGAATTAATTGATAATTCAGGGATGCCTATTTTATCTGCGGTTCAGTTTCAAGAAGCAGCTGACCAAGTAAAAGCAGCACTTTCTTAATCAAATTTAAAATATTTTTATACTAAAAAATCCTGAGTTTTAAGCTCAGGATTTTTTTTTATATAAACTAGAATTACAATTTTTTGTTTTTACCGAAATTGAATTTCACTTTTTCTACAATTTGCACTTTGGGTGCAGGTTTTTTGAATGGTTTTTTTGTAGCTGATTTTTTTTGTCCAGGCTTTTGATCGCCACGAGCACTTTCTTCGTCCTTTGGTTTTGGTTTAAATTCAACTCTTGGCTTAGCGCCTTCTTTTTTTGGAATTTCCGCCTTGTGTTTTGCTAAAACATCATTTGGATTTTTGGGATTTTCTTTCGTTCCTCGCAAGTGAATTACCAGACCATTTAAAAAATTACGCAGCACTTGGTCGCCACATTCCATATAATTTTCATGTTTTTCGTCACGGAAAAAAGCACCTAATTCCGATTTTGAAATTCTAAAATCAACTAATTCTAAAATTTCAACTATTTGATCATCTCGCAACATTAAGGCAACACGCAATTTTTTGAAAATATCGTTATTGGTCATCATTTGTCTTTTTAATTTCGACAAAGATAATTATTAAACCATTGCAATTAATTATTGTTTATCAATTAAAATTTAGGAATTAGTTTGTCTATATTTGCTCTTCGAAAACACAATGTTAAGTAGTAAAATAAATTCAAAAAAATGACACGTATCGAAGTTTTAAATGCGCTAATTAAAAAAAATGAAGTAAAAAATTATTTAGAAATTGGCGTAAATCGTGGTAAATGTCTCTTTAACATTAAAGGCGCTGAAAAAAGATTTGCTGTTGACCCCTTTTTTAACTTTAATGTTTGGAAAAAAGTAAAGGCTTCCATAAAAAATGCGGATAATTTTAAAAATGAATATTTTGAAGTAACTAGCGATGATTTTTTTCGCGATAACCAAGATCTATTATCTGAAAACAATTTGCAATTGACTTTTATTGATGGATTACATACGTATAAACAGTCGCTTCTGGATACTTTAAATACGTTGAAATACTTGGATAAAAATGGAATCATAGTGCTTCACGACTGTAATCCTTTAGATGAATTGGCTGCATATCCTGCAAATTCAATTGACGATGCTCGTAAAGATATAGGAAATCATAAAGATTGGAAAAATATTTGGAATGGAGATGTTTGGAAAACCATTGTTTACATTAGAAAAAATCATCCTGAATTAACCACTTTTGTTTTAAATACCGATCACGGACTAGGATTTATTTACAAAAAAAATAGCGAAAAATTACCTGAAATTTTCAACTCAATTACTGACATTGATGATTTCGATTATTCCTTTTTCGAAAAAAATAGAATGGAATTAATAGACTTAAAACCCGTATCTTATTTTAATGAATTCTTAAATAAATCGTGATTAATTCATAGTCAATTAAAATACTTCACTCGCTTCTTTTAATTTTTCCATATTGTTTACTAGTTGTAATTCGTCAACAATTTTTTGAATATCACCGTTCATAATATTTCCTAAGTCGTATAAAGTCAATCCAACTCTATGATCAGTCACACGGCCTTGCGCATAGTTATAGGTTCTAATTTTTGCTGAACGATCACCAGAGCTTACTTGAGAGGTACGCTTTGTTGCGTCTTCCGCTTCTTTTTTGGCTAATTCTTGTTCATATAAACGGGAACGTAAGACCGTTAAAGCTTTGTCTTTGTTTTTATGTTGTGACTTTTGATCCTGACATTGAGCGACTAAACCCGTAGGTATATGTGTTAATCGAACCGCTGATTTTGTAGTATTCACGGATTGACCGCCTGGTCCTGAAGAACAAAAAAAATCGACACGAACATCGTTCATATCAATTTGAACATCAAATTCCTCCGCTTCGGGTAACACCATTACAGTTGCTGCTGAAGTGTGAACTCTTCCCTGTGTTTCGGTTTGTGGCACCCGTTGCACACGATGAACTCCTGCTTCAAACTTTAAAGTACCATATACATCTTCTCCAGTAACTTCGAAAATAACTTCTTTAAATCCTCCTGACGTACCTTCATTCATATCGACAACCGAAGTTCTCCAACCACGACCTTCACAGTATTTAGTATACATTCTAAACAAATCGCCTGCAAAAATGCTCGCTTCATCTCCACCAGTACCAGCACGCACCTCAACCATTACATTTTTAGCATCTTCCGGATCTTTTGGAATCAACATAAATTTGATTTCTTCTTCTAATTCTGGTAAACGTTCCCGAGCTTCTTCCAATTGCATTTTTGCCATTTCGTTCATGTCAACATCGGTTCCATCGGCAATTATTTCATTTGCTTCGTCAATATTAGCCATTAAAAGAACATATTCATCTCTTTTTTCGGCTAAAGCTTTTAAGCTTTTATATTCCTGATTTAATTGTACATATCGCTTTTGGTCAGCAATTACATCAGGTTGAATGATCAAATCTGATATTTCGTCGAAACGTTGCTTTACTATTTGAAGTCTATCTAACATTTTTTAAAATCCTTTATTTGGAGTGCAAATTTACGAAAAAGAATGCAGAATTTGGAATTCCATTTTTAGATTTTTTTTCAATGAGCTTCAGTTTTGAAAAAATATTTTTTTCTAAAAGCCCAAAATTTGCTATTTTTTTACCACAAAATATTTTATTGTGGATTATTTCATAATTTTAGTAGTTATAATGAAATCGAATTTTTGTAATTCTAAAAACAGTTTCACTATATTGTTCAATAAATTCATATTTATTTCGGCCAGGTTGTTTTATAGCAATTATATTTTTTGCACTAATTTCATAATAAGCCCCCTTTCCTTCAAGCATAAATCGTTCGCCTTTAGATCGATATGCGGAACGAATCAATTTAAATTCGGACATATTCCAAGTAGTAAAATGGGATTCTTCATTGTTAACTTCAGAAAATAATCCTTCAGAGATATCGGTTTTACATCCATAATACTTTTCGATTTTTTCAAAAAAGGCAATAATATGTTGGCTTAATTCCTCCGATTTCATTTCAATTGGGGTAAATTATATTTTAATTCCAGGAGGCAACAAATCTTTATAAGTACTATTTTTTCTGAAAAATGTTGCAATCTTAGGTAAGATTGGCACCACTTTTAATTTGCGTTCATATGCAATAGTCATAATATTTTTAAGTAATTCATCGATAAAAATCTCATCCGAAAAGTTCTCTGGAAGATTGATTTTGGTTAAAAAAATCTTCTTTTCTTGAAAGGAATACTCAACAGAAATTATTTTTCCATTAATCAACGTTTCAAATTGTCTTGAAAAAGTATTGTCCTTAATTTCCATGATTTCTGGTGTTTCCATAATTAAATTTTTCAAGAGTTGTTTTTAAAATGAGGTATTTCAGACTTTATTTATTTTATATTTTAAATAGATTTAAATTTGCAAATGCTAAATTTATATTAAAATAAAGTGTCTTTTATTTAAGCTAACTTTATAAGACATAAATTTATACAAATCTCGTAATAAAATCAACACTAACATATTTAAAATGTTAAAAAGATAAAATGAATAAAATTCCCGTTTATTTCATGCCTGGTTTAGCGGCAAGTCCGGCTATTTTTGAACGAATTGCTTTACCTGAAGCTACTTTTGAAATGCTGCTGTTAGATTGGGAAATTCCATTAGCGAATGAGACTCTGACCGATTATGCAAAGCGGATGACAATGAAAATAACACATAAAAATCCGGTTTTGATAGGGGTTTCGTTTGGCGGAATTTTAGTTCAAGAAATGACAAAATATATTGAAGTAAGAAAAATAATTATCATTTCGAGCGTTAAAAGTAATTTAGAATTTCCACTACGAATGAAAATGGCAAAAACTACTAAAGCGTATAAACTAATTCCACTAAATTTGTTGCTGAATATCGAAAATTTAGCCAAGTTTTCTTTTGGCAAAAAAATCAATCAAAGAATAGAATTATATGAAAAATTCCTTTCTGTACGCGATAAACATTATCTAGATTGGGCAATAGAACAAGTTATTTTGTGGGACAGAACCTTTATTGATGAAAAAGTAATTCATATTCATGGTGACGCAGATGATGTTTTCCCCATAAAATATATTACCAATTGTATAGTTGTTAAAGGGGGAACACACATTATGATTTTAAATAAGTTCAAATGGTTGAATGAAAATTTGCCAAAATTAATTTTAGCATAACCAGCTATAAAGTAAAAATTAATGACATTAAAAATGAAAACATATAGAAAAATAGCACTCATAGGAATATCCATTTTTACAGTAAGCCTCTTGATTTTTGCTACATCAATCAGCTCGGTTAAAACCCTTTTTCATGAAGGAACCGCACAATATTTTCCAATCAGTGTTGAATTTTCCGGAGAAAAAACACCATTAAACATTTCGGATGTACGCGAACGTTTTGAAAGAGAGTTATTGGTAAACGCCAACCTTGATGCTTCAACTTTACTAATCATTAAAAGAGCCAATCGTTCTTTTCCAATTATTGAGCCCATACTTGCAAAATATGACGTACCAGACGATTTTAAATATTTAGCGGTTATTGAAAGTGGATTGGCAAACGTGGTTTCGCCGTCTGGTGCAAAAGGAATTTGGCAATTTATGCCCGAAACAGCCAAAGAAAAGGGAATGGAAATTTCGGAATCAGTCGATGAGCGCTATCATTTGGAAAAAGCTACGGAAGCCGCGTGTAAATATTTGATTGAAGCAAAAGCTAAATTTGGGAATTGGACTTTAGCTGCCGCTTCTTACAATGGAGGTATGACCGGTGTAAACAAGCAAATTGAAATTCAGAAAGTAAGCAATTATTATGATTTATTGCTAAATGACGAAACCTCTCGCTATGTTTTTAGAATTTTGGCATTAAAAGAAATCATGAAAAACCCATCAAAATATGGATTTACATTTACAAATGAAGAATTGTACGAAAACATTCCAACCCGAAAACTAGAAATTGATAGTTCTATAACCGACTTGGCTAGTTTTGCTTTGGCGCAGGGAATAAATTATAAAATCCTAAAAATCCACAACCCGTGGTTGCGCGATAAAAAATTAGTTAATGCAACCAAAAAAAAATATATAATAGAAATCCCAACCAAAGGGTATTGATTGGGATTTCGAATTATTAAGGAATGAATCGGTTAAATTTTCTTCATTTGATCTTTCATCATTTTGATTTGGTCTTTTAAAATGCCTTGTTTGTCTAATTTTTTTGCCTCATTCAAAAGATTAGTAGCTTCTAATTTTCTTCTTCTTGTCATCGCTACCCCCGCTAAATTTAATTTTGCAATAGCCAAATCCGTATCCATTGACAAACCAAATTCAATGGCTTTTTTGAAATGCTTTTCCGCTTGGAGAATGTTAGTTTGCGAAAGCATTAATCCATGAAGATATTGAAAATAACCTTGTTGTTTTCTGACCAATGCTGCTTCGGGATTTTTAATATATGTAAGCCATTTTTGGGCACCTGGAAAATCTTGTTTTCTTAATTTCAAGAAGGCGAGAAGAATAAATTCATTTTTGTAATAAAGAAAAATAAAAATGACTGAGAGTAAAAGTAAAAAGATACCATTTCCAATTTCGCCTTCCGAAAACTGCCAAATTCCGGTTGCAATTATTAGACTAGCAATAATAAGTTTAATATTTTTGTGAAACATTTTGTTTGAGTTTTTTTAGATGTTGCAAAGATAGTAAAAGAATTAAATATTTTTTACAAAACCACTTGCAAGAAAAAAAAATCATTGTATATTTGCACTCGGTTTGAAAGAAACCTATAAATAGATATTTACATAAGAATTTAAAGATACAAAAAATGAGTAAAAGAACGTTCCAACCATCGAAAAGAAAAAGAAGAAACAAGCACGGATTCATGGACAGAATGGCTTCTGCAAATGGAAGAAAAGTTTTAGCACGTCGTAGAGCTAAAGGTAGACATAAATTGACTGTTTCTTGTGAACCAAGACATAAAAAATAATGATTATTAATTAGTCATATTAAGCCGTTACTTTAATAAGTAACGGCTTTTTTTATAAGCTGTTTATAAAATTTGATAAGTTAAAATGTCCTTTTTTCTTTTTTACAAGAATCAGATTTATCTTTGAACAAACAACAATAAACAAAAAAACTACAATGCCAAAAGACAACTCCATAAAATCAGTTTTAATTATAGGTTCAGGTCCAATTGTAATCGGACAAGCTTGCGAATTTGACTATGCAGGTTCCCAATCAGCGCGTTCCATTCGCGAAGAAGGAATTGAAGTAATTCTTATTAATTCCAATCCGGCAACGATCATGACCGATCCTTCTATGGCGGATCATGTTTATTTGCTACCACTCACAACAAAATCAATCATTCACATTCTTAAAGAACATCCTCAAATCGACGCTGTTTTGCCAACTATGGGTGGACAAACCGCTTTAAATCTTTGTTTAGAAGCTGATGAAAAAGGCATTTGGAAAGATTTTGGAGTTAGATTAATAGGTGTCGATGTCAATGCTATTACTATAACTGAAGATAGAGAGCAATTCAAGCAATTATTAGAACGAATAAATGTGCCAACCGCGCCAGCCAAAACGGCTACTTCTTTCTTAAAAGGAAAAGAAATTGCACAAGAATTTGGGTTTCCGTTAGTGATTCGTCCTTCATTTACGCTAGGTGGAACAGGAGCTGCAATTGTTTATAAAAAAGAAGATTTCGACGAAAAACTAACTTACGGGTTAGAAATGTCACCCATTCACGAAGTACTAATCGATAAAGCTTTAATGGGTTGGAAAGAATATGAATTGGAACTGCTACGGGACAAAAATGATAATGTTGTTATTATTTGTACTATCGAAAATATGGATCCTATGGGAATTCACACAGGGGATTCGATTACGGTAGCGCCAGCTATGACTCTTTCAGATACTACTTTTCAAAGAATGCGCGATTATGCTATCTTGATGATGCGTTCTATTGGTAATTTTGCCGGAGGTTGTAATGTACAATTTGCTGTTTCTCCAGACAAAAAAGAAGATATTGTTGCTATCGAAATCAATCCTAGGGTTTCTAGATCATCAGCTTTGGCATCAAAAGCGACAGGTTATCCAATTGCAAAAATAGCTTCCAAATTGGCATTGGGTTATCATTTGGATGAATTGCAAAATCAAATTACCAAATCGACTTCTGCCTTTTTTGAACCCACATTGGATTATGTAATTGTAAAAATTCCACGTTGGAACTTCGATAAATTTGAAGGAGCCGACCGAACATTGGGACTTCAAATGAAATCAGTAGGTGAGGTAATGGGAATTGGTCGTTCGTTTCAGGAAGCTTTGCATAAAGCAACACAATCGCTAGAAATTAAAAGAAATGGGCTAGGTGCCGACGGAAAAGGGTACAAAAATTATGAACAAATAATTGACAAACTTACAAATGCAAGTTGGGACCGTGTTTTTGTGATTTATGATGCTATTCAAATGGGAATTCCATTAAATAGAATTCATGAAATTACAAAAATTGATATGTGGTTTTTGAAACAATATGAAGAACTATACAGTTTAGAAAAAGAAATCTCTAAATACAAAACAGATACTTTACCCAAAGATTTATTGCTTGAAGCCAAGCAGAAAGGTTTCGCTGACAGACAAATTGCACACATGATGGGTTGTTTGGAAAGTCAAGTATATAAATTGCGAGACGAAATGAATGTGAAACGAGTATATAAATTGGTGGATACTTGTGCGGCAGAATTTAAAGCCCAAACACCTTATTATTATTCGACCTTTGAAGCTGAAATCGAGACTGCCGAAGGAAAAAGATATGTGCATAATGAAAGCATTGTTTCGGATAAAAAGAAAGTTGTTGTTCTTGGTTCAGGACCCAATAGAATAGGTCAAGGAATTGAGTTTGATTATTCTTGTGTACACGGCGTTTTGGCTGCTAAAGAATGTGGTTACGAAACAATAATGATTAATTGTAATCCAGAAACGGTTTCTACCGATTTTGATACAGCCGATAAATTATACTTCGAGCCTGTTTTTTGGGAACACATATACGACATTATTCGGCACGAGAAACCAGAAGGAGTGATTGTGCAACTAGGTGGTCAAACAGCATTAAAATTGGCAGATAAATTATCGAAATACGGAATAAAAATTCTTGGAACTACTTTTGACGCCTTGGATTTAGCAGAAGATAGAGGAAGTTTTTCAGAATTATTAACTACACTTCAAATCCCATTCCCTCAATTCGGAATTGCCGAAAATGCTGATCAAGCCAGTGCTTTGGCAGATATTTTAGATTTTCCGTTACTCGTTAGACCTTCCTATGTTTTGGGCGGACAAGGCATGAAAATTGTTATCAATAAACAAGAACTCGAAGAGCACGTTATAGATTTATTAAAAAATATTCCAGGTAATAAATTATTATTGGACCATTATTTAGATGGTGCCATTGAAGCTGAAGCTGATGCGATTTGCGATGGAGAAAATGTATATATCATCGGAATTATGGAGCATATCGAACCTTGCGGCATTCACTCAGGCGATTCTAATGCAACTTTACCTCCTTTTAATTTGGGCGAATTTGTGATGCAACAAATTAAAGATCATACCAAAAAAATTGCTTTAGCATTGCGAACCGTTGGCTTAATCAATATTCAATTTGCTATAAAAGACGACACGGTTTATATTATTGAAGCCAATCCGAGAGCTTCTAGAACAGTCCCGTTTATTGCAAAAGCTTATGGTGAGCCGTATGTGAATTATGCAACTAAAGTAATGTTAGGCGCGAATAAAGTAACCGATTTTACTTTTAACCCACAATTGAAAGGCTTTGCCATCAAGCAGCCGGTGTTCTCTTTTAGCAAATTTGCTAATGTGAACAAAGCGTTAGGCCCTGAAATGAAATCGACTGGAGAAAGTATTTTGTTTATTGATGATTTGAAAGACGACCAATTCTATGAATTGTATTCAAGAAGGAAAATGTATTTGAGTAAATAATTATTAGGTTTTTATAATTACTTATAAATATTACTAGTAGAATCAATGTTAATTCCCAAATTTATCATGAGTTCATAAAAATATCGAATGATACTTCATCACAAAACAAAAGTATCGTCTTTAAAACCTATAAGATACAACTTGTCTTTGGCCCTTGTAATGGCAGTGTAAAGCCATCGAATATAATCACTATCAATGCCATTTGGCAAATAAGGTTGTTCTACAAAAACGGTATTCCATTGTCCGCCTTGAGATTTATGACAAGTGATGGCGTAAGAAAATTTTACTTGCAAAGCGTTAAAATATTCATTTGACTTTACTTTTTGAAACTTGCGGTATTTTGAGCTTTCCGATTCGTAATCTTTCATCACTTCTTCATACAATTTGTTAGATTCCTCATAGGTCAACGATGGTGCTTCACTGCTAATTGTATCCATCAAAAGTAGGGTTTCAAAAGGTTTTTGGTTCGGGTAATCCACCATTCTTATTTTTACTTTGGCAAATTTAAAACCATATAATTCTTGAATTTTGAAAATTTCTAAAATTTCTATAATATCACCATTAGCAATAAAACCAGCTTCATCGGTTTCATTTAGCCAGAAATAATTATTTTTTACTACCATCAAAAAATCACCGCTCGAAAGTTCGCTTTCTTTATCAAGAATTTTGGTTCTAATTTGTTGGTTGTATTGATTGGCTCTTTTGTTGGAGCGCACAATGAAAGCCGTATCTTCAATGCTGTAATTGCTGTATGCCGAGTTGATAGCGTCTTGAATATCATAACCATCGGTAAGACGAACAATGTCTTTAAACCCTTTTAACTGAAATTTAAAATCGGTGATAAAGGAGGCTTTCAAGACTTCTCGAAGTTCGGTAGCATTGTATAAAATTCCTGAATTTTCTTCTTGTCGCATGACTTCATCAAACTCGATATGTTTTACCTCTTTGTCATAATTCATAGATAACGAATCGATGTCTAAAGCAGGAGATATGTCTAAATTAACGGGCGGAAGTTGTGCCGTATCGCCCAAAAAAATAATTTTACAATTGATTCCTGAATACACATACGAAATCAAATCGTCCAACAACGAACCATTTTCATACATTTTGGAATCGGAATTTGTATCCGAAATCATAGACGATTCATCCACTATGAACAGCGTATTTTTATGTTTATTTTGTTGTAAAACAAAACTCACTCCGCTGCCTGAACCTTTTTTAGGAAAATATATTTTTTTGTGAATTGTAAAAGCAGCTTTATTTGAATAATTAGCAATCACTTTGGCAGCTCTTCCTGTTGGCGCTAACAACACATATTTTTTATTGATTTCTGAAAGATGATTTACGATGGTAGAAATGACAGTTGTTTTTCCGGTTCCCGCATATCCTTTTAAAACGAAAATTTCATTTTCATTTGTATTTGTAATAAATTCAGCAATTTGTTGAAAAAAGATTCCCTGTTTTACCGTTGGATTAAAAGGAAAATTTTTACTTAATATAGAATAAAACAATTTGCAACTCATAAACTGAATATTTTTCGCAAAGTACGAATTGTTATTTTTAACAAGTACAAAATTATATTTTAAATTTATAATTATGTAAAAATGTTCAAGAATACAAATTACATCC
>JBBALV010000027.1:0-33733 GCA_040402815.1 Flavobacterium sp.
AGCAGATATAGCAAACAATGCCGACGGAAATTGTGTAACTATTGGAACTATTGATAATCTTGATACACGATCAAGCGCTCCGCATCCATTCACAAGCGACACACTTGCGGACGGTGATACAATTTATCTTTCGCCAACTACTGCGGGTTTTATCACAAACGTTAAACCATACGCACCAAGCCACTTGGTTTATCTTGGAAAAGTAGTACGAACTTCACCTACTAACGGAACGATTGTTTACCGTGTTCAAAATGGCTACGAGCTTGATGAAATTCACGATGTATCGGCGCAAACGCCAAGCGATGGTCAAGTATTAACATTTGAAACGGCAACACAATTATGGAAGCCAAAAACAATTGCCACAGGCATAACAATCGGAACGACTGCGATTACTTCGGGTACTGTTGGACGTTTGTTATTCGAGGGAACGGGGAATGTAGTTCAGGAGTCGGCTAACATCACTTGGAACAATACCACAAATAGATTCCAAATTATAGGAGATGCGGTAATCAACACTTTGTACATCGGATTAGGTGGCGGACAAGGTGCAACCAATACTGCGGTCGGAGTTACTGCATTAAACGCTAACACAACTGGAGTGTCAAATACTGCATTTGGGTTTGAAACACTTTTACTTAATTCTACGGGTTCGGGCAACACTGCATTTGGTAGAAAGGCTTTAAGAGCAACAACGGGGTCAAGTAATCTTGCAATTGGAAATAGTGCAATGGAAAATAATACTTCGGGAACTGGAAATATTGCTTTTGGAGAAGGCGGAGGAAATGTTAATACAACGGGTTCATCAAATATTTTTATAGGCAATTGGAGTACAGGAGTAGTCAACAACGCATCCAATAGAACTTGGATAGGAAACACTTCAACAACATCAACATATATTGCGGGCAACGTCCTCATCAACACCACCACAGACGCAGGGTATAAACTTGACGTTAATGGTACTGTGAGGGTGCAAGGGCCTACGGGTTATTCGATGGTTTATGATAGTTCGGGAGTTCTTAATTCTTACGGAACTTACAATGCCTTAAAAATGTACAATTCTGCTACATTATTATGTGTTAATTTAGGTTCAGAAGGTTCTAATGGTAGATTAGAATTAGGTCAAAATGGAAGTTCTTATATAAGATTAAATGGTGGGTCTTCTGCAAATGATAATTATATCAAAGGCGCTACATTAATAGGAGCAAATTATTCTTCTGCAAATTCAAGTTCTGTATTAGAATGCAGAAGCACCACACAAGGCTTCCTTCCTCCACGAATGACTACAACACAAAAGAACGCCATCGCTTCGCCAAGTGCAGGACTAATGGTTTACGATACAACTTTGAACTTAATCTCCGTATATAACGGAACTACTTGGATAACTTTATAATATGACAACAACAACACCAACAAACGGAGTAGCAATCGAGCCGATTGTTTACCCACTTAACGAAGGTACTGCAACCTTCCTAACAGTTCTAGTCGAAGCATTTATGACGGATGCAACGACTGCAAGCACTTATTACAGATTACTAACTGATGATGGCAAAATCCTTACGGACGGACGCTACCAAATGACGGAAGAACAATTCGCTATTTGGGGACGTGATAACTCCGTTGTAGATGATTACGTTGCGGAGTATTTAGGTGTAACAATTATTTGTTAATTTAGCCTAAATTTAAAAACGCGAATTATGAAATCAATTGAATTAAAGTTAATCGAACAAACAAAAGAGGACGGAACAAAGGCAATCTTTAAGGATTACAAAGAAATACTTTTGTTAGCCGTGAAAGCCGTGAATCCTCAAAGCCCGCCAAATTTGGAGGAAATGTCCGAGAAAATCGGAATCATTAACAAAATCAAAGCCATTCCGGCCGGATCTGTTTTGAACTTAGAAAACTCGGAATGTCGCACGCTGGCGAAATCATGTGAGCAACCTATTTGGACAATCATTGATGAGGATCTTTACGCTTGTTTAAGCTACGTTAAAGCCGTGAATGAGGGACCAGAAGCACCCGCAAAAAAGTAAGGCATGATAGAATTTGTAACAATCATCAAGAAATATGGCGTAACCGGATTACTAGCGGTTTGGGTTTGGACACTTCAAACAGAAGTGAAGGAAATGCGCGAAATGCTTGTTGATTGTTACCAGTTCAAAGACCACAGCGCTAGCGATTCAAGTGATTCAAAGCAACGCAAAGACCTTTACGCAATACTTCCAAAGGATTACATTGATGAAACAATTAATAAACGACACGCTAAAGCCTAACGGCAAATGGTCGATTAAAAGACTTGGGGCTTTTACTAGCTTTTGGCTTTCGATTATTTACGCAATGCTTCCTTTAGCGGTTGCGTTTGAAGTGCATGAATTTGTTTTCGTTGGATTACTTACGTATTCGGCAACGGCAATCGGTTTAACCGTTTGGAATAAAACTATTGGAAAAAATGACGAGCAACCTTAGACCGTTCCTAAATATCCTATTTATTTATATTCTTTTCGTGATGTTTTTCGCGTGGATTCTTTACGGATGTAGTGCCGAATACCACATGAAAAAGGCGATTGACAAGGGTTTTGTGTTTAATGTAAAAATAGACACGGTAAAAATACCTTATTTTGTCACGCTAAATATCAAGGGAAAAGACACGACATTGATCCAGTACAAAGATTCACTTATATACCAAACGAAAACCGAATACGTGCCTAAATGGCGCTATCGATTCGATAACAAGCGATTTGCCGATAGTTTAGCGCATATTCGTGCAATGTATCAAGATTCACTTAAAAACGCCCTTAAATCGCAAAAAGTCATTTCAAGAGAAGTGGTCAAAAAAAATAAGCAAAAAACAAAAAGAACACAAAGCGAAAATAAAAACGGATTTGCTGACTCCATGAAGTGGATTGCGATTATTTTATTCTTGTTGATTATTGCGTACTTCTTGTTCAAATGGGAACTTAAAGACAAATCAAATGGTTAGACAATACAAAGACACCGAGCTATTCGCTCACG
This sequence comes from Flavobacterium sp., assembly GCA_040402815.1. Classification (GTDB taxonomy): domain Bacteria; phylum Bacteroidota; class Bacteroidia; order Flavobacteriales; family Flavobacteriaceae; genus Flavobacterium. The sequence goes on from JBBALV010000027.1 coordinate 3,010, forward strand.
TGAAAGACTTACAATCCTTCAATGGTATTCCTTCAGGTCGTTGGATTCTTGGAGTACGATCTAATGAAGATAATCCCAATTCATTTGATGACAAATTCTATTTGTTTGACGCTGAAAAGTTTGTTGACGTATTGAAAGGTACCACAAACCCAGGCACGCCAGTATTAAGTAATTTCGAGAAAGTAAACAAAGACGGTGCAGCAATATTAAAAGCGGACGAGTGGTATTATAACGTTTGGCACTTCGGTTCACACCATGGGAAAGTTGACGCGTTGTTGCAACTTGGTTCTAAAATGATCGTGTATCGAGATACGGACAAAGACAATAAAAGCGAGCAAATCGGTAAAATGCAAATCGGTTACTTTGGTATTAACTTCCATCCAAACACTTATAACAAGTCCGGAAAAGGTAGCGAATCAATCGGAGGTTGGTCGGCTGGATGCCAAGTAGTCAATGACTTAAAGTACAATCAAACAATCAAATGGTTCAAAGAGAATCAAAAAGTCGTGTCGTATTGCCTTATAAATGAATTTTAGCCATATCTTTGCTTCACTTTGTGATTAGCGTTGCAATAAAAAACGGGAGTTGAACGCCTTGTTTTTGAACCCGAGACCATAAGCTCGGGTTTTTTTATGTAGTTTTGAATTAGCATAGTTTAGTTTATTGGTTGGAAAAAGGGTGATCGATCACGTTCGACGCCCTTTTTTTATGCACTAAAAAAAATATTTTCACTTTTTTTATTAAAATATTTGCAACTATAAAATTTTATAGTACATTTGTAGGGTAATCAGTTACAAACAACGCTAATAACTAAACAAATGAACGATTTAAAAAACAAAGTAATTGCAAAATTAATCGCTTACGGAAACAATGTAAACGACGTTAATGAAATGGTTAACCTTCATTTTGAAACGGCTTGCAAAAAATACACGAAGGTTACTGAAATCTGTTATTTTATCCGAGTAGTCTACTAATAAACAAAAACGAGGGGTGCGACTCAGTAACGCACACAAACACAACGCTAAAAATGAAAACAACAAAGTACGATGTAATCAAATTGATCGTGGAAAGCGAGCAAGCATCACCGGAAACATTCAAACCAATTTTTTTAACTGCCGTTGCATACGGCGCAAAAGAAGTGTACAACGCGCAAGCGGATGTAAATCACGTCAAGCCATTAATTGACTCGGCTTCGTATTTGATTTCCCAGATTGAGGATATTGATATTAAAATGATGTTGGAACCGATACCAACAACGGACAAACATTTTAAAGATATGCAAGCCTTAATGCGCCAAAAAAGACAATTCATTGAATCATTAACAAACGTTCTTAACAAACTTTAATCATGAAACAATTAACAGAATCACAAAAAGACTTATTCAACGTATTTATTCCGGTTGCATTATTTTGGTTTGTAATGAGCTATTTTATCTCAACGACACCGAATTACATTGAACAAGAGAAAACCCCGCAAATCGAAAGAAAGCACGTTCAAAGCAAAGTATTGGACGCATACGGGAAGGTATTACTTAAAAACTTTGAGCGATGTCAACAAGACTAACAGAACCAAGAGCCGAACGATTTAGAATCGTGGACGCTCAATTCATCCATGCGCCGAAATGGTTTAAACTAGACAACTTTGAAATAGCTGGATATTTACAAGGCGAACGAATCGACATGATTAGCAATTTAACGCTTGATCACTTTGACGAAATTACCTACATTGGCAAGAGCTTTAATAGCAAAAACGACAAAGAATTTTATCATGTCATTGGATTCCGAGCAGACACGCAAAAGAACACCGTAATCGTGTTGCGCAAAAAAGAGATTGATTATCAGGATTTCCCAACTAAATTTATTTACAAAAACATTTAATCATGAACGAGTTAACTAAAGAATGTCAACCATCAAAAGACGTAAAGTTTGGAATTACAAGCGTTAAGTTTATCGACAACGAAGGAAATCATTCAAAATATCATATGGGTATTCCTAAGTATTCCGATGAGCAAATATCTGAAATTCAAAGCAAAGTAGTTGATCAAATGATAAAATCAATCAACAAGGATTTAAAGGAGTTTTTTGAGCCTTATTTTAGGTCTACTGGAATAAAAGGCGAAATAACAAAAGGAAAAATAAAATGGAGAGGTCTAAAAATGCACTCACGCACGTCTTTGGAATTTACCGAGTACCAATTATTCAAAAGAGGTGAAGCAATATCACCAACTCTTAGAATTAATTATCCAGTTACAAGTATTCCAAATCACAATAATCTAATTCAATAACCCATGTCAAAACTTAAACGAGTACAAATAATTCTTGAATACACCGACGAGCGTATTTTAGAACGTCAATTATCAATTTTGAAACGCGAGCTTCTTGCCGGACGTGAAATGATTGATCACACCTTCTCAACTGATATGAATAGCTTCGTGTTAATATGTGAGCAGAAGTTCACGACAAAGCGCCCATTTCACCAGGAGAAAAGACCAAACGGAAAAATTGTTCAAACCGTAAAATCAAGTATATGAAAGCAGAAGAATTAAGATTATATAATTTAATTTATGGGATTGAAATTAACGCTGATGATATAGCGTTAAAAAGAGTTTGCTCGGTCACAACCTTAGATGTTTCATTTGATAACGATAACTTTATTCATGTTTATTCGGATGATAAAAGTGAACAATTTGATTATTTTTTACCCATCCCACTTACAGAAGAATGGTTGTTGAATTTTGGGTTTCATCAAAAAAATGGTTATGGTTTTATCAAAAAAGACCTTCTTGGAAATCTTTTTTATTCAGTAGAAACTAAAGAACATTTTATGTTTCAATATTATGAATTAAGAATAAAAATAAACTACGTTCACCAACTCCAAAACCTATACTTTGCGCTTACTGGAGAAGAATTAACACTAAATCAAGAGTCATGACGTTAATACAATGGTTTACCACACTTTTGATTGTATTATCAATCATTTGCGCCTTTGGAATTATTTACATGATTGGAGGCATTTACGCTACAATTACAGCGATTTGTTTTGTTTATTTTGTTTACCGATTCACTAAATCCGACAGAAAATGAGCTACAAAAGAAAAGAAAACTATGAAAGCTCCATGCTTGGAATAGCGGTGAGCTTTGCCGTCGCTGGCTTCATTATTGTTGGACTATTAATACAAATGTGCTATGAAAGTATATAAACGCGTCCTATCGTTTCGCATGCTTAAATCAAGCGGTTTCTTTCAGTACTATTCCGGAAGCGATAAGCGAAAAACTAGAGCAATTGTAAGCGAACTAAACAAAGTATTTATCCAAAAAAAAGTTAACGAGGAGTTCGATTAATTTTGTATATTTGTATGCGCTCCTTCGACAATATAAGCGTTTAGGTATTATTTAGCCATTTTAAAGAATGAGAGGTCGAAGGCTCAGGATTTAAAGTGGCTTTTTTATTTAACAACATTTTCACATGAGCGGTTGGATTAAGCTACATCGGAATTTAAAAGATTGGGAATACTACGACGATCACAACGCGACGAGGTTACTTATTCATTTACTTGTTTCTGTTAATTACGAGGATAAAAAGTGGAAAGAAACGGTTGTAAAAGCCGGAACAATGGTTTCTAGTTGGCAACATTTAGCCCATGAAACAGGTCTTAGTTTGAAGCAAATTAGGCTTGCAATGACCAAATTGGAGAGGGTAGGGGAAGCGGTAAGGCAAGTGGCAGGTAAAGGGGCAGGTAAATGGCAGGTAATTTCCCTAGTAAAATGGGACAAATTACAAGGATTCGATGATAGTGAAGGGCAGGATAACGGGCAGGCAAAGGGCAGGAGTAGGGTAGGGAAAAAGACACCAACTAAAGAAATAAAGAAACAAGAAGAAAAGAAAGAAGAATATTTAACTAATATCTTAACAGATATTAGTATTGTGCAAACTTTCGACTTTAAGAAAAGTTTATTGTCTTTAAACATTCCTGAAAATATAGTCAATGACTGGATGAAAGTTCGTAAAAACAAAAAAGCTACAAATACGGAAATTGCTTTCAATAAAATTGTCAATGAAATTATCAAAGCCAACATAACACCAAGTGAAGCGATTAATCTTTGTGTTGAGCGTAGTTGGTCCGGCTTTCAATCCGATTGGTATAAAAATCAAAAACAAAATAATATAAACACTAACACCCCAAAAGAATATGACCCACACTCTTTACAACGGAAAATTGTCGAACGCCTTGCAAGGGATGGAGACATTAGTATTGCAGAAGCTGAAAGTACGCTCAATCAATTTAGAGCAGAACCAATTAACGATGATGTTCAAGGATTCCGATATGTTGATCAAGAATCACATGAGGGATTTCAAGACTCTTTGTTACTTGGTTCTGGAGATTAGATACGGACTTGATTCAAACAACGTAAGCACTTATCTAATTGATTCTATTTTTGAAGCAACGGTAAACATCAAAGAACCGCTAACAATCGACGACATTAAATGCTGTTTTAATTTTACCAAGGTAGAAAAAAAGGCGTTCCAAAAGATTACGCTGGATGAATTTTTAGCACCGATTAAAGACTACACGCAAAAGAAACAAATTGCGCGTCAAATTATAATTGACCTACAAATCGAAAAGCAAAAACAAGCACTCGAAAAACAAAAAGAAATCGACTTTTACAACGAAGCTCGCGACTTGTACAAATCAAGTTTACAAGGTCGTCAATGGCTCGGCGATATGTTCCAAGCAAAAGTATTGGCACGTCCGTTCTGGGATGCCTTGTATTCGGATGAACGCAAACAAATGCAAGTACAAGCCACCGAAAAAGTAAAGGAAGCGCAAATACAAGCGATTGACAACCCATTGATTATCGTAGCGGACAAAAACTTTTATTTAGCACAGGAAACAATTTCTTATTGCGTGAAAGAGGGTAAAATGTTTATACAAGGATGAGTCAAAAAATCCTTTACGGAACGATAAAAGTGCGGAGCGGGAATAAAATTCACACGGTTAAACGGGCCGTATGGATCGAAGGCGCTGAAATTTACAAGCCTTACAAATCGCCGTTTAAAGATACGGCATACATAACTGAAGTAATTGAATTTAAAATAATAGGGAGGACAAATGAAAAACACAACTAAACTACTCGCTTTGTGCGGAATTCTTCCAGTGCTAGCCGATTTTATTGAGGACTTGAACGATAATAAAATCTTTACTAAACAAGTAAAAATGAAGGCGAACCATTTACATGAAGAAATTCGCAAGATTGACGCTAAAATCATGCAAACGCATGATACTAGAATTCATACGCAACAAGTCCAAATCGGAAATGAGTTTCGTAATTGGCTAAAAACCATGGAAAATAATTAAATAAAAATGTTTTTAGTATAAAACTTTATACTATATTTGTCACAACTTTAATAAACAACGCTATGAAAAAGGTAACCTTAAACAGACTTGAACTGTCTAATTTCAAGAAAATCGCCAAGCTTTCAATTGATTTCACGCAAGAAACCGATATTGTCGGGACTAATGGAGTGGGTAAAAGCACAATCTTTGACGCTTACACTTGGCTTTTGTATGGTAAAAACTCGCATGATCAAAACGACTTCGCTATCAAAACGCTTGATGAAAATAACCAAGCTATTCACAAACTTGAACATGAAGTTGTTGGTACATTCGACGTAGATAGCGAAATTATCGAATTTAAGCGCGTATATCGTGAAAAGTGGGTAACTAAACGCGGTAACGATATTGAAGAGCTTACAGGACACGAAACAACGTTCTTTGTGAATGGCGTTCCTAAATCGAAAGGCGAATATCAAACGGCGGTTGCAAGCATGATTGACGAGAACATTTCTAAAATCATTTCAAATCCTTTGTATTTCAATGAAAAAATGAAGTGGAATGAACGCCGTGAAATACTTACGGCAATTGCTGGGAATGTTGAAAACGCGGATATTTTTATGGAAATGGGTTCGGATTACAACGAGCTTCGCGACATCTTAAACGCGGGAAAATCACTTGACGAGCAAAAGAAAGTAATCCAGGCGCAAAAGAAAAAGCTAAAAGAGGAAAAGGAAACAATCATGCCACGAATTAACGAGGCGAATCACAACAAGCCGGAACCAGTTGATGCAAGCGAAATTGAAAAGCAAATCATTTCACTTGGCGGAGAATTGAATTCTATTGATGAGCAAATAAACAACCGTTTTAAATCAGTTGAAAAGGCGCAGGAACAAGCGAAAGGAATTCAAGAGAAAAGATATGAGCTTCATACCAAGTTAATGGAGCTTCAAAACGAATTCCAAAAGAGCGAACAACAATATGCTTGGTCGATTAAATCCAAACGTGCGGAGCTGGAGAATGAGATTAAGACACTTGAATTAAACAACCGTAAAGACTTTACGTTTGAACAATCAGCAATTGAAAACTTAAAAGAGAAAAACGAAAAGTTGCGCAATCAATTTGTTGAAGTCAGCAATATGATATTTGACGAAAATTGTCAAGACAAAAATTGTCCAACTTGTAAACAATCCCTTCCAGATTACGAAAGTAAAGTTGAAGAACTTAGATCAGCGTTTAACGTAGATAAGTTACAGCAATTGGATTCAATCCGTGAACACGGAAAAAACAACAACGTATTGATCGAAAAGTACGCAAACGAAATCAATAAAATAAATTTAGCTAGTAAGGAATACTTGGAGCAAATCGAGCAAAAGAAAACCTACCTACAAGAATGGGAAAAGTCAATCATCACAGAACGCCCAGCGACAACGCCTGAAATCGAAGCGCTTAAAACGCAAATCGAATCAATCGTAATACCAACAATTGAAACGCCAGACGTAAGCGAATTGAAAGCTCAAAAGGATGTAATCAACTTGGAACTTGACGCGCTTAAATCGAAGCTAACCGTAAATGACATAGTTAAAACAATCGACGCACGTATTGCGGAGCTCGAAGCACAAAACAAACTTTTAGCGCAGGAAATCGCCTCACTGGAAAAACTAGAGTTCCAAATCGACAATTTCAACAAGGCTAAAATTGAGCTAATCGAAAAGCGTATCAACTCAAAGTTTGCTTTGGTAAAGTGGAAAATGTTCAATGAGCAATTGAATGGAGGCTTGGAACCGACGTGCGAGGCAATCGTAAATGGAACGCCTTTCAATGATTTGAATACAGCTATGAAATGCAATGCCGGAATGGATGTAATTAACGCTTTGAATTATCACTTTGGGATTTTTGCACCAGTGTTCATTGATCAACGCGAAAGCATAGTAACGCTCATCAAAACAGAATGTCAAGTAATCAACTTGAAAGTGGATGAAAGTAAAAAAGAGTTGACAATCATAAACCTTTAAACAACAATAAAATCAAGATAAAATGAAAAACATATTCAAAATGTTCAAAAAAGCAAAAAGCAATACTTCGACTGAAGAAGTGCTTCAAATGTTTAGTGAAAATAAAAATACTCCAGCTTATCCACAAAATGTACATTTCAAAGATTGCGAAATAGACTTTTACGGTTTAACAAAACGCGAATACTTTGCAGGCTTGGCAATGCAAGGGATGTTATCAGACCCAAATGCAAGTAATTTTAAACCTCCGTTTATTGCTGAGTTGGCTGTTGACTTTTCAGACGCTTTACTCAAAGAATTAGATAAAAAATAGTTTAATTAACTATAAAGTTTTATATTTGTAAAAACCAATAAAAATAAATATCATGTCAAAAAACGAAAGTGTGCAACCAGCAGTTGCGAAAAAATCAGCAAGCGAGCGATTCACGCAAGCGGTAGTTAAAGAGTTTGAAGGCTCGGTTGGTAAAATGGATTTGACTCCATACCAACAAAAGTTAATCAACAACTATTTCATTAAGCTCGATCAATCTTTGGCGCTTGCCGAAACTAAGCGAATGAAAACACCAGAGGACAAACGCGAGTCTTTGTCTTACACATGGGAAAACATCAACATAAACGCCTTGGCAATGCAAGTTGTGCCGTTGGCAAGTGTTGGACTAGATCCACTACAACCGAATCATGTGAACTTGATTCCATACAAAAACAATCACACAAACAAGTTCGATATTACGCCAATTATTGGCTATCGTGGACTTGCTTTGAAAGCGATTAAGTATGGACTTGACTCGCTGGAAGATGTAATTGTTGAGCTTGTTTATGCAAATGACAAATTCAAATTGATTAAAAAAGACGCTAACAACTCGGAAGATGCTTATTTGTTTGAGGTTGTCAATCCATTTGATCGCGGTGAATTAATCGGTGGTTTTTATTGCCAGAAGTACCATCATTCAAAATCAAACCGCATTCGAGTATTCACAAAAGCGGACATTGAAAAACGCAAACCAAAGTACGCAAGCGCTGAATTTTGGGGTGGCGAAAAAGATGCGTGGCAAGGCGGTAAAAAAGTCGGTAAAGAGAAAGTTGAAGGATGGTACGACGAGATGGCTTACAAAACAATTTACCGTGCAGCTTACAACGATATTATAATTGATAGCCAAAAAATCGACGCCCAATTTGCTGAAATAAACACAATCAAAGACGAGTTTAATCATGAACCAGCAAATACAACCGAGGACGTAAAACATGAAGTTGTTGAGGACACCGCTAAAGAAACCCTTGTATTTTTTGCAGATGAGCCAATCCAATTAATGGAAATGCAAGCCGAAACAATCGGGGCGGTTAAAGTAAATCCTAAACCTGACTTTTGATAATGAAACTGAAAATCATTTCTTCAGGAAGTATCGGCAATGCCTACATTCTAGAAAGCCAAAACTCCGCGCTCTTAATCGAGTGCGGGGTCAAGGTGGATGAGATTAAAAAGGCGATTTATCACAATGTATTGAAGATAAAAGGCGCAATTGTTTCACATGCTCACCTTGATCATTCAAAGTCAATGAATCAAGTTTCACAACTAGGCATCCCATTATTTGCCTCAACTGACACGTTTAACCACATGAAAACGCCAGGTGAATTGCGTTATGGAGTATTAAAAAACGGGCAACAAAAGCAAGTAAGCGAATTCAAAATAAGTTCGTTTGATGCATCGCATGACATTTCCACACTTGGATTTATCATTGAAGCTGGATCCGAAAAAGTGTTTTTCTTGACTGATTCCTATAAACTCATTTGGAATTTAAGTTCATGGAAATTCACTTGCGTAATGATCGAGGCGAATTATTGTGAGGAAATCGTAAAGTCAAAGCCTGAATCATTCATAAACAAGCGTCGCTTGCGTTCACATATGAGCATTCAAACGGCTATTTTAACGCTAGAGAAAATGGATTTATCACAATGTATAAACATCGTTTTACTTCACCTTTCGGACGGCGTTTCAAACGAAAAACAATTTAAGGAAATGACCGAACAACGTTTTGGCATTCCGGTAACAATAGCAACAAACAACCAAATTTTAAACCTTAATCCTTTTTAACATGAAACAAAGATTTTTAGTAAAAGTCAAGTACACAAAACAACTTGACAACGGGGCATTCAAACGAGTAAGCGAGTCTTATTTATTTGACGCCGAAAGTTACACCGATTGCGAAGCGCAAGTTTACGAGCATTTAGCGAGCTTGATTAGAGGCGAATTTATCATTATGAAAATGGATCGTTTCGATTGCAACGAGTTTATCGGTCAAGGTGAACGATTCTTTATCGTTAAGCAAGTTTATACGGATATTGACGACAGGGAAATTAAAACTAAACTACTTGTTGCCGACGACATGATTGAAGGCGCAAAGGTACGCGTTGCTTTATTCAATGACTCGATTAACTTCACAACGCTTCCGCAAATTAAATCAATCGTTGAAACGCAAATTTTAGACTATTTTACAACGCAAGAAGATGAGCCAGCAAACTAAATTCGAAGGTCGTTTTATTGACAAAGTAATTAAATTCTGTTTAAGTAATCCAGGAATGACGCCACACCAAATTTGCGCGTCATTCGGTTACAATAACAGCGTCAAGATAAACGACTTTATCAATCGAAACGGAACCATTTCAAGCCGAACAATGGGCAACATGAATGAGTTCATGGAGAAGTATAATCGAAATAAACGAAAAAGAAAATAGGATGAAACCAGCTAAAGAAAAAGCACAAGAGTTAGTAGATAAATACAGAACTTACATAAGAGCAGCAGATAAGTATGAATACCTTGACCCCGAAGATGAAGTGCATTTAGCCAAACAATGTGCATTAGTTGCAGTTAATGAGATAATTAATTGCGATTGTTTTTTTAAAACATTAGAAGATACTAAAGCGTTTACCAATTATTGGCATGAAGTACAAAACGAACTAAATAAATCAGAATAAGATGAAACTATTTAAAAGTAAATGGGGTCAATGGATAGACCTATCAACTGCGGGTTATATGGGGTATAAGTATTTACTTCAAGCAAGAAGACATAAAGACGGAAGAATAGAATACAGAGTAGAAAGAAGTAAGGATTGTTACACTTGTACTATACCAACACTTGAACAATTAGAAAAAGTAACCTTTAAATCAGAATAAGATGTTTTTAATACAATGGGCTTTGGTACACATGGCCATAATGCTTACTTTAATTTACCACAACACACGAAACAAATGAAGCAAGTCAACAAAATACTCACCGTGCTAAAATTCACGGTTCTATTTCCGCTTTTCGTTTATCTATTCGTAGCGGATAGAATTATGATTTTTTGCGCTCCATTTGTTAAAAACAAGTGGCACGAAAATTTAGCAATGAATCACGATAAACAATGGATTGCATTATTTACGTTATATCGTTTAATTGCGCTTTTAACGTACTTTTCAATCTACAAATTCATAGTATATGTTTTCTAAATTTAAAGCGTTCCTGAGTAGAATATTCAAACGCAATCAATCCAAAGTAGTAAATAAATTGACTAAAGCACAATACGAGAAAATCGGGCGTATTATCGTGCATGGAGCTTTGACCGATAGGCAATTCAATCGCTCAATTTCACGGCTTCCGCTCTATGGTCAATTGCTCACAATTATTGGCGCACACCCAGAACAACGAAAGTCGCGCATGATTGTAGCGACGTTTTTCAAGAAGTTAATCAAAAGATAATACGAACCCAACCCGTCACAAGGTTGGGTTTTTTCATACATTTATGAAAAATTTATCCAAATGGAGTTAATCAAGCACGGCAAAAATGTTCACCAATTAAGAGTTCAAGGAAACAACTTCAACATAGCCATGCTTAGCGATTTGCATTGGGACAACCCAAAATGTGATCGTGATTTACTAAAAAGACATTTGGACTATTGTTTGGCAAAATCAATTCCCATCATGCTAAATGGTGATACGTTTTGTTTGATGCAAGGGCGCGGTGATCGTCGAAGTTCAAAAGATGACATTCTTCCAGAACACAATAACGCTCGTTATTTGGATTCAATTGTTGAAACGGCAGTTGAATGGTTTTCACCTTATGCGCATTTGATAACCGTTGTTGGGTATGGGAATCACGAGACAGCAATCATAAAATGGCAAGAAACAGACATTTTGCGTCGATTCGTTGACTTATTAAACGCAACAAACCACACAAATGTTCAAGTAGGTGGTTACGGCGGTTGGATTATTTTAAACTTGGTTTATCCAAAAAGCGGAATGAACATGAGTTGTAAAATAAAATACTTTCATGGTTCTGGAGGTGGCGGAGTTGTAACGAAAGGAGCGATTAATTTAACGCGAGCTTTGGAAATGTGCGAGGACTTTGATGTATTCACAATGGGGCACATTCACGAAAACGCTTCACGTAACGATGTGCGCGAATGTATTCACCACAACGGAGTAACAGGTTACAGCTCCGTTCAAAAAGAATTACATTTGATGATTACAGGAACATACAAAGAAGAATACGGAGTTGGTTCTGGAGGTTGGCACGTTGAACGTGGCGCACCACCAAAGCCACTAGGAGGACGCATTCTAACATTCAAAGGCATTCGTAAACACGTCGACGGACAAAATAGATATTTCAAATTTATCGACTCGCACAAATTTAATTTGTAGTTTTACACGATTCGTTTTTTTGTTTGATTGATGGGAAAGAGAGTTATTGGCATGGTAACTCTCTTTTTTATGCGTATTTTTGAATGAAATTAAACGATCATGAAAATAGAAAAAGTCAAGATTTCGGATGTAAAAAACAATCCGAACAACCCCAGAATTATTAAGGATGATAGCTTCAAGAAGCTAGTAAAGTCAATCAAGGAGTTCCCTGAAATGCTGGAGATACGTCCGATTGTTGTAAACTCCGACATGATTGTTCTGGGTGGAAACATGCGCCTCAAGGCTTCACGTGAAGCAGGATTAAAGGAAGTGTTTATCATTCGAGCCGAAACACTAACGCCAGAACAAGAACGCGAGTTTATTATCAAAGACAACGTTTCCGGCGGTGAGTGGGATTGGGATATGCTAGCCAATGAATGGGAGTCTGAAAAATTGGATGAGTGGGGATTGGAAGTTCCGGACTTTGCAACTGATGAAGTATTGGAAGCAGAAGAAGACGACTTTAGTGTTCCAGAAGGCGGTATTGAAACTGATATTGTTTTAGGCGACTTATTTGAGATAGGCGAACACCGTTTACTTTGTGGAGATAGTACGAACATTGATAAGGTAGAACTACTAATGAACGGACAAGAAGTAAATTTATTAACCGATCCTCCTTATGGAATCAATGCAAATAAACAAACATTAGGAACAGGAAAGAAAAAGTTTCATAGAGGAGATGATTGGGATGTGGAAGTTCCTGATTTTTACTATGTATTAGAATTAGTAAACAAAGCAATAATTTGGGGAGGTAATTACTTTGCAGATAAACTTCCAATAAATAACGATTGGTTATGTTGGCACAAAAAAAATGATGGTTTAAGTTTTAGTGAATTTGAACTTGCTTGGACTAATTTAGGAAAGAATTGCAGAATGTTATCACATCACTGGGGAGGAGAAACAAAAGAACATCCTACTATGAAGCCATTGAAACTAATGGAGTGGTGTATTAATTATTTAGATGACAAACCAATTTTAGATATTTTCTGCGGTTCAGGCTCAACAATGATAGCATCACACCAACTTAAACGCAAGTGCTACGGAATGGAATTAGACCCAAAATATTGCCAAGTAATAATTGACCGAATGAAAAAGCTCGACCCAAGTTTGGTTATTAAACGCAACGGAATTACTGTGAACTAACTGTGAGATTATGGCTAATGAACAAAATTTAAAACCATTTAAGAAAGGACATGACGCAAGGCGCAACATGAAAGGACACCCTAAAAAAACTTATGCCGCATATATTGAGCAAATTAAAAAATTAGGATATGTAGCACCGTTAAGGGATGAGTTTTATGAAATGGTCGGATTACTTATGGTTATGACAGAAGCGCACTTAAAGTCGTTTGCTTCAAATATAGATAACCCGCATTGGATTCGATTGCTAATTATTGATATGAACGACAAAAAAGTACGACAAAAATTAATGTCTGATTATAGGGACTGGCTATTCGGAAAGGCGAAACAAGAAATGGATGTAACTTCCAAAGGTGAGCAATTAGTTGAAAAAATGCCAGCGAGATTAATCGAAAAACTAATTGACAAACTTTAAAGAAATAGAGCCTGTTTTGGAAATAGCCGCGAGGGATAGCTTCGTGGCTTTTTGCTATTATATGAATTATGACTTTTTTAAATCACGTCCATATCTCAAAGAAATAGCGCAATCTTTCCAGCAAATAAATGACGGCGAAATAAAGACACTAGCCGTATCGTTGCCACCACGTGCAGGAAAATCGTACATAACTACCCTTTTTTGCGCTTGGATTCTTGGTAAATATCCAACCGAAAGCGTAATGCGAAACACTTGCTCCGCTCGATTAGCCGAAAAACTTTCATACGATGCGCGTGACGTATTGAAAAGTGAACGATTTGCAAAGGTATTTCCAACGGTAACGCTTTCAAAAGATAAAGCCAGTGTAAGCGGTTGGAACACGAACCAAAGTAAACAGGTAGGTTATTTCGGTCAAGGAGTTGGGGGTACAATCATTGGATTCGGTGCGTCGAAGCTCGCTATAACGGATGACCTTTTTCGTTCAATGGAGGACGCGATGAGCGAAACTATACGAGAGAAAACGCATTCATGGAAAGAGGCAACGCACGATTCACGTAAAGAAACTGGATGCGCTGAAATTGATATTGGCACCAGGTGGACACGTGACGACATTATCGGTAAGAATGCCGAGCAAGGTTATTACGATAAACAAATTGTTGTGCCGGCATTAGTTGAGCAGGAAGGCGCTTTGTATTCGTTTTGTGAGTCCGTAATGACAACCGAGGAGTATTTACTCAAGAAGGAAAAAACACGCGAAGAAATTTGGATGGCTGAGTACATGCAACAGCCGGTAGATATTAAAGGGCGTTTATTTGAAAACTTACGCACGTTCAAAGATATTGACGCGGTGAAAAAGCACACACAAGGTGCATTTGCGTACATTGACGTTGCCGACGAGGGTGGTGACTACCTTTGTATGGTTGTAGGGCATATAGTCGCTAAGGATGTATATATTACGGACGTAGTATTCACAAAGGCGAATGTCGACGTAACAATTCCTATGTGCGCGAAATTATTGGATGAAAACAAAGTAAGTTATTGCCGGATTGAAACAAATGGAATGGGCGCGATATTTATTAAGATGCTTCGCGACATGACAAAAACGCCTTTGTTGAAAGTGAACAACAACCAAAACAAAGACACGCGAATCATCATGAATTCAAGTTATGTGTTGCGTAAATTTAGGTTCTTGGATGGGCAAATAGGCGAATACGGTCAATACATAAACAACTTGAAAGCATACCAAAAGGAAGGAAAGAACAAAAACGATGATGCACCGGACGCGACTACCGGACTCGGTTTATTTGTTCAATCAATGGTTCCGCATTTAGATGCTTAACAAATTGCGTTTTTCTTCATCCGTTAAGTCAACTATTCCACTAATCTTTTCCACCGCACTAGCACGCTTCAAAAGCGCGTCAGCTGAACGCGTTTCATCTTGTTTTAATACGGATATGTGTGAGAAATCAGGAACTAAGTACATTCCTTGTTGATCTAGCTTCATTTGCTTTGTAAGCTCGTCGTAAAGTATTTCGGTTGCCGGAATGATAGTAGAGTTGTACGCTTGACGCTCACCCATTTCCACGTTGGAGAATGTAGATCCTTTACCGCCTTCACCTTGTCCAAACATGTGTTGATTCAATCCAAATGCGTCAATGATAGCTATTTTATCCGCTGTCATTTCCTCGAATAGCATCAAGTCCTTAACTGGGAATGTCATAGGGTCAAACTTCAAAGGCTTGTCGGTTATGATTACTTCACCTTCGTTTCTCATCTTAATATCCTTACGGATTTTGTTCACGTCCGCCTCACTGATTGGAAGTGATGAAATGCCGTCGGTATTGTTACTCGATAAAATACCAAGTGAAAACATATTCACGAGTAGCACGTTTCTTTTTTCGTATTGCTTTTTCAAGTTTGACAAGGGCATTTTTAACGCGTCCAATTTAGATCGCGAATCAAATAAATTGATTCCGTCCACTTCGGAAATGTAAATAACCTCATCCGGCATGAAATCTTTAAATTCATTGATTCGACTCGTTGGTATTTGGAATTTCTCGATGAAGCTCGCTAAATCAACACTTACTAGGTTTTTACCCGTTGGTACAATCTTCACGTTATTGAACGCCAAAGGCATTAATTGTAACTTTCCGAATGAACCGTTAGGTGCATAAATCAAAACGTTATTTGTGATACACTGGTTAATTGCAATCATCTTCATCATCTTACCCCATGATTGCATGGCATTAGGGCGGTCAATTAAACGGAAGATGTTATCACCGTTGATATTCATTTTGTTTCCGTCCTTGTCTACAACGATAGGATTCGCGCTCGCCACCATGTCGGCGTAACGTAATACAACCGCTTGTAGTTCTGGGATTGAATAGTAAAGATTCCACTTGTCGGAAGTATTGACCCATTCGGGCGTTATGATTCCAATTTGTTGAGTGGTAAAGTAGTTTGTATTAGACCACCCTAGTGCGTTGCGAACCTTCGATAAAATATCCATCAGAATTTTTTTTATAATTATCACAAATTTAGATTAATTTTGATTCAAATTGTTTTAAGATGAGTAAATTAACACCGAAAGAAATTGAAACTATCAAGCAAGTAAGGACGATCGTTAAGACTCAAAACGAAATTGTAAAGAAATGACAAGAGAGGAAAACATTAAGCATGTACTAGCAAACAAGGAGCTTTTAATGGCTAAAAAAACGAGCGCATTAAAGTTTGGTGACGTCATTTTTGGGCAATACGGGCAAGTCAATGAAAAGACCGAAATCCAAA
The DNA here is from genome assembly GCA_040402815.1 of Flavobacterium sp. Lineage (GTDB taxonomy): Bacteria > Bacteroidota > Bacteroidia > Flavobacteriales > Flavobacteriaceae > Flavobacterium. The sequence goes on from JBBALV010000027.1 coordinate 19,412, forward strand.
AACAAGAGGGTGCGGACTCCATGGATTTGGGGAAATTAAAACTTTCTTTGTGTATCAACACTACAAATGTGATTGATTCACACATGGATTGTCATATCCCTGGACTTTGGAAAAAATCACTTTCCGAAACGAAAATCCTTCATTTGTTACAGGAGCATGAAATGGAATTTGAATACGTTATTGCCGATACGGTTAACAATGAATTCACGGCGAATACAAAAACAATCGCATGGAATAAGTTCGGTGTAAGCTATGAAGGTTCTACGCAAGCGCTTGTATTTGACGTTACAATCGACGCGAAACGCAATCCTTTTATGTTTGAACAATATAAAAATGGTTGGGTATTGAATCACTCGGTTGGTATGCGTTACGTTAAATTGTTTCTTTGTGCGGATTCAAACGAGCCTAGTTACGCAAGCGAAAAAGCGAACTGGGATAAATACTACCCACAAGTAGTGAACAAAGAAGTAGCCGACACGAAAGGTTATTTTTGGGCGGTTACCGAAGCGAAAGTTATTGAAGGTAGCGCCGTAGTAAAAGGAAGCAATTCATTTACACCAGTGATTTCAATCACTGAATTAACTGATAAAGGTTTTTGCGATATGTGCCAAGAAGAAACGTCAAGTCTATCCGCAGACAATGGCGAAACGCTTTGTAAGGCATGCGGAACTCGCAGAAAAGAAGCCGTCAACGATGACACTTCAAAGAATGAAAACGAGCCGTCTAAAGACACTCAAAGGGATAACGTTCCTACCTTGGATTGGAACGATGTAATTAGTAACTTCTAAATTCATAAAAATGACAACAGAAGAAGTAATCAAAGCCTTAGAGGAAAAATTAGATGCGAAAGGCTTTGCAAGTAAATCAGATGTAGAGGCAATTAATGCTTCCATCGAAGCGTTGAAAAACGAATCAAACCTTGAAGCGGTTAAAACTGCTATCACTGAAATCGAAACGCAAATCGCGTCTTTGAAAGAAAATCCAGCTCCAAGTAACAAATCATTCAAATCATTCCGTGAGGCTTTGATGAGTGCGTTTGAAACAAGCAAAGAGGAGTTGGAAGAGTCTATTAACACAAAAGGAGCTAACGCTTCAATCACTGTTAAGGCAGCGGTTACAGTTAGCGAAGCAAACACAATCTTAGGTGTTGATAGTGAATCACATTGGTTATTGACTGCCTTTACAGGTATCATTTCACCAATCCGTTCCCGTGTTTCTCGTTACTTAGGTTTGGTTTCAGTTGGATCAATCAACAACCGTGTAGCGATGTGGGTAGAGGAGTACAACGAGCAAGGTTTACCAATTTTTATTGGTGAAGGCGTTGCAAAGACTCCAGTGTCTACACAATACAAAGAGAAAGAAGCGAAAGTGCAAAAAATCGCTGTAACGTGTAAAGTAACAACTGAAATGTTGCGTGACCTTCCACAATTGGTTTCTTATTTACAAGCTAACTTGATTCGTCGAATTGAAGTAGCTACGGTAGACGAGTTATTCGCTGGAAATGGTACGATGTTAAACGGTTTGTTTGCTTACGCTTCGGCGTTTACAGGTGGTGGCATCACAACCGCAGCACCAACTTACGCAGACGTTTTCCGTGCTTTGGCTTTACAAGTACAAAAAGCATTCGGAACGGCAACAGCTGTATTCGTTAATCCAGACATCTTGGCATTAATGGACATGGAAAAATCAGTTGATGGAATCTACCAAATCCCTCCATTTAAAAGCGCAGACGGTACAATGGTTGCAGGAATGCAATTAATCCCAGAGGTTGCTTTAGTTGGAACGGCTTACGATTTCGTTGGTGGTGATTTAAGCGTTGTAAACGTTCGTTTCCGTGAAGGTTTATCAATTAACATTGGTCAAGAAAATGACGACTTCTCTAAAAACTTACGTACGATTCTTGCTGAGCAAGCGTTAGTACAATTCGTATCGGCTAACGATACGCAAGTATTAGTGAAAGGTGTCATGGCTGACGCAATCGCGTTGATTACTGACTAGTAGTTAGTAATTAGTCACATTTGCCCCGACATTAACCTACGCGGTTTGTCGGGGTTTGTGGCGTATAAAAAACAACGTTATGAAAATTACACTTACTGAAAAATTCTCGAAAGAGAAAGCTGGAAAGACAATCGAAGTATCTAATCAAACGGCACACGATTTAATCAAAGAAGGCAAAGCAATGGAATCAGGAGCGAAAGAAAAGGCACCTAAGAAAGGCGCAAAAGTTGTCGAAATGACTACCGAAGCACCAGAAGTAAACGAAGCACCGGAAACAACCGAAGCTGAAAACACAAGTGAAGCACCCGTAATCGAGTAAGACAATGCCAGCTACCAATTTTATAACGCCCGAACAATTTGTTAACCGCTATCAATTAACGGTTGCATTTAAGAACGGAACAGACCTAATCGAGCAATACATTAAATTGTACGAGAAAAAGTACGTTTATAAATTATTTGGTAAAGAGCTTGCTGACTCGTTTTATCTTGACTTTGATACGCCTCGCTTTGATGCGATTAAAGAGGAGTTCACTTTTGAAATTAATGAATGCGGTCATCCAGAGGCATTTTACTGCTCTGGATTGACCGATATTCTTTTGGCGTTAATCTTCATGCACTATTCACGTGAGCAATTACAGGTTTCAACATCTATTGGACAAATTAAACCAAGTGTTGAAGCTGGAAGTATTGCAACGGATGCGTACACAAATACCATGACGGTATATAATCAAGCGGTCATGAATTCAATCGTGTTACAACGATTTTTATACGACGATAAAACAACCTATCCGGAATACAAAGGAACGGAGCTTCAATCTACTTGGTTTATATGAAATTGATTTCTGACATAATCGAGCAAGAAATTATCAATAAACTTGATAATCAATTGCGTGTTGAATCATTTTCGGCGGTTGTGAACAACGAGCAGACCGTTACCTTTTGCGACATCAAATGGTTAAAATTGTACGAATTTGTTACCGTAAACAACGTGAAACTTATCGTTAAGTCAATCACCAACAACACGGTTGTGTTTACCATAACAACGGAAAGCATAAGTTATTACACGCTTGTATTACTACAAAAACCGCTATTCTTTAACGGGACTTTATCGAATACAAAATACGAATGGTCAAAGTATTTGAATGACTTTGGCGTTAATTCAGAGCGTGACAAGTTACCATTCATTTGGCTTGTATCGCCAACGGATGAAATTACGAATGGATATGATCAAGGAAGTACCAGGACGGCAACGTGTAAACTTTGGTTTGTTCATTGGTCGGATTGGAATCTATTAAACATTGATCGTCAAAATGAAGCGATTCGCCCACTATATTCGCTTGTGAATGCTTTTCAACAAGCTATTGTTAAAAACGCTACTTTCTTTAAAGGATTCAATCAATATACGACTAGGGACTTCCCTAAATTCGGAGTTGAGAACACAAACGGCATTGAAAAACAGATATTTGATTCAACACTAAGCGCGGTTGAATTTGATGTAAATTTGGAAATATTCGCAAGGTATTGTGAAAATTGCTAATTTTGATACGATTATTAACATTTAAATTATTTTAAAATGGCTGGAATTGCTGGATGTAACTGCAATGGACAAATTGGAAACACAGGCTTTCCAAATGTCAAACCTTTCGGAGTAACTTCGGGAGTATTTTTAATGCCTATTTTGGCAAGTGATGGAACTCGTAATGGTTTCGATTTAACAAGTAATGACCTAGCGCAAGACTTGTTGGACGCGATTAACAATCCTGATCCGTCAAAAAGGCTTTACCCTTTTTCAAACCTTCGTAACGTAACTCACAACGAAGCAGACCCGAACTATGAAACTGCTGACAACGGCGAGCGTTTCAAAACTCGTGACGGTGTTAAAACAGTTACTTTCGAATGTTGGGGAGTAAACGAGCAATTTTACGCTAAAACGGCAGATAACTGCGTGAATTTTGGTGTATTTTTAGTTGACGTTTGCGGAAACTTGAAAGGACAAAAAGAAGGAACGGACTTATATCCACGTCCGGTGAATCGTTATTCTTACGATGCTAAGTTTATCGACGCAACGGCAGACGCTGGAACGAAAGTAATGATCCAAATGGATTATAGCTTAATCACTTCGGACGGTGACCAATGGATGATCCCCGCTAATTTATTCGCTCCTTATTCAGCTTTAGAGTTGAACGGAATGATTGACGTTAACTTGGATATTACGGTTGAAGATGACACGACATTAATCGTTAAAGCGACATTTAACTACGGTAACGCAGTAGTTCAATTACCTTGGACTGGTGCGGTTGTTGGTGACTTTACTGCTAAAAACGTTACAACTGGATTGAACATTACAATCGCTTCGGTTGCAGAATCGACTACAACACCAGGAACTTACACGGTAACCATTCCAGCACAAGCGAACGGTGACGCATGTACATTGAAAGCGTTCCATGCTGCAACTGGAAACATGTTATTCGGATTCGAAAGCGACGTAACGGCATTCGTTGCACAATAATAATTGAAATGATAGTTATTGAACAATATCAATTTAATGCTTCTTTTCTCGCTTCAGTGAGCTTAGAAACGGCTTTATACACGTTCAAGAGTATTCCTGAACAAATCGTAAAGCAAGCGTTTAAAATTGCTAATACTGCCCCCAAGCGAGTAAGGGTAAAAAAGTAACTCATTTAATTTATACTGAAAAGGGAGCCGAGAAGCTCCCTTTTTTTTGTTACTTTGTATTATGGCAATTGGAAATTCTAAACTTCATTTGATGTTAGCGAAAGGAAAGGTTTTATCCGAGTCCGTAGCTTGGTTCAATGCTTTTTCGCCGACTACGCGACGCGAAATAATAGAATTCGTACAACAGGATCAATTGATGAAAAAGGGAGTTGATGGACAAGATAGGGTTATCGGTTTCTATTCGTACTTGACTTCACTAATCAATCCAAAGAAACGATTTAATACACCATACACACTATATGACACTGGAGAGTTTTACCGTTCAATGTACGTTCGCGTTCTTTTAGATGCAATTACAATCGAAGGCGAAACGCGTAAAATGGAGGATAAAAAGTGGTGGACTGATAAAATTTTAACGCTCACAGATGAAAATACTATCAAACTTCAAAAGATTATTAAAGATTCGTACATCAAACAACTTAGAGAAATACTATTCAACTATTGATGACTTCCCACTTTATAATTGGGAAAAATGCCAGATAGGGGAGTTTCGATACGTTTGCAAGGATGCTAAATCAACAAAATACGATCAAGTAATTTGGCTCAAATTGTACAATGAATACTTGGAGCGGTTCGGCATTGGTGAAGGTTTGGAGCAATTCTTAAAACTTAAATTACACGTAATCAAATTACGCCTTCAATTTATCCAAACAAATGATTTATTTTTGTTAAATCAAATAAAGGTTGCTGAGGCTCAAATGAGTAGCGCAGACCCAAGCAAATTACACGGAATGACTACGCAACAATGCTTAGTTCATTTATCCAAATGGATGGGCGCAATGGTCAAGGCAAAGGATATTACGATTGTAGAATTTAAAGAAATGTTTGAGGAATATGTCAGAAGCAATAAAGAAAAGTGATTTAATACAAGGATCACCATTTGAGGAAATAGGCAGAGAAATATCCGCAACATTAGGAATTCTCGAAAGATTTGACGCCGAGGTCAAGAGTATTGCTAAGACCATGAACGGCGAACTTTCGACGGCTCAAAAAAAGACGGTACAAGACATTAACGCAATCAATCAAGCTGAGATTGAAAGCGAAAAGCTCATGCAACAAAAGTTAAGAACGCAAAAAATGCAACTTGACTTAGTAAAGAAACAAGAGCAAATATCACAACAAGCACAAAGACAAGCCGAAAAAGAAGCAAGGGCAACGGCTTCACAAATACGCGCACAAGAAAAATTGAACTCGGTTTATTCTCGTGTTGATCAAAAGTTGTCAGGCATGGTGAAAACCTACCGAGATTTAGCAATTCGTAAAGAACTTGGAGCAAAACTTACAGATCAAGAGCAAAAAAATTACGACTACCTTCAACAAAAGATTCAGAAATACGACAATGCACTAAAGACCGTTGATGCCACAATGGGCAAGCACCAACGCAATGTAGGTAATTATAAGTCCGCTTACGATGGTCTTGGATTTAGTTTCGCGCAATTAACACGTGAAGCTCCAGCGTTTGCAAATTCAATGCAAACTGGATTCATGGCAATATCGAACAACTTACCGATGTTTTTTGATGAAATTAGTAAGATAAAAAAAGCAAACATTGATTTAGCAGCTTCGGGACAACCCGTACAAAGTGTATTCGGTCAAATAGCAAAATCAGTATTTTCATTTCAAACGTTACTTTCCGTTGGCGTCACCTTGCTTACTTTATACGGATCACAATTAGTTGACTTTTTCAGCAAAATGTTTAACGTAAATAAAGAGCAAGAAAGGCAAATCAATTTACAAAAGATTATAAATAAAGACCGTAAAGAGTCGGCTAAGTTTATTGCAGACGAGAGTAGTGAGTTAATTGGAAACATTAACGCGTTAAGAAAAACAAACGCAGGAAGTGCGGAGCGTGCAAAAATGATTAAGTTGATTAACTCAACACATGGAACTACCATCAAGAACTTAAAGGATGAAGCGTATTTCCAAGAACAACTTAACAATCAAGTTCAATCATTCTTAGAAAAGAAAATAGCAGAATACAAGTCTAAAAAGAATGAAACGTTAATCAACATGAACTTGCAAAAGCAAGACAAGTTACGAGCTTCAATAAAAGACCAAGAAGAAAGAGTTAAAATAGCTCAAAGAAATTACGATATTGATGTAAAAATTCAAGCACTTCAAGAGAAAAAATTAAAGGCTGGCGGTCGCAATTCAGCGGAAAGACAAAATATAAAAGACATTGAAGCGCAACAATTAGCACTTCAAAAACAAAAGGTATTTCTGGAAAAAGAGGGTGATAATGGATTCTTATTAAGAAAATCATCCACATTAAAAGAAGAACAGGAGGCTTTGAGCGCTTTAAATAATGAGTTGACTGGAACCATAAAAAGGTCATTTACTTATGATGTGATTGTCAAGGAAGATACAAAGCTAACGGGCGAAAACACTGAATCTAAAAAAGAACTTAATACACAATTAGAGCAAACAAACGAGTATTTACGCATTCAGGCGCAATTACTTCATGAAATTGCACAATTACGTTATACCGAGCAAATAACAGCCTTAGAACGTCAATTTAAAGACGAATTAAAGATACAAGAGGATTCAGCGGAAAAGCTAGGTACATTCACTTTGGACAAACTTTATTCGTTACTTGATGAAAAAGCAAAGATTCAAAAGGAAGCGTTAAAAGAGCAGGAAAATTACGAGCTTACACAATTAGCCACAAAGTACCAGAACGAAACAAACGCCGAATACAAAGCGCTTGAAGATAGGAAAACAAAGCTATTGTCACAAGAAGGATTGACAACAGCGCAAAAACTTGACATTGAAAATCAATACCAAGCCGATAAAAAAGTAATCGAAGCCAATGACATTAAACGCATAGCCGATTATGATTTGCAAGTCGAGTTGATGCAGAAAAAAAGCGGTGATGAAAGCGTCGCTATTGATTTGGAAGTAGCGGATAAAAAAGCGGAGATTAGCGATAATTTAACTGATAAGAAAAAAGAAAACAACGAAAAGGCTACCGAAGACGACAAGAAAAAAGCGAAAGAAGCATACGACTTTATGGTGTCAATTCAAGAAGCTATAACGCAAATGCTTAAAGAACAAGTTGACCGACGTATTTCTTTGCTTCAATTGGAATCCGAGGCAGCGAAAAAGCAACAGGACTACTTACAAAATCTTGCAGCAAACGGAAATATTTACGCGCAACAATCCATAACCGAACAAATACAAATCCAACGTGAAGCGCAAGCCGAACAAATGCGACTTGAAAAACAAAAGCAATCAATTGAACTTATTTCCACGGGATTAAAGACATTTGAAAGCGCGTTAGCGGATGGAAAAACACCAGGTGAAGCGCTTGCGTCCACAATCGTAAACACAACGGTACTTACTTCATTCTTGAAAAACTTACAATTCTACGAAAAAGGTACAATGAATGCACCAGGTGGTTTATCCATAGTCGATGAAAAAGGTTCGGAAATGATTACCGATAAATTCGGTAACATCAAAGAAATCGGAGGCGGTAAAGGTGCGCGTTTCACCATGCTTGATCGAGGCGACAAAGTCTACACGGCAAATCAAACCGCGTCAATGCTTAGCGCATTTGATAATTACGGAAACGCCACAAAAATGGGAGGCATGGACAAGGCAGGAACTTCATTCGATTTGATGAACATGACTAAGGAAATAAAAGTCCTTCAATCAATCGTTGCAAATAAAAGCGAAAGTAATGTATCATGGGAATCGTTCGCCTCTGGAATAAGTGAAATTGTCCAAGTGAGGCAATCTAACGGCGTTATTAGTAAGAATCGTTTTAGAGTTAATTAATCATGATTAGATACTATTTAAACGGTACGGAATGCAATCCAGCGAACAAGGATTCGGTCAACTACATTTTCAACTTTGAAGATCGTAAAGCTCGCACGCTTGAACTTTCAGTTGATACCTTGGAATTTGTGCGCGAAGATAGGCAAGCTATTAAGTCATGGATTGACACATACGGTTACTTTGTGGGCATGCCCTTAGATATTAAGTATTCAAACGGTACAATCATAAAGTATTTACTTGACTTTCAAGACCCAGCATTTAGAGAAAAAGAACGTTCATACAAAGTGAAGTTGAAGCGTTTCAAAGGGATGGACAATTTCTTTGATAATGCCGACGGTATGAGCTTCGGTCTTGTTCAATGGAACGCGAACGACTTTAGTTTAGTCGATTATGTAATCATTCCAGAGGAGCAACCAACTTACTATATTTCTTTAATGCTCGCTACATTTGCACTTAGTCAAGAACTAGCAAAGGCGGTTGATGAGATTCAACAAAGTATTGCAGATATTATCAAGGCGAGCGTTCCGGTTGGTTTACCGGTTCCGGCTCCTGATTTTGGAGCTATCATAGTCGCAGCGATTAAATTAGCCGCACGCGTTGCATACGCTATTTTTATTGTGATCGCCTTGGTGAAATTACTTACCGAAATAATCAATATCATATTTCCAGTAATTCGACAATTCAAAGCAATCCGAGTTAAAAAGCTATTCGAGAAAAGCGCCAACTTTCTTGGATATACTTTGAGTTCAACACTATTGAACGCGCTTACACCTTTAACAATCTTACCGGTACCATTAAAGCAAAAGCAACCTAGTTGGTTCTTAGAATTAGTAGCGCCAAATTCATTGGCATACACAAACGGCTATCCAAGTTCACGGGATAGCGTTCAAACACTTGGTCAATTAATCACGGCACTTGAAAACACGTTCAATGCTAAAATAATTGTGCAAAATGGTGTGATTACATTTGAGCAGGAAATGTTCTTTAGACAAGAGCCAAACACGGGTTTATTGTCCGCGTTTAACATTCAGGAGCAATTGCAAAGCGAACATTCATTGAATAGCAATGAAATATTTAAACGTCTTGTGGTGCAATTTCAAACAGACCCAACGGATTTCAATACTTTTGATGATACGTTCCAAAGTTTATTTGAGGTATCGAGCGAGGTTTTAAATTCACCAAATCGAGCAAGCGAGTTAATCAAGGGCTATGATTTGGTAAACATCCCATTTGCACGAGGCACGAACAAAGGTTCGCTTAATTTCTTGGAGCGCGCAGCCAAATCACTTGCGCAAGCGGTTGACTTGTTTTGTGGATCTAACTTAGCCTCGAAAGTAAATTCACGTCGAAACGTCATGCAAATAAGTTCACAATATTTCAGTGTAACAAAGTTACTTTGGATGAACGGCACTAGACTTCACCAAGAACAAACAAACTTCATAGGAGCGCAAGCAATCGCGTTAAACTATTGGTATTCACGTTTCATTGACGTAAATCAAAAGAATGTTTATGAAGCGATGCCGGTAGCGATGACCGAAAACGAACTATTTTCAATACTTGACAACAACTTTATAACGCTTGACGACGGGCAAGTTGCCGAAATTACAAACGTTCAATGGTCGGAGCTTCAGGCGAATGCAATTGTCAACTACAATGTATTAAGACCGAAAATAAACGAAAAAACAACGCAAATCAATGGATAATTTTAAGGACATATTAGGCAAGGACATTCCCAACGTTTTGAAGGCTTTCAAGGAGCTTGAAATAAAGATAACGCCAGAACTCAACAAGATAAAACAATTTCGCAATGAAATTCCACAAGAATTATTGACTAAATTTGATTCGGCAATGAATGACATTAAGGAAGCCAAAGAAAAATTAAAGCAACATGGCATTAACAATAACAACTAGAAACTACTCGACAAGAAACCACCCGACTGGAAACGGGTTTTTGTTGGCTAATTCTGGACAATTCATTCATGAAGAAATAACAATCGTAAGCGAATTCGATTTTATCAGCACGTCGAATATGCCGGTAACGTTTCCAAGCGTTTACGAAATTCAGTTACTTGGTGGTGATTGGCAAACTAAAGGCTTTGCGATTGGACACACGATTTTATTAACGGGTTCAATTCCATGGTCGGGCGGTACGGTTTCCTATTCGGCTTCACCTTATGTAATTACGTCAATTAGTGGCGATACAATCACCGTAGGAACGACATTAGACCCATTAAATACGGGTGCAATCGTGGGCGCAATTATGCCGTCAACACCGCAAGGAATCACACCGCTTACAATTGCAAATAGCACAACTACTTCACCCGAAGTAATCGAAGTTTACCATAACATCATTCCCAACACTTCAAACGGATCCATTTACTCGCTTATTGACAATCAAGTCAATCGCTTTGAAACAATCGGAGTCAATACAATGACCGTCGGTGATGTTTTCGACTTGGTTCAACTTGGTAACAAATCAGGCGGAACATACATAAGCGCAAAACTTGAAAGGTTAGCGGATGTAAGCGGAAACAAACGATACTTGATTTCATTGGATTACAATTTCCCTTACAAATTTGAGGATTCGGATTTCAATGAACCTTCGTTCTTTGAGTCGGCGCAATCATTAAAGCCGTATGTTGAAATAAACGCATACCCACAACAAAACAACCCTAACGCACGTTTGCAAGTTACTTACGGCGGTTATTTGGGTAACGTTGGATGGCTTGATGAAAGCTACAATCAAGGCGTAAATGATTTTACAATCGATTCGATTTCACTTACCGACTCGCTAGGTAATCCAATTACCGAAGTAGATTACGCACAACAAACACTTGTTGAGGTTGTAATCACGGCGACAGATGACTTTTTGGAAAGTGCGGAGCTTGAATTTTACATGATTCCAGAGCAAGCCGATATTCAAAACAAACCCGAAACACACGGCGATTTAATCTATTTGGCGAACTCACTTGTTACGAGTGCAGGAATTTCACAAGCAATTTTTGGGAAGGATTCACGAAACATGAACGTGATTGATGAGGTTTTGGTTCTTACTACGGGACAAATTCAAATCAACTTAACACTAAATCCTAACTCAAACTTTACCGATTACGTCGAGTCGTTACCAAGTGAGCAAAGACGTTACCGATTGACGGCAACGGTTGAAAGCGCAGGCGGTGACGCAAATAATAACAATTCGGTTACGCTTACGCTTAAAGAGGGACTTTTGGAAAAAGCTCCAATCATTGGCGGACTTTATCCCGATGTAGTTTCTAAAAATTTCTTTGATCACAACGACGATGTGCAAGATGACGCGTTTAGCGGATGCACTGAAGATGATATGTTATATCAAACAAAATTCGATTTAAAAAAGAATATTGCATACAAGAAACTCGAAGCGACAATCATAGTTGAACGCACTTCGGACGGCGCATATTTTGAACTCGTAAACAAATCAATTTCGTTTTCAAACTTTGTAACTACTTCAAATGGAGTAATTCAAATCAATTACAGCGAACCGATTCAACAATTCTTGGATAATCCTTCGCGTAATATTTTAAAGGTTGGTTTAACGGGCGTCGAAACTTCAGAAAAATACGAAGTTGTCACAAATTGGTCTTTAATGGCTAATTGGCGCTATTGGATAGCACAATCAAACGCATTGATTGATTTCTTTGACTTAACGCTTCCTAACGATGGATTGAACGCCGAGTGGATGCGTTATTTGCGCGAAGCTGGTTACACGTTGCAAGTTCGCATGAACTTAATTGATGACCTTGATACTTTGTACTATTGGAACGCGCGTATTAATCTACAAGATTACGAAGCGCAGGAAGATATAACAACCGATATTTTACTTTTTGACGTATCGAACACCGAGCAAAGCGTACTTTTATCTAATCAAATGATGAAAGTCGTTGCACGTCATACCATACTAGGTAGCAACTTTTGGAACATACCGGATGTTTGGGCATGGGTGGGTACAAGACCGAATGAAGCCGACCCAAATAAACGACTTTCTACCGTTTGGGATTGGTCAAGTCAAGACGCGCCATTGAAGCCAGAAAACGGATTCACAACGGCGCAAATAAATCTAATTTCAGCGCAAGTGATTGAAGTCGTTTGCTTTGTAGATACTTCTTTAATTAACGTAAACGAAACGACTTTTATAGCGCGTGTCAATCAAAACAACGGCAAAGGATTGATTCAAAATGTTTATAAAGAAAACTTTACGCTTGTTAATCTTCCGCTTGAAGCAATTTCAGAGGACAAAGGCGCTTCGTTTTGTGATGAACCACAATTAGTTGTCGCTTCACTTGACGACGCTTCGTATTACAAGAATGATCGCACTGGGATAGCTTACAAGTTCGACACAATGACAATCGAGCTTGAAGATAAAAACGGGGTTTTAAACTCCGCTCCTGGTGTTAGTGTAAACTTTCCACACCAACCAGACGCAAAAGGATTTATTATTGATTGGCGTCAAGTAGCAAGTGGAAGTCAATTATTGCAAGGATGTTACAAAGTGCGCGTAAATTGGGAACTATCCGGTAATTCAGGATGGTTCTACTTTGGTTCATTTGAACTATTAGAATACAATGTATTTAACGTTCAAAAAACGGTGCGTTTATTCGTTGTGTTGAACGATTTAGTACGCAAGCAAGGTATTAACTACAAAGATTCAGGATTCGCCACTACGATACGTTTCCGTGGGCAATTTGGTTACATGCAACCGAAATACGACACTGAAAATATTATCTATTCGGATCGTACACGTGAAAAAGTACGAAACGAAGCATTGAGAACATTTGAGCTTCGTTCATCTTATTTGCTTTCTTGCATGACTCGCCAAATTGATGAGGAGATTTTATTATGCGCAAATCAAATCTATATAACAGATAACAACGCGAATAATCATGTGCGCAATTTGTACTATGATTTCCCAGTGATTTTAAGTGATAACGAATCACCTTCATTCGAGTACACGGATAGCGTATTCGCAAAAGTGAAAGCGGTATTTGTGGAAAAAGTCGCAGCATACGAGTCGAAATACGACGGCAATATCAAAGGGAGCGATAATTTAATTTTAACTTTACCGACGTTAACAACTGGAAGCGGAGGCATTTGTGAAAACGTTACCGTGCATAACACTTCATTTAGTTACTTTGAAAGCGTAATTGCAGGCGGTGATTTAACGCTTCCAGATACAACTTATAACTTATATATTGATGGCGTTTTAGTGGATTCACAAACCGCGCCAACTTTAGAAAACACGACAATTGATATATTATGGCAATAACACTTAACGCGCCTTCGCAAGTAAGACCTTACGCAACTTTTAGCGCATTTCCTGCAACGGGAGCTGTGAAAACAATTTATATTGATGAAGAATTCAATAAAATGTATCGTTGGACTGGAAGCGCATACGTTGAGCTTTCAGAAACTGATGCTACTACGTGGGGTTCAATCACGGGTGATATAACAAGTCAAAATGATTTACAATTAGCTCTTGACGCTAAGTTTGATAATCCAACGGGTAATTCAACACAATACTTGGACGGAGCAGGAACACCCGTAACTTTCCCAGCTTTCGCAAGTGCGGACAAAATGGTAACCGTTGGACGAAACTCCACGGGTTCAACTCTTTATAAGGGAACGATTGTTTACATATCAGGAAGCACAGGAAACCGACCTAATTTTGTAAAAGCACAAGCAAACGCAGAAGCCACAAGCGCGGGAACATTTGGAGTTATTGAAGCAGATATAGCAAACAATGCCGACGGAAATTGTGTAACTATTGGAACTATTGAT
>JBBALV010000028.1:0-32087 GCA_040402815.1 Flavobacterium sp.
TGAACTTTATCCCTTATTGCGGGCGCAAAAGTAACACTTCTTTTCGCTTTTTAATCCCCTTTTTTGACTTATTTTTTATGTATTTTTCAATACACTGATTGCGCGATGGTTGGAAGGTGTATTTTTTGAAGTATTAAGATATCTGTGCTCAAAAAAGTCCAATTGAATTCGTGTTTGAAGTAATTCAAACTAATTTAAATCTCTATAACAACCTAAAATGGTACTTTATTATAATTTTCCAGTCTTGGCCATTACAAAAAGAATAGCAATTGGAATTAACAATAGAACAACAATATTGGTATTTTCGGTCAACATACTCGGTTCTCTTAAAATAGTCAGTGCAAAACCTCCTATCGCTCCACCAAAATGAGCGGTATGCCCTATATTATCATTCTTCTTTTTCATACCATATAAAGAATAGAGTAAATAAAGAAGTCCAAATATGTAAGCTGGAATTGGAATAGGAATGAAAAATAATCCTATACCCATATTTGGTTCTAATAAAATAGCGGAATACAATATGCCCGTAACTGCCCCTGAAGCACCAATCGCTCTATAATTGTAATCGTCTTTATGAAACAATAACGTTAGTAAACTTCCAAAAATTAAACTTCCTAAATATATTATTAGAAAATAAAAATCGCTAAAGCTTTCGTACACAACTGGAGCAAAAATATATAATGTATACATATTAAAGGCCAAGTGCATAATGTCAGCATGAAGAAATCCTGAAGAAAGTATCCGAATCTGTTCACCTGAGCGAATACTACCAATATGAAATTCGTACTTTCTAAAAAAAGAAATATCATTAAAACCTTTAAAACTAAAAAGTAGATTGATGAGAATGATGGCCAGTAAGGGAATGTTCATTTTTAAAATTTAGGAAACAAATTTATAAAATTCTAGCTTACACTTTTATTAAATATTCCAAATTCCAAGAATAAAAGTATCTTTGCAAGAAAAATAGAGTTAAAATGCAGTTTTTAATTTATATCCTGATTTACCCTTTTCTTTGGTTGGTCTCTATAATGCCTTTTCCGATTTTATATTTTTTATCAGACCTTCTATATATCTTAATTTACAACATTTTTGGTTACAGAAAAAAAGTAGTTCGTGAAAATTTAGCTTTAGCACTCCCTCATTTATCTGATAAAGAGCGATTGATTATCGAAAAGAAATCCTATCATCATTTTTGTGATATGTTTCTTGAAATGATAAAAACAATGACAATTTCTGAGTCGGAAATTGACAAGCGTTATGCGTTTACTAATTTTGAAGTATATAATGCCCTTGAAAAAAAAGAAAAGAGCATTGCACTAATGTGTGCTCATTATGCAAGTTATGAATGGGCAGTTTCATTAAACAAACATATTACTTTTATAGGATACGGAATTTATAAGAAAATTAACAATCCCTATTTTGATAAATTAGTTCACAGAATACGATCTCGATTTAAAGCCGTTTTGATTACAACAAGAGATACTGCAGCAACAATTGAAAAAAACGCAGCAAATCATACCTTAGGTCTTTATGGTTTTGCGAGTGATCAATCGCCTCAATTACATGCCTCCTATCATTGGAAAAATTTTTTGGGGGTAAATGTACCTGTTCATACCGGAGCAGAAATGCTTTCTAAAAAATTTGATATGAATGTTATTTTCATGCGAACGAAGAAAATAAAACGAGGTTTTTATGAAGCAAGCTTTGAAGTTTTATCCGAAAAAGCTTCCTCAGTGCCTAATTATGAAATAACAGATCGTTTTTTAGAACTAGTAGAACAACAGATTTATGAAGCTCCTGAATTTTATTTATGGACCCATAATAGATGGAAACATTCAGGTAAAAATCCTAATTTAAAAACCAATTAGCAACCATTTCTTGCTCTACATTTAGGGATTTTTTATGTATAAATTCATTAGAATTTTTATTATAAATATAATCTTTGGACCATTCGCTATGATTATCGGCGAGTGCTATAATGCTTTGACAAACAAATTTTATTTCTGCATCAGTAGTTGTGGGATGTATGGACATTCTAATCCATCCCGGCTTGTGAGTTAAATTTCCCGAATTAATTTCACAAATCAAATTACGGGAAGTTTCCTGATCAACATTCAATAAAAAATGACCATATGTTCCTGCGCAGCTACAGCCACCGCGAGTTTGAATTCCAAATTTATCATTAAGTAATTTTACACCCAAATTAAAATGCAAATCATCTATAAAAAAAGAAATTACACCTAATCGATCTCGATGTTGATTGGCTAAAATTTTAATTGATGGAATAGCTCCCAATTTCGAAAAAACATAATCTACAAGTTCATGTTCTCTATTCAAAATATTAGTTATTCCCATTTTGTCTTTAAGCTGAATGGCTAATGCCGTTTTTATAACTTGCAAAAATCCAGGAGTTCCACCATCTTCTCTATCTTCGATATTGTCTATATACTTGTGCTCGCCCCAAGGGTTTGTCCATGAAACGGTGCCGCCACCAGGACAATCGGGCACTAAATTTTGATATAATTTTTTATTAAAAACCAAAACTCCAGAAGTCCCTGGACCTCCCAAAAATTTATGTGGAGATAAAAAAATCGCATCCAAATAACACTCTGAATCAATTGGGTGCATATCAATTTTTACATACGGTCCAGAGCAAGCAAAATCTACGAAACATAGTCCGTTATTTTGATGCATCAATTTTGCTACCTCATGATAGGGTGTTTTAATTCCAGTAACATTAGAACAAGATGTGATAGAAGCAATTTTAAAACTTCTATCTTTATATTTGTCTATTAAAAGTTTAAGATTCGCTATAGAAAACAAACCATCTGGGCAAGAAGGAATAATTTCTACATCAGCAATCGTTTCTAGCCAGGAGGTTTGATTAGAATGATGCTCCATATGAGAGATAAAAACAATCGGTTTTTTATCTTTTGGAATACTTGTAAATGCTTTAAGATTTTCAGGAATTTTAAGCCCCAAAATACGTTGAAATTTATTAATAACTCCAGTCATTCCTGTACCGTCGGTAATCAAAACATCGTCTTCATTGGCATGAACATGATTTTTAATTATATGTCTTGCTTGATGATATGCCATGGTCATAGCAGTTCCAGAAACCGTGGTTTCGGTATGTGTATTGGCTACAAATGGCCCAAAATCATTCATTAATTTTTCTTCTATTGGTCGATACAAACGTCCACTAGCGATCCAATCGGTATAAATGATTTGTTTCTTTCCATAAGGCGAAATAAATTCTTGATCGATTCCTATAATATTTTTCCGAAATTGCTGAAAATAATCTTCCAGTGATTTTGAAACTAATGTGTCTGGCATCCTTACTTTTTTATAAAATATAATTGAAGCAAAGTTATTATTTTAAGACATACAAATAGTATAAAAATAAAAAATCAAATGTAAATTTATGTAAATTTATGTGAATTTAATTCGCAATAAAAAATTACTTTTCATAAATTATAAAATTATGTCCTAGAGCCTAGTGTAATTTATTGTTGTGATTTTTTGATATGTAGTTTGAAGTTTATATTCAAAAATATTATCTTCCTTTCTATATTGATTTCAATTCATATCGGTACTCGGATAATTACTAATATTTGTATAAATTTTTATAATAAAAATTACAAGAGAAAGTACTTTTTAAATAACCTAAGTATCATTTTTGCGTGAATAAACGCGATTAATATAGTCTAAATAGTAAAAAAATGTACTTATATTTTCTTAAAATAGAATGATTTTGATAAAATTAGCTGGCATATATTAATTTGTTTTAAAAATAATATACTACAATTGTAATTCTGAAATAAAATGTTTGCTCTTGTAGATTGTAATAATTTTTATGTTTCCTGTGAGCGGATTTTTAATCCGACGCTCAATGACAAACCCGTTGTTATTTTAAGCAATAATGATGGCTGTGTTATTGCCCGAATCAACGAGGCTAAACCTTTTGTGCCTATGGGCGCAGTCGCCTTTATGTATAAAGCCGTTTTTGCGCAAAACAACATCAATGTATTTTCATCTAATTATGCGCTCTACCGAAGAGAAAAGAATAAAAGCCCTACAATGGAAAAAAATTGACGATGTTTGGGGTATTGGTCGGCAATTGTCTAAACGGCTGAAAAGCACAAAAGTAATGACTGCATACGATTTTACACAATTGGTGGATGAATATATAAAATCAAAATTGTCGATTATAGAATTGTGTTTAAAACACGAATTGGATGGCAAACAATGCCTCACTTTAGACGAAGTTAAAAACAAAAAAACAATTAGCACAACTCGAAGTTTTGAAAATACCATAACCGATATAGACAACTTAAAAGAGCGGGTTTCAACTTTTGCTATTTCATGTGCCGAAAAACTTCGAAAACAAAAATCACATTGTAACGCTTTAATGCTTTTTATACATACTAACGGATTTAACAGCAACCAACCCCAATACAGCAGAAGTATTGTTCTCAAATTGCCTTATGCCACCAATTCTAGCATTACCTTGTCGCAATTTGCCATAAAAGGATTAGAAGCTATTTACAAAAAAGGATTTTATTTCAAAAAAGCAGGAGTAATTCTCATGGAATTGACTCCCGAAAACATAAAACAACTAGATTTGTTTCTTGATGAAAACCCAAAACATTCAATTTTAATGAGTACTATTGATTGTATTAACACCAATTTAGGTAGAAATAAACTCAAATTAGGGTCGCATGATTTAGGTAGAACTTGGAAAATGCGCCAAGAAAAATTGTCAAAACGATATACCACCAATTGGAACGAACTTTTAGAAGTAGATTAAAATGAAATCGCAATGATTCAAAAATCAAAAAAAAAATTGCGATATCAAATTACTAAAAAACAAATAATAACTTCTTATGAAAATTATTAAAATACCGAAACTAGGCGATGATTTAGAAAATTTAACTTACCAAATCAAAGAGCATAAAATCTTGGTTAATTATTTTGGAGGCGTCCAAGCAGGATTTCCAAGTCCAGCCGAAGACTTTGTGGAACAAAAATTAAGCCTTGACGAAAAATATATTACCAACCCAAACAACACTTATTTAATAAAAGTAAGAGGGAATTCCATGTTTCCTACATTGCAAATGGGAGATATTTTAATCGTAAAATCAGATTTGGATTTGAAAGACAACAAAATTGCTATAGTTTCCATAAACAACACCGATTATACAGTAAAACGATACAACAAGCGAAAGAAAATGTTTATAGCCGATAATAATGAGTTTCCAAATATTGAAATAAGAGAGGAAGACACTGTTTTATGTTTAGGAGTAGTTATAAATTTAATTCGGGATTTACGATACTAAAAGCAGCTGCAATATAAGCGAACTATAAATAATCGGTAAAACTATCTATCGTAATAACAACAAAAAAATACATTGCTTAAAGAACATCGGTAAAGCGAATTGTGAAAACTGGTAGAGTATTAAAAAATATTTTATTTAGAGTTAATAAAAATAAATACTTCATTATTATTGCAACAAATTTGCTAATTTTTCAGTTAATTTTTTACGAGAATATTGCTGTATTCCTACTGGATGGGACTGTAAATTTCCTTCCAAATAATGGGAGTAGAATTTTAAGATTGTGCTTTTTAACAGTTCTTCTGCATCGTAAGTAACAAAAACACCTGTGTTTGTCTCGTTAATAATAACTGAAAAATCAGAACCTTCCGGGCCTAAAGCCAATATTGGACGTTCAGAAACCATATATTCAAATAATTTACCCGGAATAATGCTCTTGGTAGCTTCGGAGTTAATTTCAATTAATAATAAAATCTGAGATTTTCGTTGGTGTTCCAATGCTTCTTTATGAGAAACATAACCCAAATTAGTTACAAATGCTGAAAGTTTATACTCATTAATAGTGTGCAATATTTCCTGGCTCACAGCACCAACTAATTTTAACTGGAAATTAGCGGCAAATGATTGATTTTCATTTATCAATTCAAACAAACATTTCCATAAAATTTTAGGATTTCGTTCCGACAAAAAAGACCCAATATGCGCCAAAGTAAACTTTTCGTCTAAAATCTGTTTGCCTACATTTTCATTATCGTAGCCATTTGTAATAACTTCTATGGGCTGCTCAGTCAAAGCTTCAAATTCTTTTTTAGTAGTATTACTGGTAACTAGAATCATATCGGCATTCTGCAACACTTGACGCTCTAATTGTTTGTGTTTCCTTTCAGCAAAAGCGGAAAGTTTTAGGGCTTTATGATACCCAATAGTTGTCCAAGGATCCCGAAAATCAGCAAACCATCTAACATTGGTCTTTTGTTTTAATGCCAAACCTATCAAATGTAAACTGTGGGGCGGTCCAGAAGTTACTATCGTATCAATATTATTTTCTGCAATATATTTTTCTAAGTACTTCACGGATGGTTTTACCCATAAAAATCGTGCGTCAGGAACAAATAAATTTCCTCGAATCCACAACAAAAACTGCTCAATAAATGTTTGCTTTTTTTCATTGGGAATAATTCCAGAACTAATTTTTTTGGTATTATTTTTCGAAAAAAAAGAAGCCAAATGATACGGTTCAAAAATGGGTTGCTTTAAAATTATAGCTTTATCTGAAACTTCTGACACCAAGACATCATCAACAATTGGATAAGTAGGGTTATCAGGAATGTAAACAATAGGTTGAATATCAAAATCAGGTAAATATTTCACAAATTTGAGCCAACGTTGCACACCAGGTCCTCCTGCAGGAGGCCAATAATAGGTAATAATAAGTAGTTTTTTTTGAGTCAAGTTGGTTTATTATATAAAAAATTACTATTTAAACAAAAATAGTTTATTTTAAGTTTACCTACAAATTGATTTTAGGTATGTGTTATAATCATTTATTAAGCAATAAAACATTTTAAACAAAAAAATCCCGATTTTCATCGGGATTTAAAAATTGTTTTTTTTTTAAATTATGCTTTTTCAGCAATAATTTCATAAGGTAATTCTATAACTACATCTCTGTGCAAACGAACAGTTGCAGCATATTTACCAGTACGTTTAACTATTCCACTAGTTATAAATTTTCTGTCAATAACTTGACCACCATTAGCTATAGCTTCAGCAATGTCTATGTTGGTAATAGAACCAAATAATTTTTCACCACCTGCTTTCGCATAAATTTTAATTTCAATACCTTTTAAAGTTTCAGCCAATGCCTTCGCATCATTTACTACTTTTTCTTCTTTGTGAGCTCTTTGTTTTAGGTTTTCTGCTAAGACTTTTTTTGCTGAAGGCGTAGCCAATATAGCATGTCCTTGAGGAATTAAGAAATTACGACCAAAACCGTTTTTCACAGTTACTAAATCGTCTTTAAATCCTAAATTTTGAACGTCTTTTTTTAATATAAGTTCCATGTTGTTGTCCTTAATTATAGAAGTTAGGTTCTTTTTTACGAGAAACCAACAACTGAGTTTAAATTATTTTAATAAATCGGCCACGTAAGGCATTAAAGCTAAGTGACGAGCTCTTTTAACAGCTACTGAAACTTTTCTTTGGTATTTTAATGAAGTTCCTGTTAAACGACGTGGAAGAATTTTTCCTTGTTCGTTCACAAATTTCAATAAGAAATCGGCATCTTTATAATCTATATATTTAATACCCGATTTTTTGAATCTACAATATTTTTTAATTTTGTTGATTTCAATATTCAAAGGCGTTAAATATCTGATATCTCCGTCTTTTTTTCCTGAAGCTGATTGTTGTAGGGTTGCCATAATAATTATGATTTAGCTGCTTTAAGTTTCGTTCTTCTTCTTTCTGCCCAAGAAATAGCATGTTTATCGAGACTTACAGTCAAGAAACGCATTACTCGTTCGTCACGTCTAAATTCTGTTTCAAAAGCAATCAGCACTTCGGCAGCTACTTTGAATTCGAATAAGTGGTAAAAACCACTTTTTTTGTTTTGGATTTCATAGGCCATTTTTTTTAGGCCCCAATCTTCTTTAGATACCATTTCTGCTCCTCTGGACGTAAGAAATTCTTCGAATTTGCTCACTGTTTCCTTTACCTGAACTTCAGATAAAACGGGATTTAAAATGAAAACAGTTTCATAATGATTCATAAATATTTAATTTATTTGTTAATTTGGGTGCAAAAGTAAACCTTTTATTTTAACACGCAAATTACAAACCAAAATAATCGACTAAGTGCATCTTTTTTATAAAATATTAGTTTAATTAAAATAAATGCCGTTAATTAGCACTTCTAAAATTTAAATCACCTTTATAAGTATGAAATTAAATTGTTTAATAGTAGATGATAGTTCTGTTCAAAGAATTATTATAAGTAAGTTAGTATCAAACCACGTTAGTTTAAATTTAGTAGCTGAGTTCACAAATGCTTCCGAGGCTAAAAAGTACATGTTTTCTAACAATATCGACTTGTTATTTTTGGATATTGAAATGCCGGGAGTAAGCGGATTTGAATTGCTAGATGGTTTAACTGAAAAACCACAAGTAATATTTATTTCTTCCAAATCAGATTATGCAATTAAAGCGTTTGATTATGATGCTACCGATTATATTCAAAAACCTATTACGAGTTCACGATTTGAAGCTGCCATAAAGAGAGCTCTGAGTTTATATGAATTAATGATTGAAAAACAAGATGAAGATGTAGAACACATTTTTATAAAAAGTAAACTTAAAAAAATAAAAATTGCACTAGCTGATATAAAATGGGTTGAAGCTTTTGGAGATTATATTAAAGTTGTTACCGATAATGAAAGTCATTTGGTATTGTCAACGATGAAAGCTTTCAAAGAAGAATTACCAAAAAACAAATTTGTAAGAGTTCACAAATCTTTTATTGTAAACATTGATAAAGTGGAAAGGTTTAATAGTAAATTTGCTGAAATTGGAATTTCAAAAATACCTTTGAGTAGAGATAAAAAGAACGATTTAAGAGACGCTCTTGAAAATAATTAATAAAAATCGACATTTACCGTTACCTTAATAGAACGGTACTGTGCTACAATTTCAAAACTATTCAGTATTTTCTGAATAGTTTTTTTTGTGCTACCAATCAAAGTGTTTTGAGGAATTTTTACCATAATCGTTCTGATATATTCATTTCTAATTCGATTTATAGGAGGTTCTTCTGGGCCTAAAACTGGCATAGCTAAATTCTGTTGCATCACTTGATACAACCAAAATGAACCTTCTTTCAATTTATCAAAGTCGCGATGCTTTAATGTTATCTTTACCAATCTAAAATAAGGTGGGTAATTATAAATTTGTCTATCATACAACTGTTCCTTATACATGCCTACATAATTATTATGTACTACTTGTTGGATGGTGTTGTGCTCCGGATTGTAAGTCTGTATTATTACTTTTCCTTGTTTCTTGGCTCTGCCAGCTCTACCAGCAACTTGCGTCATCATTTGATAACTCCTTTCAAATGCCCTGAAATCAGGATGATATAGCATGTTGTCGGCATTCATAATTCCTACTAAACTCACATTGTCGAAGTCTAAACCTTTGGCTAACATTTGCGTGCCTACCAAAATATCGACTTCTCTATTTTTGAAACTATCAATTATTTTTTCAAAACCAAACTTTCCACGAGTCGTATCTTGATCCATCCTACCAATTTTAGCATTCGAAAAAAGCGCTATCAATTCCTGCTGAATTTGTTCTGTACCAAATCCTTTCGTAGTTAGATGAGGACTCGAACAACTATGACAATTAACTGGATATGCTATAGAATATCCACAATAATGACAACGCAACTGATTTTTATGTTTATGGAAGGTCAAACTCACATCACATTGTTGGCATTGAGGCACATGCCCACAAGTCATGCATTCCACAACAGGCGAGAATCCCCTTCGGTTTTGAAATAAAATAACTTGTTCACCTTGAGATAAAGCTTCTGTAATGGACTCGATCAGTGTATCACTAAAATGTCCTGTCATTTTTTTTCGAAAATATTTATCCTTCAAATCCACTAATGCAATAGCGGGCATCGTTACGTTTCCGTAGCGCTCAGAAATCGTTACGGTACCATATTTATCTGATTTTGCATTAAAATAGGTTTCTATGCTAGGTGTAGCAGAACCTAATAACACTTTTGATTTATGATAATTTCCAAGCACAATAGCCGCATCTCGAGCATGATAACGAGGTGCTGGATCTTGTTGTTTGAATGTTTGCTCGTGTTCTTCGTCAATAATGATAAGTCCCAAATTTGAAAATGGCAGAAACAATGCCGACCTTGCTCCTATTACAATTTGTGCTTTTGGCGCATTATTTAAAACTTGATTCCAAACTTCAACACGTTCATTATTATTGTATTTGGAATGAAAAACAGCTACTTTATTACCGAAATGTTTCTGTAACCGACCAACCAATTGAGTGGTTAAAGCTATTTCGGGCAAGAGATATAAAATCTGTTTTTGCTCCTTAATATAATCTTCCATCAATTGAATATATATCTCCGTTTTACCGGAGGAAGTTACACCGTGCAACAAACACACTTCTTTTTTTACAAATTCCGTTTTAATTGCAGCAAAAGCCGCTTGCTGTGCTGGACTCAATTGGAGTGCCTTTTCATTAACGGTTCCCAAAAAATCTACGCGATCCGTTTGAATAAAATAATCTTCTAAAATAGATTTGTCTATCAAACTTTTTACAATTGCAGCACTTACATTAGCCGTTTCTGCTAGATGCTTTAAAGTAATGGGCTTTTTCTCTTGGGCGGTTAATTGAAAATAAGTCAAAACAATTTTTTTTTGTTTCGCAGCACTTTTCAACAATTCTAATAATTCATTTAATCCATCGTTAGAATTAAATTTAGCATTCAATCGAATATATCGAATTAATTTTGGCTTATAGCTTTCGGTTACTTCTTCTTGAAGTACTACTATGTTTTTGTTTATTAATTTCTGAATTACAGGAAATATATTTTTCCGATTCAAAATGGTTATAATGTCTTGTACTTTTAATGATGATTGCTGTTGCAAAGCTTGATAAATCAAAAACTCATCGTCTGTCAGTTCTGTTTCATCTACAAATCCTTCTTGTCTTTGAGAAATAATAGTTTCACTTTCCAACAAAAGTGCCGATGGCATTGCACCACGGTATACATCACCAATAGCACACATATAATATGAGGCAATCCAAAACCAATGTTGAATTTGAATTTCGTTAACAATTGGTGATTCGTCTAGTATTTGATGGATTTCTTTAGCGTCATAGAGCAGCGGTTGATTTTGATGTGTCTCCACAACTAATGCAGTGTATATTTTACTTTTACCCAAAGGCACAGCCACCCGCATTCCTTTTTTTAAGAAATGAAATTCGCTTTCCGAAACACTATAAGTGAAGGTTTTAGAAAGTGATAATGGCAAAATGACTTCGGTGAAATACATGATTTTAATTTTGTTTTACTTTAGGTTTTTACTCTAATCCAATATTGGGTTCTACCAATTAATGAAATTCCGATGAAACCTCTAACCTTAAGTTTTTCAGGTGACATCAAGGTGATATAGCAATTGTAAAGTTTTCCGTTTTTAGGGTCTAAAATTTTGCCTTCGTTGTATTCGTCGCCGTCTTTTACAAGACCTTTTATAATGATTAAACCATTAATTGGTTTATTGGCATCCTCGCCTTCGCAATTTTGACAAACACTATTTTTCCTTTTTGGATCGAATATTTCGATTACTCGACCATATATTTTTTGGTTTTTTTCAAATATTTCAACAATCGATTTTGGTTTACCAGTTTGGTCGTCTATGGTTTTCCATTTTCCTATAACGGTGTTTTGTGCCAAAGCAAGGTTGACAAAACAAAACAGGACTAGGTTTAAAAATTTGTTTTTCATACAGTTGAGTTTTTTTTAGCCCCGATGGAAGTGGCATCCTTTTGTGCCTGGGTTCGGCACAAAAGATAGAACGGACAGCGGGATTGGCTTCAAATAAATTTAATTCGGTTTATGGATTCGTCTGTGTTTGCTGATTACTTCGTTGAGTTCAAATCCAAGTAACAAAACCATACAATTAATCCAGATGAAGAACATCATTATTAAAAGTGTACCTATTGAACCATAAAGCTGGTTGTATTTTGAAAATTTCACAACCCATATTCCAAAAAAATAGGAAGAAATAATGATTAAAATAGTGGTAAAAACAGAACCTATCGAAACAAAAGCCCGTTTTCCAATTTGCTTTGTACCAAATTTTAATAAAATAGATGTGGTCACTAAAATC
The DNA here is from genome assembly GCA_040402815.1 of Flavobacterium sp. GTDB lineage: Bacteria > Bacteroidota > Bacteroidia > Flavobacteriales > Flavobacteriaceae > Flavobacterium. The sequence goes on from JBBALV010000028.1 coordinate 12,256, forward strand.
ATTAAAATAACAAAAGCATATCGTCCTAAAACTAGTAGCGGAATATTATCGCTCAAAACATCTTGAATTTTAGTTTTTTGAAGAAAAACTTCAAAGATGACTATTATGGCAACCGTTAAAATCAATATCAAAGTAAGCACTAGTGACATACCGAGTGCTACAAAATACTGACGAAAAAAACCTCTTTTTTGTAGTACGTGTTGTGAGTTTTCGAATCCACTTAAAATGGCATTCAATCCGTTGGCTTGAAGAAAGATAGATAAAATAAATCCCGATGAAAGCAATCCTGAATGACTATTGTTTAAAATATCATGGATAATATTTGACACTGCGTCATAGGTATTTGGCGGCACACTATTCGCCACAAAACTCATGAAATCTTGTTGAAATCCTTCAATAGGAATATAGGGAATTAGGTTTAATATAAACAAAGCAAATGGAAATAATGCCATAAAAAAACTAAAAGCAATGGCTCCAGCTCGATACGACAAATCGCCTTCGGTTATTCCTACAATATACATTTTAAGTAAATCAAAAAACGAAACACCATGAAGCCACGGAAGTTTAATCCGTTGTAAAACGTGCATTAGGTTTCTAACAATTGGAATTTTATCGATAGTATCGTCTATTTTGTTGGTCATATCTTTGTTTTAAATTGCTTTTAAACTCAAATCCATATTGTAAACCGAATGCGTTAATGCACCCGAAGAAATATAGTTTACACCACATTCAGCATAGTGTCTTATAGTGTTTTCATTAATATTTCCTGAAGATTCTGTGAAACATTTGTTGCCAATCATTGCAACTGCTTTTTTGGTATCTTCAAAATTAAAGTTGTCTATTAAAATCCTATAAATGCCGTCACTTTGTAAAATTTCTTCAATCTCAGACAACGTTCTGGCTTCGACAATAATTTTCAAATCAGGTTGATTTGCGGCAAGAAAAGCTTTTGTTTTATTTATTGCATTTGTAATACCACCAGCAAAATCATTATGATTGTCTTTCAGCATAATCATATCATACAATGCAAAACGGTGGTTTTCTCCTCCCCCAATTTTAACAGCCCATTTTTCGGGCGCTCTAAAGCCTGGAGTGGTTTTTCTTGTATCCAAAATTTGAGCACTTGTGCCTTCTAATAATTTTACATACGAATTGGTTTTAGTAGCAATAGCGCTCATGCGCTGCATCGAATTGAGTACTAATCGTTCCGCTTTCAATATGGATTGTGAACTACCTGAAACATGAAAAACAACATCACCTTTGGTTACGGGAGTACCGTCTTGTATGAAGATTTCCATTTTTATATTGGTATCTACATATTGAAATATCATTTTTGCAAAAGCAACTCCTGCAATAATTCCATCTTCTTTGACTAATAGTTTCGCTTTTCCAATCGCTTCAATGGGAATACAAGCCAATGAGGAATAATCTCCTGGACCAACGTCTTCACGAATGGCATTATCTATAATAATTTGTAACTCCTTTTGAAATTGAATATCCGAAATCATTGGTGCAATTTTATGGAGGCTAAAATACAAAAAAGGTTAGGCATTTATTAATTTATCGATATCAAATTTAGTCATTTGCATAAAGGAATACATCGCTTTTGGTGCTTTTTCAGGATCATTCATGAGTTCTCCTAAAATTTTGGGTACTATTTGCCAGGAAATTCCATATTTATCTTCGAGCCAACCGCATTTATTATAAATGCCTCCTTCGCCTAATTTTTCCCAATAATGATCGATTTCTTCTTGTGTATCGCAAGTAACAACGTAGGAATTGGCAGCAGAAAAGGTATAATGCGGCCCGCCATTCAAAGCCATAAATTTGGTGTTGTTCAATTCAAAAATGACTACCATTGGGTTTTCTGAAACTATTTTGGAATTCGTAAAAATCGAACAATAATGGGTGGCGGCTTCTTTGGCTTTTCCGTCAAACCATAAACAAGGAAAAATAGAATGTGTCATATTATTTTAATTAGCTGTGGCGATTTTGAAATGTATCTTTTATAGTTGAAAAACAAATATATAAAAAAACACCCTATTATTTTATTGGATATAAAATCAGGTCTTTCTCTATAATTATTTCAATTCACCCGATTTAAAATTCGGATACAATTGTACATTTATTAAAATCTGTAATGGAAAGAATATATGCTTGACTTCCCTAATTTTATAAATTAAAAATGCACTCTTATTTTAAATAATTGAATATTATAAGGAAGTTTAGCCATCAATAACGAACTATTTATGTAAATTTGAAATTGAAAATAGATATATAATGGATTTGAACAAACTAAAAGGGCAATTGCAAACAGAAATTGATACTGCTTTTTTGTACAATAGTATTGCAAACATTCAATCGGACGAAAATTTAACTCGGGTTTTAAACAGTTTGGCGGAAATAGAAAAAGGGCATGCTCAACATATGCTTGATAAAGTTAAAGAGTATGATGCCAACTATGAAATGCCTTTACCTTCTTCGAGAGCCAAATTTCAATTAAAACTCGGTAAATTTTTTGGTTACAATTCAATTATTAGTAGTTTGTCTAGTATTGAAAAACAATTTGCCGTAAATACTATTAAAAATAAAATTGAACGTGGCGAAAAACCCTCAGGATTTGAGCACAATCATTTGCATATTATTGAAGCTGTAAACAATAACAAAGCGCTGAACGTTTCGGGTGGATTGCTCTCTAAATTTGAAAGCCGACATAAATCAGTTGGTGGAAATGCTTTGCGCGCAGCTGTTTTAGGTTCCAATGACGGATTGGTTTCTAATATGAGTTTGGTGATGGGTGTAGCTGGTGCAGCGGTTTCGAACAATACTATATTACTTACGGGTTGTGCAGGACTATTGGCTGGAGCCATTTCGATGGCATTGGGCGAATGGCTTTCTGTTCAAAGTTCTAGAGAATTAAACATGCGCCAAATTGAGTTAGAGACCGAAGAATTAGAAGCTTCGCCAGAAGAAGAAAAAAAAGAGTTGGTTTTACTTTATCAAGCTAAAGGAATGAGTATTCAAGAGGCTCAAAAGCTGGCCGAAAAAGCATTTGAAAATCCACAATCTGCAATTGACGCCATAATTACCGAAGAATTAGGTATCGATAAAGAGGAATTGGGCGGTTCGGCATGGGAAGCTGCTATTGCTTCCTTTATTCTTTTTTCGATAGGTGCCATTATCCCTTTGTATCCATTTATGGTTTTAGATGGAAAAAATGCGATATTTTTAAGTATCGGTAGTAGTGTTATTGGATTATTCGGCATTGGTGCTGCCATCACTTTATTAACAGGTAAGAGCATTCTTTTTTCAGGAATGAGACAAGTAGCTTTCGGATTAACAGCCGCAGCAATAACGTATGGAATTGGAACATTAATTGGCGTTTCGATAGCTGGATAATGATTTAAAAAGAGGAATTAATTAGTAATCATTTAACTTTAAATTAAATACATATGAACGACGCACATTTACACATGATAGTCAACCATTTTCCAATTATCGGGACAATTTTTGGGCTAGGGATTTTGGCAACAGGAATTTTTTTGAAAAACAATACGGTTAAAAACATCGCTTATATTCTTTTTATAGTCGCCGCAATTTTTGGAGCATTTAGTATGGGAACAGGTGAAGGTGCAGAAGAAATGGTTGAAGATATGCCAACAGTTGGTAAGCAAATTATCCATGAGCACGAAGAAATTGCCGAAAAATTAGCTCTTGTATTATATATTTTAGGTGGTATTTCAATTCTTGGATTGTATTTGAATTTTAAAAAGTTTGTACAAGCTAAACTGGTTTCTTATGTAGCGCTTATAGTTGCTATTGGAGGTGTCTTTTTAGCAACAAAAGTAGGAATTTCTGGAGGCGAGATTCGTCATACGGAAATTAGAACTAACGGCATTACAACTCCATACCTTGAATCAAAAAGCGCTGCTGAGGAAGAAGAGAAAGAATAATGTTTGAAGTGTTTTGATAACTACTTATTTTATCATTTTTGTGTTTTGCAATACAAACGTAAGTTGTTTATTCAGTAGCCATTTTAATAGCTTTTTTATTCACTGTTAGGGTATGAAAATAATAAATATGCTGAAATCTATTCTATTTATTGTGTACCACTATTATGTAAAATCCCCTTGGGTGTAATTCGCTTTTGATGAAATTTTTTTGTCAGTAAGAGGTGTAATTTTTAACAAAAAAAGCAATATAAAAGAACGTTTTTAAAATTACACGGAACGGGATATAAAATACTTCTCTAACAAAATCTGAGCCGCGACAAAGGGAGAAATTTCATCGCTTTGTACCGCTTTTTTATGTTCTTCCAAGGTTTTTAGAATTTCAGGATGATTATAAAAATGGCTAGTTAATTGCTCATTTATAGTTTCCAACATCCAATATTGGTTTTGATTTGCTCGCTTTTCAAAGAAATAATTATTTTCTTTTGTGAGAGCAATACATTTTTGAATTCCTGTCCAAACTTCTGGAATTCCCTCGTGAGTTATCGCACTACAAGTGGAAGTTGTTGGTGTCCATCCTGATTTTTTAGCTGGAAAAAGATGCAATGCTCTACCGAATTCTGCCTTTGCTAATTTTGCTTTAGTCTTATTATCACCGTCTGCTTTATTGATTACAATAGCATCAGCCATTTCCATAATACCTCGTTTGATGCCTTGCAATTCATCGCCAGCACCCGATATTTTTAACAATAAGAAGAAATCAACCATACTATGAACGGCCGTTTCACTTTGCCCTACTCCAACTGTTTCAATAATAATGACATCAAAACCACCTGCCTCGCAAAGCGTAATGGTTTCGCGGGTTTTTCGAGCAACTCCGCCAAGTGTTTCTCCTGCGGCTGATGGTCGAATATAGGCATTATTATCTTTTACTAGTTCTTCCATTCGGGTTTTATCACCCAAAATACTGCCATGTGAAAGGGAACTACTGGGATCTACCGCAAGAACGGCAACTTTCTTTCCTAACCCTGTTAAATGTTTACCAAACGCTTCTATAAATGTACTTTTTCCCACGCCAGGAACACCTGTAATTCCAATTCTAACCGACTTATTTGCATGAGGTAAACAAGCATTTATCACTTCATTTGCTTTAACTAAATGAGTTGTATTTGTGCTTTCTACCAAGGTAATTGCTCTACTTAATGCCGTAATATTTCCTTCTAATATTCCAGATATCAGTTCATTGGCAGTAGGTTTAATTTTCCTAAAAAGTTGTATTTGGCCAACAGAAACGGCACTAACGCTCTCAGGCGATTCAATCCCTGGCTTTTCATGAAGTGAAGTTTTATGAGTCATGGTACTAAAAAAAACGGAATTCTATTTAGTAAAATTAGTATTTAAAACCCGAATGACACTAATTAGCGTCGAAAAAAATTATCATAAACTAAAATTAAAATTTTAAAGCACGACATTTAAAGTAGTATTTTTGCTACACTTTTTAAATTTATGAAAATTACAACTTCAAACGATTCAGGACAAAAAATGGTATTTTCAATACTTTTTTTTATCAGTTTTGCCCATTTACTAAATGATTTAATTCAAGCTGTTATTCCATCGGTATATCCCATTTTAAAACAAAATTACCATCTTTCGTTCTCGCAAATCGGTTTAATCACTTTTGCATTTCAACTAACGGCATCCATTTTACAACCGTTTGTTGGGTATTATACAGACAAATATCCCAAACCATTTTCTCAAGTTTACGGAATGCTTTTCTCTTTAGCGGGAATCATTGCTATTTCCTTCGCCGATACGATTTATTGGATCGTACTTTCCGTTTGTCTTATTGGAACCGGTTCTGCTATTTTTCATCCAGAGTCGGCACGAATCTCCAACCTAGCTTCTGGCGAAAGACGGGGCTTAGCACAATCTATTTTTCAAGTTGGTGGCAACTTCGGAACTGCTTTTGGTCCATTATTGGTGGCATTACTAGTAGTGCCATATTCTCAAAAATACATCCTATGGTTTAGTATTGCAGCCCTAATTGGACTTTCAATTATTACAAAAATTGCTTTTTGGTACAATTCCCATCTTATGCTCACACAAAACAAAAAACGGGAGGTAATTGAATTTCATAATTTACCAAAAAAAAGTGTACAACGCGCTATAGCCGTCTTGCTGATTGTCATTTTTTCTAAATTCTTTTACTCGGCTAGTTTATCTACTTATTACACTTTTTATGTAATTGATAAATTTCATCTTTCGATTCAGCAAGCCCAATATCACTTGTTTATTTACCTGATTGCATATGCCATTGGTACCATTGTCGGGGGACCGTTAGGTGATAAATTTGGACGCAAATATATCATTTGGTTTTCTGTATTTGGAGCTACACCATTCGCGTTATTGCTCCCGTATGCCAACCTTTTTTATACGGATGTTTTAATGATTATTATCGGCATTATTATTTCTTCAGCATTTCCTGCAATTATTGTTTATGCACAAGAATTATTACCCAAAAAACTCGGAATGATTTCGGGACTTTTCTACGGATTTGCTTTCGGAATGGGGGCTTTAGGTTCTGCTTTATTAGGAATTTTAGCAGATCATAAAGGAATTATCCTTGTATATCAAATTTGTTCTTTTTTACCAATCATTGGCATTATTTGTTATTTTTTACCCAACCTAAAAAAGAAATCACTTTCAACAGAAAGTACGGAAAAATCCTTTTAGTCTGTCTTTTTGATGCTAAAAAAAAGCGATTTATGACAAACTCCAACGCAACTGAAATTAGTATTTTAAAAAAAGAAACATTTTAAAATTCACTTTGAATTACCGTTTTTTGCGTTGAATTAAAAGCTACACTTGTCGGTTTTGTTGCAAATTAAAATATAATGCGTGCAAAAAAAAGAACAAAAAGAAATTAAATTATTGTAGTCTCCTCAAAAACAGCTCGGCACATGCCTTAGCATCGCTCAAAGCCTCGTGATGACGGAGTGTAATATTCATTTCACGACAACAATCGCTTAATTTAGTTGGTTTTAATCCTTTTGCTCTGTAAATTTTAACGGTACATTCCCAACGGGAAGCAATATTCAAATCGGCATAATCAAAGCCATAAAGTGCCATTGTTTTAGCCAAAACGTTTCTATCAAAACTTTCATTGTGGGCTACAATAAGTCGGTTTTCAAGTCGTTTTTTTATTTCCGGATATACCTGAGCAAAAGTTTTTGCATTCACCGTATCGCGAGGAGAAATACCGTGAACAGCAATAGTGAATGGTGAATATTCGTTTCTAGGTGGTTTTATTAAAGTCACAAATTCATCAACGATTCTTCCGTTTTCAACAGTAACAATCCCTACAGAACAAGGGTGATGTCCTATGGCGGTTTCAAAATCGATAGCGGTGAAGGTCATTTTAATTTAGGGTTTTTTTCTACGATTTTTTCTGTAATTTCTTATAGCGTCTTGCCTTCAAGAAGTGGCAAACTTCGGAACGAATTATTTTCTGTTAAAGATAAAAATTCTTTCGAAACGCAAACGTGAACTTACCACTAAATTCGCACACGAGCGCAGCGACTGCCGAAGGAATTGCGAGAAACGGCTGTTGTGAGTTCGTTGTTCTTTGATTATGTGGAAATTTTCAATTCGTTTGATTCGATATCTCCATATTTATTTGTGTTAATTATGAAACTTACATAATTAACATTTTTATTTTTAATTTCATTTAAGATGATTTTATCTTCTAAAATATATTTTCCGCAAAAATTATGTTTAAAATTCATTTTTTCATTTTGAACATAGAACCTGCCAGTTTTTCCATAAATACCTTCACCAAGTGTTGGATTTGATGGAACATTACCTTTAATGTTTTCAGGTATTTTGAAATAAATATAATTAATAGACATTTCGTCACTATTAGTACAATTTATTTCGAAATTGAAAACAATTTTTTCTACTAAACCTTCTCCTGATAATTGTTTCAGATCGATTTTTAAGAAAACTTTAAATTCTTGAGTTAAATAATTTCTCCAATTAAAACGATGAGTAAATAAAAATCCAATAGTTGAGATAAAAATTCCAGAAATAATACCCAAAATTATTTTTATAGTTCCCCAACTACCTTCGTTATCATTAATATATTCAATCATTTAATTAGTTCTTAATTTTTATTGTTTTTATAGCCCATTTAACCAAAATAAAAACAAACCTGATTGGATATAATAATACAAAAAATATAATTGATAAAATCACTACTTTATCTGATATTTTGTATCCATCTAAAATTTTTAAAGAAGTTTTATTTAATTCATTAGTTATTACTTTTTCCTCTTTTTCTAATTTTAGTTTTTCATTTAAATTATATTTTATACCAAATCTCTTTACAAAAGCATCTTTCATAGCTAAAATATCTTCGTTGGAACTTCCAGATTCAAACATTTTTTTAGCATTTTCATTTAACTTTTTTAATTTATCAGCATTTAAGAAAGGTTTCCTTAAAGTTTGTAACCGAACAATTTCCTGGTTATAGCTAATTACCTCATTTTTATAATAACTATTTTGAACTTCAATAAATGCCCAAAATATTAATATTATAATAATTCCGATAAAAAAATATAATATTTCTTTAGCAATAGTTTTTTTGGTTCTTAAGTTCATATTTTGTCTATTTCTTAGTTTTTTCACAATGACTCACAACGGTTCGCGTGCAGGCGATCGTAACCCTGTGTTGCGCCTGCGGCAGGGTTATGGCGCTTGCACGCTGTTAGTTGCAGTTGTTCTTTTTCCTGTGGTTCTTTTTCCTTTTCGCGCGTAATTTTATTCAGCTGATTTTACTAAATTGTCACCTGCTGAATAAAGTTGAAATAATATTATTATATTACAAATTAGACTTGAAACCCCTACAAAGGCATATGTATTTTGGATTGTCTGCATATCTTTTGAAGAGCTTGCAATCAAAATACCAATTACAGCAACCACAATCATTAATAATGTAACAGAAACAACACTTTTTATTGCCTTTCCAGCAAATACAATATTACTTGGATTTATTGCACCGGAATTATTTTTTAATTTCTTTTCTTCTTTTTTATTTTCCTCTTTTTCTTTTCTTTGCGCTTCCGTTAAGGCTCTTTCTGGAAATTCTTTATAAAAATATTCCTCATAAGAATTAAATCCAATTACTTTCATTGAGGTGTTTAAAAAGTCCTCTATGTTTGGTGCGCTATTTTTTTCGCAAAATTGATTTTGTTTTTTTGATAAACTTTCAGGAATGCCATAATCCCTTCTTTTCAATTCTCCATATGCAAGTAAAACACTCGTGGGATCGTAATCTTTCCAATAGTCAAGAACTGAAGTTAATGCCATACTATCCATTCTTGAGATTTCTTTTAAATTTCTTGTTTTCATTTTTTTTTATTTATTTACTTGGTTACTCCATTCGGTTTTCAGCTAACACGCTCGTTACGTTGCGGTTTTACAATTGCAACTAACGTTTTGCAGCTACAAGAAGTTGGCGATTTCGGAGACGAAAACTCTCTGCCACCAATGAACTTGATACGAAGCACAAAGCTTGATTTAACCACTTAACCGCCAATTTCTTGTAGGTGCTGTTAGGCGCTGCCCTTTGTTCGTTTACCAATTCTTGTCGGTCAACTTGTCGTAACCTCTTTGCTTTATAAATTTCAAAAATTCTTTATTGTCTGTCGCTGGAAATTCAACTTGTATTTCGTCCGTTAGATTTTTAAGAACTTTGTCGCCAATAGTTTTTGCATATTTCCCTCTTAGTGCCTTTTCATACCAAGCTAATAAATGACTTTCGGTTACTATGCTTTGTATTTTAGATTTCCACCCCATTTGATTAAGGATAGAAACGATAATTTTTTCTTCTGTGTCCTTACATACAATAACGATACGGTCAGCCGATACAGAGGAAACAATATTTTCTGCAAGTTCTTCTGTGAGGGACAAATGTTTAATCTGAATTGCAAGTCCAAAGTTAGCCCACATATCAAGTCCTCTGTCAGCCGCATTCGTTACACCAACTCGATTTATTCTTGCTTTTAATTTAATAGCTGTTTGTGCAGGCGTTAACTGAATTACACTTTTAGCAAAATCTTCAAATTCTTTTAGGATGTCGGTTTTATTTGGATTCATACTTACTTCTACTGAAACTTCAAGTGCTTCAACTAATGCAGAAAAAAGTGAGTAAACAATTATTTCATAAATCTTATCAATGCTTCTGCGGAGACCTGGTTCATTCCAAAACATTGCAAGAAACTCATCGAGTTTAAAATTACTTTTGTCGTGAGTGATTGTGTAATCTAACCCTGTCGACATTTGACTAAAGCGTTCAAGGAATTTGCGATAAACATACGCTTCTACAATTCCATTTTTTGTTCTATTCTCTTTTCCAAGTATATCGAGAACGGTCGGAGGAACTGCGTTGTCATTGAAAACATCGTCTTGATAACGGGCAGATGAAGTACTTGTTCTTCCTAAAAACTGAATGCAAACAATATCACGCCATTTTTTTGAAGTTGTTCGATACGTGGTAAGGTCAGATAGTGTAATATCTTTTTCGATTCTATCTCTATGTAAAATTTCTGCTACTTGAATTGGTTTATAAAGGTGTACCCTTGCTTTGTCAATTACTTTATCTAACGCTTGCTTTGCTTCTTGTATATTCATTTTTTGGTTCTAATAAAGTTAATTGAATTGTTTCTTTTACTGCGTCCTTTTTTGCTTGCAAAGCATTCATTATTTCTCCTGCAATTGCTTTTATTACAGGAACAGAAACAGAATTTCCCGCAACTTTTCGTGCTTGTGAATAAGGAAGATTAATTTTAAAAGTGTCTGGGAAACCTTGCAAACGCAACATTTCTCTGTCCGTTAATCGCCTAACACCGTTTACTACTAAATAATTATAACTGCCACCAGCACGTAAAGCACAAGAATACGGTAGAGCAGAAATATTCCCACCAATGTTTTCGTGCCAAATAGACGGAAAGGGCGGAACGCCCTTTACCGCATTCATTCTTTTTTCTTTAATTGTGTCGGAAAGAAAATAGCTTTTCGGAATTTCATTATCGTTTTGTAAAATTTCTGATAATGGTTTATAATAACCTAAAGGTTTTGGAAATTTGAAATAGATGGGGTCTAAAAAACCTACAATATAAATACGTTCTCTTTTTTGAGGAACACCGAAGTCTAATGAGTTAAAAACTTTATGATATACCGTATAACCAAGTCCTTTTAATTTTTCTAGAATAACTGCGAATGTTTGTCCGTTGTCGTGTGTTGTTAATCGTTTTACATTTTCTAATAAAAAAGCTTTTGGTCTTTTCTCTCTTATTATTTCTTCAATGTTAAAAAATAAAGTTCCTCTTGTGTCAGCAAATCCAAGACCTTTACCAGCGATACTAAAAGGTTGGCAAGGAAAACCTGCCAATAAAATATCGTGGTCTGGAATGTCTTTAGGTTCAATTAAGTTAATGTCTCCAAATGGCTTTTCTCCAAAGTTAGCTTCATACATTTTTTGCGCTTCTTTGTCCCACTCCGAAGAAAAGACAGTCTCACAGCCGTGTGCCTCAAAACCAAGTCGGATGCCTCCGATACCTGCAAAAAGGTCTATTGTTTTATATTTTTTCGCCATTGAAATCCGTATTTTTTAGTCAGCACAAATTTAGTCAAAAAAGGTGCTTTGTTTTTCATTTTTGTCTGTTAGTTGTTAACTGTCATTGTCTGCTCGGTCGGTTTTTTAGGGTTGCGCCTAACGTTCCGCTGCCAGACGATCGTCGCGGCTAAGGAACTGAGTTTTTTCTATTTTAGAAAAAACTAATTTAGCAAAAAAAGTGTCCGGAAACCGAATTCTAGCGATGGCGTTTGACAGCTGTTATCTTCGGTGGCGACACACAAACATTGGCAGGTAAAACTATTTTTTTTCAATTTTCCAGTCTAATTGGCGTACATTTTTTCAATTTCTCACTCCAATTTTTTCAAAGAGGTTTCGTTAAAATTCTGTAAATTGACAGCAAATATTTTTTATGATTTAGGTTAAAAATAAGTGATTTAAAAAAAAATATCTAGAATATATATTATTTATTTGTTAATCTTTAACGCATCTTATATAAAATCCAGAACCTAAAAGATCATAATTTGTGTTATTATTTTCTCCATATTCTTGAATACGAAAACTATTAATATCTAGTAGAGCAGCTTTTAGAACATCCGATTTTGAAGTTGAATACCACCATGCAGTAGACTGGTCTGAAAAATTAGGATAATAAGTTACACAATCTTTTCCAGCACCTAAATCACAAACTAAATAACCACATAAAAAGGAACTAAAACCACTTTCATTACTTTCACTATCATTTTCTACGCGTATTAAACTAGAAGTTGAATTTTCGTATTTGTTCATTAACTCATTCCATTCTGTTTTTTTTGCAATATGCCAACCTTTAGGAGCCAAATTACTTATTATCGCATAATAATTATAAATTTTACCATATTTATCTGAATCTTTAGAATTGAAATTATAGTAACAGAAACTTGGTTTTTTTTCAGTATTGTTTTTAACCCAATCTTCAATATTTTTAGATTCAATTATATTTTCTCCATTATTTAGTTTATCAACATTTAAATTTTTGGACATCCAAATATTATTATCAATCCTAACGGATGCAAAATCTTCATTTTTTTCGATTCCACTTTTTCTTTCAGTAAAATTATTGGTTTCTTCTTTTTTAATATTATTCTTTGATTTTGTACAACTAATGCTAAAAATTAATAAAATTGTAATTACTAATGTTACTTTAAATTTTTCCATTTTTTTCGTTTGAATATTTGCTAGTAGAATTATACTATGATTTTAAGTTGTTTGTTAAATGATCTTGTTTATGATTGAGTACAACATTTGATCTATATCAATCTAGTTTATATGTAAACTCTTCTATGATATTTGCATCCAAAGGGTAGTTTCCCGAAGGAGCATATACAATATTCGCTGTAATACTAACTCTTTTATTAATTAGCATTTTATATTTTATATCTGGATTTATGTATGGAGATTTATGGATATCACCATATATAGCTATTTCGTCTGTAATTACGTCACTTTCATCATCACCGGTTGATTTGAATTTTACTTTTTTATCCAATTTTAACACCATTTTATTTAAAATTGGAGTTTCTTTAATTGGGTGGACAAAGTTTTTTAAAATGACCGTTCCGGATAATGTATTTTTTCCAAATGATAAAATCTGAATATCTTCATCATCATCTGAAATACCACCTATTTTTTTAAAAGTAGAAATACTACTTTTTGATTTTTTTATTTCAGTATCCATACTATTTTTTTGAAACTTAAGAGAATTTATTTTGTTTTCAATATTAAGACTATCCTTGTATATCGAATCTGAAATAGAATTATAAGTATATGATAAAACATTGTATTTCGTCTTCTCTCTATTAATCTCAGTCTGTAAACTATCATTAGTTCTTTCCAAAATAAATATTTGTTCTTTTTTATTTTGACAATAAGAACTAATTGTCAAAAGATGCAGTATAATAATATATATGCTTATTGATCTTTTAGTAACTTTCATAATATTGATTTTGAATTAAACTTTTATTTTCGCGTAAATATTATACAGATAAGAACACCATTCACTATAGGACATATTTCTGTCTTCTAATTTAGAAAAAGTAATTTTGTTTTTTATTAAGGAACCTGAGTTATAATACAATCTCATGTCATCAATTGATTTTTTCCCCTTCTTAATTAAATTAGATTCAAATAATTTTAATATTTTCCATTGATATTGAAGAGTTGAATAATAATTAATATTTTTCACTAATGATACAATACCATTTCTCTTACAATCTTGAAATAAATCACAGTCTAATAATGAATCATTGCATTTCATAATATTTTCAAAAATAAACTTGAGCTGCATTTGAAATGGTCCAATTGATATTTTTTTAAAGTTTTCATTCCCTATTTCGAATAACATTTTTACATAAGCAACTTCGATTTCATTTTGCTCAGTTTCATATGTTAAATATTCAGGAAGAATAATACTAACTAATTGATCTTTTTTAAAATAATTAGGCTCATCAAATCGTACTAATTCCTTTTTTAAGATTTTCATCTTTACGGTTGAATTTTCAATAAAATTTTGGCTAAAGAGAATATTAGAAAAAAACTAAAAAACTAAAAACTTCATATTTAGAAAGCTATTTCAACACTATCCTTAAAATCATCAGTTTTGCTAAAGCTTATTTTACTAACCATAAAATCTAATTCATAGCAACCATAGCATGGTTTACAACTCAACAATTTTGATGGATTTAAATAAAATTTCGCATATATGAATCTATCTGAATTACACTTGGAAATAATATCTTTTGCTATATGTTGTTTAATTGAGGTATTGAATTTAACATTTCCTGATAATGAAGAACCATAATCTTGTTTTTCTCTAATAAAATCCCGAGATGCATCTAAACGACCTATTTGCTTGTTGTCCTTTAAATATAAAGCACTATTAAAATTTGATAAACTTATATTACAACTTATTGGTTTCTCAGAGTATAACATTAACTCTTCTTTTGAAAAATCATATTCGCCAAGCTCAATATAATAGACAATGCTGAATTCATCGTTTGCATATTTATAGTTGCTTTTGTCAATTAAGTAATCAATTATTTGATCTCTTAAGCGGTTTGAAAATTCCTTTTTTTGAAATTCATCAAGCCAGTTGTATTTTGATAAAGCATTGTCAGTAAAACATTCCAAATTTTGTTTTGAAATACTCTTTTCACCATCAAAACCTATAAAAGTTATTTTATTATTGAAAAAATCAGCCATAAAGAGATTAGAATATAATTCAAGATATTGTCTTTGAAACTCTACTGGTAATCCATTTAATTCTTTATTTGAAAAGGCTTTGTTAATGTTTATGAGATATGTTTTAGCTTGATCTAAATAAACCTCTTTATTTTTATGATTGTCAGTAAATCTTATAATACTATCATTCACTTTTTCAACAGGATATAATAATAGTTTGTTTCGAATATCTAATTTTCTAACTTCATTATTGTAATCGATATAATAAGCAGAATTATAAAAGTTGTTTTTTAATGGTTTATATGAAAAGTTTTGCAGGAAAAGCGGAATTTTGTTTTTAATTATACTGTCAATTTTTTTTGATGATAATTTAATTTGTGTAGGTTCGTTTATTTTTGAAAAATCAAGTTCATGTATACTATCTTCATACTTTTTTGATTCAAGTAATAGTTGACTAAGTTCTTCATTTTTCTCAATAAACTCGTTATTAAGTTGGGTTATCAAATTTTTTTTTAATTCTTTTTTTGAAGCATATTCATTTTTCCTCAATTGAATTTTTTGGTTATATTCAAAATTATTTTGAGTTAAAATTTGATGCACGTTCAATAGACTATCTTTTTTTAATTGTAAAATTTCTATTTGTTGTTTTTTATTTTGTCCATATAAACCAAACCCTGACACTATTATATAAAAAGCAACCAGCACTAATTTATTTTTCATTTTAGCATAATTAATTATTCATTGGATTGAAATATTATGACAAATATAAACAAATTGGCTTTCAACTGGCATTAGAGAAAATTTCGCTTTTATTTATTTCAAAATACTTTTAAGCTCAATTTTATTTATTCCAACTTTCAATTCTCAATTTTCTCAAAAGAATTTTTGTCAATTTTATTTACTCTAACTTTCACTTTTAGTTTTACAAATGTCAAAATAAAAATTCTTCAAAATAGTTCGTAGAATTTCAATTTTCCATCTTCGTAAATTCACTTGTGAATTTTGCTGCAGCTCGGAGCCATCGGAGATAACGTTTGGCCGCTTGGCGATGTGGCGGATTAAGGAAGCCTAAACTTTCGGTTAATGACTAATTTTACAAATACAAAACCATCTTTAAATTAATCCTAAACCCGCCATATTGCCAAACGGCGGTTGGCAGCAGTTATTTCAATATTATTTTGTATTCCAATAGTTTTCAAGATTTTTATATCATCATAAACCAGCCTTCTTCTATAAGTTTTATGATATCAACTATTCTTGTTCCTTTGTAATTAGTAACCTTAATTATATTCTCTGTTTTAATAGTGATATCTCCAATAGGACTTATATTTTCAACGACATATACGGTTTCCAAAGAATTATCAATATTTTCAGGATTGTTTTGACAAATTGATATTCCAATTTTTATTGAATATGAATTTGTATCTGTTATTTTTGTCCACATATATTTATTAGTTTTTAGTTTAATCTTTTGGTAATTGTCTTTTGATATTTTTTGAATATATGAATAATTCCGTTTCACAACGACTTACTGAAGATAAAGTAGAAGAACAATCATACTCAGTGGCTTGTAAATACGTTTTACCAGTAACCCATTCTGCAACATAAGCACGTTCTTTATCGTTAGGTTGTATTATATGAGGTAAGTCATATTTGTTTTTAATATTATTTACAAGAGTGAAATTTTGGTTTTTACTTAAGACACCAAAATTAATTGAAATGGAATAAAGTTTATTGTTGAAAAAACACAATCCAATTTCCTTTACTGGAATACCAAATACTTCTTTAATGTCTAATTTTTTATACGTATAAAACTCAATTCCTTGACTATTTATGTCAAAGTATTCCAAATCGTTTTTATATAACGAATATGAAGTTTCCAATTTGAATTTTTTAATTCCAAAATCAGAGTCTAAGTTTTTTAAACCTTGTCCCTTAACTGATGCTCCTAAAAGAATAATTGATATTAAAATAAAATATTTCATAATTATATTTTTTACTTAAAAGTGTTGATATTCATGATTATGCGGTATAATTGCTGCCAACGGTTTGCAGCTACCCGAAGGGCGGGACTTTTACCGCAAAACTTGATTTGAAAAACTAATGTTTGATTAACCACAAAACTGTCTTTGGAACACGAAACCCCGCCTTTTGGGTAGGTGCTGTTAGCGGTAGTTTTTCTATTCATTTTTTTGCTTGTTGTTCAAAAAGAGAGTGAAAACTTTCAATAAATTCGTCCATGTTTTTCTTTTCATAGCTTGAAATTTCTGGATACATCAGTTTTCCTTCATTTATTGGTTTATTATCTAAGTCATCAAGATTAAGAACATCATGAGAAAGTTCGTGATACAATAAAAAGTATCGCATCGGTCTTGTAAACTGTTTCCATGAAGATGGATTTATATATATCTCAATTCGACTGTCATCATTATGTCCTAATGATAGACCATGAATATGAGTTGTATTGTCGAGTTGGTCAAGCCTTGAAAATTTTATTATTGTTGTCTTAGGTTTCTTAGGGAATATGCCATAGACTTCTAAATCACGATAGAATTTTTCAACATAAATGTCAAACTTTTCATCCGCCTCATATGAATTTGCGACTATCTCTTTATATAAATTAGCTTCTGATTGTTTTTGTACTAGTCTAATAATTACAAAGGAAATAGCAATTAAGATAGATATTCCAATTACCCATTTACTTAGCTTTGATTTCTTTGTTTTCAGTTGAACTTGAATAGGCTTATGTGAATACTTATTTTCAGGCAGTTCTATTTTGCTTTTGATAGGAGTATTTAGTGGTTTTAATTCAGGAGGAATTGCTACAAAAAGGTCATTAAGCTCAATAATCTTATTGAGTTCTGTCCATTCTTCTAATCCAAAATACCAAACTTTAGTATTCCTTGTGATTTTTTGAGACTTTAATTCATCCTTAGAAAAGGGGCCGAATTTGTTTACTCCATCTGTATAGAAATATTTTCTCATTCTTAATTGTATTGTTCTGGGAAAATCACAGAATTGGTTATCAGTGCATAAAGCTGTTCAAGAGCTCTAAATTCAGGATTGTCGATTCCCATTGCTTGAAGGAAAATAATTTTGTCTTCATAAAAAACCACCCAACACTTCATTATAACAGGAAATGTTAACCCTGAACGCTCCATTTTACCTTTTACCTTAAATTGAACGGCCGGATAAGTGTCAATTGTAACTACTGATTGGTCTATTACTTGGGGACTTTTCAAAAATGAACTTGCTTCTTGAACAAACTCTTTTACGAAATTATCTTCTTGAAGAGACTCTCTCATTTGCTTCCGAGAAAAGAAAGTGACATTATCCTTTATTAAAATCAAATATGTATTTCCTTCATTTACAAACTTTTTGACAATGTTTGGACGGTCTCCTTCTTTGACTTCCCAACCAATAGGTACTTTTATTTTTAGGTTGACTTCCTTTGCTTTTGGGTGGTCTTTAATGCTTATATACTCACCAAGTTGAAAATTAAAAGTTGAAAACTCGGTAGATTTTACGCTTACTTTCTTTGCGAGTGAATTCCCTTTATAATAGTAAAAATCAACATCAATATTTTGCAGAAAGTAAGTTTTTGCAGCACCTGCTGTTTTTAAGTTCGATATTATTTCTTCTTTTATATTACTTGGTGCTTCCCAATAGTCGGGTACTTCATATTGATATATCAAAGTACGTCCTAAAGAAAGGCATCCTTTTGCCTTAATTCCATTACCGATGTCAACTCCCTTTATTTGTCGATTTACCTGTACTGCAAGTTTATTTATGTCAGTTTCAGAAAAGGTTTGACTGAATGCGGATGATGAAAAAAAATAAATTAAAATATAAATAGTAATTCTCATGTTTTATCCTTTAGGGTTTCTACCATATTGGTTTATTCCGCTGTCTGCATTAGCAAATATTAGCCAAAAAACATAAAATGGAATTATTTGCCACCATCCGTTATTTCCTAAGTCATGACATCTTTTTGCACCTTGTGCCCACAGAAACCAATACATTGGTATATAAGCTAAGCCAATAATTGGATATTCACCCGTTTTAACGAGTGCGTTTACAAATACAGCAACAAATACAAATATTATGAAACTTATACCATACTCAGTTCTTCTTATTCTGCCGTCAAAGGAAAATGGATTGGAAAACATTCCTTGCTTTTTTGCTGAATAACTACTTGTGGTTTCTGAATTGTTTTCAGAACTCAAATCATTTGATTCAACAATTTCAATAGTATCATTTGTTGTGTCAATTGGCGGAGGACTTAACTCAAAGATTTCTTTTAACTCGTCAACGCTTTCGGCTTCTTTCCAATCATCAAGTCCTTCGTACCAAATTAAAGTCTTTGGTGTAATGTCTTTCTGTTTCAATTCTTCTAAAGTTACAGGTCCTTCTTTGTCCTGTCCGTTTGAGTAAAAGTACTTTTTCATATTATGTCTGTTTGTTTGTTGTGTTTTTAAAATTACCGCTAACTACTTTATACAAGTATAAAAATACCACTTTTTGTTCCAAATTGGTATGTTATACGCATGTTTTTGTATTTTATTTTCCTCAAATATAAAATTAATTCTCTAAAAATCAAAAACTCTCGAAACTCCACATTTCCTTTCATGTGGTTGTGTTCCGCTGGATTTGTAGTTGTTGGATTTTTTTTTATAATTTTCACCTCAGCTTTGCGTTTTCGGTTTCCTTGTTGTATTTGAATTTCATTACGCACGGGAGCGGAATGCTTCTGAATTTCAGGAAGAATAGATAATTTTACCAAACGTACCAATAATCTCCCACACAAAAAAATTGTAACATGACGAAAATAGTGACAAAGACACCTCAATTTTCTTGATTAATTCTGTCATTTGTTGAAAACTTATGTTGATTAATGCCATAGATAGTAACGATTTTAACGATTTATCAACACTTGTTTTAAAAATACAAGAACAATATAGTATATTTACAGCATTATTTCGAATTCGATTAGCTGGAACTACTCGAGGTTTTCGATAAAAAAATAATAG
>JBBALV010000029.1:0-23760 GCA_040402815.1 Flavobacterium sp.
GATGCTGACGGGGATGGCTATACCATTGGTACTTTAGTAACGCTATGTTATGGAGTATCGATTCCTTCAGGATATGCAGTAACCTCTTTAGGTACCGATTGTAATGACGCTAATGCTTCTGTTTCTTCAGGAGTCGTAATACTATCTCAACCTTCAAATCCTTCTATTTGTAAAACTGTGGGAGCTACAACTACGATTTCAGTTGGTGCTACAGGAGCTTCACAAACTACGTATCAATGGTACTCACAAGCTGCCACAGCAACCACATGGACTACATTATTAAATTCAACTAATTATGCTGGAGTAAATGGAGCTATATTAACTATAACTAGAACAACAACAACATTGCCTGCGACAGGCACAAAATATAGAGTTATTGTTAGTGGAGGTCAATGTGGTGCTGCTACTTCTAATACTGTTTCTTTACAAGAAATACCAACTGCAATTGCCGGAGTGATTACCTCCCCAACAGCAGTTTGTTTGGGAGATTCCATAACCTTTACTTCAGGAGTTTACACTGGAAGTGCCATCCAATGGGAGGTATCCACAACTTCAGCCACTTCGGGGTTTGTTGCTGCAGCCGGTGCTAATGGAACATCATTCACTATGAATGGGATTGCTTATGCAGCAGGATCAAATTTCTATGTGAGACATACTGTAACTAGTGGTGTTTGTTCAACAGCAATTAGCGCTGTTAAAACCATTACTGTTAATGCAGTATCAGTTTCAGGAACTGTAACAGGAGGAGGAACCATTTGTTCATTAGGCGGCGGAACACTTAGTGTATCAGGATATACGGGAAGTATTCAGTGGCAATATTCTTTGGATGGATTGAATTATATTAATGCACCAACTTCCATAACAGTAAGTTCTGCTTTTCCATTCAGCACCACCTCTACAAGTGTTGTTAATACTACATATATTGTAACTAATGTAACTTCTTCAACTTATTTCAGAGCTAAAATCACAAGCGGTGTTTGTTCTTCTGCTTATTCAAATGCAGTTCGATTTACTATTGCTCCAGCTGCAATTGCTGGAACACTTAATGTGGGTTCAACAAGTATTTGTGCAGCAAGCGCCACTTCATTGAGTTTGACGAATTATTTAGGAACAATTACATGGCAAAAATCAACCAATTGGACTGCAACGGCACCAACATGGGCTACAGTAACAGGAACCACTGCAAATGTTTCAACTGGAGCTTTAACTGTTTCTACTGCTTTTAGAGCAATGGTTACAATAGGAAGTTGTTCTATAGTTTATTCCTCAACAACAATTGTAAATGTCAGTCCTGCTGCAGTAGGGGGGACTGTTGCTGTTAATGTAGCTGGTACGGATGTGTGTTTAGGTGGCAGTAAAGCGATGAAAGTAACAGGAAATACAGGAACCATTCAATGGCAAAACTCAACTGACGGAGGGGTTTCATATACAGATGTTGTTGGAGCTACATCAACTCCTTACACCTTTAACACAATCAATTCTAATACTTTGTTCAGGGTAGTTGCTACTAGTGGCGTTTGTATTGCAAAAGCGTATTCCAATGCAGTTCAAATTACAGTTACAACGGTTCCAGCAATTGCAGGTGTTATCATAGGAAGTAGTTCGGTGTGTACTGCAACTGCTCCAGGTTCATCGCTAACATTAACAGGTTCTCAAGGTAGTATAGTTTGGCAAAAATCAACTAATTGGACAGCAGCTGCGCCAACATGGACTACAGTAACTGGTGTAACCACAACATTAAGCACTGGGGCATTGACAGTAGCATCCGCCTATAAGGCAATTCTAACAAGTGGTTCTTGTGTGGCTACGACACCAACTTTTGTTGTAACGGTTAGTCCTAAAATTGTATCAAAAGCAATTACAGCCAATATCACCGTGCCAGCGGGAGTAGCAACTACTAGTGCATTATGTACCACCGACATGACTAAAATATTGACTCTTGGAACAGGTTATGTTGGAGCAATTCAATGGCAAACAGCTGCAGTGGCATCAGGACCATGGACTGATATTGCAGGAGCAAATTCGGCTTCTTATGCTGTTACAAACCCAATCGTTGGAGCTAATTATTATCGAGTGAAGCTAACCAGCGGCCCTTGTTTAGAAGGATACAGCACTAATGTGATTACAGTTTGGTATAAAACCTGTGTTATACCAATAACAAAAGATCAATCTGTGACCGCTATATATAGCTTAAAAGCTTTTCCAAATCCATTTGACGATACTTTTACCATTGAAACCAATTCAAATAGTAGTGAAACCTATCAAATAACGGTTTATGATTTATCTGGAAAACTAATAGAATCACAAATTGTAGCCTCGGATTTACTAGCTACGGTCGTTTTGGGTAAGCAATATGCTGTAGGTGTTTACATAGTAAACGTAACACAAGGAGAAAAACAATTTAATTTGCGAATGATAAAACGATAATCGTTTAGTTTCAAAGCGTGTAATGAAATTTGCAATACATAAAGGCTGTCAGTGCAGTATCGACAGCCTTTTATTTTTTTATAATTTAAATACTGATTTGAAAAAATATCCCTCAAAATTGTAGTGGAGTAGTTGAGAATTCAATTACTTTCGCTTACACGTATTGTTTTGAATTTAAAGCCGCAATTAGTAGGGGTTTTAAGTAATTAGAAATAGTTTTTCTCCTTAAATCTTTCTTAAAAAGGGTTTGTTAAGAATTAGTACTAAAAAAAATAATTATATTGCATAAAATTTACATCAAATGCGTAAAACAAAATACTTTCTATTCTTATTCATTACTCTATATAGCAATGCTCAAACCAAAATATTATTTGATGCCACAAAAGCAGAAATGGCAGGAAATGCAGATTGGGTAATTGATGCCGATGCTCACAATATTTGGTTTTCGAGTACAACACATTTACCTTACACCAACGGAACAGGTGGTGCTTCTAATCCACAACGTATTCCAAATCCTGCACAATCAGGTATTACTAGTACGACTCCAGAAACATATTGGCAAGGCTCCTTGTCTAATTTTGCCATTGATTGCGTCAAACAAGGCTATTTTGTCGAATCATTACCCTATAATGGTGCGATTACTTATGGTAATAGTACTAATCCTCAAGATTTGAGTAACTACCAAGTATTTGTTGTAGACGAACCCAACTCCTCTTTTACAGCTATAGAAAAAGCGGCTTTAGTCAATTTTGTTGCTAATGGAGGAGGACTTATGATGATTAGTGACCATACCATTTCGGATAGAAACAACGATGGCGTTGACTCACCTGTGATTTGGAATGATTTTATGACAAACAATACGGTTCAGAATAATCCGTTTGGAATAACCTTCGATTTATTAAATATTAGCGGAAATTCAAGCACATTTGCTAATTTACCTACCAATTCAATTCTGCATGGTTCTTATGGAAATGTTACTAAAGTGCTATGGACCAATGGCACAACAATGACTTTGAATGTTGCCAACAATAGTTCAGTTAAGGGTTTAATATATAAATCAGGTGCAAGTGCTACAGGAACCACTAATGTTCTGGTCGCCTCTGCCACTTATCAAACAGGTAAAGTAGTTGCTATAGGCGACAGTTCTATTCTAGATGATGGTACTGGAGATACGGGAGATGTATTGTATAACGGTTACACTGGTGATGCAAGTGGTAATCATCAAAAATTGCTAATGAATGCAATGGTTTGGCTAGTAACGCCAACATTATACGATACCGAATTTAATGCAAATGCCATGCAGTTTACTATCGCGCCAAATCCAGTACAAGGCAAAGAATTGCATTTTAATTTTACAACCAATTTGAATGCTCCTGTGACTCTTTTCGTTTATGATACTTTAGGAAGAAACATTAAAACGGCTACTTACAACAACATTCCTAGTGAAAACAATCTAAAAACACTTCCAATAGACGATTTAGTGCCAGGAATCTATATTGGTAAACTTTCAAACGAAGAACAATCAAAAAGCATCCGTTTTATCGTAAAATAAAGATTTGAGCTTTTAAAAAGAGAGTAGTTTTAATTCTATATTTGAACATAATAGTTTATAAGCCATGACAATTGTGGTTTTTTGGAACATCATAAGTCAAGAATAAAAATATTATTGTATAAATTACCATTGTTTCATACGCCAAATAATGGATTTTTTAAAACATTTATTGCGCGGCGATCATCGTATCAATATGCCAACGATAACGGCGATTTTCTGTAAACCTAACTACTCCATAAAAATACCATCACGCATCTTTTTCTTCTAAATTACCTCTATAATGGCGTTCAATTCCCCATTATTGTAGTTATAGTTATTGATAATAAAGTACAGAGCACCAAACCTAAATTATAAACATAACTGATTTTTCAATGTAGCCATTATGAAATTTACTATATTTAAATTAATTTTTGCCACACCCTAAAAATAATAGGGTATGTTTTGTAAATATCGTAAAAATACATAAGAATACATTATTTTTTATAGGGCTATTGTTATATTTTATATTTTTATACCAAATTTAAAACAAAAAACTATGAGAAAAATTATTTTAAGTGTGATTCTTATCACGATTTTAGTGTTGTCCATTTTTTCAATTTATTTATTTCCCGAAAGCACATTATTAAGTGCTCACATCGTACCTTTAAAACTAGATACAGGTGATACAGCGTGGATGTTAGTAGCGACTGGTCTTGTACTATTAATGACACCAGGATTAGGATTCTTTTACGGAGGAATGGTAGGTAAAAAAAATGTAATCAGTACTGTATTGCAAAGTTTTATGGCTATGGTCATTGTTACTGTTTTGTGGGTTGTTGTAGGTTTTGGATTGTGTTTTGGTCCTTCAATCGGCGGATTCATCGGTAACCCAAGTACAAATCTTTTCTTTCACGGTGTTAGCGCGAATACAGCTTGGGAATTAGCACCAACTATTCCGTTTTTACTATTTGCGTTATTTCAAGCTAAATTTGCTATTATCACTCCTGCATTAATTACTGGAGCCTTTGCAGAGCGTGTACGTTTTTGGGCTTATTTGTTATTTATGGTATTGTTTATACTTTTTGTATATGCACCATTATGCCACATGACCTGGCATCCAGAAGGACTCTTTTTCAAAATGGGCGTTTTAGATTTTGCGGGTGGTACAGTGGTTCACATGAGTGCAGGATGGGCAGCATTGGCTGGGGCAATGTTTTTAGGAAAACGAAAAACTCAAAAATCAAATCCTGCTCGTATTACTTATGTATTATTAGGTACGGGTTTATTATGGTTTGGATGGTTTGGATTTAATGCAGGATCTGCTGTCGGTGCTAGCAGTCTTGCCGCTTTGGCATTAGGCACTACAACTGTAGCTGCGGCTGCTGCGGCTATGGGTTGGGTGTTTCTTGATAAAATTCTTGGACACAAATTATCTGCAATGGGTGCTTGTATAGGGGCTGTTGTAGGATTGGTAGCTATTACACCTGCTGCTGGTTTCGTAACTATTCCTTCAGCACTAGCGATTGGTTTTATTGCTAGTATTGTGAGTAATCTTGTAGTGAGCAATTTTCCTAAAGGGAAAATAGATGATGCTTTAGATGTTTTTGCCTGTCATGGTGTTGGTGGCATGGTGGGAATGCTTTTAACTGGTGTATTCGCATCCAATTCGGTCAATGCAATAGTTGGTGAAAACCAAGGTTTGATTTATGGTGACGCAACCTTATTTTTAACGCAACTAAAGGCATTGGTATTGGTTTCTATATTCGCATTTACTGTATCTTATGCTTTATTCTTTATCGTAAATAAAATAACACCGCTCCGTGTTTCCGAAGATAAAGAAGAACTTGGATTAGATATTACTCAACATGGAGAGTTCCTTTAAAAAGTTGTCATAATCACGGATTAAATTTCAATTACTTATTTTATTTCCTTAATTTTCAATTCCATTTTTCAAAATCTGAAATAACGGAAGAGATTTTCTGTTCCCATTTTAAATTAAAAAAAGCAGTAACAAAATCAATTAATAATAATTAATAAAAAATTTTACATGAAAAATCAAATAACCAATAAGTCCATTTTTTTAAGTATTGCATTTATAGCACTCTTTTTTATTCCAGTTTTTGCTCAGGATACAAAGTCGTCACCAACTGTTTTTGCTGGGAATGTAGATATGTATTACAAATATGATTTCTCACAATTTGATAATAGCAAAACCAGTTTTACAAAATCACACAATTCATTTGAATTAGGAATGGCAACATTTAAGGCTGCTCACAAATCCGGAAAAGCGGCTGTATTTGTTGATTTAGGTTTTGGAACGAGAGCTGCGGAGTTTACCTATACTGATGCTACTACTACTTTTATGATAAAACAATTGTACGTAACATATGATTTTTCTTCTAAATTTAAAGTTACAGCTGGTAGTTTTGGAACACATATCGGATACGAATTGTTAGATGCTGTTGACAACAAAAACTACAGTATGTCTTATGCGTTTACAAACGGTCCATTCTTTAATACAGGAGTGAAAGCGCAATATACATTTGGTAAATACAGCATTATGGCGGGGATTACCAATCCAACAGATTTTAAATCGGCTGCAAAAGCTGGTTCTACTCAAAAAACAGTAATTACACAGTTAGGCTATACAGCAGATAGTGGAAGTGTTTTGCTTAATTTCACTTCCGGCAGTTTAAATCCCATATCAACTGCCAACAAAACACAATTTGATTTTGTGGCTTCCAAAAAAGTATCAGAAAAACTTTCGTTGGGTTTCAACGGTACCTATGCTTATACTACAGACGATATTATTGAAGGAACAAATGCTTGGTTTTCAGTTACTGGATATGCAACTGTTGCTTTGAATAAAAATCTTAATCTGGCTTATAGAGCAGAGTATTTTGATGATAAAGCAAGTGTTGTTGGTTTAGGAGCAAATGTAATTGCCAACACAATTTCCCTAAATTTCAAGGATGGTAATTTAACTTTTATTCCAGAATTTAGATTGGATACAGCATCTGAAAAAATATTTACAGACGGTAGTCCAAAAAAATCTACTGCTTTTATAGTACTAGCTACAACTTATACGTTTTAAGTAGTGTTTTTACATAGAATGGCTGCCTCACATTTGAGACAGCCTTTCTATGTATAATCAATTCGCTTAATCGTTATCTTCTTTTTCATCCTCATCAAAATTAATGCTTTTCTCCAATAATTTAAAATTAATATTTCCTAATTAGATCGTATCTGCGGTTCGAACATCCACTGCTTCTATGGATTCGCTTTTATGGTTTTTAATTCGGATAATATTTGGAATCATCATATCCGTCTTGGAATTTATCTGCCAAAAGTTTACAATTATTCTGAAACCTAGGTCAAAGTTCAAAACTTAATCAAAGCTATTGCTATAAAAAATCCAACTTACAGGTAGGATTTTTTTTGAAAAAGCATTAAGAAAGCAATCATTAACTAGTCGTTGTAGGTATCAAACAAGAATTTTAAGGTTTCGTTTATATTGTTGGCTTGCATTTTTGGATAATGTGTTGTTGCATTCAACCAGCTTGCTATAATGGTGTCAAAATCATTACCTACTTCATAAACAATAGGAACCCCCATTTTTTTTAAGGCTGCGGCATTACATTCTTGTTCGTAATGGTTTCGAATGGGAATACTTAAAACTTTTTTCCCTAAATATAAAGCTTCGGCCGGCGTTTCAAATCCGCCTCCAGTAATAATTCCTTCACAATGAATTAAGCTTTCGTTAAAATCATTTTGATTCACAGGATAAAAAGTAACATTGCCAATCTTGTGTTTCGCTTTTACATCGTTCAAAAACCAATGAAATTGGCGTTCGGGTAGCTTGGTAAAAGCATTTTCCAAACAACTTTTATCAAATGAAGGTAAATAAACCGTAATGTGATCTTTGTTTTTTGGTATTGCATTAATAATTTCGTCTTTAATAATTGGTGGACAGATAAAGGAGTCGTATTTTTCAAAATGCAAACCAATATGCTTCGGCGAAGGTGCATAATGTTTAAGAATCAGTTCTCCCATGAGGCTCTTTTTTTCGGGACGAGGCGTAGCATCCGAAACAAAACTAGCTTGATGACCCAACTGTACCGAATGTACTTTTTGTAATTTGCAAGCGAGTGCCGTAATGGCTTCAAAATCATTAATAATAACATCATAATTTTTTAACGGCAAGGCTTTTGCTTCTTTATACATTTGGATGGGTTGAATGTTTTTTACAATATCCCAATAATCGAGCCCGCCGCACTTGCTGTAATGTAAACTACATCCTTTGCTTTTCAATTTTATAGGTAAATCTAGGTTTAAGCTGGAATTATTTCCACTCAAAAAGAAATCTACTTCACCAAATTGTTTCAAATACGGATACAATTGAATGGCTCTACTGATGTGGCCGTTGCCTGTTGCCTGTATGGCATAAAATATTTTCATTGCTAATTTTTATGGAGTGAAATTATGTGAAGGAACATTTTTTTAGGATAAAATTTTAGAAACAATATCATTGACTACTTTTTCATCTTGGTTTTCTTTTTGAGTATAATCCGATTTATTGTATTGGTAAATCTTCCATTTCTCTTTTTTGTATTCTAATGCAGTAAGGTTTTCCACCCAATCACCACTGTTTAAATACATAACACTACCTTGTTTGGTTGTAACCGTTTTTTTCTGTGGCATATGAATATGCCCGCAAACGACGTAACTGTATTTTTTTTCAATAGCTATTTCTGCAGCAGTAGTTTCAAAATTGGATATAAAAGAAACGGCTTTTTTTACGCTATGTTTTATAGCTTTAGAAAAACTTCTCTTTTCTCTTCCAAAGGATACTAAAACCCAATTGACAAAACTATTCAACAATATCAGTAAGTCATAGCCTTTTCCTCCTAACTTTGCTACTATTTTCGCATAACCTTTTGTAGAAGAATCAAAAACATCTCCATGAAAAATCCAAGTTGTTTTGCCGTCTAAATCCAAGATTAATTTATCCACCAATTCAAAATTTCCTAAAATAAAATCGGAATATTTTCGCAACGCTTCATCATGATTGCCTGTTATGTAAATTACTCGGGTGCCATGATTCGACATTTTAATGATATAACGCAATACATCCATGTGAGCAGCGGGAAAATAGCGTTTGCTAAAACTCCACATATCAATAATATCGCCATTTAAAACCAATGTATGCGGTTGGATAGATTTTAAATATTGAAGCAATTCTTTAGCATGGCAGCCATACGTTCCAAGGTGTACATCACTAATAACAACTAAAGGAATTTTTCGTTTTCGTTTCATAGTTTGTTTTTACAAAACTAATCACTCTATATTACTAAATTGTTGCTAGTACGTTATGATTGAGTTTATTATATAAGAAAAACCCCCTCCAACTCCGTAAGGAATTGAAGAGGGTTTTTAAGTGTTCAGTATTCAGCTTTTAATGTTCAGTCTAGTAACTATTCACTAAAAGTTAATCATTAATTACTATTTTCTAATCAAACGAATGGCTTGCATTTCGTTGGCTTGAGAAACAATAACATTATAGATTCCTGCTGCAAAGTTGTTACCTATTTGCAAATTGGCAACTTCTATAGGGTTTACTTGGTGATTTTCAATCAATTTACCCATCATGTCGTAAACTGTAATAGTTACTTCATCTTTGCTCGGTGTTTCTATGTTCAAATTGAAAGCACTATCAAATGGATTAGGATAAGCAGAAACTTCAAAAGTTTTAGCTTTCAATCTTGTTATTGCTGCAGGTGTAGTTACTGTACAAGAAGCACCATAATTACCCCATACACCATTTACATAAGCCGCAACACGGATGGAATAATCTGTATTGTACAATACAGCAACGCCAGTTTGAGCAAGTTTAAAGTTGTAAGCAGCTACTTCATAAACTACTGGTGAACCACCTGCAATAGTAACTTCAAAACGACCTTTTGTTGCTCCTGCTACTATAACCGCACCAATTTTAGTATCTAAAGCTGCTAAAGTAGCACCACAGAAAATTGGTAAGATAGTAGTTGTAGGAACTGTATTTGATGCTAATACAGGAGTTGAAACATTGCAAGACGTTCCAAAATTCCCGTAAGTACCACTTACTAAAGCGGCAACTCGAATAGCATAAGTTGCACCATAAGCAGCAACTCCAGCTTGAGAAAGTTTAAAATTGTAAGTTGCTGAATCATAAGTGGTCACTGTGCTACCATTTGTGATTTCAAAACGGTAACCAGAAGCGGCTGCAACTGGAGTAGCTCCAATTTTAGTATCCAAAGTAGCTAAAGTAGTGCCGCAGAAAGCAGCTAATATCTTAGTAGTAGGTACTGCACTAATAGTAAGTGTTGGTGAAGTTACGTTACATGAAGCACCATAATTTCCATATGTACCATTTACTAATACCTTCACTCGGATTGCAAATGTTGTTCCGTAAGCTGCAACACCTGCATCCGCTAATCTAAAGTTATAAGAAGAAGAATCATAAACTGTAGTTACCCCTCCAGCAATAATTTCAAAGCGATAACCTGTCGCAGCTGAAACTGGATTAGCTCCAATTTTTGTGTCTAAAGATGCTAAAGTTGTTCCACAAACACTAGCTAACAGTGTAGTAGTAGGAATCACATTATTAGTTATAGAAGGAGTGGTAACAGTACAAGATGCTCCGTAATCACCCCAAATGCCATTAATTTTAACCGCTACACGAATACTGTAAGTCGTGTTGTAAGTAATACCTGGAGTTTGTGTTAAACTAAAGTTGTATTTGTTAACATCCAAAGTATTTACAGTTGAGCCGTTAGAAACCTCAAAACGATATGCTTCATAACCATTTATGTAAGTAGCATTAATATTTGAATTTAATGCAGCTAAAGTCCCACCACAAATTGCACTGCTAAGCGCTGCAACTGGCTTGCTAAAGTAAATATTGTCTAAATACAATTCCGCAACTCCAGAAGGTTCGCTAACAAATTTAAGCTGACCTATACTAGCCAAGTTAATATTTGAATATTGATACAAAGGAATATCGAATGAATTCCATCCTGACAGTGTTGGTGTAAGTGTAACTTTTTGCTCAGCAATTGTTTGATTAATTAAATAAACATCAAAAGCAGTACAGTTAGGAGTCCAAATATCTAAATGTAAATGTGTCATTGCTGTTGCGTTAATTGGACTAGCAAACTGAACACCTTGGTAGTTCATAGTGGAGTATTTTTTAATATCATTTCCACCAACAGTTGTGTTTGTAACATGCGTCAATTGACCCCAGTTTGGAAACCAATCAATGTTAGCAACGTTAGAATAAGAGTTACTGAACAAAGAGATTACTCTCGAAGCATCTACAGTTGGAGCATTAGGTCCAGATGTAGGTCCTGGGTAAGTTACCAATAAAGTAGCCGATGTAAATCCAGTAATGTACGGAGCAGCTGCTGCTTGAGAAGCTGTAATTGTTGTAGAACCTGCTCCAACAATTGTTACAATGTTACCTACAATGGTCGCTACACTTGTATTACTACTTGTGTAAGTAAATGCACCTGAACTGTTACTTGATGGCGCTGCTAATGCAAATGGCGCTGCACCAATTAATTTAGAAGGTACATTAAATCCTGTAATGTTTGGAGTAGTGTCTGGTTTCCAAAAATAAATATTATCTAAAAAAACTTTAGTTCCCGAAGGAGTAGCTACAAATTTCATTTGCATAATATTGGTCAAAGGAATGGTATATTGAGTCAAATCAATATCAAAGCTATTCCATCCCGCTATTGTAGGTGTCAAGGTTACCTTT
Organism: Flavobacterium sp.; assembly: GCA_040402815.1. Taxonomy (GTDB): domain Bacteria; phylum Bacteroidota; class Bacteroidia; order Flavobacteriales; family Flavobacteriaceae; genus Flavobacterium. The sequence goes on from JBBALV010000029.1 coordinate 11,757, forward strand.
TGTTCTGGTTGACCAGGAACGATTGGATATACATCAAAAGCGGTACAAGTTGAGCTCCATAAATCAATATGCAATTTGGTCATTGCTGATGCATTTACAGCTGAAGCAAAATTTACACCTTGATAATTCATATTTGAATATACTTTAGTATTATTTCCTCCAATAGTAATATCTTGCATTGTAGTTGACTGTCCCCAGTTAGGATACCAATCTGTACCAGATATATTAGAATAGGCATCACTAAATAATGATTTTACATCTCCTGTATTTCTCGAAGGAGGCGTTGGTGCAGCTGTATCAGGAGCTGTTGGTAGTGGTGCTATTACAACGAAGTTTGCAGTAATACTTCCGCTTAAATAATTACCTGCAGCCGCTTGGGTAGCGGTAATTGTGCTTGTTCCAATACCAACAACGGTAACTGTATTTCCACTAATTGTGGCTACATTGGTGTTGCTACTTGTGTAAGTAAATGAACCTGAACTACTACTAGTTGGAGCAGTTAAATTAAAATTAGCAGCACCAAGTTCTTTTGATGGTACTGAAAATCCTGAAATTATTGGCGCTACAGTAACTGGTACATCGCTAAAATAAATATTGTCTAAATAAACGGTTGATCCACTTGGTGTTCCAACAAATTTAAATTGACCTATGCTAGCTAAGTTGATATTTGTAAACTGAGATAATAAAATATCAAAACTGTTCCAACCAGATAATGTTGGTGTCAACGTTATAGCTTGTTCAGGAGCTGGTTGGTTAATTAGATATAATTGAAGTGAGGTACAATTAGGTGTCCAAATATCCATGTGCAAACTAACCATTGCAGATGCATTAATTGGAGCTGAAAATTGTACACCTTCATAACTTAAATTAGTAAATTTTTTAGTAGTATTTCCATCAATTGAAAGATCAGAAACAACAGTTGACTGTCCCCAATTTGGAAACCAATCAATGTTAGCTATATTGGTGTATGCATTACTAAATAAAGAAATAACATGAGAGGAAGCTACAGTTGGTGTTGGAGCTGCTGCTGGTGTTACATCAAATACAGTAGTAATTGTTCCAGAGCCATAGCTGTCGGTAGCTGCTTGGGTTGCTGTAATTGTTGTACTACCTATTCCCACAATGCTAACGGTATTTCCGCTAATTGTAGCTACATTTGTGTTGCTACTAGTATAAGAGAATGTCCCAGTACTGTTTGATGTAGGAGCTGTTAATATAGAAAATGCCGCTGATCCCACTGGTTTTGGAGCAACAGAAAAGTTGGTAATTGTCGGTGAAGGCAATGAAGTTGCCGGTCTGTAAAAATAAACATTATCCAGATAAACAATATTTCTTAAAGTACCAAAAGGATTCGTTTGAAATTTTAACTGATTCAAAACAGATAAATTTGCTCCAGAATATTGAGATAAAGGGATATCAAAACTATTCCATTGTCCAGGAGTAAGTGTTAATGTTTTGTTGAATTCACCTCCAGCAATAATTCGGAAATCCAAAGCAGTTGCATCTGGCGAATAAATATCAACGTGCATTGTTGTCATAGCACTAATGTTAGTATTAGCCGCTAATTGAACTCCTTCATAGTTTAGGTTTTGATACAAATGAGTTTCATTTGAAGTTGGTGTATAAGTACTGTGTGTGGTAGATTGACCCCAACCCGGAAACCAATTTGTACCACCGATATCAGTATATGTACTAGAGTAAAGAGAAATTACATCCCATGCATTTCTAGTTGGAGCTGCAGGAGCATCAGTAGTCATTGGAGGGTAAGTAACTGTTAAAACAGCAGTTGTAAGACCTGAAGCATAACTTCCTGCTGCTGCTTGAGTTGCAGTAATAGTAGAAGTACCCGCGCCTACGATATGGATTTGATTACCACTTACAATTGTAGCAACAGCGGTATTACTACTGCTGTAAGTAATTGCACCTGAAGAGTTTGAAGTTGGAGCTGAAATAGCAAAATTGGAAGCACCCACCAACTTAGCAGGTACTGTAAATGTACCAAAAGTAGGCGGCTGAGAAGTTGTTGCAGGTCTGTAAAAATAAATATTATCTACATATAGCGTCGCATTTTGTCCATACGTTACAGGTACAATATATTTTAAGCTAGTTAAAATATCACCTAAATTATACGTGCTTAAAGCTAAATCTACACTAATCCATTGGCTTCTAGTTGAAGCCGACGGAACAATAGAACCCGTTACGCCTAGTTCTCTGGCAGTACCAGTAGAAGACTCTAACTTAATGTTCATAGAACTATAGTTTGGAGACCAAACATCAAAATGCAAGTGAGTCATCTGTGATATATTTAGACTTCCCGCTGTATTTACTTGTATTCCAGAGTAGCTGTGACCCGTGTAATACTTTGCAGCAGTTCCTCCAGATGGAGTATAATCTGCATTGATGGTAGCTCCACCAAAATCATAAAATTGAACTCCTGTTTGGTTAGAATAGGAATCGCTATACATGGATAAAACGTCCCATGCATTGCGTGCAGGCGGATCTGAAGGCGATGCACCTGGCTGAGCAAACCCTAATGAAATGGTCATTAGGAAAAATAATAAAAGAATTTTTTTCATAATATTTTTTTTTTATGGTTAAAGTTCAAATATAATTTAGGTTTTTGTTCTATTTCCAATTTTGTTGTATATAAAAACTATACGATTGTTTTTTTTATTTTATAAGTTTAAGATATTTTGGATAATATTTGATTTTATTAATAAAATAGGGCACTTTTCGCTCTACTACAACGTTATATTAATAATGATATTAATTAATGTTGTGGTAATGTTTAGTTAACAAACCTCTTTTATAGTGTTTATTTTATCGTTGTAGATTGTAAAAACATCATTTTTAGGTAGTAAAAAATCAATATTATATAAAAATGTAATTAAATATTAGCAAATTCATTTTTTTATTAATTGCAATTAAAATTCTAAATTTCAACGAATGAGTTGTTTTTTTTTAATAAATATTTTCATTACACATTATACATGATGTTTTGTTGCTGATTAACAAATGTTAAACTTAGTATAAATCAACCAAATTTAAATAGCATTCGACCTTTTATAACAATCCTGTGATGTAAATTTGTAAAAGAAATAAAATAAATACTATGAAAAAACCAAAATTAATGCTCTTCATCCTTGTATTTTTGCCTCTTATTATTCTAAATGCTTGTGGACAATCCACGAAAAAACAGGAATCAACTTCAAAATCTATACTAATGGAAAACCCAATTAACAAGCCCGAAAACCCGTATTATTCTAATACAAACACAGAAAAATTGATACTTACTGACGCGGAATGGAAAAAAGTATTATCACCAGATTTGTATGCTGTAGCGAGAAAAGCCGATACTGAAAGAGCATTTACCGGTACTATGTGGAATTCGGAAACTAAAGGTACTTATTATTGTGCAGCATGTGGTTATAAATTATTTAAGTCTAACCAAAAATTCACCAGCAGTTGCGGTTGGCCAAGTTTTTTTGAGCAAGACAACAAAGAAAGCATTACTTTTAAATCAGATAATTCCTATGGAATGCAACGTACCGAAGCGCTTTGTGGCAGATGTGACAGTCATTTAGGGCATTTGTTTGATGATGGACCAGCTCCAACAAAAAAACGTTATTGTATGAATGCAATTTCTATGGATTTTGTTCCGGTGGAGTTTATAGTTGCCAAATCTACTCTCGAAACCATTACTTTGGGTGGTGGATGTTATTGGTGCGTTGAAGCGGTTTACGAACAATTAGAAGGAGTTACAACTGTAGTTTCTGGTTTTTCAGGTGGAAGTATTAAAAATCCAACCTATAATGAGGTTTGCACAGGATCTACGGGTCATGCCGAAGTGGTTCAGGTTACTTATGATACTACTAAAACTAATTTGGATGAGATTTTGAAAGTATTTTTTACCGTTCATGACCCAACAACGCTTAATCGACAAGGTGCTGATGTAGGTACACAATACCGTTCGGTTATTTTTTATGAAAATGAAAAACAAAAGAAAGAGGCATTAGATTTGATTCATAAGCTCAACACTGAAAAAGTGTATGCCAATCCTATAGTAACTCAAGTACAACCGTTTACAGTTTTTTATAACGCCGAGGATTATCATCAAAATTATTATCAAAACAATAAAGAGCAACCCTATTGTAAAATGGTTATTCAGCCGAAAATCGAGAAGTTTGAAAAAATCTTTAAAGAGCGATTAAAAAAGAAATAAATAGAAGTTTTGATGAACTGCTTGTGAAAACAAGTGGTTTTTTATTGTAAAGATTCAGCTATTTTCAAGGCGCACTTTTCGCCATCAATCGCGGCAGAAATAATACCTCCAGCATAACCAGCACCTTCACCACAAGGATAAAGACCTTTAATTTGAACATGTTCTAAGGTTTCACTATCTCGAGGAATCCTCACCGGTGATGAGGTCCTGCTTTCTGGAGCATGTAAGATGGCTTCATTTGTCATATAGCCTCGCATCGATTTTCCAAATTCCGTGAAGCCTTCACGCATAATTTGGGTTAAAAAACCGGGGAAAACTTGACCCATTTCCACAGCAGTTGTACCAGGAACATAGGATGTTTTTGGAATATCCGAAGATATTTTATTTTGTGTAAAATCAACCATTCGCTGTGCAGGAACTTTTTGAGATTCTCCTGCTAAATGCCAAGCTTTTTGCTCAATAGCTTTTTGAAATTCCATTCCGGCTAGTGGGCCAAATTTTGCATAAGGTTTAAAATCCTCTAATTTTAATTCTACTACAATTCCTGAGTTTGCTGTGCTTTGATCGCGTTTAGAAGGCGACCAACCATTGGTAACTACCTCTCCTGGACTTGTTGCGCAAGGTGCAATTACGCCCCCTGGACACATGCAAAAAGAATACATTCCTCTTCCGTTAACTTGTTTTACAATGGAATAAGGGGCGGGAGGTAAAAACGCACCTCTAAAATCACAACTATATTGAATACTGTCAATTAATTCTTGAGGATGTTCGGCACGAACGCCTATGGCAAATGGTTTAGCTTCTATGAAAATCTTCTTTTTGTCTAATAGTTCAAAAATATCACGCGCTGAATGACCCGTTGCAAGAATGACTTTTTTTGCGGATATTATAGCTCCATTTTGAGCACAAACGCCTTGTATTTCATTGTTTTTAATTATAAAATCAGTTACACGAGTTTCAAATAATACTTGTCCACCACATTCAATAATTTTTTCGCGAATATCTTGAATAATTTGAGGTAGTTTATTCGTTCCAATATGCGGATGTGCTTCCACTAGAATTTCATATGATGCACCAAAAGCGACCAACAATTTTAAAATTCGATCAACATCACCTCTTTTTTTGGAACGCGTATATAATTTTCCATCCGAATAAGTTCCCGCTCCGCCTTCCCCAAAACAATAATTAGAATCTTCGTTTACAATGTGATCTACATTAATGGCTTTTAAATCCCTACGACGACCTCTAACGTCTTTTCCGCGTTCTACAACAATGGGTTTCAATCCCAATTCAATTAAATGTAAAGCAGCAAAAAGTCCTGCGGGACCTGCGCCAACAATTATAACTTCCTGCGCATTGCTTACGTTTTTATATTCAGGAAGTGCTATTTTTTCAATTGTAAAATCTTCACCTTTAAAGTAAACAACCACTTTTAGGTTTATTTTTATTGCTTTTTGTCGAGCATCAATCGAGCGTTTTAGAACGACAACTTGTTGAATCTCTGAAACTGACAGGTTACAGTGTTTTGCAACAAATTCTTTAAGTAATTTGTCGTTAGCTGCTATTTCAGGGGATGCTTGAAAAAGAAGTTCTTTAGCCATTTTAAATCAAATACTATATTGTAATCTGCAAAAATAGTGTTTTGAAGTGGTTTGAAGGTTCACGGAATTGGATTTGTTTTACTATTTGATTACGGATTGCTTTTTAAATAATTAAATTCATTAGTTTTATTTTTTAGAATATTGCAATTTATACACTTAGATTTTAGAGTAATAAAGCTACTTAATAGGAATTATTTTTTAACAAAAATGAAATATTCATTATTTTAAACCTAAAAATTAATTTATTTCACAATTTTATGTAGACCAATCTAAATTAAGTATCCAGTTTCAATTATTATCTTTAATTTAGCATAAATTAACACATCAACTTTCCTATGAATATTAAAATAACAGGAATCGGTAGTTACATTCCTGAAATAAAAATTGCCAATACCGATTTTGATAAACATGTTTTTCTAAATGAAGACGGTACACCTTTTGGACACCCAACAGGAATCGTTATCGGAAAATTTAAAAGTATTACTGGAATTGAAGAACGACGTTATGCAGATGAAAATTTAGTAACCTCCAATATCGCTTTTTTTGCTGCAGAAAAAGCGATTCAAAACGCAAATATTGACCCTGAAACTTTAGATTATATTATTGTCGCTCATAATTTTGGAGATGTTAAACACGGCACAAATCAATCGGATATGTTGCCTAGTTTAGCTTCTAAAGTGAAACATAAATTACAAATAAAAAACCCAAATTGTGTAGCTTTTGATATGATTTTTGGTTGTCCAGGATGGATTCAAGGGGTGCTTCAATCAAATGCTTTTATTAAATCAGGAATGGCAAAGCGTTGTTTGGTTATTGGAGCAGAAACACTTTCTAGAGTTGTAGATATTCATGATAGAGACAGTATGATTTATGCAGATGGCGCCGGAGCAGCTGTTCTTGAAGCTTCTGATGATGAATCGGGTTTAATTGCTTATGAAAATGCTACTTTTTCTTTTGACGAATCGGAATATTTATTTTATGGAGCTTCTTTTAATAAAAATCAAAACCAAGAAATCAATTACATCAAAATGCACGGCAGAAAAATTTATGAATTTGCCCTAAATAACGTGCCTTTAGCGATGAAAAGTTGTTTGGATAAAAGTGGAATCGCTATAAATGAGGTAAAAAAAGTACTCATTCATCAAGCTAATGAGAAAATGGATGAGGCAATAGTACAACGCTTTTATAAATTATATGAAAAACCCACACCTGAAGGGATTATGCCAATGAGTATTGCACAGCTAGGGAATAGCAGTGTGGCTACAATTCCTACACTACTCGACTTACTAACTAATGGAAAAATTGAAAACCAAGAACTTAACAAGGGAGATGTGGTTATTTTTGCTTCAGTAGGAGCAGGAATGAATATTAATGCTTTTGTTTACCGCTATTAAAAGAATTAGTTTTTACAATCAAAGTATTATTTTCGTGCTTGAAAAGTTATACTTTACTAAATTAGATAGGGTTTTCTATTTTAAAGTAGTGCTATTTTCTTCTAGATAATTTTTTTGTACTCGCTTTAAAATTAATTAAAACTTCACATGAATAAATAAGTGGAGATAGAATTTATTTATTCATTTTTTTTAAATTATAAATTGCACTTTTTTTTAACAAAAGGGTTGCATTTCGATTATATTATTTTTTACATTTGCCATAATGAATAAAATTAACTATAACGCTCCCGTTTTTTTTATCAATAGCCCAAAAGATAGCTATAGCAACAGAGTTTTGCCATCTTTTTTAGGTTGTAATGTTACTTCCAATTTCAGTATCTTTCATCATTTTACCAATTTTAATCAAAAATTACTTATTGTATTTGCCAATATTCGGGTTTGAAAATTAGTTTCAATTGAATTACTTTTTAATCTAAAAACCATGAAAAACAATGAATACAAAATATTTCGATTTAATTAATCAAACCTATTATTTTCCCCAAGAAGAGTTTACGCTAAACAAAGATAATTTAGAATTTCATCATATTGATTTGATGAAGTTAGTTGAAAAATATGGAACCCCATTAAAATTCACCTATTTACCCCAGATTTCAAATAATATTGGAAAAGCTAAAAGTTGGTTTCGTAAATCTATGGAAAAAAATAAGTATGAGGGTAAATATTATTACTGCTATTGTACTAAAAGCTCACATTTTGAATATATTATGAATGAAGCTTTTAAGAACAATATCCATATAGAAACTTCATCTGCTTTTGATATCAATATTGTTGAAAATCTATTAGAAAATGGAAAAATAAATAAAAGTACGTTTGTTATTTGTAACGGTTTTAAAAGAGATCAATATATTGAAAACATTGCACGTTTGATTAACAATGGTCATAAAAATGCAATACCAATAATTGATAATTTTGAAGAACTCGATTTGCTTCAAGCACAAATTAAAAAGAAATTCAAAATTGGAATTAGAATTGCTGCGGAAGAAGAACCCAAATTTGAATTTTACACTTCTAGATTAGGTATTGGTTACAAAAACATTGTTCAATTTTACAAAAAACAAATTCAAGAAAATGAAAAATTGGAACTCAAAATGTTACACTTTTTTATCAATACAGGAATCAATGATAATGCCTATTATTGGAACGAATTAGTTAAATGTATAAAAGTATATGTGGCATTAAAAAAAGAATGTCCCTCACTTGACAGTTTGAATATAGGTGGAGGATTTCCAATCAAAAATTCATTGACTTTTGAATATGATTATCAATATATGATTGACGAAATTATCAATCAAATAAAAATTGCATGTGATGAAGCCGAGGTTGATGTACCTCATATTTTTACCGAATTTGGTTCATTTACGGTAGGAGAAAGTGGCGGAGCTATTTATCAGATTTTGTATCAAAAACAACAAAACGATAGAGAGAAATGGAATATGATAGATTCATCATTTATTACCACACTTCCAGATATTTGGGTAATAAATAAAAGGTTCATTATGCTAGCTATCAATCGTTGGAATGACACCTACGAAAGAGTTTTGCTCGGAGGAATGACCTGTGATAGTGATGATTATTATAATTCTGAACAAAACATGAATGCTATATATTTACCAAGATATAGTAAAGAAAAGCCATTGTATATTGGGTTTTTTAACACTGGTGCCTATCAGGAAACTATAGGTGGATATGGTGGATTGCATCACTGCTTGATACCACAACCCAAACATATTTTAATTGATAGAGATGAAAATGGTATTTTAGCTACTGAAGTGTTTTCTGAGCAACAAACTTCTGAAGATGTATTGAAAATATTGGGTTATGTAAAGAAATAAAGACTTTAACAAGCAGATTTTTAGAGCTGAAAAAATATATAAAATTTAAAAAGAAACAGTTTGAAATTTTAGAAAAATAGTTTTTCTTTGACCCTCAAACAAGAATCATAAACACTACCAAAATATAATGAGTAAAGGACCAATTAGTCAGTTTATTGAAAAGAATTATCTTCACTTTAATGCTGCTGCACTAGTAGATGCTGCAAAAGGATATGAGCAACATTTATTAGAAAACGGAAAAATGATGATTAGTCTCGGTGGTGCTATGAGTACTGCAGAACTAGGTAAAACATTAGCTGAAATGATCCGTCAAGACAAAGTTCATATTATTTCTTGCACGGGAGCCAATTTAGAAGAAGATATCATGAATCTTGTGGCTCATAATTCATACAAAAGAGTTCCTAATTATAGAGATTTAAGTCCTCAAGATGAGTGGGATTTATTAGAAAATCATTACAATAGAGTAACCGACACTTGTATTCCAGAAGAGGAAGCCTTTAGAAGACTACAATCGCATTTATTTCATATTTGGAATAAAGCAGATAAATCTGGTGAACGCTATTTTCCTCACGAATTTATGTACCAAATGTTAAATTCAGGGGTGTTAGAACAATATTATGAAATTGATCCTAAAGATTCTTGGATGATTGCTGCCGCCGAAAAAAACTTACCAATAGTTGTTCCAGGTTGGGAGGACAGTACCATGGGAAATATATTTGCTTCCTATTGTATAAAAGGTGAATTCAAATATTCAACAACAAAAAGTGGTATTGAATACATGATGTGGTTAGCCGATTGGTATCCCAAAAATTCTGAAGGAAAAGGAATAGGATTCTTTCAAATAGGAGGAGGAATTGCAGGTGATTTTCCAATTTGTGTAGTGCCAATGTTATATCAAGATATGGAAATGCACGACATTCCATTTTGGAGTTATTTTTGTCAAATTTCGGATTCGACAACCAGTTATGGTTCTTATTCCGGAGCGGTTCCAAACGAAAAAATTACATGGGGAAAATTAGATATCCATACACCAAAATTCATCATTGAATCGGACGCGACGATTGTTGCTCCTTTGATTTTTGCTTACTTATTAGATTTATAATATTATTTTATGAAAAGAGTTATTGTTGATTACGCCAAACTAACCAATGAAATTTTAAACCTTTTGGTAGATAAATTCCCCGACGGATATGATGATTCGAATATTATCCGATTTAAAAACCACAAAAATGAGACTATTGAAGCGGTAGAAGTTCGAACGGATGACACAATTTATTTGGTGAAAATAAGCACTAAATTATCCGACAGAATTATTAACTTTGATGAGGACGATGACATCATCGTTCCATTAGAGGCAATAAAAGGGGTTGAATTAGATGATTCCGAAAGTATCGAAGATGAAGATGATGAAAATTTAGACAAACCTGATTTTGAATCTGATGAAGAGGATTTCTCAGATGAAGGAGACGAAAGTGATGATGAAGAAAATGATTAGTAAAATCAAATAATACAAAAAAACTGTCGCTATTGAGACATTTTTTTACGGAATAAATGTTTTCTAAAATCTAGTATCAATTGAGAATAGTTTGCAAAGCGTTTCTCAAAATAAATAGCAGTAATAGGATTCATAATTAGCGTTACTAAAACGTTTACAAATATTCTAGTTTCTCTGATATAGCATAATCCAATTATAAATATACTACTTTGAAGTAATTCTTAAAATGTAAAGTGATTATTTTTTATTTGGGGTATAATAATATAAAAAAAGTCTTCCAAACTATTGGAAGACTTTCTGTCTTTATAAAAAAAAATATTTTATTTTGAGTGTTTTGCGTATTTTGTTTTAAATTTATCAATACGACCTGCAGTATCAATAAGTTTAGATTTGCCTGTGTAAAAAGGATGCGAAGTTCTAGAAATCTCTAATTTTACTACAGGATATTCAATACCTTCGTGTACAATTGTTTCTCTAGTTTCAGCAGTAGATTTCGTTATAAAAACTTCTTCATTTGACATGTCTTTAAATGCAACTAATCTGTAATTTTCTGGGTGAACACCTTTTTTCATCTTGAAATCTTTTTTAAGTTTGAGTTACAATTTGTTTTGAAGCTTTCCTTTTTACAGAAAAGGTATAAACATTTTATAACTTTTGTTTTTATATTTATATTTTGAGTTTGCAAATTTACATTTATTTTTCGAATTACAAATTAATAACTTGGTTTTTTATTATTACTTAGAAATATTGATAGAATAGCGCCTAAATTTTATCGAAAAACAAGAGGAATAAAACAGATTTTACTTGACGATTATTGTATGCAAATTAGTATCATTATTTTTTTGTTTATTGACTTGTTTAACCCAAAATTAATTTTATATTTGCAACCGCTTTCGGGGTGTAGCGTAGCTCGGTTATCGCGCCTGCTTTGGGAGCAGGAGGCCGCAGGTTCGAATCCTGCCACCCCGACAAAAGTCGAACAGTAGTGTTCGGCTTTTTTTGTTAATATGAATTATTGTTTTATTATATTAATTGATTAATTTCAAACATTAATGGTTTTGAATGTTTAATTTTGCCATAAAATAGTTTCTATATGTTTAGTAAAGGTCAAATAGTATTTGCAGGTTGCTTTCTAGTTGTGTTTGTAGTTGCAATGATTTATTCGTATAAAAAAGACATAGTTCTACATAGAAAATTTTATAAAGGAAATTATAGAATTCTTATTGGATTTTTACTTTTTATTGCCCTGCTTTTCTTAATAAAGATATTCTTTAAACATTAAACAGTTAAATTTGTTTATAAATACTTAGTTTTCATAATTTTACAAAATTATTAATTAATAGTATAATAAAAGACTTAATCGTAATTGTGATATTTATACTTTTATTTACAATTAAACA
>JBBALV010000029.1:23770-31356 GCA_040402815.1 Flavobacterium sp.
ATTAAACATTGCTACTCAATATGAAAATTATCAAATATTGTTTTTTATTACTTGTATTAATTGCTTTTGCTACATCGGTATTTATCGGTACTCAAAATAGCAATTTTTTTGTTGAACGTTCCAATATAATAAATGTTCCTAAATCAATTGTATTCAATTATATGAATGATTATAAAAATTGGGAAGCATGGAACGCAAGTAAAGAAGACGACGCAACAATACTATACTACTATCCCGAACTTACAGTGGGTAAAGGCGCTTATTATTCTTGGCAAGGAAGCGAGGGGAAAGGTAAAATTGTTACAACATTTGTAAAAATTAATGATAGTATTGTTCAAAAAGCGGTAGTATCGGATAATGAATATTATTCCTATATTAGTTTTAAAGATACTGTTGGAGGAACAAAAGTAACATGGATTTCAAAGGGTAAAGTTGATTTTATTACTAAAGTTAAGGCCACTTTTTCTGGGGGCGTAAATCAAATGATGGGAACAGTTTATGAACGAAACTTAAGCAATTTAAATCGAATTATTATAAAAGAAATCAATACATTTGATGTAAAAGTTAATGGAATCACAAAACAAAATGGTGGATTTTATGTAAAACAATCCATTGTTTGCAAAGCTTCTGATAAACAAGCACAATTGAATATTTTACTCCCAAAAATGATTCGATTTTTTAAAAAAAATAATATGGTAATGAATGGAAAACCGTATGTTTTTTATGAAAATATTACTAATGATACGGTAAGGTTATCAGTTTGTGGACCATTAAGAGAAGAAATTTTCATGTCGACCGGTAGCGATATAAGCACAGGGTTTTTAGAGCCTTTCACAGCACTAAAAACTACTCTTCTTGGCGATTATTCCCATTTAAAGATCGCAAAACAAAAGACTCAATCCTATTTAAAATCCAATAATATAGAAGCAAATCCATCGGTTAAAAGTATAGAAATTTACGTAAAGAGTGCTTCTGACATAAAAAGTCCATCGAAATGGATTACTGAAATTATACTTCCAGTCAAATCCAATTCTTTAGAGCCAGTGGTAGTTCAGAAATCTATCACCACTGTTAATCCATAAAAATGCCCCCAAATAGCGTTTAGCTTTATGGGGACAGTGTATTATGGAGACAGCTCTTTTCTAATTTTCTTTTTGATTTAAACTTCTAACTTGTTTTAGTTTATCTTTTAAAGTTAGTAATTCTTCTTTATGTTTTTCAATATTCTTACGAACTTCTAAAACAATTGAATTTTCTTTTTTTGCATTTCTAGTATTGGTGAAAAACTGAATATTATTTTCCAATTGAAAGATTTCATTTTGTACTTCTTCAATTTTTCTTATCAAGAAAATCTTTTCTCCTTCTAGTTTTCGAGTATCATTCGATTCTGACAAGTTTTCCATTCGATTAGAAAAACGCATCATTTCGGTTTCTTTTTTGCTCAAACTCAACTTTTCAAATAAAATATCAAGTATTTTATTGAATTTTCCATCAATATGTCTTCTGGATGAGGGTACTTTACCAAAACCTTTCCATGTTTCGATATGTGATTTTATAGCATCTAAATCAGCTTTATGTTCGCCAATAAGTTCAAAATCTTTTAATGTTTCGATATATGCTTTTTTCTTTTCAAAAGCTTCAACTTCTTCTTGATTGACCTCTGATTTCTGAGCTTTTAACTTTTCGAAATAATGATTGCAGGCATCTTTAAATTCTTTCCAGATTTTATCAGAATATTTTCTAGGTACATGACCAATATTTTTCCAATCTTCTTGAATCTGCTTCATTAAGGGAGTTGTTACTGCAAAATCCTCACTTTCTTGAAGCGCAATTGCTTTAGCAACTAATTCTGTTTTCTTATTCAAGTTGTCTTGTTGGTCTTTTTTAATGTCTTTGTAAAAAGAATTTTTCAATACATTAAAATCTCTAACAGCATTTTTGAATGCTTGCCAGGTAGCTTCATTTACTTCTGAAGGAACTTTACCTATTGCAAAAAAAGCGTTCCTTAGAGCTTCCACTTTTTCAACTTGACCTTGCCACGAATTATGAGCACTCATTTTTTCTTGAGCGAGTTGTTCTATTATTGAAATAATTTCTTGTTTTTTTTCTAAATTACCAGCCTCAATTGCTCGCAGTTCTTCAAAAATTACCTCTCGCTTGTCGTGCATTATTTTTGTCAAAGCAGAAAATTGATTCCAAATTTCATCTCTATGTTCTTTAGATACAGGACCAATTTCTTCTTTCCAAATTTTGTGTAAATCTTGTAACTCTCTGAACGCTTTATTAATATCAACCTCCTGAACTAACTCTTCTACGCGCGCAATAATTTTCTGTTTTTGCTCCAAATTATGTTTAAAATCAAGATCTCGAGCTTCTCTATCAAGGTGCAGATAATCGTAAAAATTTTCGATATGAAAGTGAAAATTATTCCAAACATGATTGTATTTATCTTTTGGAATAGGTCCCGCATTTTTCCAACGATCTCTTAAATCATTAAATGACTTTAAGGTGTCTTTGATGTTTTCTTGCGGATTAATAAGGTTTTTTAATTCTTCAACAATGGCCAATCGAACTTCTAAATTAGATTTTAAATTGGTTTCAAGACTTTTAAAATGACTGTTTTTTTTGTCTCTATATTGAGAATATAATTGATCAAAAACTATTTTCAGAGGCAAATGATAATGAAATTCTTCTGTAGTTTCTGGATTTTCTGAATAAAATTCATCTTTTTTCTCCTCAATAAAATGGTTGTATTTGGAAAGAAATGCTGCTTTTAATTGTTCAACATGGTCTTTAACTGACAGTACTTTTTGAACACTATACAACGTTTTTAGTTCTTCCACTAGTGCTTCCATTGAAAGCGTTTCATAGTCTAAAACTGGAATTTCGTGTCGTTCTTTCAAAGTATCATCTTCGCTTTCAGCAGCATTTGATTTTGCTATGGCATCAATTGCTTCTTGATTTGAAGTTATTTCAACTGCAATTGGTTCATTTTTTATAGTGTCTACCTCATTTATTGGAGTTTCCATTGCAATAGCCGCTTCAAATTGTTCTATTTCAATAGTTTCGCTTTCGGTCTCATCAACTTTAACTTTTGGAGTTTGAGCTGCAACAACTGATTCTGATTCTTCCATTTCAACAATTTTTTCTTCTGTAACTAATTGATTTTCAAATTTTTCCGCTGATTTTGAAACGGTGTCTGAATTTCCATCTGCTTCGTGCAGGCTATCGTACTTTTCTTCTAACATTTTTAAAATGTTTAAGGTTCATAAATTAATGGCGAAAGATAATAAAGGTACCTTTAAATTCAAAGTAAATCTGCTATTTAAATGGGTTTATGCATCTATTATTTTTTATAGTTTAAAATGAAACTATATCGTTTTATTTTTCCCAATTGTATTTTTACATGAATGAAAAAATTTTCTTTATCTTATTTTTTTTAAAATGAAATAAATGTTATTACTGCCATTGAATTTACTTTACTTTTGAAAATACCGACGCAGTAGTAGCTTTTATTTTCAAAATTTTTAATTAAAATTAAAAAATAATATGTAACATTGTTTGTTTAAAAGAAACACATTAAAATCATAATTTAGTCGATATGAAATCTACAGCTGAAAAATTAATCGAAATAGAAGAAAAAGGATATCCTTTAGATTTTGGAGAAGTTTTAAATCAAGCCTTTGAGAATTACAAAAAAATTGCCTTATTAGTTGGAGGTATAATTTTAGTTTTAATATTTGTTTTTACCATTTTAGTTGGTAGCATAGGTGGTTTAGTGTTTGGAATCAGTAGTTTAACTTCGTTATTAACAGATTTAAAACCGACATCTTCAACATCATCCACTGCAATATTAACTTTGCTTGTTGGTGTTATTGGTGCAGCGCTAGTTGCTCCTTTGACAGCTGGGCTATTAAAAATTGCACGCCAGGCAGAGAATAATCAGGAGTATAGTTTTGCAACTGCTTTTGACTATTATAAAAGTCATTATTTAAAAGAAATATTTACAGCAACTATAATTATTACGTTATTTTCAAGTGGCTTAGAATCTATATTTAATATTTTGAAAGAGAATTATGCATCTGGTAACGTAAAAGGAATACTTATATTTGTTAGTTTTGTTCTTAATGTATCAATTGGATTGTTAACATTATTGACTATACCATTAATTATTTTCGGAAATTTATCAGCATCTACTGCAATAAAAGGTAGCATTACATTGGTAAAAAAAAGATTTTGGACAATTTTATTGTTGCTCATAGTTGGATTTGTAGGTGCTTTTGTGATAGGAATAATAGCTTTGTGTATTGGTATTTTTTTTACTTTACCTTTTATTTACTCACTAGAATATTGTATTTACAGCAATGCGATGTCAATTGAAGGAATTAATGAATTAGATGAAATTGGCACTTCGGAGAGTTAAAATAGAAAAATATTATAAAGATTACATTTTTTTTTTTAAATGTATTATTTTTAATCACATTTCTACTCGAAGAGGCAACGCAATTCTGTACTCATAAAATAATAAAGCTACCCTAACCAACCGTCTCTATCCAGACTTCTATACTGAATAGCTTCAGCAATATGAGATGAAACTACTGTTTCTACTCCATCTAAATCAGCAATGGTGCGCGCTACTTTTAAAATCCTGTCATAAGCACGGGCAGAAAGATTTAATCGTTCCATAGCTGTTTTTAAAAGGAGTTTTGATGCATCATCTAGCGCACAGTATTCCCTTATTTGTTTAGTATTCATTTGTGCATTATAATGTACATTTTCTATTTCTTCAAATCGTAAAGATTGAATTTCTCTTGCCGCAGTTACTCTTGCTCGGATCGCAACACTGCTTTCGGCTTTTCTATCGTCAGATAGTTTTTCAAAAGGAACTGGTGTTACTTCAATATGGATGTCAATTCGGTCTAACAATGGGCCTGATATTTTACTCAAATAACGTTGCATTTCATGTGGTGAAGAAGATTGTGGTGCATCAGGATCATTGAAAAATCCACTCGGACTCGGATTCATGCTAGCTACTAACATAAATGAAGAGGGATAAGTAACCGTAAATTTTGCTCTCGAAATAGTAACTTCTCTATCTTCTAAAGGCTGGCGCATCACTTCTAACACATCACGTTTGAATTCAGGTAATTCATCAAGAAATAAAACTCCATTATGTGCCATTGATATTTCGCCAGGTTGAGGATAACTTCCCCCACCCACCAATGCTACATTCGAAATCGTATGATGCGGACTTCTAAAAGGGCGTTGGTTCATTAGTCCAACTTCTTTTAATTTTCCTGCAACACTATGAATTTTGGTTGTTTCGAGTGCTTCGCGCAAAGTCATCGGAGGTAAAATACTTGGTAAACGCTTAGCAAGCATTGTTTTTCCAGCGCCGGGCGGACCTATTAGAATAATATTGTGTCCACCAGCAGCGGCAATTTCCATACATCTTTTGATACTTTCTTGACCACGCACATCCGAAAAATCAAATTCAGGAAAATCTAAAGTCTTATAAAATTCCGTTCGTGTATCAATCGTTGTGGGTTCCAATATACCTTTATCATCAAAAAAATTGATTATCTCTTGAAGATTTTCTACACCATATACATCTAAACCAGCAACTATTGCAGCTTCTTTTGCATTTTCATAATAATAGGTATATATTTGCAATGAATTTAAAACGCTAAATTATGGAATATAAGGTTATTATCTACGCTAGGGTATCTACAAAAGACAAGCAAGAGTTTGAGAGGCAAATATCGGATTGTAAAAGGGATATTTTTTTAAATGGTTATACTGAAGACCAAATTGAAATATTCGCTGAAAAGGTATCTGGTTATAAATTAGATGCTGATAGACCAGAATTAAATAAGATGCTTGAAACAGTTACACAATATCCAGATAGATATAAGGGTATATGGATAACCGAATTTTCCAGAATCGGTAGAAGACCAAAGGAATTAAGGGATATTATACATCAATTAAACCTATTAAAAATACCAACAAATATTTTATCACCTTCAAAACTTTGTACACTTGAAACAAATGGTGAACCATCATTTGTTGTTGGTATGATACTATATGTTTTAAGTGAATTTGCGGATTTAGAAGCTAAAACCACGAAATCCAGAATGCGTTCTGGAAAACTTGAAAAGGTATTAAACGGTAGAACGAGTGGTAATAACCAAGCCTACGGATATATCGCTGATGCTGAAAAAATGCTTGTTATAAATCCATTGGAATCACCAGTGGTTAAAGAAATATTTGAACTGTATTCACAAGGCAAAGGTACACAAATGATTGCTGATACACTTAATAGTAAAAATACACCAACTAGACTTGCAGCATTAAATTCAGAAAAAACAACAATATCATTTGAAAAAACTGGAATTGTAAAAGACCGTAAAAGTATCAAATGGGATGGTAATACAATACTTCAAATACTAAAAAATACAATATACAAAGGTGAACGTAAATTTAAAGGTCATACAATCAAAATAGAATCAATTATTAGAGAAGATTTATTTGATGAATGTAACCGTATCATAAAAACAAAAACACATCGTAATTACTTAACTAGTTATGAATACCTTTTAAGAAATATACTAATTTGTGGGTGTTGTGGTAAAAAATATATTGGTAAATATTCACCAGTTAAAAATGGTGATAAAGTTTATAAATGTACTTCATTCCTACCTTCATCATCAATACCTAAATGTGGTCAATTAAGTATTAATATTAGCCAAATAGAATCAATCATTTATAATATTGTTGTTAATGCTGATTCACTTGTAAAATACCTAGATAATCCAGCTGATATAAAAAAACAAGTTGAAGCTGAATTAAAATCACTAGAACAACAATTATTAAATGAAAAATATAATTTAAAAAATAACCAAAATAAAGCTGAAAGAGCAGTTGAAGCTTATAGTGGTAACAACACTTATGTTTTGGAACTTTTTAATAAAAATATTGAAAACATTTCAAAAGATATTGATGCAAATGATGCAAAAATTAAACTGATAAAAGCAAACATATTAAGTAATAAATTAACTTTATCTAGGTATGATGAAAAAGCTGCAACTACTGAAATGTTAATCAATGCTAAAAAAAATCGACCAGAACTAACAAGTATTTTTAAGCAGTTCATTGACAAAATAATAATTTATAACTTTAATAAAGAGTTTTCATTTATCACCATATTCATTAAAATTAATGGTGTAGTACTAAAGTTACCATTAAAGGTTTTAATCGATTTAAAAGGTGTTAAAGCAGTAAGAGTTAATTCAAAAAAATACTTTAAATATGTTGCATTAAGAGGTATGGTTAATGAACCAGTATATAAAGATAATATACTGATGGTTGATAAAGAAGATTTACTAGCTGAATTTGAAAGCATTTTTAAATATGCTAGTAATGATACGATTGGATTTAACCCTAATCAATTAATTGAAGTACCAAAAGAAAATTATCTTTATATGTTAGAAAACGAAAATTAAATCTACTATTTTTAAAATTAATAAAAAGATTATTGATTGTCCGTAATTACCCATAATTAAATAAAAATTATTATTTTTGACAAA
>JBBALV010000030.1:0-4920 GCA_040402815.1 Flavobacterium sp.
AGCAACGGGACAATCGATGGTTTTATTCTTTCTATTTCCAAAGAATCTCAAAAAGAAAATCAGTTTCAACATTTTACAGATATAATTAATGACGGTACACCCATCGTAATGTTCGACCGAGTTACTGAAGAAGTTACTTGCGATAAAGTTATTGTTGATGATTTTGATTCCTCAATTGATGCTACGCAACATCTTCTAAACTTAGGATGTAAAAAAATTGCACTATTCTCTTCTATAGATAATTTGAGTGTGGGAAAACTGAGAGCAAAAGGCTTTTTAAAGGCATTTGAGAACAATAATATAAAAATCGACCCTGATTTAATAATTCTTACAGATGAAGCCGATGATTTCGACAGCAAGGCGGCTCAATTATTTGCAGAAAATAAAATCGATGGAATTTTTGCCTTAGACGAACACGCTTCGGTATCTGCTATTAAAATGGGACTAAAAAAAGGGTATAAAATCCCTAAAAATTTATCTATTATAGGTTTCGCCGATGGTGTTTGGTCCCGACGATTAACCCCTAGTTTATCTACAGTAAGTCAGCATGGTCCTGAAATAGGTGAAACAGCTGCTCGATTATTAATCGCAAAATTAGAAAGCAAAGAAGACGAATACTTTTATAAAACTACCGTTATAAAAACAGAATTAAGACAAAGAGAATCTACGAGAAAATTATAATTGTAGTGCAATACTCTTTTTCAGTTTTGCAAATTACACTTTGAGAATGATTTTCTGCCTCATTTTCAGCATTTTTATACTTCAAAAGAAGTGAGAACCTGCGAGAAATGTGGTTCAGAAATGGAAAGTGACGCTCGTTTTGTAGCTAAGGTACACTACTATTATTTTTTCGATTTTCTTGTCAATTTTACAATATATTTTTAGAACTATAAAAGTTATCTTTTATTGGTTCTCTTGTTAGTTAGCTATGTCTTTTAATAGTAAACTTAACTATTTACCACTACAATAAATAATTTAAGTTGTACTTTTATTATTTGAAATTTCTAATAATTGATATTTTTTATCTCAATAAATCGTTGGTTTGGCTCTTTTTTTCTATTGGAATATTTATATCTTCTTTTTTCAAGTTTATATTTCCAAAATTAAATGTTAATCCTATTCCAAATATTCTACTATCTTGTTTTTGGTAATAATTAGTTTGTAAATTATTTGTTGAGACTATTGCGTTAATTTCATTTGTGTTAAACAAATCATTACAATAAATATTGATTTTTAAATTTTTATTTAAAAAGTATTTATTTAATGATATATCAAGCCATTGTATAGATTTTGATAAATAATAAATCTGATAAGTACCAGGAGGTCTTAATTTATAATAAAAGCCTGATTGAATTTTCCAAGGTAAAATAATCTGTGATTCAATTGAATAACTCCAAAGAGGTTTTACATCAAATGAAAATTTAGTTCCGGCTGAATCAAATTTAATGTAATTAATACTTAAGAAAATAAAATTCATTTTATCTAAATTACTTTTTCGAACATCATATTCCTCTTTGTCTTTCAAAAAATAATCTAAAGGAATTGGAAATGAAGCAAATATGCTCATAGTATTCAGTTTGTCAAATTGCTTATAGGTTTTATTACTAATGAGTTCTCCGGGATTAGCATCGAAGATTAATCTATTGGCGTCCTTTGATATCGTATAGTTTCCTCCCAATTGCACAAACTGAAAACCGGTAAATTTCAATTCGTAATTATCAAAAAAAGTGGGATTTAAAAGCGGATTTCCGCTGGAAGAATTGTACTGGTCAAAACTTGAAAAATTGTTTGGATCGAGCGTATTGTAATCTGCCTGCTGAATTTTTTTGGAATAAGAAGCAGATACATTTAAATTGGAATTGATTTCATACAGCGCACTAAGATTTGGGAAAAAGTTACTGTTTTTAAAATTCACAATGGTAGTTATTCCATTTCTAACCGCTAATCTATCTACGTTATAATCTTCATATCGAATACCTGCCGTAAAGCTGAATTTCTTTATTTTTTTCCGCGCCTCGGCATAAAAAGCCAAGTTGGTTTCAGTGTAGTTAAAGCTAACCATAGAGTTGGTTGGTGTATTCAAGTAATATACCCCGTTGTCGGTTACTACTAGTGTATTGTACTTTCCACCAGTATTCAATGAAAAATTTTCTTTGTGGAATGGAATAGCAAAATCATATTTCAAATAATAATTTGCCAGTTTAAAATCAACATTTCCATTATAATAATTTGAAACATTATTATTCACACCATTCGATATGGTATTAGGTTTTTTATCAAAAAAATTGCTGAATGCTGTAACATCAAGTGTTCTTCCAATAGTGTCTAGTTTGGTTTTAAATTGTAGACTCAATTCGTGATTGTTATTTTTATTATTAGCCAAACTATTGTTGAAATAATCGATGCCGGTTCCTGCTGTAGTGGCCTCGGATACAATTCGGTCATTGGATAAGTTCATATTATAGTTGAACAAAAGGTTAGATTTTTCGCTCAGCTTGTAATTAGTTCCTGTTCTAAAATAAAAATTTCTATTGGTAATAACTGCCAAGTTTTTTTGAATCAAATGCTGATTAGGAGTGAACGAAGTAAAGTTTTGGTCTATATTAGTATAGTTTTCACTATCAATGTAGTTATACCCAATCATAGTTTGCCAACTCAAGTTTTTTTCTTTTCCATTTAAGAGGATTTGCGGACTAGGTTTTTGGTATTTATTAAAATTATAATTAATGTTAAAACTAGCATTAATGCCTTTTCTTCGTT
The DNA here is from genome assembly GCA_040402815.1 of Flavobacterium sp. Classification (GTDB taxonomy): domain Bacteria; phylum Bacteroidota; class Bacteroidia; order Flavobacteriales; family Flavobacteriaceae; genus Flavobacterium. Next base: position 2,761 of record JBBALV010000030.1, read on the forward strand.
TGCTACTCGTTACAATATTGATAATAGAGCCGCTAGCATTCGCATCATACGAAGCACCGGGATTGTAGATGAGTTCTACTTTTTCAATAGCATTAGCAGGCAATGTTACCAAATAATTTTGTAAATCGGTTCCACTAATCGAACTTGGAGCGCCGTCAATATAAATAGTAACTTCTTTGCCATTGATAGTAATACTTCCAGAAGGGGATGTAATCACTCCCGGAATTTTTTTCACAGCTTCCAAACTACTGCCACTGTTAAGCATACTATTGTCTCTAACATTTATAGTAGTCTTGTCCGATTCTACCTTGAGGTATTGTCGTTTGTTGCCATAAACTGTAACTTCTTTAAGTTCGGTAGTTTTTTCTTTTTTTACACTGTCTTTTACGGTTTCATTAGTTGGCTTTTCTTGTGTATAAAAGACAGATGTCACAAACAACATTCCTGTTAGGAGTAATGATTTCATAAAATTTTTATTTTAAAATATTTGTAATCTTTAAATTAACACATAATACTATTTAAGAAAACGAAAGCACCGAAACAAGAAACCCAATTATATTTACACTCGTAAGTTGGCAACAAGAAGATAAATTAATTCTATTTCTTTGTTAACCGTGTAGAAAAATCAGAAATAACATTTTTATACTTTCTTAAAATTCTATCCCAATCTCTAAATTGTTCGTCTGCTTTTACACTGGTTCCTGTTGCTCCCGAATTTTCACTATTTAATTTTACTTTAAATGTCAAAGGATTCGATTTTGATAATTTAATAATCAATCGAGTTCTTATTGTATTTTGTTGAAAGGACTGAATACTCCATGCAGTTCTTAAGTAGGAAGTTTCTTTGTCACTCACTTCAATAGCGTCAAAATAATCGGTAACAATTTGTGTAGTAAGTTTCCAAGCATCAAGGGGAGATAAATCATTATTGATTTCAATCTCAAAATCTACATTTGCTTGATCTGTTTTTATGGATGCTTCTTCTGCATCATCTTTTTTCATCTCAAAATACAAACTTTCTGGAGCTTCTGGCCCCGCTTTTTTTCCACATACAGTAGCTTCATATTTCAAAAAACCAGGTTTGACAACTTTTACTTTATAACATTCTTTACTTTCCATCCGTAGAATATAATTTCCAGCTCCAACGGTTTGCCCATTTACAATTATACTCGCATCGGTTTCTGAAGCACTAATTTTCACTTTTTGTGCATTTGTAATGAATAGATTGAATAAAACAATCATTAAAAAGAATTTTGATTTCATAAATTTTATTTTTTATTTTCCTACTTGATTAAGGCATTGGTTTTCCTTGTTGATTATTCTTTCATAAACTTGCTGACCATTTTTTCTGTTCCCGAAAAAGCTTCAAGAAGATACATGCCACTAGCTATATGCGCCACATTAACTTGATTGGTATTTTGAGTTTGCTCTAACACTTTTTTGCCTGTTACATCTGTAATGACAATTTTATCGATTGTAGCGTTATTTTGTGTTTGAAAGTATAAAATGGAAGATGTTGGATTGGGGAAAATTTGAATTGAAGATGTACCAAAAACAGCAGTACCTAAAGTAACGCTTACTGTCACTGCAAATGGACTACTCGCACAGCCATTCTCCATATTTACAGCATAATAAGTAGCGCCATCTGTTAAAACACTTGTGCTTTGCAGAGGGTTTGATGCTGATTGCGCATCAATTATATTGGCATACCAAATAACATTTAAAGGACTTACAACCAGATTAGCAATAGTAGCATCGGTTAATGCTACCACACTAAAAGTTTGTGCAGCTACTCCAGAAGGAGCAGTCGGAGCAATTCCCGTTACATCCCAATTACAAGAGGTAGTATTGAAAGTCGCTGATTCGTAACAAGCCAAGGTGGGTTGTGTTGGTTGTGTTCCCGTTACATCCCAATTGCATGAGGTTGTATTGAAAGTCGCTGATTCATAACAAGCCAAAGTTGGTTGTGCTGGTTGTGTTCCCGTTACATCCCAAGTACAATTTGTAGTATTGAATGTTGCTGCTTCGTAACAAGCCAAGGTTGGTTGCGCTGGTTGCGTTCCGGTTACATCCCAATTACAATTTGTAGTATTGAATGTTGCTGATTCGTAACAAGCCAAGGTTGGTTGCGCTGGTTGCGTTCCGGTTACATCCCAATTA
>JBBALV010000030.1:5020-28694 GCA_040402815.1 Flavobacterium sp.
GCGTTCCGGTTACATCCCAATTACAATTTGTAGTATTGAATGTTGCTGATTCGTAGCAAGCCAAAGTTGGTTGTGTTGGTTGCGTGCCCGTTACATCCCAATTACAAGAGTTAGTATTGAATGTTGCTGATTCGTAACAAGCCAAGGTTGGTTGCGCTGGTTGCGTTCCGGTTACATCCCAATTACAATTTGTAGTATTGAATGTTGCTGACTCGTAACAAGCCAATGTTGGTTGCGCTGGTTGCGTTCCCGTTACATCCCAATTGCAAGAGGTTGTATTGAACGTTGCTGATTGATAACAAGCCAAGGTTGGTTGCGTTGGTTGTGTTCCCGTTACATCCCAAGTACAAGAGTTAGTATTGAATGTTGCTGCTTCGTAACAAGCCAAGGTTGGTTGTGCAGGATGCGACGTTACCGTAATAGTCATTGTTTTTGTCGTTGCACATTGACCTATTGCTGCCGTAAACGTATACGTCGTAGTCGTTGTATTGTTCAACGCTGGTGACCATGTTCCTGCAATGCTATTGTTTGAAGTTGTTGGCAATGCTGATAAACTTGCTCCTGAACATATCGCTGCTACTTCCGTAAACGTTGGTGTCACATTCGGATTGACTGTTATTGTCATCGTTTTACTAGTAGCACATTGCCCAGTTGCTGGTGTAAAGGTATAAGTCGTAGTCGTTGTATTGTTCAACGCTGGCGACCAGATTCCTGTAACGCTATTTGTCGAAGTGGTTGGCAGTGCCGATAAACTTGAGCCTGAACAGATGGATGCTACTTGCATGAATGTTGGCGTTACATTTGGATTTACCGTAATAGTCATTGTTTGTGTGGTCGCACATTGACCAGCGGTTGCCGTAAAAGTATAAGTAGTCGTAGCCGTATTATTTACCGCTGGCGACCAAGTTCCTGTAATTGCATTGGTCGAAGTTGTTGGTAAGGCTAACAAACTCGCACCTGAACAGATAGCTGCAACTGCCGTGAACGCTGGCGTCACGTTTGGATTCACCGTAATAGTCATTGTTTGTGTGGTTGCACATTGATCAGCGGTTGGCGTGAAAGCATAAGTGGTAGTTGCTGTATTGTTCAACGCTGGCGACCAAGTTCCTGTAATAGCATTTGTCGAAGTGGTTGGAAGTGCCGATAAACTTGCACCCGAACAGATTGGTGCAACTTGCGTAAAAGCTGGCGTGGTGGTGGGATTTATTATTACGGTAACCGAAGTTCTTGTACTTTCGCAGGTGTTTAAAGTTTGTGAAACATAGTACGTTCCTGAAAAAATTGCAGTCGTTGCAGCTAAAACTGTTGTAGTGGTATTATCAGCATACCACTTTAAAGCAGTTCCAGTAGCTATTAAATCGGCAACTGTTTTGCTACCACAAAAAGTTTGAGGCAAGGACATTGGTGAAGTGGTGGCGTTAATAGTAACATTCACAACTGCTCTTGAAGGACTTTCACAACCATTTAGAGTTTGGGTTACATAATAAGCTGCACCATTTGTAATAGAATTTGTTGAGGTCAAAGCTGTTCCTCCCGTAGCAAAAGCATACCATTGTAAAGACGTTCCTGTTGCCACTAAATTGGCAACCGTAGCAGTATTACAAAAAATTTGATCTGATGCCGTAGCTAAAGGGCTATTGATTACCGTTATAGCTACAGATGTTCTCGTAGCACTTTCACATGAATTTAAAGTTTGAGTTACATAATAGGTTCCTTCAACAATAGGGTTTGTTGAAGCTATAGGATTTCCTCCATTTGGAGCCACATACCATTGTAAAGATGTTCCTGTACCCTCCAAATTAGCCACTGTAGCTGTACTACATAGCGTTTGTGGAAATGTTGTGGCTATTGGAGTACTATTTACAGTTACAGAAACCGCTTTTCTTTGATAACTTTCACAATTGTTTAAAGTTTGGGTGACATAATAGGTGCCTGTGTTTAATGGTGTTGAGGAATCCAAAATACCTACTCCTGTAGCTGAAGCATACCATTTTATAGCTGTGCCAGTAGCTATCAAATCAGCCACTGTTGCTGAATTGCAAAATACTTGTGAATAAGAAGTTGCTAATGGCGTAAAATTTACAGTTGCTGTTATTGGAATTCTTGTACTTTCACACCCACTAATTGTTTGGTTTGCATAATAAACTTGACCTCCAGACAAAACAGTATTTGATGTCAAAGGACTGCCTCCGGTGGCTGTATTATACCATTTTACACCTGTTCCTGTGGCTGTAAGATCATTTATTGTTGCGCCATAACAGAATATTTGTGGTGTTACCGCCGCAGGAACTGCGGATGTAGTGCCAGTTATTGTAATACTATTACTAGTTGCTGTATTTGTTGTTTGACAAATAAAACTAGCGTTATTATTTTTGACCACACACATAATAACATCATTATTTAACAGTGTATTGTCTGTGTAGGTTGACCCAGCCCCTACATCAACACCATTTTTTTTCCAATAATAATAAGGATTCGAACTAAAGTTAGTTGCTGTAGCGGTAAAAGTAACGTCTGTGCCTAAACACACAGTAGATGAAGTGGAAACTATTGAAACGGAGGGTACAAGAGGATTACCTGACTGTTCATAGGCTCCAATATCAGGATTTCCAACCACAAGATTATTAGTAATATCAATTCCTAACCCAAAGTTATTATTTCCTGCATTAATAGCTGGTGAAGCGCAAGATAATTGAAAACCATCGTCAGCAGTTCCGATAATTCCATCGCTGCCCAAAGCATTATTTTGATTGTAAAATAATGGATCGCTATTTATGTTTGCTGTTCCAATATATGGATTAGGGTAAAAATCATTATACCCATTATTTATATTAGCCAATGTAGCATTATTATAATCAAGGTTTACAATTTGGTTTGTACCATTTCCGCTATTGTACACAATCGAATTTGATATTTGCGTGTTAAATGCGCCTTGATTATAAATAGCCGATCCATTGGCTGCGCTGTTATTTATAAAATCACAATTTGCAATGAACGAGGAATGGTTACCTAATTGGTTACTTGCAACGCTACTTGTGTTGTATCCATTACTAATGGCGCCACCATAATTAGCGCTGTTGCTTTCAAAAACTGACCGTTCTACATAGGCTCGTGCTACTGCAGTACTAGTTAGTGCCAATGTTTCTATAGCTCCACCAAATGCGCAATTATTACTTTTATAATAGCTATTTGTTATAGCGCATGTAGCATTTCCTCCCCAAGACAAACAAGATATTGCACCGCCTCCAGCATAGCTTGTGTTTGCAATAAAGCTACATTTATCAATACGAACAAAGCAAGGAATGCCATTTTCAGCTTGAATACTTATTGCTCCTCCTTTTCCATTAGCAGTATTTGATTTAAATATACAGTTAGTGATTATTGGGTGTATTTCATTACCTGAAGTCAATGAAATGGCATCTAAATATATTGCTGCACCACGCCCTTCTCCATACCCAGCACTACCTTCAGCTGAATTAGTATTAAAAGTACAATTTGTAATTTTGGGACTGGTAGCAGTATTTCCTTTTATATAAATTGCCCCACCTCCTTTTGGAGCAGAATTATTTGTAAATATTACATTATTGATAGTAACATTATCCCAACCATCAATAATATGAACTCCTCCTCCAAAACCTCCAAGAGTATTTACTGTTGAGGCATAGCCTCCAGTTACAGTAACTCCATCTAAAACTACAGGTGAGGTGGGATTGCCGATATAGAAACCATTCCCACTTGCAATAAAAGTAGTTATGTTAACAGCAGGGTTTCTTTGATTTAGGACGGTTTCGTTTCCAGAAAAGCCACCGTAAATTGATATACCTGATAGTAAATTTATAGTGGCAGCCTGATAATTTCCTGCTTTCAACCAATATTGTGTGTCTGCAGTGGCAGTAAAAATATTACTTCTCAAATTATACCCAGGTAAAGCATTTATCCATGAACTTCCGTCATTTAAACCAGCACCTGTTGTTGTAACATATTTAACTGTTTGCGAAAAACTAATTAAACACAGCAAAAGTGCCGAACATAAAAGGATTAATTTTTTCATTAATTTTAAATTATATCATTAATTATTTTACCCACTTGATTAAGGCGTCGGTATTCCATATTGATTATTCTTTCACAAACTTGCTAACCATTTTTTCTGTTCCCGAAAAAGCTCCAATGATATAAATGCCATTTGCCAAATGTGCTACATTGACTTGATTGGATAATTATGAGTAAATAAAGTTTTTTTCATATTGAATTTATTGTTTTGTTAAATAAAAATCATTAGCATTGCAATTAGTGCATCCGCTAGCAGCAGCAAAAGTATCATGTAACACATTTCCAGTATAAGGTCTACTAACTTGAATAATATCTCCTGCATCGCCAACTGCAACCGTTTGTCCATTATAAGTCCAACTATCGATATTAGAATAAGTAATTGCATACGAACAGTTGCTATCGCCAGATGATAATTGCCATGACATTGCAAAAGTATGACTAACTCCTACACCCAAAGCGTCTTTTATGGTAAAGGTTCCCGTGTAATTATTATTGAATGTAATTGAAGTTAACCCATCATTACATGTTTCGCAACTAGACGCAATCCATGTGGCACTGCTTCCATTTGTCAACAAATTCAATAAAGTTAATCTATCCGCCGTGCAATTACTATTTGTTCCACCATTACAAATTTCAAGATCTCCCATATTAAAATCTAAAGAACTATTTTGGGCAGGAACTGTAAATGAAACACCTTGTATAGTGACAGTAACCGCTCTGTTTTGCGGAATTTTGATCCAGAAGTAGCCTTTAGAACCAGAAACTGTAGTTAAATCATTTCCGGAAATCGCATCAGTTACGGTAATTGTTTTTGAAACACCGATGCCGTTACACAACACAGTTCCCTTTAGATTATAAAATTGATTAAACTGATCACAATTCCAAGCAGAAAAATGATTAACTTGACCTATATAATTATTACCATTTTTAGTTGCATTTCCTTCTTCTTTCCACATTCCTTTGGTTTTGTCAAAAGACCAAAGTTTTATATTAGATGGTGAGTTTGCAGCTTGAGAAATAGCAATTGGCATACTAAAACTAGCAGTTGAACCGGATTTAATATTTAATTTGTTTCCTGAATTATCTTCCATCTCTACAGAATAAAAACCATAAGAGCTTAGTACTCCTGCTACTCCAGTTGTGTTTTCACCTGCAAAATCACCCCCTTGCATAATTTTACCAAAATTACCTTGTGAAGGGTTGTGAAATCTTAAATATGCATTTACTGTGCCATTGTACAAGTTACCATTAGCATCCATTACGGTATTAGCACTAATATTTACAGCACCACCCTGATTTGACAAAATCCCTCCGCTAGAGGTGTTAAAAATAATGGGAGTTCCTTTAGATTCCATCATCACATTTAGCTTTTGCGTTTGCCCATCAATTGGGTTCATTCCTCGGTATCCATCAAAGAAACCAGTGGCATTTACTTCCACTACAACTCTTTCTTGAAATACAACGTTGGTAAGCGTATATTCTCCATTACTATTTGTATTTCCTAGGCTAGAACCACATTTAACAACGGCACCATTAATAGGTATATTGTTTTCATCTACAACAACACCATTGATGGTCAAATTCCCATTGATGGGTGAAGAAGATGAATCACTATTTTTTGAACAAGAAATAAATAGTAATAATAATAGGTTTAAAATTAAAATTGTTTTTTTCATGATTGCTTTATTATTGATTTTCCTACTCTTTCAGCTTTGTAGGTCTTGCGTCATTTAGTGTTTTGAAGATTAATCGTAATAACGATGTTAAGCTATATTTTCATAAATTTAGATACAAACACTTCTTCTCCTGAAACCACCTCTATGATATACAATCCACTAGCCAACGGCTCTACATTAACTTGAGTAGAGTTTTGGGTTTGCTCTAACACTATTTTTCCAGCAAGGTCGGTAATGATTATTTTGTCAATGCTGACGTGATTCAGTGGTTGAATGTTTACCATATCACGAGTTGGGTTCGGAAAAACAGAGATTGTATCATTAGACTTATAGCTATTTACAGCTAAAACAGCGTCATAGATAGTAGCAGACGTTACTAAATTTGTAGTATTATCTATGCGTATTTCAAATAAAGTATTTAGAGGATTAGTCTGAAACCACTGATAATAAGTATAATTATCGGTAGTATATACTGCTTTTTGTCTTCCAATATTCGTAAAAGTTCCATAAGGAGTAATTAAAGTTCCAAATGCATCGTAGGAATGATTAATTATAACTGGGTTTGTTTGTGTCGTGATTTGATAGGTGTCTGTATAAGTATCTGTATAACTTAATGGAAGAGGTATATAAGATGTATTAGAAAATTGAAATGCTACTATTCCTTGTTCATTAGTTGCGCCCAAATATTCTAAACCAGAGCTTGTTAATTTTGAAAAAAAATAGAACCAAATAGTGCTACCAATACTGAGTTGCTTTTGGCAATGATTTGCTAATGGAAAATTTAAAAAACCAGGAGCTGTATTAAAAGGAACTGTCATAAGATAAGACGAAGTGCTACTTGCGGTACTTATACCGCTAAAATCCCATGTTTGATTAGCACCAGCATTTCCAGGTGTTATGCCTGTAAAATCGGTCAACGAGTGACCCGTCATTGAAAAGTTAGAAAAATCAGCTGCCGTTAGAACGGGCTGCGCCAATACAATGCTTCCTGTTAATAAAAGGAATAATATGTGGTATTTTTTTTTCATTTTTTTTTAATTTTATTATTTATTAATTTTCTTCTTCTTATCAGGCATTGAATTTCCTATTTTGGATTCATTTAATATTCTGTTACAGAATAGCAACCTTGCAAATTTGTATTAAATTTGATTTATAAAAATACCTACTACTAGGTATTTTTATGGTTGAATTGTTTTATAAATTTGTTAATGCAAAAAAAAGTAGTTTTATTATTTTTCTTTTTACTGACCTCAATCGCTATTGGGGCACAACCCCTAAAACCCTATCTGTTTGATGGGTCTTGCCCGCATTTAACCAATTGTTTTCAATATTTAGAAGACTGCAATGGCTATTCTACCCAAGAAGTACTGTCGCTGTTTTATGGGAATCATTTTCAAAAACCAGAGCCCAATATTACTTTCAATAAAGGATTTACTACTTGTAGTTATTGGTTGGCAATAGAAATTAAAAACAAGCTACCTAAAGACGAAAAATTTATTTGGAGCTTTTATAACAATGGTCTTCAATTTGAATTTTATGAATTAAAAGCAGGGAAATTGGTTTTTATAGACAAGTCTTCTATGTATAAACCATTAAAAGAAAGACCTTATCCTGTTAGAAGTATTTCATTTCCCTTTATACTAAACCATAATGAAACTAAAACACTGTTTGCTAAAGTGAGTACTACCATTCACGGGAACATTTATTTCCCGACTGATATCACTTATGTAGAAGATTATTTGTGGTATGAAATAGATTTTTCCTTCTTGATGGGAAAATATTTTGGGATTCTCTTTTTAGCCTTTTTTATCAATTTAAGTTCCTTTATTATACTCCGACAAAGAATATTTTTATACACCATGTTCTATATTTTTTTTGTTACTATTTTTATGCTTTCAGATTTCCATTTTGATTGCATTCAAATAGAAAATAATTATTTATTTAAACTTTGGAGCCATATTAATAAAGGGTTTTACATTTCTATAGCTTGTTTTTTTTATCTTAAAATTTTTGAGCTTTTTACGAATCTTAAAGAAGCGCAGCCTATTATAAGCCAATGGCTAAAAAAATACAGTCTGTTGCTAATTATTGCAATTCTAGTGGAATTTTTACTGTCCTTTACTATCCCATTTCCTAAAAAAATGCTCTATTTGCTAGATATTATAGGGTATGCTATTAATTCAACTGGATTTCTATTACTACTATTTTCTTTGATTAATGGTATTTATAGAAAAAAACCCTATTTTATATATTTCATGATTACCTCTATAGGAATTATATATGGCTTTATAACTTATATTCTAAATACGATTAACCTAGTTAATTTACCGGTTATTTTTCCTGGAAACGTTATAAACGGTTTGATAATAGAAATTTCATTGCTAACTATATTTTTAATTTATAAATACAAGATTGAAAAAGAAAATTATGCTGCATCTATTATAAATAAAGCAAAACAAAATGAATCCTTAACCTTATTGTTGCTTGAAAGCCAAGAAAAAGAAAGAAAAGCCATTGCCGAAGATTTGCATGATGATGTAGGGAGTGGTCTAACGGGTCTTCGATTAACACTTCAAAATAAGTTTAATAAAAGTAATATTCCCATAGAGGATCAAAACATGATATTAGGTCAATTTAAATTTATTTATGAAAAGGTTCGCACCATTAGTCACCAACTAAAACCAAAAGAATTTGAAACGAATACCTTTAAGGAAGTAATTGAAGACAAGATTAATTCTTATAAAACCAATTTTAAAAATATTCAACTTGTATTTTTAACAAATTTAGAAGATAATTTTGAACTAGATGAAACTAATGAAATTAATTTGTTTCGTATTATATTAGAATTGTTATCTAACGCTTACCATCATGCTAATGCAACTAAAATAACACTTCAAATCTTTGAAGACACTGAAAAATTGACCATTTGCTTTGAAGATAACGGAATTGGTTTTGATATCAAAGCTAAATTTAAAGGGATTGGATTGGCTAATCTAAAATCAAGAGTAGATTATCTAAAAGGAAAAATAACTGTAGAGAGCAATAAAAAAGGAACAAATTTTATTATAGAAGTACCTACTTTACAATAACAAGGGGCTTATACCCTCTTTTAAGCTAAAAATAATTATATATGAAGGCTGATTATAAAATAATTATTGCCGATGATCATCAGCTAATATGTTCAGCTATTGAACAAATTATAACTGATAATTTTTTAAACACCAAAATAGTTAAGGTACATGATGGCAAACAAGTTCTAGAAAAACTAAACTCTTTTCAAGCCAATTTAATCATTCTAGATATCAATATGCCTAAACTAAATGGATTAGAAACCGCTGAAATTATTTTAAGTCGCTATCCAAACATGAAAATTCTTGTTGTGAGTCAAAATGAAAATAACTCATTAATAAAAAAATTAAAAGATATAGGTGTTAAGGGCTATTTGCCTAAAACATTTGAGCAAGAACTATTGATAGAAGCTATATATTCAATTCAAAATGATGAATTGTTTTTTCCTCTCAGTGAAATAAAAAACGATATTCTAAAAGATAAGTATAATCTGACAGTTCGGGAAATTGAAGTGATTTATTTAATAATTAAAGGGATGAACACAAAAGAAATTGCTACTTCTCTCGATATTAGCGCCTATACTGTTGATACCCACAGAAAAAATATTTCCCGTAAAACGGGTGCTAAAACACCAGTTAATTTAATACTATTATTAGATGAAATGGGAGTGTCTTCAACTGATTTTTAATCATACTTCCTTTGCCGAAGTCATTTATATCCCATCCATTCACAATCGCAACGATGCAACTTACTAGTATTTTATTAGGAGGATGAAGGGAGGACAGTGAAAGTAGAATGGGAGGAAGCTACTTTGACTAATTTTCTAAATCGGGAACAAACAAATCTACATTTGAACAAAAAGTCCTAACTTTGTGGAAAATATAACACTTTTCACTAAAATAGTTACAATGTCAACAATAGCAAAGCAATTCGGTATGACCGAAGCATTAGAAATTCTGGGTGTAAAAGCCATAAACGAAGGAACTTCAACAGGAAACAATCATTTTTCAAACGGTGTACTTTTAGAAAGTTATTCGCCAGTAGATGGTCAAATCATAGGAAAAGTAAGAACTACATCAGCCGAAGATTACGAAAAAGTAATGCAAACGGCTACCGAAGCATTTAAAACTTTTCGTTTAATGCCAGCCCCTCAACGTGGAGAAATCGTTCGTCAATTTGGAGATAAATTGCGTAAAAATAAAGAAGCGCTTGGCAAATTAGTTTCTTATGAAATGGGAAAATCACTGCAAGAAGGTTACGGTGAGGTTCAAGAAATGATTGATATTTGCGACTTTGCAGTTGGTCTTTCTCGTCAATTACATGGGTTGACGATGCACTCAGAGCGTCCAGGACACCGGATGTACGAACAATATCATCCCCTTGGTGTAGTTGGAATTATTTCTGCTTTTAATTTTCCGGTTGCTGTTTGGGCTTGGAACACAGCCTTAGCTTGGATTTGTGGTGATGTTTGTGTTTGGAAACCTTCGGAGAAAACACCTTTATGTGGAATTGCATGTCAAAATATCATTGCGGAAGTATTAAAAGAAAACAACCTGCCAGAAGGGATTTCTTGTTTAATTAACGGAGATTACAAAGTAGGGGAATTAATGACTCACGACAAAAGAGTTCCTTTGGTTTCGGCGACAGGTTCAACACGTATGGGCAAAATTGTTGCTCAAGCTTGTGCGGCTCGTTTAGGTAATTCTTTATTAGAGTTGGGTGGAAACAATGCCATCATTGTAACTCCAGATGCTGATATTAAAATGACTGTTATTGGTGCTGTATTTGGCGCAGTAGGAACTGCAGGACAAAGATGTACTTCTACTCGTAGATTAATCATTCACGAAAGTATTTATGACAAAGTAAGAGACGCGATTGTAGGCGCTTATGGTCAATTACGAATTGGAAATCCATTAGATCAAAACAATCATGTTGGACCACTTATTGATACCCAAGCGGTAGAAATGTATAATAAAGCATTAGAAAAAGTGGTTACCGAAGGTGGAAAAATTCTTGTTGAAGGCGGCGTACTTTCTGGCGAAGGTTATGAAAGTGGCTGTTATGTAAAACCTGCAATTGCAGAAGCAAATAACTCGTATGAAATTGTACAACACGAAACATTTGCACCGGTTTTATATTTATTGAAATATTCAGGTGATGTACATGATGCTATTGCCCTTCAAAATGGCGTTGCCCAAGGATTATCATCTGCAATTATGACCAACAATCTTCGTGAAGCGGAAGCATTCTTATCCGTTGCAGGTTCTGATTGTGGAATTGCAAACGTAAATATAGGTACTTCAGGTGCTGAAATTGGTGGCGCTTTTGGTGGAGAAAAAGAAACAGGCGGAGGCAGAGAATCAGGTTCTGACGCCTGGAAAGCCTACATGAGAAGACAAACCAATACCATCAATTATACTACTAGTTTGCCTTTGGCACAAGGTATTAAGTTTGATTTGTAAAAGGAACAGAAATGCTTACTGGAGCACAATTTGGTAGTATTCAATATACAAACTTAGTAATTGAGAACTAACATATATAATGATACAAAGCTATTACCGTAAAAAGTAGTAGCTTTGTTCTTTTATACAAAGCATGTTCATTCGTTGAAAATTCATAAATGATAAACGTATTTAATTTTGCCCTTCAAATCAATGGCTTTCCGATTAAGAAAGCAACAGAAGAGCTACATCGAATTGTCCATTTTTCAGATAAAGAATATGATGCTTTCCTAGAATCCAAAAAGAAAGAAATAGTTGACTTTCATTTAAAAAACAATCGTTTTTATCAAAAAATGGTGAATAATATTGAAGTGAAAAATTGGAATGATTTGCCAATATTGAATAAAAAAAACCTGCAATCACCTTTAGTTGAAAGACTTTCCAATAATTATACCGCTAATACAGTTTATAAAAACAAAACTTCGGGATCTAGTGGTGAACCATTTGTATTTGCAAAAGACAAGTATTGCCACGCATTGACATGGGCTTCCAACAGTTTTCGGTTTGGATGGTATGATATTGACTTTAGCACTTCCTATCAAGCCCGTTTTTATGGCATTCCATTGGATTTTATAGGGAACAAAAAAGAACGCTTTAAAGATTTTTTAAGTAATCGCTACCGCTTTTCCATTTTTGATTTATCCGATACAATTTTAGCTGATTTTGTAAATCAATTTAAATCTAGAAAATTTGACTATATCAATGGTTATACAAGTTCTATTGTTTTATTTGCAAAATTTTTAAAGAAGGAAAATATAGTTTTAAAAAATATTTGTCCAACACTGAAAGTTTGTATGGTAACTTCAGAAATGTTATTCGAGGAGGACAAAATACTTTTAGAAAAGCAATTGGGAATTCCAATTGTCAATGAATATGGAACTTCCGAACTCGATTTAATAGCATTTGAAAATAAAGAAGGCGAATGGCAAGTAAATGCTGAAACTATATTTGTCGAAATTTTAGATGAAGCTAACAATGTATTGCCTTATGGTAAAGAAGGAAGAATTGTAATTACCTCACTTTTTAATAAAGCACATCCTTTTATTCGTTATGATATAGGCGATATCGGAATTCTTGATGAAAAAAGTACCCCGAAAAAGCCTATTCTAAAACAATTAATTGGCCGTACAAATGATGTTGCACAGTTACCTAGTGGTAAAAAATCACCCGGATTGACTTTTTATTACATTCTAAAAAGCATTATCGAAGATGATAGCAATGTCAAAGAATTTGTGGTTAAACAAGTAAAAATGGATTCCTTTGAAGTTGAATATGTCTGTGAAAAAGAACTAAACAAAAGTCAACTAAACAAAATTGAAGCTGCAATTTCTTTATATTTAGAACCAAATTTAAATTTTTCTTTCACAAAAAAACAGGTTTTAGACAGAAGCAATCGTGGAAAATTAAAACAGTTTTCAAGTTTGGCAAAATAAGAAGTTTCAACAATTTTTAATTGCTATTCAGAATTAAAAACAATTAAAATTGTCCAAATTCGCTTTAGTGCTTTTTTATATAGAATGGTTTTATAATTAATTGAGTAAACAAAAAACCAATCATACAAAGTGTTGAAACCATTAAATTCAATTTATGAAAATCTCGATATACAGCAAAATTGTATTTCAATAAATTAATTTTAGAGGATGAAATAGCATTTTCTCGAATTCTATAAAAAGCTAAACTTTCAGGAACTGGTTTTGCGATTTTTATTTTTTTAAGAATAGTAAGCCACAACATCCAATCTTGTCTTTTACGAATGTTAGAAATCGGAAGTTTTCCAAAATAATTGACATCATAGATTGCTGTCAAATTCCCTATATAATTACAAAAAAACAATTGAAAATAGGTGAGTTTTTTCGGACTATAGATGGTTTTAGATAATATTTCCCCCTGATCATTAATACAATCGTAAAATGAAAAAGTAAATGGTAATTTATTGGATTGCATAAATGCAATTTGCCTTTCTAATTTCCATGGTTTCCACAAATCATCAGCATCTAAAAAAGCAATGTATCTACCTGAAGCTTTAGATAATGCTGTATTTCTAGCTACTCCAGTTCCTTCGTTTTTTTTAAGTTGAAAAAGTTGAATTCGAGAATCAAGCGGTATGAATTTTTCAACAATGGCAACGGTAGTATCGTTAGAACAATCATCAACGATTAGCAGCTCCCAAACAGAATACGTTTGTTTTTGAATGGATTGTATTGAATCGGCTATATATTTTTCTGAATTGTAAGCGGGCATTATTATAGAAACTACAAGCGATTCCATCGATTAATATGCTTTTTTATCGCCTCTTATAGCATTAATTAATGTCATTACAATAATTTTTGCGTCTAATAAAAACGACCAATTTTCCATGTAGAAAATATCATATTTTACTCTATAAATGATGTCTTTATCATTTTCCACTTCACCTCTAAAACCGTTTGTTTGAGCCAATCCAGTAATGCCGGGTTTAACAAAATGCCGTACCATAAATTTATCTATTCGTTTGGCATACATTTCGGTATGGCTTACCATGTGGGGTCTAGGACCAACTACTGACATATCTCCTAGCAATACATTGAAAAATTGAGGTAATTCATCAATACTTGTTTTTCTGATAAATCGCCCCGTTTTTGTAATTCTTGGGTCGTTTTTTGAAACCTGTTCTAAATCGGCAATTTCATTTAAATTCATGGAACGGAATTTATAACAATCAAATTCATGGTAATTTAAGCCGTTGCGTTTTTGTTTAAAAAAAACAGGGCCATTAGATTCTATTTTGATAAAAAGGGCAAGAATTGGAGTTAACCAAGATAACACAAAAAAGATAATAAACAAGGAAAATAAAAAGTCGAAAATGCGCTTTAAATATTTGTTTATTGGGTCTTCAAGCGGAATATCTCGTAGAGAAATGATTGGAATATAGCCGTAATAATCAAGTTTCATATTCCTAGCAAAAAACTCTTTGTCGTCTGGAAGAAATTTTAAAATTTTTAAATTATTGTCAGAAAAATCGATAAAGCTTTTGATTTGGTTATTTGTTAGGTCGCTCAATGAACAATAAATTTCATCAATTTTATGATCTAAAACAAATGTTAAACTGTCTTCAATTTTAGATTTTTTATCTCCTTCTAGGTTGAAAACTTCAATTAGTTTATAGCCATAATCTGGATTTTCGTTAAAAAAATCAACAAGTTGACTTACATTTTTATCACTTCCTACAATTACTACTTTCCTGAAATTTCCACCAAAAATAGTTCTAAATTTTCGTAGGAAATAATAAACAAATAATTTTAAAATTAAAATTAAAATTATTGTAACAATTGCATATTTTAAAATCGATTTTGAATTGTAATTTTGAATGTAAAACCCTGAAAAAGCAAAACAAATTAATGTAAAAAGGGTAAATTGCTTGATTACTTTTTCTAAAATTGAAACTACTTTTGTAAATCGATATACTTCATAAAAACCGATGTTTATTGCAATTATTATCCAAGAAATAGAAATGAGAGAAGCAAAATAAAAGCTGTGAAAATCGTCCGAAAGTAGTAAATAGGCAAATAAATTAATTAGTATCAAATCTAATAAATAGGTAAAAGGTCTAATATAGCCCGAATATCTGCCTGTTTTATTTTTCATAAGTTAATTGATATACTTAGAAAAATCTTTATGTTCTTCTTTTAACAATTCCTCCGTTGATAACGATTTAAAGTAATCATAGGTGATTTTCATACCATCATGTCGGTTAGTTTTAGCTTCCCAACCTAAAATTGCTTTCGCTTTTGTAATATCTGGCTTTCGCTGTAAAGGATCGTTTATAGGCAATGGATAATACACTACTTTTTGTTTTGTAGCGGTAAGTTTAATAATCTCATTAGCAAAATCTTTTATAGTGATTTCGTCTGGATTACCAATATTTACCGGAAACACATAATCCGAGTGCAACAGTCTAAAAATACCTTCTACCTGATCATCAACATAACAAAAAGAGCGTGTTTGCATCCCATCTCCAAAAATAGTTAAATCTTCACCACGCAATGCTTGTCCAATAAATGCAGGAATTACACGACCATCATTCAGGCGCATTCGAGGGCCATAAGTGTTGAAAATTCTAACAATTCGGGTTTCTACTCCATGAAAAGTATGATACGCCATGGTAATGGATTCTTGAAACCGTTTGGCTTCATCATAAACGCCTCGTGGACCGATAGTGTTTACATTTCCATAATATTCTTCTGTTTGCGGATGAACTAGTGGATCTCCATATACCTCGGAAGTTGATGCAATTAAAATTCTAGCTTTTTTAACTCTTGCTAATCCCAATAAATTATGTGTGCCTAAAGAACCTACTTTTAGTGTTTGTATCGGAATTTTGAGATAATCTATAGGACTGGCAGGAGAGGCAAAATGGAGTATATAATCTAAATTGCCAGGAACATGAACAAATTTTGTTATGTCGTGGTGATAAAATTCAAAATTTTGTAATTTAAATAGGTGTTCAATATTTTTTAAATCGCCCGTTATTAGATTATCCATGCCTATAACATAATAACCTTCTGAAATAAATCGATCACACAAATGAGACCCTAAAAAACCTGCAGCACCTGTTATAAGTATTCTTTTCATGTGTATCTAATATATAGATTCAAAAATTATTTTTTTTCAATTGCTTTTTTATCTGCTTCCAAAGTGTTGAACATACAATAGAGCGTTATAAAAAAGACAACACCTCTTTGTCTGCAAAAAAAAGATTCTGTCAAAAATAAGATTATCATTGTTACAGAAAAAACTATATGAAGAAAATTTTTGTTTTTTATTGCTTTTCTAATATTTACAAATAACATTATAATTAATAGTATAAATCCAAAGATACCTAACTCCGCAAACATTTGTACATATTGATTATGGAAATTAAAATCACCATAACCATAATACAGATTATATTGTTTGGCTTTCTCTCTGATTTTTTCTTGAGTCGAGTCCAAACCAAAACCTGTAAATAAAATAGGTTGTTCCTGTAACATTTCAATAAATATTCGCGTCTGAAATACTCGTAAAGCCGTTCCTGGGAAAAAATTGTTTTGTTGAAATTGCGTATTATTCCATGCTTGTTTTAAACTCACATTATACACCAATTCTTTTTCGTTACCAATTTTTTTATTAATTGTATTGTCAACAAACGCAGTTTCATATTCAATTAAAAAACGCTCTTTAATATTTGGTACAAATACAAAAGAAAAAATCATAAATGTTGAAACGGTAGCTATTGTAATAAATTTTATACTGTTTTTAGTTTCTGAAAAATAGATGTAGTAGTAAATCAGTAATAAAAAATCGATGAAAATGATGCTTTTAGAGGATAGTAAAAATACCAAAACACCAAGTATTATTGTCGAATATAGCTCTATAAAACTTTTCTTTTTTATGGAAATAAAATAAAAAAGAGCGAATGAAGAAAAAACGGAAACGTAAATGGCATTCAATTCTAATGTTACCAATTCGTGATAGAAAAATACCCCAATATTTCCGGATAAAACATAGCGATAAATTGCTTTAATAATATAAAAAAAAGCAAATAATACCATAGCAAAACTATAGATTCTAAAGACTTTAAAAACACTTTCACGACTCAATTGAGGAATGTATAAAAAGGCTAAAGGAGTAAAAAGAAACAACAGTTCTTTTTGCAATCCATTGGTGGATAAATGTATGTTTTCGGTCCAACTTATAGACAAAACCATTAAGAGAAATAAAAGAATGGGTAACAACAATAACTTGTTAAAAGGGCGATTGAATTTGTGGAAAGAAGAAAAAGAAAGTGCTAAAAACAAAAAACTCGCAATACTCCCAAATGCATATTCCAGTGGTATTGTAATTAATACGGTGGCTAACAAATAAACAAAAGCAATAGGGTTTTTTAGTAAATGACTGTTTAATAGCGATTTTTTTTTAAAAATGGTGTAAATATTATTCATTTATTATATTCCAATGGTTTGGCTATAAATAGCTTGCTTACTATTTTTAATTTATCGCAAGTTATTTTTTTTAATTACTTTTTCTTTTCTTCGAAATTTCTTTATGACGATTAAAAAAAGCTTTTAGGGTTGTACAAAACAATAAAAATCTAAATAATAACGCAAAACCGAAATATTTATTTTATTTGAAGTTAAAAAAAACTTAAAAAAACACGGTTAAACATCATAATTTGATCTTCTAATTTTTTGTTATTACTAATTCCACTCTTCTATCATATTCGCCACCCTTTCCGAGTGGTACAGTATTACCATATCCTTTGAAAGTCATTCTTTCTTTTGCTATCCTTTTTGACACTAGGTATTTATATACATTTTCAGCTCTGTTTGAGGATAATTGTCTTTTTCGAGTAGACAAATCAATCGCTTCTTTTTGATATTGTGGTGTGCAACAAATATGTCCTTGAATTTCAAATTCAAGGGTTTTATATTTCATTAATGTTTTAACAATTCGATCTAAATCAGCTTTAGCTTTATAGGTTAATTCGCTACTACCCTTTTCAAATAAAAGATTTTCGAGATAAATATGATCACCAACGATATGGTTTTTTTGAATAGAAGTGAAAAATCCTGGAATTTGTATTTTAGGAAGAGGTTTTAAGTTTAAAACCACATCAACTCTGCGGTTTTTAGACCGTACTTCGGGTAAATTTTCAACCATATCGTCTTCAATTAAAATACGCCCTTTACCTTCAATGGTAACGATAATCTTATTTTTTATTCCGGTAGTTGTTAATTTTGATTTAATTGTATTGGCTCTTTTGCTTGACAATTTATAGTTATAGGCTTCTTTGCCAATATCATCAGTATACCCATAAATCTGAATCGATTCTATCCTTGTAGAATCAGTATTTTTTATAAAATTGATAACGGAGTTGCCTTGTTTTTCATCAAGATTATATTTAGCCGAAGGAAAATATACGGATTGTACTACTTCTTCTTGCGCATGAAGCATGGCAAAAAAGAATAGAGGAAGTAATTTTAAATATCGCAACATTATTTTTTTAATATTTTATTGTACATGGCAGTATCGTCTAGAATAGCTACTGCTTTTTTTATTTCGGTATTGTTTCTTAAATAATAGCTATACAATCCTTCTTTATATTGATAGCGTTTAATTATTTCATCTAAAATCAAGTTTTTTATTTCTTTTTGATATTTATTCAATTGACTTTCTTCGCTTTTTTGAACTGCGGTTAAAAGTTGTTGGTATTCTGAATTAATATTTTCGTCTAATTTTTCTTTTTTAGCAGTTTCCAAAATCTTTTTAACCGCCAATTCGGTTTCGGTATCAAAGCTTATTTTTTTTGATTTCAAAAAAGATTTAAAATCAGCATAATCGGCATCACTAATAGTTGGAATTTTGTATCCTAATGTTGGGTTTTTGTAATAATAGCTCGTAACGTAATCAAAAATACCATCATTTTTTTGCAAAGCTTGTGCAATATTACTCAACTTTGTTTCTTCTATTTCAACATCAGGCAAAATGCCTCCTCCATCATATACGGTTCGTCCGTTGCGTGTTTTAAAAGCCGTATAATTAGCTGCGTCTTTTCTTATGGCTTTCCCGTCTTTGTCTTTGTGGGCATAATCTAACGCTTGTATACATCTTCCAGAAGGTGTGTAATAGCGCGAAATGGTAACTTTTACTTGTGTCCCATACGTTAAATCAATAGGTCTTTGCACTAATCCTTTTCCAAAACTTCGACTACCAATAATCACTGCTCGATCTAGATCTTGTAAAGCACCGGAAACAATTTCTGATGCAGAAGCACTTTTTCCGTCTACTAAAACTACAAGTGGAATGTCCAAATCCATCGGGGCTTGTGTTGTTTTGAAAGCATTGTTTAGTTTTTCAACTTTTGATTTTGTGGTAACAATAATTTCGTCTTTCGGAAGGAAGAGATTGCAAATGTTTACAGCTTCGTTTACGAGTCCGCCAGGATTGCCTCTCAAATCTAAAACGATACGTTGTGCACCGTCGTGTTTGAGCTGTTCTAGCGCTTCTTTTGTTTCTTTAAAGGCTTTTGCGTTAAATTGATTGAGAACGATATAACCTGTTTTTACATCAATCATTCCAAAGAACGGAACGGCTTTAACTTCTATTTCGTCTAAAACCAGTTGTGTAGTATTCACTTTTCCTTGGCGAATATATTTAATTTCGATTTTAGTGTTTTTTGCCCCTCTAACGAGTTGCGAAGCATCTTCTTTGTAATCGATCAAATCGGTTTCGCCAATTTTCAGAATTTCGTCACCCGCTTTAAGTCCCGCTTTATCAGCCGGAAATCCTTTGTAAGGTTCTTTGATAATAAGTCTTCCCTCTTTTCTGGTAACTAAGGCACCAATTCCTGTATATTCTCCTGTGCCATTGATTTTGAATTTCAATACGTCTTGTTCATTGAAATAATGGGTATAAGGATCCAAATCTTCCAACATGCTCTTGATAGCTTTGTCCATCATTTCACTAGGGTTGGTTTGATCTACATAATTTCTATTAACCACTTTAAATAAGTCGGTAAAAATTTCTATTTGCTTTGCAATTTCAAAAAAATCATCTTTAAAACTTGTGCCAATAAAAAAAAGGCCGATAGCAACAGCGGGGATGATATATTTCTTTTTAAGTATTGGATACATATATTGAAATTTGTTTTTTGTGTCTAGGGAACTAAAGTACTATTTATTTGATTAAAAATAAATTTAAATCCCATTTGTATTCAATTGATGTATAAATTTCTCAAACAATTGAATTGTTTTGGCATTAATATCAGCATACGTCAAGCGATCTTTGGTTTGATAAAAAAACATAAATGCATGCGGTTCTTTCAATCCGTCTTGTAGTAAATGCTTGTTTAAGCGATAGGTTTCTCGTAATATTCTTTTGAAATAATTGCGATCAACCGCATGCTTAAAATTGCGTTTAGATACCGAAACACCCATTTTAATTTGTTGGTTTTTCGTCGTATCAATGCCGTAAGAACTTGGAGCATACACCAATCGTAAAGGATATTTAGCCACCGATTTGCCTTCTGAAAAAAGCAAATCAATAGTTTTCTTGCTTTTTAGTTTTTCGTGTTTTGGATAGGTATAATCCATAATTGTGACAGTTATTTTTAACGATTCAAAGGGTAAATAATGGTTTAATTAGTCCCAACTGTATACGTTATATACAAATTTTACATCGGCATAATTGATATAAAATTGTTTGCGATTATTTTGTTTTTTACGCGTAATAATCAATATAGTGCAAGCGCCTCCGCCATTGTCAGTGCAATTCAGAGGCACCGTGTCGTCATCTTCGGTCGTTATATTTTTTCCGTAAGAATCGATGGTGAACAATTGAAGCTCTTTAGATCCAACAATAACACGATCTTTAGTGCCATCGAGAGTAATAACTACAGTTGATTTTTTAAACTCTGACCATTCACCCCATTTTCCGTTAGCATCTTTCTCTGCGATACTATAACTAGTCGCTTTAAAACGGTATACTTGAGCGGTTAAAGTTTGTATAGAAAAACAAACAAGAAGACAGACAAGTAGGCTTTTTAAAATTTTCATAACATTGCATTTAATCAGAAAGCGAAATTACTAATTCTAATTCAGAAATCATCATGTTTTTTTGAACCATGTCCTTAATTGAAAATGTGTTTTTTACTTTGTAATGTTAAAAATAGAAACTTACTCCTTTATTTCTGGTATAAAAGCATCTTCCTTTACGGCACGTTTCTTTTCGAAAGTGAGCACCAATGCGGGCAAAACCAATAAGTTGGCAAACATAGCAAAAAGCAACGTACACGAAATCAATCCTCCTAAAGCAATCGTACCACTAAAACTGGATAACGTAAAAATAGCAAATCCAAAAATCAACACAATTGAAGTGTAAAAAGTACTAATTCCTGTTTCTCGCAAGGCGCTGAAAACAGACTTTTTAATTTTCCCATTATTTTGAATTAAATCCAAACGGTATTTTGCCATAAATTGTATGGCGTTGTCAACCGAAATACCAAAAGCAATGCTAAACACCAAAATAGTTGAAGGCTTAAGCGGAATGCCAAAATAACCCATTAATCCTGAAGTAATACATAAGGGTAAAATGTTGGTTATTACTGACGCTAAAACCATTTTTACAGATCGAAACAAATAAGCCATTAAGCCCGCAATTAGAAAAATAGCGAATATTAATGATTCGATGAGGTTGTTGATTAAGTAGGTTGTGCCTTTTTGAAAAACCAAAGCTTTTCCAGTTAACGTAACTTGGTATCGGTCTTTTGGGAAAAGTAAGTCTATTTTATGACGTAATTTTCCTTCTACTTTAGCCATTTCTTCGGTTCCAACATCTTTCATGAAGGTCGTAATTCTAGCATATTGCCCTGTTGAATCAACATAACTCTTCATTAAATTATCTTTAGTGTTTTTGGTTGCGTTTTTAGCATACGAAAGGATAAAAGCTTGTTCTTGTGAAGTCGGTAACTGATAATATTCTGGATTTCCGTTATAATAGGCTTGTTTGGAATATTTGACTAAATTAACAATAGATACGGGCTTGGAGAGTTCTGGAATTTGTCCAATAGTTTCTTGTAATTCGTCCATTTTTTTCATGGTGGACAATTTCATAACGCCTTTTTTATGCCGGGTATCAATCATGATCTCCAAAGGCATTACGCCATTGAATTCTTTCTCATAAAACAAAATATCTTTAAAGAAAGAAGCGCTTTTTGGCATTTCGCCAATTAAACTCCCCGAAACCTTCATCTCAGCAACACCGATTATACTAAAAATTAAAAATAAAATGTAAATGATATAAATGCTTTTTCTTTTGTATTTCACAATATATTCGACCCCATTAAGCAACGAAGATATATAGTTTTTATTCAAATGGTACAAATGTTTTTCTTTTGGAATAGACATAAAACTATACACAATTGGAACCACTACAAGTGTCAATAGATAAACTGTAATAACATTGATCGAAGTTACCAATCCAAACTCAAAAAGCAAGTCGTTGCCAGTAATCATGAAGGTTGCAAAACCTGCCGCAGTGGTTAAATTGGTCATTAACGTAGAAACACCAATTTTAGAAATCACACGTTGTAAAGCTCTGGCTTGGTTTTGATGGATTTTTATTTCTTGCTGGTATTTATTGATAAGAAAAATGCAGTTGGTTATGCCAATTACAATTATTAAAGGAGGAATAATTGCCGTTAATATGGTGATTTTATAATGAAATAAACCTAAGGTCCCAAACGACCACATCACCCCAAAAAGTAAAATACAGATGGAAATAAATGTAGCACGAAAGGATCTAAAAAAGAAAAAGAAGATCAATGATGTTATCAGTAAAGCCGCACCAATAAACAATCCAATCTCACTTTTCATATTTTCTGCATTAATGGTCCGAATGTAAGGCATGCCTGAAACGCGTAAATCAATTCCAGTGGCTTTTTCGAATTTCTCAATTTTTGGCACAAGATTTTTAATGATGAACGTCTTACGTGAAGCAGTGTTCACAATTTTCTTATTTAAATAAACAGCGGAACGAATGCTTCCTGATTTTTTATTGAAAAGTAATCCTTCGTAAAAAGGTAAATTCGTAAAAAGTTCGAGTTTGATTTTTTGCAGATAAGCGCCATTTGACGTTTGCTTTTGATCAATTAAAGAAACGAGTTCAAATTTTTCGGCAATGGTATCTTTTTGTAATTTTTTTAAATCATTGATAGCAACAACTAACTCAACTTCTTTTGATTTCTTTAAACCCGACATGAATTCATTCCAAGCGGCAAAAGCCTTGGGCGTAAAAAAAGTAGTGTCTTTAAAACCAATAACAATTAAATTGCCTTCTTCTCCGAATTTATTCAGAAAGTCTTGATATTGTTGGTTTACAATGTGTTTTTTGGGTAATAGATTGGCTTCGGTGTAGGTCATGCCAAGATTTTTCCATTGCAAACTAAGAAAGATTGTAATGGCAAGAATGCAACCTAAAATCACCAATCTGTTTTTAAGTATTATTCGAGCAATTCGTTCCCAAAATCCTACTTTTAATCTGTATTTCATACTACTTTTAAAAAGTACTGCAAAGGTAAATAAATTAGAGCAGAATTTCGTTTATTTTACAAAATCAGCATTTTTCATAAATCAAAAAAGCCATCCTTAGATTCTGAAATAAATTCAGAATAAATGGAAAGCTTTTCATTGGTCTAACTACTAAACCGTGATACGAGTTACAAATTCGTATCGAAAACAACACAACTATCTTTGATGCTTTATTGGGGCAAAAAAGCGATTCATTTCTGAATCGCTTTCCCCAATTTTGCGGTCTGGACGGGACTCGAACCCGCGACCCCATGCGTGACAGGCATGTATTCTA
>JBBALV010000031.1:0-28144 GCA_040402815.1 Flavobacterium sp.
TATAAGCTCCTTAGGATTTGCACAAGTTGGCGCTCCCAATTGTGCAACTTTAGAAGCCAATCCGCAATTGTATCAATCGTGTGCTACTAATATTCCATTCAGTAATTCAATAACTTCAAACACAGAAGCCTATGCGATCAGTTGTTTTCAACAAGCACCAAAAGCACCTACTTGGTTTTATATAAAAATTAAAAATTCAGGCGATATTTTTTTAGAAATAAGTCAAGTGAGTAATTTGGGAAATGCAATCGATGTAGATTTCGTGCTTTGGGGACCTTTTAATAATTTGTCAAATATTTGCTCTCAACTCACTCCGAGCACTGAAAAAGATTGTAGTTGGTCAATCAGTAGTATTGAAAATGTACAATTGACCAATGCTATTGCAGACGAATATTATGTTTTATTGGTAGATAATTACTCAAAACTTCATGGCGAAATTACTATTACTCAAACAGGGGGTACTGGAAGCTCTGACTGTAGTTTCCTATCTAATGTGAAAATAAAGGATATTGCTTCCAACGAAATCACACAATTGAATTATTGCAAACCAGCGACAAAATCCTTGATGGCGACTGTGGATAGTAGCAGTTTTCCAGGAGCTCCATCTAATTTAAGATTTAGTTACAAATGGTTTCAAGACGGTGTGATAATTGCAACCACAAACAGCTCGCTCTCAAGCAACAATACCATTAGCGTCTCTGAAACGGGCACCTATAAAGTGCAAATAGCAGCTTATGACAGCACGGATTCTAGTATTGACCCGAACAATCTTCCCTTTACGGATGACCAAAGCGATTACATAGCCTTGAAATTTTTCACAGCGCCAAACATTAACATTCAAGCGACTTCTCAGTGCCTGAATGCTAATCCTGTTTTGCAAACCAATATCCTAAACACGGACATACAGCCGTATACTTATCAATGGTTTGGGAACAATACCCTAGTTTCATCAGCGACAGCACAAAATTATTCTCCAACATTATCAGGAGATTATAGTGTAAAAGTAGCTAATGCCGGTTGTGCGGCTGTAGCCTCAAACAGCATTTCGGTATATCAAAAACCACAAATCAGCATTGCGAACGACAAAATCATTTGTGATGGCGATAGTTTTCCAATCACATCAATGCTTTTGAATAGTATCGGTCTAACTAATGTTTCGTACCAATGGTTCAAAGATGGCGCGCAGATTTCTGGTGCGACAAGTTCTAATTATACCGTAAGTACAAGTAATCAATCGGTTGGTTCAACAGCTGCATATACGTTACAAGTGACCGAACAAGGGCTTTGCAGCACTACTTCTAACGCTGTTTCTATTAGAATAAATGCGTTGCCTTTGCTCTCTTCTTCTCCAGTAATAGTAGAACAATGCGATTTTACTTTTCCAAATAATGATGGGATTTCTATTACTAATCTTACTCAAGCATATAACAACATTGCCAACAATACCTTTGGATTGACATTAAGCTATTTTCTGGATGCTGGATTGACGCAACCCATTTCAAATCCAACGGCTTTTCAAAATAGCGTTCCATTTAACCAAACGATTTATGTTACTGCAATTGACGCAACTCAAAATCCGATTTGTACTTCACTGACAGCTAGATTAATCATAAAAATTGCCGCGAGCAGTATTGCGAATTATCCCAATGTTACCGCTGTTTGTCCCCAATTGAATACGACTTATGGACTTGTAGATTTAGCCGCACAAAGCAATTTTATTCATAACAATTATTTTTCAAGTACTAATGTAACGATACTGTTTTATAACAACCCTATCGATGCGGCCACAAAACAAAATCCTTTGACAAATTCTACCCAATTCCCCATTGGAACTTCAACCATTTACACTAGAATTGAAAGCAACAACAACTGCTTTGGCATTGGCACCTTTCAAATTGAAGTTGCAGCAAGTCCAATACAAACTGTAATTTCTCCAATTATAGCGTGTAAAGACGAAATAATTCTATTGTCGAGTAAAGATAATGAAGCCTTGTTGGGTCAAAATCCTACGGTGCAAGCCAGTTATTTCAACAGCTTTGATAATGCCAAAAACAATGTGCTTGCAATAAACAAAAATACCGCAATGCCATTAATAACAGGCACTACTCCCCTATTTGTTCGTTTGTATGACAGCAACACCAATTGTTTTTCGATAGTGAATTTTAATTGTACTGTTTTTCCAAATCCAACGATTGTTGCGCCAAGCCCAATATCCCATTGCGGCTCTGCAACTGCCCAATTTAACTTAGACAGCCGAATAAACCAAATTATTGGAAGCAATACCGGCTTTCAGGTCTTCTTTTATGAAACCCTTGCCGATTTTTCAAGTGGAAATAACATCACGAATACCACGACTTATAGCGCCACTACCAAAACACTTTTGGTAAAAGTAGTGGACCCCAACAACAACAATTGCAGTTCAAAAACCACCTTGACTTTAAAAGTTTTGACTAGTCCTGGAAGTACAACTAATACAACGCCTATACAAAATTGCAACTCCAGTGGCTTTTCGGTTTTCGATTTGACCCAACGCGAAGTTGAAATGGCAGGAGCAACGCCGTTGAACCAAATTGCATTTAAATATTACCACAACGTTGTTGATGCTCAAGCCAATAATAACGCTAACATCGCCACGCCAACTGCTTTTTCTAACACGAATGCTTGGTTTCAAAAACTATATGTTCGATTGAATAGCACCATTAATAGCGATAGTGAAACCGGTGAAGCTTGTTATGCGATTTTAGAATTAGACCTTTATGTACGTCCTTTTCCTGTGAATTATTTAAAATCTTCACCATATACCATTTGCGTGGACAGCAACCTCAACGTAATAAATAAAGCACTCATCGACACCGAACTTTCGGCAACCAACTACCATTTTGTTTGGTATAATGGTTTTAATGCCCTTTCGGGAAATGAAATTTCGGGGGCAACTGCCTCGACCTATACTACAGGGGTTGAAGGCAATTATTCGGTGCAAATTACCGATTTTACGTACCCTGCAATGTGCAGTACCACAGCTAATTTTACGACAAAAAACACTCTCATTCCGCTTACCATTGTAGGAAATCCAGCTGAATTGATTGCTTTTGAGGTGGACAATACGATAACGGCGATAGCGACACCTGCCTCTTTGGATTTTGAATACATGTTGAACGATTACGGCTGGCAAGAAAGCAATGTTTTTGAAAACGTTACTGGCGGTCTTTATGAATTGAAAGTTAGAAACAAATTTGGCTGTGGCACTATCAGCACATTTATGGTCTTGGTCGATTATCCTCGGTTTTTCACTCCAAACAGTGATGGCGTAAACGATTTTTGGAACATCCAAGGGTTGTCGGGTTTAACTATTTCTAACACTTATATCTTTGATCGTTTCGGGAAACTCATTACCGAAATCAAAGTCAACACCAACGGTTGGGACGGCAATCTAAACGGAAAACCAGTGCCCGCAGACGATTATTGGTTTAAAATTGTGTATTCAAAAAACGGAAAGCAACAAGAATTTTTAAGTCATTTTTCGTTGAAAAGGTAATACATGAGTTGTCTGTTCTCAGTTGTCGGGTTTTTACCACAGAGGCACAAAGTACACAAAGTTTTTGAATACATAGCGCTGTGCCCTTCGTGCCTTTGTGGTGAAAAGGGTTTTATTTTTTTATATTTGTGAAATAAAGGTTGATGCTAGTCAGGCTTGCAAACGAGTTAACATCCATTTTAGAAAAAATGTATAACATAGAACCACATAAATATTTTTCCGACTTTTATAAGTTTTTAAAAAATAAAGATAATAACAGAATAAGTTTTAGAAAAACATTCTTTTATATCATTACTATCTTTTCAATTTTAATAATTGGACAAATTATTGCCTTCAATTCAGAACCTTATAAATCCGATAATATAGAAAACGAAAGATTTATTAATGCTGAAATTAATAGCCAAATAATTATAGATACTATTTCGCTTCCAATAAAGCAATCTTGTTTTAAAAATTATTTTGCAATCAAATTAAAAGATGAATCCATTTATCGTTTGAATTTAGCAAGTAGCGAATTTGAAGATAAAATAACAAATGGTGTAAAAATTCAGAAGAAAGCAAAAGCTAAAACATTTGAAATATTAAATAATAACAAAAAGTATAGTTTCATTATAACTGAATTAAGTGATTTCGGAACAAGAATATTTTTTTTTATGGCTTCTTTGATTATTTCAATTGTAGGAATTCCACTTTGGTTTAAGAAAAATGAATTAGAAAAAATACATGAAAAAAACAACCGTTAAAACCATCTGGTCAAAACGATTACCTGCTTAAAATCCGTATCCATCCGCTCCATTCTTATCATTCATAACCCACAAAAAAAATTAGCGAACCGAACCCTAAAGTTCCATCCGCTAATTCATAATTTATAATTCATAATTCAAAACAAACCTTATTCCACCCCAAACACGAATGAAATTGGTATTTTTTAGGGGTTGTTTTGTCGGAACGTACTATTTCATAACTTATAAACCAGTGCTTTTTTTTATAAATTCCGAATAAAAAACGGGAGATGTTTATGTCTCCCGCTTTTTAAATAATCCAGTTAACTAAAATTTTACAATTTTCCTTTTTTTATTTCTTCTACAATTTCTGGGTTGAGCAGTGTGCTAATGTCACCAAAATTGGAGAAATCACCTTCGGCTATCTTACGCAATATTCTACGCATGATTTTTCCAGAACGAGTTTTTGGTAGTCCTGAAACAAATTGTATTTTATCTAGTTTTGCAATCGGGCCAATGTGATCCGACACGTGTTGATTGATTTCTTTCGTTAGATTTTCTCTGTCACGATACTCTCCAGATTCTTTCAAAATTACAAATCCATACAACGCATTCCCTTTGATATCGTGAGGAAAACCAACAATAGCACTTTCTGCCACCGCTGGATGCTCATTGATAGCGTCTTCTATCGGAGCTGTTCCCAAGTTATGACCTGAAACAATGACTACATCGTCGACTCGTCCTGTAATTCTGTAGTAACCTACCTCATCTCGTAATGCACCATCTCCTGTAAAATATTTACCCGGAAAAGCACTAAAATAGGTTTCTTTATAGCGTTGATGGTCGCCCCAAATGGTGCGAGCAATTCCAGGCCATGGAAATTTAATACACAAACTACCTACTACTTGGTTGCCTTCTATTTCGTTGCGTTTTTCATCCATTAAAACCGGTTGAATTCCAGGCAAAGGAAGTGTGGCATAAGTTGGTTTTGTAGGTGTTACAAATGGAAGTGGCGAAATCATGATGCCGCCAGTTTCTGTTTGCCACCATGTATCAACTACCGGACAGCGTTTGCCCCCCACGTGGTCATTATACCAGTGCCAAGCCTCCTCGTTGATAGGCTCTCCCACAGATCCAATAACTTTCAAAGTTTTCAGTGGATATTTTTGAACATATTCTAAACTTTCTTTAGCCAATGCTCGAATGGCAGTTGGTGCAGTATAAAACTGCGTTACTTTGTGTTTTTCGATGGTTTCCCAAAAACGACTAAAATCAGGATAGGAAGGAACGCCTTCAAAAATAACTGTTGTAGCTCCGTTCAATAATGGTCCATAAAGAATATAAGAATGTCCGGTTATCCAACCTATATCGGCAGTACACCAAAATACGTCATTCTCTTCGTAATTAAAAACGTTTTTAAAAGTATAAGCCGTGTAAACCATATATCCTGCGGTGGTGTGCACCATTCCTTTCGGTTTTCCAGTGGAACCCGAAGTGTAAAGGATGAATAATGGATCTTCGGCATCCATAATTTCTGCCACATTATTGTCTGAAGCTTCGTCTAAAAGCGGCTGTAACCATTGGTCACGACCTACTTTCATTTGTACATCAGTATGGGTTCTTTTGGCTACCAAAACTTTTTCAACACAAGGACTTTTTTCTAGCGCTTCGTCCACAATTCCTTTCAAATCGATGGACTTGCTTCCTCTAAAACCACCGTCGGAAGTAATGACCATTTTACATTCGCTATCATTGATACGAGCTGCCACCGCTGATGATGAAAATCCTGCAAAAACCACCGAGTGAACGGCGCCAATTCGGGCACATGCCAGAACAGAAATAGCCAATTCCGGAATCATTGGCAAATAAATACAAACACGATCTCCTTTTTCGATACCTTGTTCGCGCAACACATTTGCCATTTTGGACACTCGAATATACAAATCGTTATAGGAGATATGTTGTGCGTCTTCTTTAGGGTCGTTGGGTTCAAAAATAATAGCGGTTTTATTGCCTCTTTTCGCCAAATGCCTGTCGATACAGTTTTTAACAATATTTACTTTGGCATCAACAAACCATTTAATTTTGGCATCACCCATGTCAAAATCAAATACTTTTTCCCACTCTTGATACCAAGTAAAATTTTCTGAAGCTATTTTTCCCCAAAATTTTCTTGGCTCTCTGATGGATTTATTGTAATGCTTAAAGTATTGTTCTAGGCTTTCAATTTTATAGTAACTCATTTTGTTAAATTTAATTTTTTGTATTCTAATTTTTTATTTTAATATAGTATTTTTAAACTATAATTAATAGGTATCCATTTCTTATCAAATTACTTTCCCGCTAAATAAAGCTAGCATTTGCCAAGTTGTTCTATTTGCAATACTACGAATTAATTTTCTTAAAATTTTATCGGAGCTCGTTTTTGATAATTGCTACACAAAGTCCCTGTTTCGAAATAAAGAAAAAGTGTTCTTACTCGATGCCTCTTTTATTATACCTATTTTTGAATGTGTTTGAAAACAATAGGAAAATAAAGGTAAAATAATCCATTAGAAACGAAATTACGATAGAGAATCGACATTTCGGATATATTTAAATAGATTTATTGGAATTCCTAAAAGCAATTTATAAATTGATTTTTTTTATAAATGAGAATTGATATTTTCTGGTTTTGAAGCATCATATTCTCCCATTAATGCAAAAAATCCAAATGTACCTAATCCTAAAACAATTAATGGAGTAAGTACAAAAAGTATTATTATCCCAAAAACCAAATCATCTTGTTTGCCCGATTGAAATTTTGGCATCCCAAATTGAAATATGCAAAAATAAGCTGCAGCCATAGCCAATGCTATCCATACCAATCCTAATATTCTTTTTAACTGATTCATAACTAAATATTTTAAACGTAAGTGTTTTTATCTTTATTTTTTATGTATAACATTCCTACTAAGAAACAAACTGTCGCAATCGTAATTGGATACCAAAGTCCTTCGAGATAAAACTCGGTTTTATTCGCATCTTTTGCATGGGTTACAAAGTACGTTGAAATAGCAGGCAGCAAACCACCAAAGATTCCATTTCCAATATGGTATGGCAATGACATAGATGTATATCTAATTTTTGCAGGAAACATTTCGACAAGAAAAGCAGCAATTGGACCATAAACCATTGTTACAAAAATCACCTGAATGAATACCCAAAAAATTAAATACCATTTAGTTTTGTTCGTAATATTTTTTACCACAGCTACACTTGCTTTGGTGCTTATTCCATTTAAATGTGATTTGTTTTTAACAGCTCCCTCCTTAAAATGATTTAAGACCAATACTTCTAGTGTATCCACTTTTACAGGAAGATCACCTTTTTTAAGATCGTTTTTAACTTTAACAACATTATGAACCACTATTCCATTTATATTTTTGTAGTCAAATTTAATCCAATTCTCATTTTTAGCGTTAGCCTTTACATCATATGCAAATTCTTTAGCTAAATAGAGCGTATCTGTTTTGGTATAATGAAATTTTTCGCCACTAATAAATAACGAATCAGATTTTAAATCGACAAAAACTCTAGTCTTTTTAATACTAGGATCATTTTTATCCAATTCCGTTTTGAAAGTAGCTACTTTTCCACCAATAACTTTACAACTGTCTAGAATCAAAGCATTCCCTGATTTTTTCATAGCTTTATCGTCTGTAAGTTGGTACATGTTTCTATAAATAGAACGATAGCTAAGAACTGCTATGAGCATACCAGCCATCATAATATATTTTCTACCTATTTTATCACTTAACCAACCAAAAACTACAAAGAAAGGTGTACCTAAAATCAATGCAATCCCTAATAATCCATCAACTTGAGACGAGTCAACAGACATTACCGTTTTCAAGAAACTCATGGCATAAAATTGTCCTGTATACCATACAACTCCTTGCCCCATTGTTGCTCCAAAAAGGGCTAATAAAACAAATTTTAAATTATAACGATTTCCAAAGCTCTCTTTCAGAGGGTTTGTACTAGTATTTCCTTCTGATTTAGCTTGAATAAAAACAGGAGATTCACCCATATTTTTACGAATTAGATAGGAAATACCCACCATAATAATAGATACCCAAAATGGTACTCTCCAACCCCAAACATCAAATTCTTCTGGAGTAAGGATATTTCGTGTAGCTAAAATAACCATTAATGAAACAAATAACCCAACGGTTGCTGTGGTTTGAATCCAAGAAGTCCAATATCCACGTTGCCCAAGAGGCGCATGTTCGGCGACATATGTTGCAGCGCCGCCGTATTCGCCACCGAGTGCTAATCCTTGAAGCATTCTTAAAATCAATACTAAAATAGGTGCCATAAATCCTATAGATTCATAACTTGGAATACAGCCTATTAAAAAAGTGGCACCACCCATAAGAAGTAAAGTAACCATAAAAGTACATTTTCTTCCAATTAGGTCGCCTAATCTTCCAAAGAAAAGGGCTCCAAATGGACGCACTACGAATCCAACTGCAAATGTGGCTAATGTGGCTAAAAATGCAGCTGTATGATTATCAGGGGGGAAAAATTTTGTTGAAATTACAACGGCTAAACTTCCGAAGATGTAAAAATCATACCATTCAATCATGGTTCCCATTGAGGAAGCAGAAATAACTTTCCAAATTCCTTTTGTTGATTTATTGCTCATAAAATTATATTTTTTTACAGTTCTAATTATTTTATGTATTTTCTACAATATTTTGAATTAGAAAATAATTGTGTCTTGTTCAACTCCTATTTCTATAAAATTGAATTAAAATGTAATAATTTTAATACAAATATCTTTTATACAAGCAACAAAATTAGTACTTAACGCAAATTTTAGGTGTTTTATCGTCTATACAAAATCATATAGCGATACTTAAAACATTACTTTTTTGTCATTACTTAATCATAACACAAAATTACAAAAAAAAACAGATGTAAAGCTTTGGGAAATTAGACACACAATAGTAAAACAATTATCTTTTTCTAACCAAATTATTTTGTTTTATATAAATCGTATTTGTAGCAATCTGGAAAATAAATCAATATTTAAAATTGAAATCGGTTTTTTATCAATTTTATTAATTGTATATTTAGAATTAACAGCAAGCTGTATTTGGGATAACCCAAAATATACTATTTCTATAAGTAGGAAAAAATGAATTGAATAATGAAAATAAAAAAAGAATTAATGTAGTATTTACTTATGGACTATCGATAATTTAAGGGTATTTTATATCATTTTTTTAATTCCCTAAACAGGTATATTAGACATGATTGCTAAGTACTAAAGCTCAAAAGCTTATTTCATGAGGCTTAATGAATAAAATATTGACTATTTCAAACTTTTTAAACAATGAAATACCAAAAATACTTTAAATATGTGATGATAGAAGACTAATTTTGGTATAATAATGGACGCAATAATTTGCCAGATGCCTTAATTTTTAACATTTTTTTATTATTCAATCACCCTACATTTGCGAAGCGATTTTTTATGTTAAATGGGACCATTTGAAAACTACAGTCAAAATTTTCACTTCCACAAATCAACTTCCAACACAATGGGACACTCTTGCTGTTGAAAATGTTTTTTTAAGCGCTGCATATCTTGAAATTTTAGAAAAATCAGCACCAAAGAATATGATTTGCTTTTTTATTGGCTATTTTCAAGAGGAAAAACTTGTGGGAATTTCTTTATCCCAATTTTTAAATCTTAATCAATTATCATCGTTTGGAGAAAGAGACAAGTGCCTTAAATCTAGGATTAGGAACTTTGTGCTTAAAAATATATGTTCCCATGTTTTAATTATTGGAAACAATATGTTAACGGGGCAAAATGCATTTTTATTTTCAGATAAAGCAACTAATAATTCTATTTTTCAATTAATTCAAAACGCGGCTAATGAGTTGATAATTTTGCTAAAAAAACAAGGTATAAAAGTACATCTAACCAACTTTAAAGATTTTTCTTCAGAAGATTTAATACGATTTGGCGCTGAAAAACTAAAGGGCTATTATTCTTTTTCTGCACAACCCAATATGGTTTTTGACATTCCAAAAGAATGGAAATTACAACAAAATTATATCGATTCCCTTTCAAAAAAATACCGTGACCAGTATAAGCGTGCACGAAAAAAAGCTATAGACATTGAAAAAAGAAAAATGAACTTGTCTGAAATTATAAATAATGAAGACACTATATATAATTTATATTCTCATGTAGCTAAAAACGCTCCTTTTAACACTTTTTTTCTAGCAAAAAATCATTTTAGTACTTTCAAAAGACTAATGGAAGAACAATTTTTATTTTACGGTTATTTTATCGATAATAAATTAATTGGATTCAATACGTTAATTAAAAACGGAAATATTATTACTACTTATTTTTTGGGCTATAACGAAAGTATTCAAAGAGAAAAAATGTTGTATTTAAACATGTTGTACGACATGGTTATGTACTCTATTCATAAAGATTTTGATGAAATTATTTTCGCTAGAACTGCATTGGAAATCAAAAGTGCAGTTGGAGCAAAACCAAGAGAAATGTATAGCTTTATGAAGCATTGTAATCCAATTATCAATAAATTTATTGGTCTCTTGTTTTCTTATCTTGAGCCAAAAGTAGAATGGCAAGTGCGAAGTCCTTTCAAATAAAATTAAATTGCAAAGGTTAAAACTAATTCACAGATTGAATTGAAAAATAGAATCCTTTTTTTAAAATTATTATTAATTGCGATATTAAAACTTTACTATAAGTAAAAATAACTTTGTATCCTCTGAAGCGATGAAAACAAAAAAATTCAATTAATTATTTTAGGTCATTTTAAATATTATACGTTTTTTCTATAATTGCTTTAAGGTTTAGACTTAAGTGGCACATGCACCACTTTCTTAGTTTCAAAAAAGGCGGCATCAAAAAAATCGGCAATGTTATATTGAGTTGCATTTGAAAAATCGGCTAATTCGGATGTCAAATCACCTCCTTTTAAATAAAGAATCCCGTTTTTTAGTTCGTGTTTTTGTTGTTTTTTGATTTTGTCTTTAACCCAAGATACAAAATCGGGCATGTTGGTTACCGCACGGCTTACAATAAAGTCAAAATCGCCTTTCACGCTTTCAGCACGAATTTGTTCGGCTTTTATGTTTTTGAGTTCCAAAGTTCCGGCAAGTGCTTTTACGACGTTTATTTTTTTCAGAATGACATCAATCAAGTAAAATCGGGTTTCAGGAAATAAAATTGCTAAGGGAATCCCCGGAAATCCGCCACCTGTACCCACATCTAAAACGTAGGTTCCAGGTTCAAATTTTTGTATTTTCGCAATTGCTAAAGAATGTAGTACATGGTTGGTATACAATTGATCAATATCTTTGCGAGAAATTACATTTATTTTAGCGTTCCAATCGCGATATAATTGGTCCAACTTTTCAAATTGTGCGATTTGAATTGCTGTTAAATCAGGGAAATGTATTAGAATTTCTTCCATGCTTCAATTTTTTAACAAAAGTACTACTTTTAGTGTTGAAATATTTAACTCAATTTAGTCGAACTAAAAAATTTTAATAATTACATTTGTAACTTATTATAAAAAAACATGAACACAACTTCACCGAATTTTGCAACGCAAGATAAATTAAAGTTTTTTAGAACATTAAACTCTAAAGTAAATAGTTATTTTAAAGAAAACAATATTCCTAGAACTGGAAATTGGAAATTACATATCAAAGCACTCGTGATGTTTGCTATTTTTCTTACTCCGTATTTTTTAATTTTAACCTTGCAGCCTTCGTTTTGGTTGATGCTTTTACTATCTGTAGTAATCGGGATAGGTATGGCTGGAGTTGGAATGAACGTAATGCACGATGGTAATCATGGTGCATTTTCTTCTAAATCTTGGGTAAATAATATCATGGGTGGAAGCATTTATATTTTGGCCGGAAATGTATACAATTGGCAAGTGCAACACAATGTATTGCACCATACTTACACCAATATTTTAGGACATGATGAGGATTTGGAAGCTGGACGTATTTTACGTTTCACAAAAGAAGCCAAATGGTACAGCCACCATAGGTTTCAGCAATATTATTCCGTTTTTCTTTACGGATTATTGACTTTTAATTGGGCAATTACTACCGATTTCCTTCAGATGAAACGTTATTTAAAACGCAATTTATCGTATGGCGAATTTAAAAAACCAGTCATTCGTTGGACTACCTTAATTATAACTAAAGTAATTTATTTTTCGGTTTGGATTGTATCTCCAATGGTTTTGGGAATTACATGGTGGAAAGTAATTTTAGGATTTTTAGTGATGCATTATACGGCTGGCGTAATTCTAAGTGTTGTTTTTCAATTGGCTCATGTTGTAAATGAAGTTGAAAATCCAATTCCTAATGATGATGGTGAAATTGAAAATACTTGGGCAATACATCAGTTGTATACAACTGCAAATTTTGCTCCTAAAAATTGGTTAGTAAATTATTATACAGGAGGTTTAAACCATCAAATTGAACATCATATTTTTCCAAATATTAGTCATGTGCATTACCACAAAATTGCTGAATTTGTAAAAGAAACGGCAAAAGAGTGCAACCTTCCTTACCATGAATTTAAAACTACAAGAGCGGCTATTTATTCGCACTTTACACATTTGAGAGAATTAGGTAGAAAACCTCAATTGGCATAGAACGATTAACTTTAAACAAAAAAATATTTTATAGATGAATCTGTTATCCGACCGAATTAATAATTTATCAACTTCGCAAACCTTAGCTATGGCAGCATTGGCCAGAGAGCTAAAAGCACAAGGAAGAGATATTATCAGTTTAAGCCTTGGCGAACCTGACTTTAACACACCTGACTTTGTTAAAGAAGCTGCTAAAAGAGCTATTGACGAAAATTACAGTACCTATTCACCTGTTGAGGGTTATTTGGAGTTAAAACAAGCTATTTGTAGAAAATTTAAAAGAGATAATGATTTAGACTACAAGCCATCACAAATTGTAGTTTCTACAGGTGCTAAACAATCGCTGTACAACATTGCTCAGGTCATGTTGAACGATGGTGACGAAGTCATTTTACCAGCACCTTATTGGGTGAGTTATTTTGAAATTATTAAATTGTCTGGTGGAATTCCTGTTGAAGTGCCCACTTCAATTGAAAGTGATTTTAAAATTACACCCGAGCAATTAGAAGCAGCCATAACTACAAAAACAAAAATGATGTGGTTTAGTTCCCCATGTAATCCAAGTGGATCGGTTTATAATAGAGCTGAATTAACTGCTTTAGCAGCGGTTTTAGAAAAACACCCTAATATTGTAGTGGTTTCGGATGAAATTTATGAACACATAAATTTTTCTGGCACATTTTGTAGTATTGCATCTATTCCAGGAATGTTTGAAAAAACAATTACCGTAAATGGTGTTGCAAAAGCATTCGCAATGACAGGATGGAGAATTGGTTATATTGGAGCTCCGGAATATATTGCTAAAGCGTGCACAAAAATGCAAGGTCAGGTAACAAGTGGCGCCAATTCAATTGCACAACGTGCTACTATAGCAGCTGTTGACGCCCATCCAGTCGTATTAAAAAATATGGTAACCGCGTTTCATAACCGAAGAGATTTGGTAGTTAGATTACTTCAAGCTATTCCAGGTATAAAAATTAATATACCTGAGGGCGCTTTTTATGTTTTTCCGGATGTTTCTTCTTTTTTCGGAAAAACCTTAAGAGGAACTTTTATAAACGATGCTAATGATTTTTCAATGTACCTGCTTTCAGAAGCCAATGTAGCAACTGTAACTGGCGATGCTTTTGGAAATCCAAATTGCATTCGGTTTTCCTATGCAACCAGTGAAAATTTACTTACCGAAGCTTTACGACGAATTAAAGAAGCAGTTAGTTAAATGAGGTTTTAAAAAACAATACTATTTGAAAAATATAGTCTCATGGGATTATGTTACTAAATTTTTTGATGCAAATTTTATTGTGTTTGGATACAATCTTTGTGCTAAAATTTTTGTAAGTAATTGATTTAAAAAGTAATGCAAGATATATTGTAGCACTTATCAATAATTAATTTATCTGATTTTTTTTCCTACTTTTTTAAAAGAGTCAAATTTTATTTTTTTGATATTCCCTCCTAAAATCAATATGCTTAAATCCTTTTTTTTATCTTATTATACGGACATCTATATGTTTTAATAATTATTTTTCTAAACAACTTAATTTTAAAAAAAAGATCAAAAACTCTTTTAAAATAAGAAAGTACTTTAGCTTTATTAGAAAATTATTAAATAAAATCAAATAACCTTTAGCTTATTTCTATTAAAATTTGATTAAAAAAAATTATATTTGAGGACTGAATAAGTGCCATTATGCTATCAAACGATATTATTCTAAAAGCCGAAAATATTTCAAAACAATACCGCTTAGGTGAAGTGGGTACTGGAACTTTGAGTCATGACGTGAACCGTTGGTGGCATAAAGTACGAGGAAAAGAAAATCCATATCTTAAAATTGGGGAAGCAAGTAATCAAAGTGAAAAAAGCGTAGGTAACTATGTTTGGGCGCTAAAAGATATTAATTTTGAAGTAGAGCGAGGCGAAGTTCTTGGAATTATAGGAAAAAATGGTGCAGGAAAATCTACCTTACTAAAAATATTATCACGTGTTACAGCACCTACAACTGGAAGTATTAAAACCAAAGGTCGAATAGCTTCTTTACTGGAAGTGGGAACTGGATTTCATGGAGAAATGACCGGAAGAGAAAACATCTACCTTAATGGCGCCATTCTTGGAATGACCAAAAAAGAAATCAAATCCAAAATTGATGAAATTATTGATTTTTCAGGATGTGAACGTTATATTGACACTCCTGTAAAACGCTATAGTAGTGGCATGACGGTCAGATTGGCTTTTGCAGTTGCTGCCTTTTTAGAACCCGAAATTTTGGTAGTTGATGAAGTTTTAGCCGTTGGTGATGCCGAATTCCAAAAAAAAGCCATTGGCAAAATGCAAGATATATCCCGTCAAGGCGGTAGAACCGTTTTGTTTGTGAGTCATGATTTGCGTGCGATAAGTTTATTATGTAAAAGAAGTATTTTATTAAATCAAGGAAGTGTTTTAAAAATTGCTCCAACAGCAGAAATAATCGACTTGTATTTAAACGGTGATGATTTAAATAGTACTTGTTTTGACATGAAATTTAATCTTAAAAGGGATTTAATTACTATAGATACAGATTTAAACGAACCCGTTTCGATTTATGACGGTTCTTTTTTTGTAAAAATGATTGATTTTAATGGAATTGAAATAATGCTTTATGAAAAAAAATTAGCAAAGAATGAATCCATTATAAAAAAGCTAACACTTGATGTTTCTGCACTTAATTCGGGCGTTTATTCTTTACAAGTGAAAGTTTGGGCATCACTAAATTCCGGGAAAAATATTGCGTTTTCGACACCCTTTTATCCAATAATTATTGCAAAACGAGAGGAAATGCACAAGCGCGTTTTTGCTGGAAAAATTACGGAAATTATTTAATCAATGAAAATTCTTCTCTGTTTTGGCACTCGCCCTGAAGCTATAAAAATGGCTCCTTTGTTTCATGAAATCAAAAAAAATGATTTTGAAGTCAAAGTCTGTGTTACTGCACAACATCGTGAAATGTTGGACCAAGTGTTGGATTTTTTTGAAATTATTCCGGATTATGATTTTAATTTAATGCAATCCAATCAAACTTTGAATACCTTGAGTTCTTCCATTTTAAGTCGTATTGATGAAGTTTTAATAATTGAAAAACCAGAATTAGTATTGGTTCATGGCGACACCACAACAGCATCAATTGTAGCCTTAGCTGCTTTTCACTTGGGTATAAAAGTGGGGCATGTAGAAGCAGGATTACGAACTTATAATAAAATAGCCCCTTTTCCAGAAGAAATCAACCGACAGTTGACGAGTCGAATAGCCGATTTTCATTTCACTCCAACTAGTGATGCAACGCAGAATTTATTAAACGAGGGAATTTTAGCAAAAAATATTATCCCAACTGGAAATACAGTTATAGATGCGTTATTTTGGACTAAAAATAAAATTGAAAATGAAAATTATTTGCTACCCGAAATAGAAAATTTAAAGGCTATTTTGCCCCTAAACAAAAAATTAATTTTGGTTACAGGTCATCGTAGAGAAAACTTTGGTGAAGGTTTTAAAAACATTTGTAAAGCCTTACTTAAATTGGCTGAAAGAGATGATGTTGCACTAATTTATCCCGTACATTTGAATCCAAATGTAAAAGGAATTGTAACCCAATTATTAGATAATAAGCGTAATATTTATCTCATTCCTCCCGTTTCTTATCCCACATTTGTTTGGCTGATGCAAAAATCAACGTTAATTATTTCCGATTCTGGTGGTGTGCAAGAAGAAGCACCTTCATTAGGAAAGCCTGTTTTGGTAACCCGAACCGTTTCCGAAAGGCAAGAGGGTGTTGTGGCTGGGTTTTCAATTTTGGTCGGAACGGATACAGACAAAATTAGTAGTGCCTCTAATTCTATTTTAGATACTTTTAAAGGTTTTGAAAACCACTCCAACCCTTATGGAAATGGTGATGCTTCCCTAAAAATCGTTTCTTTTTTATCCAACTTTTAGCGCCTGACTTTGAAAACAATTTCAAAAATACTAATTGTA
Organism: Flavobacterium sp.; assembly: GCA_040402815.1. Taxonomy (GTDB): domain Bacteria; phylum Bacteroidota; class Bacteroidia; order Flavobacteriales; family Flavobacteriaceae; genus Flavobacterium. The sequence goes on from JBBALV010000031.1 coordinate 16,978, forward strand.
GTCGATTCCATAAATGTGGAAGATAGTAGTGGCTCAAAAGCCAACGTGGCTATTATTAATAATTTAGTAGCAAGTGGTTTTGACGTAATTGTTTATCATTATACCTTAAAAAATATACAATTAAAAGGACCAACTTGTTATGCTATTCCTGAAATAAAATACAGTCCATTCTATTTTCTAAGTCGTATGCAGCGCTTGTTGGCTCGAAATTTTAATATTGACATTTCATCCTTCTTGCAAGGGATATTTGGCTTTTCCTTTACTTTTTTCAATGACTGTAATAGTATTTTGAAAGCGTTAAAAAAACTTGATTCGCAGCCTGATTTGGTGCTTACACTTAGCAAAGGGGCTAGCTTTCGACCTCATTATGCGCTTTTAAAACTGCCTAATTGGCATGAAAAATGGGTGGCTTACGTACATGATCCTTATCCTTTTCATTTCTATCCAAAACCTTTTAACTATATCGAATCGAGTTACAAATTTAAAGAAGCATTTTTTAAAAAAATGACTCAAAAAGCAAAATTCAGTGCTTTTCCTAGTCAATTATTGTTAGAATGGATGGGAAACTATTTTCCAGAATTTCTAAAAACGGGGGTGCTAATTCCACATCAAATTACAAACTACGAATTGGAATATATTCCTTTACCTTCTTATTTTAACCCATCAAAATTCAACTTGTTACATGCTGGTAATTTATTAAAAGAGCGTTCGCCTAAAGGATTGTTAGATGGATTTGTTTTGTTTTTGCAACAAAATCCAGAGGCACGAAAAGAGGCCGTTTTGCATGTAATTGGTCCCGCATCGTCCCACGAATCTCTTTTAAAGAAATATGAAATTGAATTTCCTGAAATTAATATTCTTAATAAAAGTGTACCCTTCAACGAAGTCTATTTGATACAAAAAACAACAATGGTTAATATTATTTTAGAATCAAAATCAGAGATTAGTCCTTTTCTACCGGCTAAGTTTCCACATTGTGTAGAGGCGAATAAAACAATTTTGCTATTAGCGCCCTGTTATAGTGAAACCCGTCGTTTGTTAGGCAATGATTATCTTTATTGGTCAGAAGTGCATAATGTTGAAAAAATTGCTAGATTAATTGGAACATTGTACAAAAAGTGGCAATTAAATCCGAATAATTTGGTGCTAAACCAACCCCATTTAAGTGACTATCTTTCAGCTTCGTTTTTAAAAAAAACTATAGATGGATTGGTATTGAGGGAAGTTTAATCAAATACATAAACCCACTTACTCAATGGTCATCGATTTCAGTTTTGTTCGATAGGCTTCTAGGGCTAACGATTTGGAAACAAATCCAAAATATTTCCCATTTTTCAAAACAGGCAAAAAGGCGGTTTTACTAATTTCAAATTTATTCATTACTGTTTCCATATTATCTGTAGGGTAGATAATTTCGTGTGGCAATGTCATAATTTCTTTGACAATCGTATATTTTACTTTAAAATTATTAAAAATAATTTCGCGAATATCATTAAAATGCACGATGCCTATCAGTTCCTTTTTTGTGTTTACAACCCCAAAAATTACTTGATTGGAATGGGAAATCAAATCGACTAATTTTTCTAAATTTTCATCGGGTGAAATGGTCAAATAATCTGTTTGGATAATTTTAGCAGTATCTAGCGTAGAAAGTATATTAGCGTCTTTATTGCTTGTAAAAGCATGCCCTTTTTTGGCCAATGCTTTTACATCCATAGAGTGTTTTTCGAACCTTTTGGAAACAGCGAAGCTAATAGACGAAACCATCATCAACGGAATCATTAGGTTGTAACCCCCCGTTATTTCTGCGATTAAGAATATTGCTGTCAAGGGCGCATGAAACAATCCACTCAATATTCCAGCCATTCCTACCATTGTAAAATTGCTTATGGGCAATTTCGTTAATCCCGTAAGATTTATAAATTTAGAAAAGAAAAAACCGACATATGAACCCAAAAATAATGAAGGGGCAAAGTTACCGCCATTTCCACCACTACTGAGCGTAATGCCGGTAGCGAAAACTTTTAGCAGCATTGTGAACCCAATAAATAGTAGCAATGCCCAACTGTTATTTCTAAAACTACTAAAAAGTGTATTTTCCAATAATTGTCCCGGATCGTTTTCAGACAATGTTTTAATACTTTCGTAACCTTCTCCAAAAAGAGTGGGAAAGATAAAGATAATTATTGCCAAAACTGTAGCTCCAAAGAGTGCTTTTTTGTAGGGTTTGAATCGAAGTCGAGTAAAAAAATGTTCTATCCGCTGAAAATTTCTAGCATAATAAACCGATATAAAACCAGTAAATAATCCAAGAATTACATAAAAAGGAATATTATGATAATCAAAAACTTGTTGTTGTTTAAAATTCAACAGAATGGATTCATCTAAGACAATTTCAGACACCAAAGCACCAGCCGCTGCCGCTATCATTATGGGTGTAAAGGCCGAAATACTGACATCCACCAAAAGCACTTCTATGGCAAATAAAACACCTGCAATTGGGGCATTAAAAGCTGCTGCAATTCCTGCTGCAACCCCACAACCGATGAGTAAAGTTCGATCTTTGTAACTCAATTTGAATTGCTGAGCAAAATTAGAACCAAATGCTGCACCTGTTATCACAATAGGACTTTCTAAACCCGCCGATCCTCCTAAACCAACCGTTAGCGAGCTGGTAATAATTTGTGCATACATTTGTTTTTTTGGAAGAATACTAGCCTTTTTGGCAACAGCATATAGAATTTGCGAAGTTCCTTTTTCGATGGTTCCTCCGAGCACTCTTTTGACCACAAAGACGGTGAGTAAAATACCTACAATGGGTAAAATACTATTGATGAAACTCAGTTTTAAAATACCATTGATATAATTGGCGAATGAAAAAACCCAATGCGCAAAGGTTTTTAGAACAATAACGGCCAAAGCAGCAGAAATACCAACCAACACACTTGAAAGAAAAATAAACTGTTTGTTAGTTAGTTTACTTTGTGCCCAAACAATTAAATTTTCGAGTTTACTGATATACTTTTTAAACATGATCTAATTAAATTGTAAGATTACAAAACTAGTCCTTTTTTAAATCTAAATGCAAAAGGAAATTAAAATTTAATATTTAATTTTAACAAATTTACTATTAGGCCTTAACGAATTATTAGCTACTATTACATAAAAAAAATGAACTACAATTAGATAAACCGATATACATGTAATAGCATTTCTAAAACAATTCTGAAAGGTTATGAATTCGTCCCTATAATTCTAAAAAAACCTAATTTATTGTGCTTTATAGTTGATCCTTGATGTATAGAAATATTTTGGTTAAAATGAAAATTTTATGATTTTTATACATAGAATGAAAATTAGTATTGATTAATAACCTATTCCATCCTAATTTTAGCTAATGTAGTTCCAAATATTTTGTTTTTTTGTCATTTCAATAAATACCGCTTTTAGAATGGCATTTTCGGGTTGTTGGAGTGGCGCATCGGCTTTTAAAATCTTAATAGCATAATGTCTCGCCAATTGTAAAATATCTTTATCGCGAACAATATCGGCTATTTGAAGATTGAGCACACCACTTTGTTGTTTCCCCATTAAATCGCCTGGGCCACGCAATTTCAAATCAACTTCGGCAATTTCAAAACCATCATTGGTTTGCACCATGGTGTCCATTCGGAGTTTGCTGTCGTTCGACAATTTATGAGAAGTCATTAAAATACAATAACTTTGATCGGCGCCTCGCCCCACTCTACCTCGCAACTGATGGAGTTGTGACAAGCCAAATCGCTCGGCACTTTCAATAATCATTACAGTGGCATTGGGCACATTTACCCCAACTTCGATTACTGTTGTAGCAACCATAATGTTGGTTTTTCCTTCTGAAAAGCGTTTCATTTCAGCTTCTTTATCAGCTGGTTTCATTTTGCCGTGCAATATCGAAACAGCATATTGAGGCAAAGGAAAATCGCGCGAAATGCTTTCGTAACCGTCCATTAAATCTTTAAAATCCATCTTTTCGGACTCTTGAATCAACGGATAGACAATGTAGATTTGTCTGCCAAGCGCCATTTCGTCCCGAATGAATTTCCAAACTTTTAATCGATTGCTGTCGAATCGATGCACGGTTTGAATGGGTTTTCGACCCGGAGGCAATTCGTCAATGATAGAAATATCCAAATCGCCATACAAACTCATAGCCAATGTTCTTGGAATGGGCGTAGCAGTCATTACCAAAACATGTGGCGGGATATTGTTTTTTTTCCATAATTTAGAACGTTGCTCCACACCAAAACGATGTTGCTCGTCAATGATAGCCAAGCCTAAATTATGAAATTGCACTTTATCTTCTAACAAGGCGTGGGTGCCAATTAGTATTTGCAAAGCACCGTTTTCAAGTTCTTCATGAATGACTTTGCGTTGCGCCATTTTTGTAGAACCTGTTAATATTTTTAAGTTGATATTCAATTCTTTTGCTAATTCCGATAAACCAATGAAATGCTGGTTTGCCAAAATTTCTGTAGGCGCCATTAAGCACGATTGAAACCCATTGTCTAAAGCCAAAAGCATGCTCATAAAAGCCACAATAGTTTTTCCAGAACCAACATCGCCTTGCAACAATCGGTTCATTTGGGCCGAATTGCCCATATCATTTCTGATTTCTTTAAGCACTCTTTTTTGTGCATTTGTCAAATCAAAAGGCAAATGATTTTGGAAGAAAGCATTAAAATAAGTGCCAACAAGCGTAAACGGATGCCCTTTTATTTTATGCTTTCGAATGAGATTTTTGGTTATCAATTGCAATTGAATGTAGAACAATTCCTCAAATTTCAATCGAAACTGCGCTCTTGCAAGCAAATCTTGACTTTTTGGGAAATGAATGTTGAACAAAGCTGTTTTTTTAGGTAGCAACTTCAATTCATCAATTAAATAAGGTGGCAACGTTTCAGCAAAAAGATTTTGTGTTTCTAGAAACAATTGTAGCATCATTTTATTGACGGCCCGATTGGTAATCCCTCTGTTGGCTAATGTTTCTGTGGAAGGATAAACAGGTTGCAAGGCCGATCGCAAGCTTTTTTCGTGTTCCGAAAGCAATTCAATTTCTGGATGCGCCATGTTGAATGCACCGTTAAACGAGGTGCATTTTCCAAAAACAACCATAGGAACGGTGAGTTGTAAACTCTCTTTTATCCACTTAAAACCTTGAAACCACACCAATTCCATTTGACCCGTTTCATCTGCAAATGTGGCGACTAATCGCTTTTTGTTTTTGCCAAATTCAACCGTTTTGATATGTATAATTTTGCCAATAACTTGCAGTTCCGAAGGATTGTTTTGCAATTCATTGATTTTATAATACCGTGTTCTATCGATATACCGATTAGGATAAAAATTAATTAAATCTTGGTATTTAAAAATGCCTAACTCCTTGCGCAACAAATCGCCACGTTGAGGACCAACGCCTTTTAGATATTCGATAGGAGTTTGAAGCAAATGAGACATTCTATAATTATTTTAGAAAACAGCATTTCGAGTCTGTGGACTAGATGCTTTGTTCTTTATAAAAGCGAAGATAGTTTTTTGTTTGGAAATTTGAAATTTTAAATCTGCAATAAAAATGGTATTTTTGGCAACTAATCAAGCCGCTCAAAATGACAACACATCTTGCACTCCTTCGGGGCATCAATGTTTCTGGACATAAAATGATTAAAATGGATCAACTTAAAAAAGCTTTGGAAAGCATTGGGTTTATCGATGTGCAGACTTATATTCAATCGGGCAACGTTTTTGTGAGTTCGAATGAAGAAAGTGCAGCAAAAGTTGGTTTTCTAATCAAACAAGAAATTGTAAAATCGTTTGGTTTTGATGTTCCAGTGTTGGTTTTATCTAAAAATGATTTGATACAATGTTTTGAAAACAATCCGTTTTTAAAGGATTCGGAAGTAGATTTAAAAAAACTATATGTTGCCTTTTTATCTTCGCAATTGCCCGAAGACAGCATCAGTCAATTGAATTTAAACTTCATCAAACCCGATGTTTTGGCATTAGACAGTACGAAAATCTACATTAAATATGATGTTTCTCCAGCAAAAACAAAACTCGACAACAACTGGATTGAAAAGAAACTAGGCGTGACTTCTACCATTAGAAATTGGAACACCGTTACACAATTGTTGCAACTGTTTAACACAAATTGTGCTTTAAGCAATAAGCCGTAAGCAAAAGACAGAAATTCATTTAGGAATACTATATAAGTCAATCTGTTACTAATACAAAAATAGTTAGTCACAGATTAAAAGAATTTTCACAGATTAATTGTTTGAAATCATTTTTGTTTAAAATGAATCTATGTAAATCTTTATAATCTGTGGCAAAAAACAAATTCAGTTCGCTTAGCGGAAAGTTTCAATACTTTAATGATTGCTAAAAATGGCTTATAGCTTAATGCCTAAAGCCTAAAGCATGTAAAAGTTTTTTTATTGAAGACAAGGAATTAAAATTACTATTTAATTAGTAATTTTGTACTTATTTAAAAATCATAAAACACAAATCATGAGTTCATTTGACGTTGTCATTATAGGTTCAGGACCAGGAGGGTATGTAGCAGCCATACGTTGCTCACAATTGGGAATGAAAACTGCCATTATTGAAAAATATCCAACACTTGGAGGTACTTGCCTAAATGTAGGCTGTATTCCTTCAAAAGCATTGTTGGCTTCCTCGCATCATTATAGCGAAATCGCCCATTTTTCGGAACACGGTATCGAAGTTTCGGGTGATGTAAAAGTAAATTTAGAAAAAATGATTGCCCGCAAGCAAGCCGTTGTAGACCAAACATCGGGTGGCGTCAAATTTTTGATGGACAAAAACAAAATCACAGTACTTGAAGGATTGGGTTCGTTTGTAGATGCAACTCACGTTGCTGTTGCAAAAGCCGATGGAACAACAGAAACTATTGAAGCCAAAAATATCATTATAGCAACAGGTTCTAAACCATCTTCGTTGCCATTTATCAAAATCGATAAAGAAAGAATCATCACTTCAACCGAAGCTTTGAAACTGAAAGAAGTGCCAAAACACCTTGTTATCATTGGTGGTGGCGTTATCGGGATTGAATTAGGACAAGTCTATTTACGATTGGGAGCGCAAGTTTCGGTTGTAGAATTTATGGATCGAATTATTCCAGGAATGGACGCTTCATTGTCTAAAGAATTGACGAAAGTCTTGAAAAAACAAGGCATGAAATTCTATGTTTCGCACAAAGTAAAATCGGTGGAAAGAAACGGAGATGGGGTAACGGTTCAAGCCGAAAATGCAAAAGGAGAAACCATCACGCTAGAAGGGGATTATTCTTTAGTTTCCGTAGGGCGTCGCCCGTATACCTATGGTTTGAAAGCGGATAAAGCAGGAGTAAAAATTTCAGATAGAGGACAAGTAGAAGTAAACGATCATTTGCAAACCAGTGTTTCGAATATTTATGCCATTGGCGATGTCGTTCGTGGTGCCATGTTAGCCCACAAAGCCGAAGAAGAAGGAACGATGGTTGCCGAAATCTTGGCAGGACAAAAACCGCATATCAATTATAATTTGATTCCAGGAGTGGTTTACACTTGGCCAGAAGTGGCAGCGGTCGGGCAAACGGAAGAACAAATAAAAGCAGCGGGTGTGGAATATAAAGTAGGCAGTTTTCCGTTCAAAGCCTTAGGAAGAGCTAGAGCCAGTGGCGATTTAGACGGGTTTGTAAAAATCCTTGCCGATGCCAAAACCGATGAAGTTTTAGGCGTTCACATGATTGGTGCTCGTTGTGCCGATTTGATTGCCGAAGCTGTAACTGCCATGGAATTTAAAGCCTCAGCCGAAGACATTTCGAGAATGAGCCATGCCCATCCAACATTTGCCGAAGCCATAAAAGAAGCCGCTTTAGCCGCCACCGATAATAGAGCTTTGCACGTTTAAATAGCGCACTTTGATATAGAAACACCCAACAACTATTGCTGTTGTGGGGTGTTTTTTTTATTAAAAGTGTTCCAATTACTGTGAGACTGTCACTTTTTAAAACAAATAAAATCAAGTAAAACAAGCTACAACCCTAAAAAAGTAGTAGCGTGTTTTTTTGCAAAAAACAGAGACATACAATTAATATTATTAGATTTGTGCTAGTTTTCAATTGAAATGGTCACCATTGACACGCTGTTGCTAGCTGATTTAGACAATAAGAACTTTGTTGCAGTAATATAGAAAAAATTGAGATGAGAAAAATGACCTTTATAGCATTCTTTGTTGTAATTTTAAATGCTCAAAGTCAGGGCTACGGTGGTTTAATTAAAAAAGCAGATTCTTGCTATGCCATAAAAAATTATAAACTATCAACCGCCTTTTTTCAAAAAGCGTTTGCCGCTAAACCGGAATTAAAAGAAAATTTTTACAATGCAGCTTGTGCCGCATCGCTAGCCAATGAGAAAAAGAAGGCATTGAAATGGTTCGAAACAGCCGTAATTAATGGTTTTGATAACCTAGACCACATCAGCACTGATACTGATATAGACTTTATTAGAAAAGAGAAAAAATTTATCAAAATCATGGCAGACCTTCAAAAAAAGGCAGATGCCATTGAAGTAAACTACGATAAACCTTTGCAAAAGGAATTGCTGGAAATTTACAGAGAAGACCAAGAGATCAGAAAACAATACAGCTCTGTTAAAAAAAAAATACAATTATCAGGGAAGAGAAATGGACAGCCTCTCGGCAATTATGGGCTTAAAAGACAGCTTGAACTTACAGAAAATCGTTAAAATATTAGATGAAAAAGGTTGGGTTGGAAAAGACAAAGTGGGGAAACAAGCCAATCAAACCTTATTTCTTGTTATTCAACATTCCGATTTAAAAACCCAACAAAAATATTTGCCAATGATGAAAGCAGCGGTGAAGGAAGGAAATGCACTTTCGGGGAATTTAGCATTGTTGGAAGATAGAATTGCTTTGAGGGAAGGCAAAAGACAAATCTACGGAAGTCAAATTGGAACCAATCCCTTAACAAAAGTACAATATGTTCTTCCATTAGAAGACCCAGACAATGTAGATAAAAGAAGAGCTGAAGTTAGGTTAGAACCTTTAGGTAATTATGTTAAGTTTTGGAATATTGTTTGGGACGCGGAAAAGTATAAAAATGAGTTAATCGAAATTGAAAAAAAAGGCAATTGAACTATCTATTTATGCTGGCAATCGGAGATGAACGAATATTGAGTACCATAATGAATGGATTGCCGACTGATCGTTATATTTTCGGAATAGCTATGGAATTATCATCGAACTTTTTTCTATTCATCAGTTGAAAAAACATATTGGAAAAATAAGTTCAAAAAAATAAAACAGGATTATGTACTTTATAAAATCAACAGCAGTTTTTTAGAACATATTGCCAATTACAATAAAGCAATTGCCTCAAAATCAAGTTAAATAGTGTTAAATAAATAATAGCAGCAGGACACTGTAAAATAAATTGTATACATTCGCAATCTGAAAACTACTTTTAAAACAAACAAAGTCAATGTTTTATAATCTAACAGCTGTTCTTCTACTATTTTTAAACTTCTCTTCATCAACAATTAAAACAGGGAAAACGCCTGAAATAGCATCACACAACAACACAAAATCGAAAAAGTTCATTGAAGCAGCATATGCATTCAATCACCTAAATTCAAATCATTTATCCTTACCTGATTTCAATATTTTTACACAAGCCATAAGTGGTTTTTATGAATTAAAAGAAAGTGGATTAATTCAGAAAAATATACTTACACTCATTGATTTTAGTCTTTCGTCAAACAACAAAAGATTATGGGTGATTGACCTAGATACCAATACCGTTTTATATAATTCATTGGTGGCACATGGAAGAAATAGTGGCGAGGAGTTTGCCAATTCGTTTTCTAATTCGGGCGATTCCTTTAAAAGCAGCTTAGGCTTCTATGCCACAGGAGAAATTTATATTGGAAAACACGGAAATTCTTTGCGATTGGATGGGCTCGAAAAAGGTATAAACGACAATGCTCGTAGTAGAGGTGTTGTTATGCATGGTGCGGATTACGTAGCTGAAAATTTTATAAAAAATAACCAACGCCTCGGCAGAAGCTTAGGATGTCCTGCATTACCTATAGAATTAACTGATGAAATCATCAATTTAATAAAAAACAAATCGTGTCTTTATATATATCATCCTTCGTTGGTTCACGCGATAAATCCAAAATTAATTTCTTAGTTTAGCATACAAATCCGCATCGAGATTGTAAATGTCGTTTCTGAAAACAAGGGTGTTCCCTTCGCTCCAAGCGGTCCAATAGAGAAGGTGAATGTTAATTTTTTGATTAATAGGTATGCTTTTCGACTTCGCTGTTTTCAAAATGGCGGCTATTTTTTCTTCAGAATAATTCTCGGAATCATCAAGCAAGGTTTCTGTTAACTTTAAAATGTTTTGAACACGAACACAACCCGAACTTAAAGACCGATTGGTTTTGTCAAAAAAACCTCTGTGATTGGTATCGTGCAAATACACAGAAAACCGATTAGGGAAAATTAGTTTTACCATTCCTAACGAATTATAGCTTCCAGGACTTTGTACATATCGATAGCTTTTAGCTTTACCTAATTGCCATTTTGATGCGTTAACTTCTTTGCCTGTATAATCATAAACCGTGATGTTTTTGCTTTTTAAATAACCAAAATCTTTGGTCGTTGCAGGAATCACATCTTCGCTTAAAATGGTGGGAGGCACGGTCCAAGTTGGGTTAAACACTGCGGCATTCAATATTGAACTTAAGACAGGCGTTCTTCGTTTCTCACTTCCAACAATTATTTTTTGAGTGGCTAGAGTATCATTATTTTTAACATACGTTAATTTATAATCGGGTATATTTATAATCAAATATTGATTCCCTCTATCTTTTGGAAACCATTTCCAGCGCTCTAAATTGGATATAATTTGTTGTTTTCTTTGTGTTTTAGAATAATTTAAAGCTGCGATGGTACTTTGCCCAATAATTCCATCGGCTATAATGCCATGTCTTTTTTGAAAATGAATGACAGCTCGAAAGGTTGATTTATCGTAAATAGTATTTAGAGCGTCTTTTGAAGCCAAATCTTTCCAATATATCAGTTTTCTTTTGACCCAAACGAT
>JBBALV010000032.1:0-3084 GCA_040402815.1 Flavobacterium sp.
TCATCAATTAAACCTTTTGAATTTTGGTAAATACCATTCCACATCGCTGATCCTATTCTATATACTGGTGATTCGTGGAAATTAAATGAAGAATTAAAATTTGTTTGAGCAACAATATTTCCGTCTACATATAATTTTAACAAACCATTATTTGCTGTATACGCAATATGATGCCATTGATTTGCTGAAATATTACCTCCACTAATAGTGACATCAATTCCATTTGATCGAAAAGTAGCATAAGCTAAATTTTGATCAACTTGTAACGTAATAAAAGTTTGGTCATTTTCGCCACTATCTGTATTACCCGCATTACTATTATAATCTGAAAAGGCAATAACTCCACTAAATCCATTTCTATTGATCCAAGCAGAAGCTGACCAACTAGAATTTGGAGTTCCAAGACTATTATTAGGATTAATTGAAGAACCTATATCTATTCTGTTAGGAACCCCATCAAAACTATAAGCACTATTGGCATTCCCATTTCTATCAGTGGTTAATGTTGCGCCATTTACAGTACCATTATTCCCATTGCCACTTTCGTCGTTGGCATTTCCATTAAAAGGCCAATAACCCACCAATCCATTGGTTGGAACATAAGTTGGTATTTGTGAATGTATGATTTGTGTAAAACTAATTAACGCGAATATATAAAGAAGTAGTTTTTTGTTTTTCATAGTTTTCAGATTATTAATTTTATTATTTTTGATTGTATTGTTTGAAAATTATTTTAATAAAGAAAATTATAGATTGTAAACTTAGGACGAATCACTGTCAATAATTGTCAAACCCAATTCCTGAATTGATTTATTACATTTACAATTCATAAATTTGCCCAACTATCAAATAGCGATGAAATCACCTCAAGAAATTTTAATTAAAATATATTTTCTTCTAAAAGAGCAACCTTATACCGTTGAAGAACTGCACCAAAGATTAATTGCTTTAGAAATTCAACTTTCAAGAAGAAGTGTTTATCGGTATTTAGATAAATTAGAAAGTTCCTTAAATTATGAGAACGATACTTTAGAGGTCGAAACAGAAGATAATAACAAGAAGACCTATTTAATCACGCAACCTAAAAAAGAATTAAATCTTCCTATTGGAGAATGGATTAATTTTATAAATAACAATTATATATTTCAATCCAATTTCAGCTTCACCGAAACCGATAAACTAATAAATAACAAAATTTTAGAAGTAATAAAGAGCAAGGCGCCCTTGAAGTCTCAAATCGTTTCCTTATTAAATTCTACTAATAATTTTTATGATGCCACTAAATTTGGTGAAATAATTCTCAATAATCACCTCAAGAAATTGTTATATAAATTGATTTATTATTTTAGTAATAATTGTTCCATAACAATAAAAAAATATTCTAAATCAGTCTCAGACCAAAGCAATATACCCAAAATAAATAGCCCACTATTGCCTTTAAAGATTTGGCACCATCGCGGTAATTATAGTTTTAGTTTTTTTTCAATTGACGAAAGTATAGTTTACACTTTAGAAATTGATATGATTGACTCAATAGCTTTTCATGAAGATCATGCTGATATTCGGGTTTCTAAAGAAGATTTATTACATAAAATTGAAAATAACTTTGGTTACCATTCGCCATTAATTGAAGGTGTTAATGAAATTGTTTTGCAATTTCCACCCAACCCAGGCGAACACATCATGAATAGATTTTGGCATAAAAACCAACGCTTTGAACGATTGCAGGATGGGACTATTCAAATGCATTTTGAAACGGAAATAAACATCGAACTACTAGGATGGATTAGCATGTGGTTGGACAATGTAAAAATAGTTAGACCCGAAATATTGAAAAAAATATTTTCAGAGAAATTAAATAACATGGTACTAATAAACAACAATAAGTTAACTCCAATAAATAATGGCTAATTTTTTTTATACCAATAACAGCCAATCAATATTATTGCATTAGTCACAATTCCTATAAAATTAGACAATACAATAGGAATACTATTGATTTCAAAACCATATAGCATCCAAATTAAGGCACCTGTAACTATAATAACATGGGTTATTTTAGAAATATCCGATGCACTTTTTCTTGTAAATATTTTATGAATCTGAGGAATGCTGGACAACCCCATTGAAACACCCGCTATTGAAGCTAAATACGATAATACCGACATTTTAAAACTTTTTAACAAAAATAGTAAAAAAATAGTTGTTAAATTTTATAACAAGTTGATATAAAAATTTACTTTTGGGAAATGTTAATCAAGCGGAGCGCACAATTTATTTTGTAAAATAAGAAAATCAAGCGAATTGGGGAATCCCATCTCAAATGCAAATAATGCATTGATTTAGAACTAGCTTTCTTACCTTTTAAGTTTGTACTATTACAGCTAATTTTTAATTATTTCCTTAATAAAAAATTTCTATGTCATTATTATAATAAACTAGTGGGACAAACATAATTTGTTATAGGTAGTTTAGTGTTTTTTATTACGCCAAAGCCACCAATCACATCTACAAAATTGTCAAAACCTTTTTGTTTTAGCATGGAAGCGGCAATCATACTTCTGTATCCTCCGGCACAGTGCAGAATAAAGGTTTGGTCTTTTGGAAAATCTTCCATTCTATTGCTAATCTCATTCAAAGGGATATTTATCGCATCTACTATATGTTCGGATTGAAATTCACTGATTTTTCTAACATCAAAAATCGGTATATTATGATTCTGTTGTTCTAATTCTTGGGCAGTGATTCTTTTGATAATAGCCACTTCTTTTCCAGCATTTTTCCATGCTTCAAAGCCACCTTCTAAATAGCCCACTGCAAAATCAAAACCCACTCTTGAAAGACGAATTATGGTTTCTTCCACTTTTTCAGGATTTGCAGCAACAATTAGTATTTCTTGTTTTAAATCGGGAATTAATTCGCCCACCCACATCGCAAAATTACCTTCTAAACCAATATTTATGCTGTTCGGAAGAAACCCTTCTGAAAAAACTTGTGGCGGTCTAGAATCTAGAATTAATGCTTTAGTTTCCTTAGCGATTCTTTCAAAAGTATTCACATCATAAGGATTATTGCCCCGATTCA
>JBBALV010000032.1:3094-27979 GCA_040402815.1 Flavobacterium sp.
TAGGAAAATAGGATGGGGGAGTAGTTAGACCGTTGAGTAACTGAGTAACAAATTCATCTTCCGATAGATCCGGATTTAAAGCATAATTGGTTTTCTTTTGATTTCCTAAAAAATCGGTTGTCTCTTTGCTCATCATTTTTCCACAGGCACTTCCTGCGCCATGATTTGGATACACAGTTAAATCATCCGATAGCGGCATAATTTTATTGCGAAGCGAGTGATACAGATGACGCGCTAATTTATCTTGAGTCAAATCGGCGATCACATGTTGCGCCAAATCAGGTCGCCCGACATCGCCAATAAAAAGGGTATCACCAGTTATAATTCCTTGTTCTTTTCCCTCTTCGTCAGTAAGTAAAAAACAAGAACTTTCCATCGTATGTCCGGGGGTATGAATCAATTTTATTCTAGCATCACCAAGGTTGAAAATTTCATTATCAGTACCAACGTATATTTCAAATCCAGTTTTCATTGTTGTTGGTCCATACACGATAGTTGCTCCTGTTTGTTTTGCTAAATCAACATGTCCGGAAACAAAATCGGCATGAAAATGGGTTTCAAAAATGTATTTTAATTTTACATTATCACGCGTCAATCGGTCTAGATAAGGTTGGGTTTCCCTTAAGGGATCTACTATGGCAGCCTCTCCATTTGAAGTGATATAATAAGCTGCTTCAGCAATACATCCGGTATAAATTTGTTCTATTTTCATTTTAAGACTACGTTTTTAAAACACAAAATTATTTCTTTTTTGAGTATAAGTCGCTATCAAAAGTTATATTTAAGTAATCTTAGCGAATAATTAGCTCTTTTATAATAATATAAATTCCCATTAGCAATACAAACCATCCAAAAGCAATTTTTAATTTATTTGCTGCTATTCTTTTTGATAAATGATTTCCAATAAAAATACCAATACAAGCACAACTTGTAAAAGTGATAATCAATTGCCAGTCGATACTTTCATTTCCTCCAACATCACCTAAAAAACCGATTAATGATTGGGTTGAAACAATAAAAAGTGAGGTGCCAACAGCTATTTTCATGGGTGTTTTTGCCATATAAACTAATGCGGGAATCAGTAAAAATCCACCTCCAGCGCCAACAAATCCTGCAATACATCCAATCAGTAGCCCTTGAATTAAAATAGCAAAATAATTTAAATTTTCCTCATCAGTAATAGCCACTTCTTTTATTGGTTTAATCATTTTTAGCGAGGCTACAATCATTACTGTTGCAAAAACAATCATTATAAATACTGATTTTTGTAAAGTAAATGTAACTGTAGAAAAAAGGATATCGGGAATACTAGGTACAATACATTTTCGAGTAATAAATACAGCAATTAGCGTTGGAACACCAAATAACACTACTTTTTTAAAATCGACTAATTGTTGTCTCGCTTTCTGAATTCCGCCAATCATTGCCGATGTTCCAACAATAAATAAAGAGTAGGCTGTTGCTAAAACAGGTTCTACACCCAGCACATAAACCAAAATAGGTACTGATAAAATAGAGCCACCACTTCCTAACATGCCGAGTGAAATGCCTACAAATAACGCCAAAACATATCCAATAAGATGCGAAATTTCCATGTGTTCGTTTTAATGATGTAAATATGTGCCTTTTAAAATCTTTAATTTGCAACAAATGTAACAGCACTATTTTTTAATAAGTTCGATTAAAGTGTTATTTAAAAAAATGAACTTCATCAAAATCGACTCTTACAATTGCCCTATCGCCGCCGATTAGAATTTGCATTTTCTACTTTAATAATAAAAGTACATTAATTCAACCCTTTTTTTAATTCCAATCGATTAACAATTTGAACGGTAAAATTCGACATAAATATTCATCTTAACAACTTATAAAGTCAAAACTAATTGTTTTGCTTAGTTTGATGGGATTAATACAGCATAGTTTTAAATTGCATTTTTAATATTTTGAAATGTTAAATAAAATTTAATGAAATGATATAATGAACAATATACTTGTAAAATGATTCAATACGTTTTAATTAATTTTGAAAAAAAGTTAAAAAAAACATAATACTTTTTTTGTGCACGTATTGTGTTGTTATTTTTGTCGTGTGAAAACTGTTGTAACAATTTTTTTATTTGTTTTTATTTCTTTTATTGCTGCGCCAACTCTACTGTCGCTGATAAAAGAAAACAATACATCTTCTTTATTCTTCAATTGTGATGAAGAAGAAATGATTAAAGATTTCACAGAGCTAAAAGTAGTCTTGAATCAAGATTTTAGTTTTATTCCTATGCAGTACAGTTTTCCTAAAAATTCAGTAATTATTTCAGAAAATTTGTCAAGACATGACAATGTATCTGAAGAAATATTTTCTCCTCCACCAGAATTTATTTAATACAATTTTATGCTTTCGCAACAGTTGCGAAAATTATTCGTGTATTAAATTATTTTCTAGGTATGACAAAAAAAATCAATCTTTTTGCAAACCTTAAATCTGATTTTGCTTCAGGTTTAGTGGTTTTTTTGGTGGCATTGCCACTGTGTCTTGGCATCGCTTTGGCGAGTGGGGCACCTTTGTTTTCGGGTATTATTTCGGGTATTATTGGTGGGATTGTTGTTGGCTATTTGAGTCAATCGCATCTTAGTGTTTCTGGTCCTGCTGCTGGATTAACAGCAATTGTACTTACAGCAATAACTGATTTAGGTGCTTTTGATATCTTCCTGACCGCTGTTTTTATCGCTGGAATTATCCAATTGATTTTAGGATTTATTAAAGCAGGAAGTATTTCAAATTATTTTCCAACTAATGTTATTGAAGGCATGTTAGCGGGTATTGGCGTGATCATATTTTTAAAGCAAATTCCACATGCTTTTGGTTATGATAAAGATTATGAAGGTGACCTGGCTTTTCTACAACCTGATTATGAAAACACTTTTTCGGAAATTTTCCATTTGATTAGCCATGTTCAATTAGGCTCAATTATTATTACATTAGTATCCCTTTTTATATTAATTGTTTGGACTAAAGTTGAAATTCTAAAGAAAATTAATTTGGTTCCACCTGCATTGGTAGCTGTAATGGTGAGTATTTTATTGAATGAATTTTTAATTTATTCCGGTAGTAGTTTTTCTATAAAAAAAGAACATTTAGTGGGTTTACCTGTTCCTAAAACAATCGAGGAATTTAAGAGTATTTTTATACTACCAAATTTTTCAGCTTTTACAAATTCCAAGGTGTGGATAATAGGAATTACAATAGCAATTGTTGCTTCAATTGAAACATTATTATGCGTTGAAGCCTCTGATAGAATGGATGCACAGAAGCGATTTACTGATACTAATGCAGAACTAAAAGCGCAAGGTATTGGAAATATTATTAGTGCACTGCTAGGCGGTTTACCAATGACTTCAGTTGTTGTGAGAACAACTGCGAATAATACTGCTGGTGCTAAATC
The DNA here is from genome assembly GCA_040402815.1 of Flavobacterium sp. Classification (GTDB taxonomy): domain Bacteria; phylum Bacteroidota; class Bacteroidia; order Flavobacteriales; family Flavobacteriaceae; genus Flavobacterium. Next base: position 6,532 of record JBBALV010000032.1, read on the forward strand.
AAAATTATCAACTATTATTCATGGTCTGCTTTTGACAATTTGTGCAGTATCAATTCCGGCAATCTTAAATAAAATACCATTAGCAACGCTTGCGGCAGTTTTACTTTTGATTGGATATAAATTGGCAAATCCAAAAACACTATTGCATTTTTGGGCGAAAGGAAAATACCAGTTTATTCCATTTATAGCCACATTACTAGCTGTTGTGTTTACTGATTTATTAAAAGGGGTAGCATTAGGAATGATCATAAGTATCATTTTTGTTTTAAAAGGTAATATGCAAAGAGCTTATAAATTTAGAAAAGAGGAATATCACGATGGCGATAGTATTCATATTGAATTAGCTCAAGAAGTTTCTTTTTTAAATAAAGCAGCCATTAAAAAGACTTTAGCTTCTATACCAAAAAAATCGAAAGTAATTATCAATGCAACTGATACGGTATATATTGCGCACGACGTTTTAGATTTAATAAAGGAATTTAAGAAATTTACCTCAAAGGAGCTTGAAATTAAAGTAAAGTTAGTTGGATTTAAAGAAGCCTATGGTTTAGTAGAAACTGGCGAGGAAAATAAACATGTTTTTGTTGAACCAAAAAAATAATAACAAGAGACATGAGAATATTTCTATTTGTTTTACTTTCAATAGGATTCAATAATTTTATGTATTCACAGAAATCAGAAATCGGCAATTGGTTTATTTATTTTGGAAATCAAAAAGTAAATCAAAATTGGAATTGGCATAACGAAATTCAGTACCGTAATTACGATTTTATTGGCGATACGAATCAGTTATTGCTCCGAACAGGAATGGGTTATAATCTTTCAGAAAACAATAATAATGTTTTATTAGGATATGCATTTGTTAATACCCAAAAGTATATTCCCAATTCTGATGAAAAGCAAGAATCTAATGAACACCGAATTTTTCAACAATTTATCACAAAACAGAATTTCGGTAGATTTAATTTTCTTCATCGATATCGGGTAGAAGAACGGTTTCTAACGAATGATTTTCAAATTAGACTACGGTATTTTTTGAATATTACTATTCCATTAAATAAAAAAACTCTCGATAAAAATGCTATTTATTTAGCTACTTACAATGAAATTTTTGTTAATACAGAGAAGCCCTTGTTTGATAGAAATAGAATTTATGTCGCTTTAGGACTTGTTGTAAATAAAAATTTTAAAGTGGAAGCAGGCATTATGTCACAAATTTTAGAACAATCGAATCGCAATCAATTTCAAATTGTGATTTTTAACAATTTACCATTTAATAAATAAAAATATGAAAACATTAAATAAAGAAATGCAAGCGGCCATAACACCAGCAATGGCTATACAAATTTTAAAAGAGGGAAATAAAAGGTTTATGAATAACCTCAAAGCAAATAGAAATTTATTAGAACAAGTAAATGAAACCTCTGAAGGGCAACATCCATTTGCTGTTATTTTGAGTTGTATCGATTCTCGAACTTCTGCTGAATTGATTTTTGATCAAGGATTAGGAGATGTTTTTAGTATTAGAATTGCCGGTAATATAGTAAATGAAGATATTTTGGGGAGTATGGAATTTGCCTGCAAAGTTGCAGGAGCAAAGATAATTGTAGTTTTAGGACATTCAAAATGTGGTGCTATTAAAGGCGCATGTGATCATGTTGAAATGGGGAATTTAACTGCTTTACTAAGCAAAATTCAACCCGCGGTTGCTGATGAAAAATCAATTTTAGACAATAGAAATTCATCCAATTCCGAATTCGTTGAGAAAGTTGCTTCAATTAATGTAAATAAAACCGTTAATGCCATTTTAGAAAGAAGTCCAATTCTGAAAGGAATGATTGAAAATGGTGAAATTGGAATAATAGGAGGGATGCATACTATCTCAAATGGAGCTGTAGTTTTTTATTAAAAATCAATTTTAGAAAAGAAATGGGTTTTTAATTGTCTCTTTTTTATCAATTCATAAAAATAGAGTAAATTTATACCGAAACTAAACTTCAAAGTGCATGAACGATTTTTATAAAAAAATATTAGACAACAACAAGCAATGGGTTGAAAACCAATTAGCCATTGACAAAGACTATTTCAAAGATTTATCCAAAGGACAAAATCCACCTTTATTATGGATTGGATGTTCCGACAGTCGAGTGCCAGCAAACGAAATTATTGGTGCCAAACCGGGCGAAGTTTTTGTGCATAGAAACATTGCCAATATGGTAATTCACTCCGATATGAACATGCTAAGTGTTTTGGATTATGCCGTGAATGTGCTAAAAGTAAAACACGTTATTGTTTGTGGTCATTATGGTTGCGGAGGAATAAAAGCGGCAATGAGCAATGATTCTATTGGGATTATCGACAACTGGATTCGACATATAAAAGACATTTATCGCCTGCATCATAGCTATTTAGACGCTATCGAAAATGAAGATGATCGTTTCAACGCTTTTGTAGAATTGAACGTAAAAGAGCAAGTCTTTGATTTAGCAAAAACTTCTATTGTGCAATCGGCTTGGAAAAAAGGACAAGATTTAATGCTTCACGGTTGGGCTTATGGATTGAATTCAGGCTATGTAACCGATTTGGATGTGAATCTGAGTTCAGACCAATACTTGGATGATGTGTACAAATTGAAATTTTAAATTCATATTGTGGCACTCTGATAAAATTGGTTTTACTGCTTTTATTTTTATTAATTGTGAAACTTTGTCTACAAAATTAATTTGTAACACACCCTAGCTTTCGCGAACAGACGAAGTAAATGGCACTAAGGAGTTACAAAGTGTTTCAAAGCATAATTACACTGAACTAATTTTTCATAAAAAAACCACGCTATGGACGTGGTTTTTTGCATCAGTATTTCCCTTTCTGAAAGCCTCAATCGCGGAGTTCGGCTTTGTAAGTTTTGGTGTAATTCCCTTTGATAACTAATATTCAGGTGTTCAACACTTTTTTCAGATAGGTTTTCAATTCATTTAATTTATCATTTTCCTAACCTCCAGCTCCTTCCAAAATAACATCAAATCCCAGCTATTGCTTTTATTTCGTCTATGATTCGTTGGGCTAAGTCGTCGGCATTTTGTTGGGTGGCGGCTTCGGTATAGATTCTAATTATAGGTTCGGTGTTGGATTTTCTAAGGTGTACCCAGTTGTTGGCAAAGTCAATTTTTACCCCATCAATGGTCGAAATTTCTTCGTTTTTGTATTTATCCGTCATGGCTTCCAAAATAGCATCCACATCAATTTCTGGGGTTAATTCTATTTTGTTTTTACTCATGTAATATTGCGGATAAGAAGCTCTCAATGCCGAAACAGTCATTTTTTTGTTGGCCAAATGTGTCAAAAACAAAGCTACGCCAACCAAACTATCGCGTCCGTAATGCAATTCTGGGTAAATAATACCGCCGTTGCCTTCGCCACCAATAATGGCATTGTTTTTTTTCATGAGTTCCACCACATTCACTTCGCCAACAGCACTGGCTTCGTAGTTGCCATTATGCAGATTCGTTACATCACGCAACGCACGAGAAGACGACATGTTAGAAACGGTGTTGCCCGGGGTTTTGCTCAGCACATAATCCGCACAAGCGACCAAAGTATATTCTTCGCCAAACATTTCGCCATCTTCACAGATAAAAGCCAAACGATCTACATCGGGATCCACTACGATGCCCAAATGGGCTTTTTCTTTTACTACCAATGCTGAAATATCGGTTAAATGTTCTTTCAACGGCTCTGGATTGTGCGGAAAATGACCGTTTGGTTCGCAATACAATTTCACGACTTCAACGCCCATTAATTCTAATAATTTTGGAATAATAATACCTCCAGACGAATTTACACCATCGACCACCACTTTAAATTGGGCGGCTTTAACAGCTTCAATATCTACTAAAGGCAAGTTCAACACTTCGTCAATATGAATGTCCATATAGGCATCGTTGCAAATAATTTCGCCTAGGCTATCCACATCCGAAAAATCAAAGGCCTCGGATTCAGCAATTTCAAGAATTTTTGCTCCATCGGCACCGTTCAAAAATTCGCCTTTATCGTTGAGTAATTTCAGTGCATTCCATTGTTTTGGATTGTGTGAAGCGGTGAGAATGATACCACCATCGGCATTTTCTAATGGTACCGCCACTTCAACCGTTGGCGTGGTCGAAAGGTCCAAATCAATAACATTAATTCCCAAACCAATAAGAGTATTCACTACCAAATTTTGAATCATAAGCCCCGAAATTCGAGCATCACGACCTACAACTACAGTAAGTTTTCCTTTGTTAGCACTGTTGTTTTTCAACCAAGTGCCATAAGCCGAAGCAAATTTTACAGCATCTACTGGAGTTAGATTATCGCCTACTTTTCCGCCAATAGTGCCCCGAATTCCTGAAATTGATTTTATTAAAGTCATTGTTTGTCGTTTAAAATTTTAATTGGAATGCAAATATAATCAATATCAAGCAATAGGCAAAAGGTTTTAGACAGTAGTGATTAGGTAGTAGATAATAGGTATTAGGTTTTAGATAAAAGGTAATTACAATGTCAATATCAATGTCAATATCAATATCAATGTCAATATCAATATCAATGTCAATATCATTAAATAATGAGTTTTCACTATCAATCGACATGAATTCAGCTGTCAAACTAAGCGCAACTATCTCTAAATCAGACATCTTTTGAATTCGACCAACGCCAGATTTATATTCCAATTCACAATTTAAAGAACTTATAACTTCTAAAACTCTAATCGAAATCAGTCGTCATAAAATGGCGGAAGGCTATACCGAAGTTATTGGCAACAATTTAGGTATTACCAGTTCTTATGTTGATTTTGACCCTGCTACTTACAAAACGAAACTTTCTACTGAGTTATATGGTGGTTTTGTTCGCGTTAAATTTAAAAAAAAAGGGGTGGAAGGAGTCAATATTTACCACCGTAAAAAAGGAAGTGCCAACTGGGATTTTCTGGCTCGTGCCACCAAAAGTCCTTTTGATAATCACATAACTTTAGAAACACCTAATCAACCGGAGCACTGGGAATACCGCGCCTTTGGCGTAGTTAGCGATGCTGAAATTGGCATTGCCAGTGACATTGTTGAAATTGTTTATGGTGCCTAAATAAAAGTTATGACATGGGGTTTGGTTGAAAAACTGCTTGGGATGTATTTCTTAAGCGGTTTTTTTATGACTATTCTTTACGTGTACCCACTTCTTTATTTTCACCCACAACTTTAAAGCTGTTCGCTTATTTTAAATTAAAAAAAATCCGTGAGAATCGGTGAAATCTGTGGCTAAAAATAAAGCATTGGTATAAGTTTAAGAATAGTTATATTATTTTAAAACAATTTCGCCACTTCGGCATTGACAAATTCTAAAAAGCGTTCATCGGCTGCTGTGAAAGGATTTAATACATTAGAATCAATGTCGATTTGCCCGAAATTTTCGCCATTTACAAACAACGGAATTACGATTTCAGACTTTACTGTAAAGCTACATGCAATATAATTGTCTTGAGCTGAAACATCCGGCACGACAAAATTCTCATTTGAAACAGCCACTTGCCCGCAAATTCCTTTTCCGAATGGAATAACAGTATGGTCGGTTGGTGCTCCAACATAAGGCCCAAGAATAAGCTCTTCTTTCTTCCCATTTCGGAAATAAAACCCTACCCAATTGTAATAAGCTACATTTTCTTCGAGCAATTGGCAGATTTGCAATAGCTTTTCATCTCTATCATTTTTTGTGTTGGACACAATTTCAGTTACTTTTGGGACTAAGTTTTCTAATGTCATTTTGTTTTTTTTAATTCAAGCAAAAGTAATTATTTGAAACTGCTTTAAATTATATAAATTTGTTAAAAAAAGCGAAGTGAAAAAGTACTTGGTCATCTATAAACCCTTTTTGCTGTTTTTGGCAAAGTTTTTTTTATCCTATTTGGTTCTGATTTCTTTGTATCAATTGTATTTGAATCAATTTGATACCGCTCAAAACGAAGTGGATGGATTTACACAAATAGTCGCCCAGCAGACGGAATCGATTTTGCGGTTTATGAATTATAATGTTACTATAAAACCACATCTTTTTGAACCATCGATTCGGATTTATATTGATCAAAAAGCAATTGTTAGAGTAGTGGAAGGCTGTAATGCCTTGAGTGTAATGATACTTTTTGTTTCTTTCATAATTGCTTTCACAGGAAAATTTTGGCAAATGTTCTTATATATTTTTTCTGGTTTGCTATTGATTCATGTATTAAATGTACTCCGAATAGCTTTATTAGTTGTAGGACTTTTGGAGTATAAAGAATTTGAAATATTGCTTCATGACATCTTTTTTCCACTAGTAATTTATGGTGTTGTATTTGGATTGTGGGTAATTTGGGTTAATAAATTTTCGAATCATGCTAACAACAGTTAATAAAAATAAAGTCAAAATAGCGTGGTTGTTTGTTTTAGTTGCATTACTAGCCGTTGTTAGAATCTTTGAAAACCAACTTTTTTATGATCCGTTCTTAACTTTTTTTAAAAAGGATTATGCCAATTTGCCTATACCAAAATATGATATTTATAAATTGTTTCTCAGTTTGTTTTTTAGGTATGTATTAAATAGTTTGCTGTCTTTAGGAATTATTTATGTGGTTTTCAAAAAAATAGCATTAGTGCAATTTGCAGGCATATTGTATGGCCTGTTTTTTATGCTATTGGCATTAATTTTTTTAGCATTGCTCTATTTTTATGAGGCTCACGACAATTTAAAACTATTTTACGTCAGACGTTTTTTAATTCAACCGATCTTATTGTTATTGTTTCTTCCTGCATTTTATTACCAACAGCAACAAACGGAAAAATAACAATTTATTACATGTATATTGTTTGTAAATCACTAATTTTGTGATATGAAATTAAATAAGTGCAGCAGTTTAATTCTCGCCTTCTTTATATTGGTTTCCAATATTGGATTGGCCGTTAACGTGCATTATTGTGGCGATGAAATAGCTACTATTTCATTAAATACAAAATTTAATTCTCCTGCTTCTGAAAAAAATTGTTGCGGCGAGATGGAACAAAAATCACATTGTTGCAAAGACAAAGTGGTGCATCTTCAAAAAAAATCAGACCAACTTCGTGTAAAAGCTTTTGCTTTTGAAACTAATATCTCTTTAGTCTTACCCGCACAAAATCCAATTGTTTATTTCCCAGTTATTGGGTTTAAAACAAATCAAACTGCTTATTATTATTGCGATGCACACGCGCCGCCTCTTTTTAAACTGTATTCTCAATATCTTTTTTACGCCTGATTTTAATGTTCTATTTAAGGTCAATCCATTTCTCATGGCTTGATTCATTTTTAAAACATTATAAACAGTATTATGCAAAAACAAATTTTATTTATAGTCTGTTTTGGTTTTACGCTTTTTTCTTTTGCGCAAGACACTTTGCAAACGGTTAAAATAGAAAACCAAACCCGAAGCCTTAAGCGAGCTTCGAATCTTACGACAAATACAACGCTAATTACCAGCAAAGAATTGCTAAAAGCGGCATGTTGTAATCTTGCCGAAAGTTTTGAAACCAATCCGTCCATCGATGTTAATTTTTCGGATGCCTTGACCGGAACCAAACAAATTAAAATGTTGGGGTTAACAAGTCCCTATTTAATGATTACCGAAGAAAATGTACCTTCTGTTCGAGGTGCTTCTCAAGCTTATGGGTTGTCTTTTACACCCGGAACCTGGGTAGAAAGTATTCAGATTACCAAAGGAGCGGGTTCCGTAGTCAATGGTTTTGAGAGTATTTCTGGTCAAATCAATACCGAATTGATAAAACCCATCAATGATATTCCATTTTTTCTCAATGTCTATGGTTCTTCAGATGCTCGTTTTGAATTGAACACCCATTTCAACACCAAAATTTCGAATAAATGGAGTAGTAGTTTATTTCTACATGGCAATACCAGAACGATTAAAACCGATATGAATAATGACGGATTTATGGATAATCCATTGGCAAAACAAGTCAATGTGATGAACAGGTATCAATATTATAATGCCGAAAAAGGGCTAGTAAGTTTTATCAATTTCAGGTATATGAACGACAAAAAACAGTCGGGACAAATGGATTTTGACAAAGACAACGATAAACTCACAACCCATTTTTGGGGTTCAGAAATCAACACGGAGCGATTGGACATTGCTACAAAAGTGGGTTATATTTTTAAAGATATGCCTTTTCAAAGTATTGGTTTTCAGAATGCGTTCAATACGCACAATCAATCTTCCTATTTTGGCTTAAATCAATACAATATCAACCAGAAAAGTGTGTATTCTAATTTAATTTTCAATTCGATAATTAATAATACCATGCATAAATTTGCTACGGGATTGAATTTTACTTTTGATAAATACCAAGAAGGAGTATCAGTATCAAATTTCTCCAATGATTTTAATAGAATTGACAATTCTATTGGCGCTTTCTTTGAATACACGTATGATAATACTACTAATTTCAGCGTTATTTTAGGAGGTAGAATAGACAATCACAATCGATTAGGCACTTTTGTCACACCCAGAGTTCACTTGCGATATAATGCATGGACGAAAGGAATTTGGCGGGCATCAATAGGACGAGGAAAGCGTATGGCTAATATTTTTGCAGAAAACCAATCGCTTTTGGCAAGTAATCGCAGTTTTGAAATTTTGAATACTAATGGAAATGCTTATGGATTAAATCCAGAAATTGCTTGGAATTATGGAGTGAGTTTCAATCAAAAATTTTCTTTTTTTGGTAAAAGTACTGATTTAGGTTTTGATTTGTATCGAACTGATTTCCAAAACCAAGTAGTTGTCGATTTGTATCAAAGTGCTCAGCAAGTTTTGTTTTATAATTTAATCGGAAAGTCTTTTGCAAATAGCTTACAAGTTGATTTTAATATCGAATTGATAAAACATCTCGATTTCCGTGCGGCTTATAAATTTTATGATATTCAAACCGATTATATATCGGGTACTTCGGAAAGACCACTTCAAGCGAAACATCGATTTTTTGCCAACATCGAATTTGCAACCCATAAGCAAAAAAATGCAGGACAATGGAAATTTGATTTTACCTATAATTGGACAGGGCAGCAAAAATTGCCTAATACAATTTCTAATCCAGTTCAAGATTTACTACCGGACTATTCGCCTTCATTTTCGTTAGTTAATGCACAAATTACAAAAGTTTTTTCAAAGTCATTTGAATTATATATTGGTGCTGAAAACATTGGGAATTACACCCAAAAAAAAGCAATATTAGGTAGTCAAAATCCTTTTGGAACCACTTTTGACGCATCAATCGTTTATGCGCCAATTTTTGGGCAAATGTATTATGGCGGACTTCGATATAAAATTAAATAACAATAACAATAGCAATGTCAATAACAATGTCAATAGCAATGTCAATAGCAATGTAAATAGCAATAGCAATGCCAATAGCAATGTCAATAGCAATGTCAATATCAATAGCAATATCAATAGCAATATCAAAAATAATTTCAATACCTAATAGAAACAATTAATAAATAAAAAAATGAAAAATGTAATTTCAGGAATTGTGCTACTTTTTGTAGCTTTTTCAACTCAAGCGCAAGACAAAAAAAATAAAAATGCCAAATATGCCATTGAAATAAATGGTAATTGTGAGCAATGCCAAGCTAGAATTCAAAAGGCAGCTTATTCTGTTTCAGGGGTAAAATCGGCAACTTGGAGTATGGAAACCCATCAATTAAGTTTGATTTTGAATGAAGAAAAAACAACAGTAGCTGAAGTAAAAAAAGCTATTGCCAAAGTTGGTCATGATAGTGATGAGGCTAAAACTACTGAAGAGGTTTACAATAATTTGCCAGGTTGTTGTCAATATGATCGTAAAAAATAATTGCAACTATAGCTAGTACAAACTTAAATTATAGTTAGAGACCTGTATTATTTTTGGATTATAAAAAAATATAACTACTTTCACGCAGAAATTTTATTCACACAAAAAGATACTTAAATGAACGATTTTCACTGGACACAATTACTAAATCCTGAGTTTTATATTACTTTAAAAATGGGAGGAATACAATTGGGTATTTACATTGTTTTGTTCATTGTATTTGCTGAAACTGGTCTTTTTGCAGGTTTTTTCTTGCCAGGAGATAGTCTGCTTTTTCTTGCCGGTATTTACAGTCGCGATTTGATTCAGAATATTATTGTTTTGGAAAATGATTTTACAAATGTATTACTTTTATCATTATTGATAGGCATTGCTGGTATTTTGGGGAATATGGTAGGCTATTGGTTTGGTGAAAAAAGCGGTTATTATCTCTTTAAAAAAGAAGATAGTTTTTGGTTTAAGAAAAAATATCTTGTACAGTCCAAAGATTTCTTCGAAAAATATGGAGGTAAAGCTATCATTTTTGCCCGTTTTTTACCTATTTTTAGAACCTTTGCGCCAATAGTTGCCGGAATTGTTACGATGGATAAAAAGAAATTCATGTTTTATAATATCGTGAGTTCTTTTGCTTGGTCTTTTGTACTTATTTTTGCAGGTCATTATTTGTATGGTGTATTTCTTGAAAAAGGAATTGACTTAAAAAAGCATATTGAAGTCATCGTAATTGGAATCATCTTAATTTCTACTTTTCCGGTTTTTGTTAAATTGTTTAAGAAAACTAAAGTTAAATCCGAATAATTTTTAACATCCTTAATTATAAAAATATGTACCAAATTTAAATTGCTACATATTTTTTTTGATTTAAATTAATCCTAATTTTACCTTAAAATCAAAATTTTAATATGAGATAAAGCAAGACTTTTTTAAGTAATATTTAAGAATTTGAGAACAAGTAATAGTTCAATTCACTAACAATTTTCCGTACTTTTGTGCATTATATGCATATAATTTTAAAACAATGAATAAAAAAATAACTTCTATTCTGGCATCATTCTTTTTTTCAACTCGTTTAATGGCGGTCTTATTTTTGACTTTTGCTGCTGCAATGGCAGTCGGAACATTTATAGAAAACGATTATGATACCACAACTGCAAGAATTATTATATACAATGCTTGGTGGTTTGAAGCTATTATGTTATTTTTTATGATTAATTTTTTAGGTAATATAAATCGATATCAATTGTTTAAAAAAGAAAAATGGGCGACATTAATTTTACATCTTTCTTTTATTTTAATCATTTTAGGTGCATTTGTAACCCGATACATTAGTTATGAAGGTGTAATGCCCATTCGAGAAGGAGCAACATCTAATCAAGTTTTTTCAGATAATACTTTTTTAACTGTTATGGTTGATGGTCAATATGAAGGGGTGTTAAAACGAAAAATTTTTCAAAAAAAGCTATTACTTTCCCCTGTGGTCGACAATAATTTTTCGTTTACAGATAATTTTGACAAAACCAATTATACGATTCAATATGTTGATTATATAATGAATGCCAAAGAAACCGTAAAAGCAGATGCTAACGGTATATTGTACTTGAAAATCGTAGAAGCCGGAAGTAGCGGTAGGGAAGAACATTATTTAAAGGCGGGTCAAGTAGTCAATCTTCATAATATTCTATTTGCATTAAATAAATTTACAAAAGGTGCTATAAATATCACAACAGATGGCGAAAAGCAAACGATTCAATCCCCATTTGGAGGAACTTTCATGCGAATGGCTGATAAATTGCAGGGGAAAGTAGCGGTCGATTTAGTACAACCATTAATGATGCGCTCTTTGTATAACGTAGGAGGAACAAATTTTGTTTTTCCAGAGCCGGCTTTAAAGGGTAATATAGCTTTTGAATCTAATAATGATTTTAAAGACAAAGGAACAGATGATGCTTTAATCCTAAAAGTGCAATCGGAAGGAAAAGAAAAAACGATAACAGTTGTTGGGTCTAAAGGTAAAATGGGAGAACCACAGGCGTTTAAAATAGGAAATTTAGACTATACTGTTTATTACGGAAGCAAAATATATGAACTTCCTTTTGCAGTAAAATTAAATGATTTTATCGCGGACAAATATCCGGGAACCGAAAAAAGTTATTCGGCATTTGAAAGTAAAGTTACTGTCACCGATGCTGACAAAAAGTTTGACACTCGAATTTTTATGAATAATGTTCTAGATTACAAAGGATTTCGATTATTTCAATCTTCGTTTGACCCTGATGAAAAAGGAACTGTTTTATCTGTGAATCATGATTTCTGGGGTACTTGGATCACGTATATTGGCTATTTCTTTTTGTTTTTTGGGCTAATGGCAATACTATTTACCAAACATTCTCGCTTTGCAGATTTGAAACGCAAATTAGAAAATGTCAAAAATAAAAAGGCAAAACTAATTTCAATTGTATTGCTTTTCCTTGGAATTCATGGTTATTCTCAAAATCATCAAATGCCGACTCAAAAACAATTGGATTCTATCATTCGTATCTATAATGTAAGCGAAGCGCATGCAGCAAAATTCGGCAGACTGGTTATTCAAGACGAAAAAGGTCGCATGAAACCAATCAACACTTTTTCTTCTGAATTACTTAGAAAAGTCAGCAAAAGTGATGTTTATAAAGAAATGAATTCTGATCAAGTTTTTCTTTCCATGTCGAGAATTCCTCAAGCTTGGTATAACATGCCAATCATCTATTTGAAATCGGGTAACGACAGTATTCGTAAAATTATCGGAGTTGCAAAAGATGCTAAATATGCTGCATTAATTAATTTCTTTGACGAGAGAGGAAATTATAAGCTCAGTAAATATTTGGAAGAATCAGCTAGAGCCATTCAACAAAATAATTTTCAAAAAGATTTTATCGAAACGGACAAAAAAGTAAATTTATTATACTCTGCATTAAGCGGTAGCATTTTAAGAATTTTTCCAATTCCAAATAATAAAAACAACAAATGGATATCTCCATTAGAAATTGGACAATCAGGATTGAAAGGCATGGATTCCGTTTATATTAAAAATGTTTTGCCTTTTTATTACAATGAACTACTGGTTTCAAAAACATCGGGAAACTATAAAACACCCAATCAATTAATAAAAAGCGTCAACGACTATCAGAAAAAATTCGGAAGTAAAGTCCGTCCAACAGACGAGCGTATTGAAACAGAAATTACCTATAACAAATACGATATTTTCAAACGATTGTTCTATTTGTATATGTTAGCGGGTATTTGCATGCTATTGTTTACAATCATTAGTATTTTTTATGATAAAAAACCAATTCGAATAATCATCAATTCGTTTCATGTCATTATCGGGTTTTTATTTTTTTTACACACCTGCGGATTGATTGTGCGCTGGTATATTTCAGGACATGCACCTTGGAGTGACGCTTATGAATCCATGATTTATGTAGCTTGGGCAACCATGTTTTTTACCTTAGCTTTTGATAGAAAATCCAAATTAACCGTGGCGTCAGGTACATTTGTAGCTTCAATGATTTTGATGATTGCCCATTGGAATTGGATGGATCCCGCCATTGCCAATTTGCAACCGGTTTTAAATTCATATTGGCTCATGATTCATGTTGCCGTGATTGTAGCTAGCTATGGCCCATTTATTTTGGGAATGGTTTTAGGAGTGGTAGCACTAATTTTAATGTTATTTGCCAATGAAAACAACAAAGAAAAAATGAATTTGCACATTCAAGAAATCACTTATATTAACGAAATGGCACTTACTATTGGGTTGGTCATGCTTACTATTGGCAACTTTTTAGGTGGACAATGGGCAAATGAGAGTTGGGGTCGTTATTGGGGTTGGGATCCAAAAGAGACTTGGGCATTGATTAGTATTATGATTTATGCCTTTGTAATTCATTCGAGATTTGTTCCGGCTTTGCGAGGAAAATGGATTTATAATGTTATGAGTGTGGCGGCTATATATTCAATAATGATGACTTATTTTGGGGTTAATTTTTATTTAAAAGGCTTGCATTCTTATGCCAGTGGCGACAAAGTGGTAACCCCAAATTTTGTGTTTTACTCACTCGCTATTTTACTACTATTAGCAAGCGTATCGTATTTCAAAAACAAAAAATATTTAAAACGATAATCATGAAAAAACTTATTTTAGCTTCCCTAATTGTGTTAGGGTTAACCACTAGTTATTGTCAAAAAAATACTTTACTAATTAATAAAACAACAAAAAAAATGACTATTTATCGCTATAAAGTAACCGCTATTTCGGGTGAAATTTTTGATTTCTCAACCCTAAAAGGCAAAAAGATATTGATTGTAAACACAGCTTCAAAATGCGGATTAACACCACAATATAAGGAATTAGAGGCTTTGTATGAAAAATTTAAGGCTACTGGATTTGTAATTATTGGCTTTCCAGCAAATAATTTTGCTAGTCAAGAGCCTGGTAACGATAAGGAAATAAGCACTTTTTGTGCCAAAAATTATGGGGTTACTTTTCCAATGATGAGTAAAATTTCTGTAAAAGGAGATGATATGGCTATGATTTATCAGTTTCTGACTCAAAAAGATAAAAACGGTCTACAAGATAGCGAAGTGGAATGGAATTTTCAAAAATATTTAATTAATGAAAAAGGAGAATTAGAAAAAGTAATTGCACCACGAATAACTCCTATGAGCGACGAAATTGTAAATTGGATTAAAAATTAATTGAATGTACTTTAGTTTCAAGTAGTTTTAAAAGCAAATTTATTTTATTAAAAAGTCTAGATTATCAAATTTGTGAGTCTAGACTTTTTTAATTTTATATAGAAGTGAATTTTGATTTTGGTTGAAAAGAATAAAAAAAGTCATGATTGTGTAAATCATGACTTTTTAAATTTGGGTTTATTATATTTATATACTCAACAGCGAAGCTACTTTTGCCTTTAATTCTGCTCCACGCAAATCTTTTGCAATGATTTTTCCATTCGCATCTAATAAAAATGTTGCTGGTATACTTTTAACATTGTATTTCATTGCAATTGGATCTTGCCAAAATTTTAGATTAGACACTTCAATCCAAGTTAAACCGTCTTTTGCAATAGCTTCTTTCCATTTTGTAGCTTCCCCTTCTTTATCAAGTGAAACTCCAATAATGTTTACACCCTTAGTGTGAAATTCATTATATAAAGCTACCATATTTGGATTTTCAGCTCTGCAAGGTCCACACCAAGAAGCCCAAAAGTCAACGATAGTTACTTTGCCTAGGCATTCTTTTAATGAAACCATTTTGCCGTCAACGTTCGGCGCCGAAAAATCGGGTGCCATTGTTCCAACATTTGCAACACCAAGACCTTCAATGATTTTTTTAAGTTTTTTACCTTCTTTAGTAATTTTAAGACTTGGATCTAGATTTTCAAATAATTTTTTAATTTTAGCGTCGTCTTTATCTGGTTGGTTTAATGCTTGTTGCAAAAATAAAAGAGATAAATATGATTTAGGATATTTTTCAATATGATCCAATGATAATTTAATTGATTCTTTTTGAAAAACACTGTTTTCTTTCATCAACGTATTAATTGTAGCCGTATCTTGTTTGCTTTGGGCTTCATTATATTTAGCCATGTTTGCTTTTTGAAAAGCAACCATTCTTTTTTGAATTTTTTGACTATCATCCAAAAATGAAGTCAATTTATCGTTACTATAGGTACCAGAAACTTTACTTTTTGTAATGGTATCTTTACGAACATTCATAATAATTTCACCACTTTCAAGAATCAATACTGCTTTACCATCAATTTTATCGACTTGAATAAAGTGAATTCCTCGTTCTTTAACTTTACCTTCAAATTTGAATTTTCCATTTTCTACTTTAACAGTGTCAACAGGCACAATTCCAGTAGAATCTTGTTTTTGCAAATAAACGGCTATACCATTAGCAATTCCATCTGCTTTTCCAGTGATAATAAACTCACCATCTGCAACTTTTTTACATGCAACAAACGAAGCTGTTACAAGTAACAATAAAAGAATTTTTTTCATTTTTAAAATATATTTTTATGTTTTTAAGACAGCAAAAGTATTCAATTTTATGAGGTTACTAAATAAATTAACTAAAATTTTACTATTTCTTTCAAAGTGACGACAAACAAATATAAATTTTAAGAAAATTTTGAGAAATTTAATCAAAGCTAGAATAAAATCATATAAATAAATTTAAAAACCGGAAATCTAATTAATTCAATCATTTGTAATAGT
The DNA here is from genome assembly GCA_040402815.1 of Flavobacterium sp. Taxonomy (GTDB): domain Bacteria; phylum Bacteroidota; class Bacteroidia; order Flavobacteriales; family Flavobacteriaceae; genus Flavobacterium. Next base: position 22,710 of record JBBALV010000032.1, read on the forward strand.
AATGAGAACAAATTCTAGTTTTATTAAAATTATATTTATTGTTTTATTCATGTAGTCTACTCTTCTCTAAAATAGCTTTAATGCCTTTCCAAATTCGTCTTGATGCTAATTCTGGTTGCGGATGGTTGATTTTAACAAACCATTCTTGAGCAGCTTGTAATGAAAAACTATCGCCATCGATAATGGCTTTAATTTTTGTTTCAATTTCTGAAGCATCGTTTAACCATAAAACAGCATTTTTATTGGGCATGGATTTAAAATGTACAAAATTGTAAATTTTCTTTACCGACCAATTTTGGATTTTTTTATTTACTGCATCATAATTGATATAAGCACATGGTTTATGGTGTGTTACAGCATCAAATACCATAGATGAACCCAGGTTTATAATCATTTCAGAATATGCAATAGTATTTATTTGCAAAACAATATCTTCGGGTGTGGGTAAGATGGTATTCCAAAAATCCCCTTTTTTGCTCCAAAGTGGTGCAATTGGAAGAATGATTTCTTTGAAATTTTCTAAAACAGCATCATATCTTGAAGAAAAATCAACCGGACAACGTCTAAAGATAATTCCCAAATTATATCCTTTTTTGTTCAATTTCAAAATGGCTTTTGCCACATCTTCTAAATATTGTGGGTCATCTGGGCAGGTGGTTTCGTCATCACCGGAATAACAAATGTACTTTTTGTTTATATCTAAATTATTTTGATTAAAAAAATCATCTTTTGACCTCCCATTTTTCTTTTCAAAATGAGCTTCAAATTGAGGTGTGCCTGTAACGATTATTTTTTCAGCAGCAATTTGAGGATAATACAATTGCATTTCTGATTTCATGTGTTCGCTCCAAACAAAATAAAAATCGGTTTTTACAACTAAGGTTGCTTTTGGTAAATTGTCCCAAGAAAAAATAAATGTAGCCGTAGGAATTCCCAAATCTTTAGCAGCTAATAGTGGTGCAATAGCTACCACAGGTCGTTGATTGGTGCAGAAAATAAAAGCGGGTTTTTCTTTTTCTAATATCGTTTTGCTTTGTTTATAATAGGCTGTTTTTCGTTCTAATTTATTTATTTTATGTCTCAATTTTTGTAACCCTTTTTCAGAAGAATAAAAAGGAATTAATGCAATGACAAAACTATTTTTGATTGTTTCTTTTATATTGGAAAATTGAAACGGAAATCGATACGAATCATAAACGTTGTCCTTTGTCTTTTTAATGTTAACATTAAGTTCTGCTTGAATTTTGATGGTTTTATAACTATCCGTCAGCGGATGTGTTTTCGGATGTTCAATTTTAATTTCATTGAATCCCAATTCGGATAATGGGAACGGAGTATTATTCCAAAAAACAATTTCAAAATTTTCATTTATTCCTGTTTTATAAAAATCAGAATAAGCAAAGTTTCGAAGTCCAACGCCATCTGGTAGAAAAATAAATATTTTTTTTTCGTTTTCAACTCCCTTCTTGAGAGGGGTTGGGGGTGTGTTTTTCATGTTCATTATAAAATATCATCTTTTCGAGAGAGCTTAAGTTTTTTATTGTGTTTTGTAATGTGAAATTATGTTAATTAACCTCTTGAGAGCGATTTGGTGTGTGTTTTTCATATTCAGTTATGTAAAATTCTATTGCTCGATATACATTTTGCATATCTTTCAAAACTTCTTCATCACTAAATCGTAGCACTGTAATTCCAAAATCATTCATTCGTTTTTCTTTGATACTATCTTTATTATAAATTTCTAAAAACTGATGTGAATAGCCGTCTATTTCTATTCCAAGCATTAGTTCGTGGCAAAAAAAATCTAAAATATAATTGTCCATTGGTTTTTTTCGATGAAAATCATAGTCTACATTTATCCTTTTAATTTTAATCAAAGGAATATTTCAGTTTTGGTTGAATTGTTCCGCAATTGTCGGGCATATTCTGTTAATTTTGGATTGTACGGAATTATTTTTCTTTTTTTCATAAATTAAATAATAAATAACGCACCTCTAGCCCCTCTCAAGAGGGGAATTATTTGTGCAAACATTTGGTTTTATATAATTTCAAAAAATTTTTTTACATTAACAAAAATAGTTTATTTTTCAATTATAAACCCAATACTCATCAATTGCCAAATATGAAAACTGGACTGAATATTTCCTTCAAAATAATGAGCTATTTCTTTTTTGATTTCAGCTCCATTAAACCAATTGGCATATTCAGAATTTTCAATTGAATTGCATTTTTCTTGAACCCAATCTTTCAAATCATCGGCCAACCATTCTCTTTGAGGCGTTTGTAAAGGTCTTTTTGGAGCAAAAACCAAATCGTTTGATAAATATTCTGATGCGATTTCACGCAACATAAATTTTGTAATACCATTTCTGATTTTATAAACTAATGGCAATGAAAATGCCAATTCTAATACCCGATAATCCAAAAAAGGTTCTCGCAACTCTGTTGAAAATGCCATTGAAATGCGATCATTGAACCGCAGGGCGCGAGGGATTTTAGTATAAAACAAATCACGATATTGTTTGTTTAAAATTTCATCTTCAAATGGTTTGGGATATATTGGCTTTTCAGCTTTATTTAAAAATTCTTTAGAAAGCATATTCAATTTATATGGAGAATCCGAAACTCCTTGAATTGTAGCGTCATTATTTTGAGTATAATAATCATAGCCTGCCCATTGCTCGTCCATTCCTTGACCATCTAAAAGCACTAAAGTCATGTCTTTTCTGGCTTGTTCAAATATTTTTGCGTATGCCAAAGTCGGAATTCCTCCAAAAGGTTCATCTTGATGGAAAGCTATTTTTTTTGTTAATTCGGGCACTTCATCGGCATTTAAAAGCACTTTTTTCAATGGGTTTTCATTATGTTTAAGCATCTGTTCTGCCCACGGCAATTCATCATAATCAGGATTATTGGTGTAAAATGTATATGCGTTAATTTTTGATTGTGAATTTTCAGAATGCCCCTCCTTCGAAGAGGTCGAGAATGCTTGTACCAATGCTAATAAAACAGAACTATCTAAGCCACCACTGACATTGAATCCAACAGAAACATCGGCTCTAAATCGCAATTTAATACTCTCTTTTAGAAGCGATACATATTTTTCTTTGACTTGATTGTAACTTAAATTTTTTGGATGTTTTGCAACTTCTTTTTCAAAACAATACCATTTTTCAATAGTTAATTTTCCACTTTGATATACCAAATAATGACCTCCAGATAATTGTGAAATGTCTTCCCAAAAAGTTTCATGAGGCATTCCGTAGGAACCAAATGCAAAATAGGAAGCCCAAACTTTTTCATTTGGAATTTTTGGAATTCCAGCAACATGCAAGGCTTTAATTTCAGATGAAAAATAAAGCGAATTATCTTTGACACAATAATGGAAAGGCTTAACGCCGAAGCGATCTCTTGCTGCAAATAGTTTTTTATCTAGCTTGTCCCATATAGCAAAAGCAAACATTCCATTCAGTTTCTCTAGGCATTCCGAACCAAAAATGATGTAAGTTGCCAATAAAACTTCGGTATCCGATTCGGTTTTGAAGTCATATTGTGATTGTAATTCGGTTTTTAGTTCAATATAATTATAGATTTCCCCATTAAAAACGATAGCATATCTTTCAGAATTATCAAAAAAGGGTTGATTGGATTTTGGTGACAAATCAATTATAGCCAAACGATTATGACCTAAAGCGGCATAATTTGAATCATAATATCGCCCAGTATAATCAGGGCCTCGATGTTTTTGTATTTCGAGCATCGATAGCAGTTGCTCTTGCTTATAATTACCAATGATTCCTGCTATGCCACACATTATTTATAAAATTTTTTAGCTAATAATTCAGCTTTTTCCCAATCATCAATGGTGTCTATATTTACGTAAAATTCTGGGTCAGATTCTATGAAGGCAATGCTATTTCCATATAAAGAATTTTGTTCTAAAATTACATTTGTTTTTGTAATGTAAATGCTTCCATCACGATGATAGGCGAGGGGTAATTCTTGTCTTCTAGGAATAATCTTACTATCACCAGTAGCAATTGTTAAATTACCATTTGTGCTGACTTCAAAAGTCCAATGCGGATTGTATTCGTGTGGTACTTTTTGAACAGAAACCAGAGCATCACATCCGCTGTTTGTAAATTTTTCGATTGCATTATCAAGAAATTCAACCATTCTAAAAGGACTTGTTACTTGAAGTAAGCAAACAGCATCGAAAAAAATATTTTGATTACTATACCATCTTAAAGCATGTATTACGGTGTCAATAGTGGGGCTATTATCTTGAGCTAATTCTACTGGTCGTAGAAAAGGAACTTCGAGTTTTAAATTTTTTGCATGATTACTAATGTTCTCATCATCTGTAGATACTATTACTTTTGTTAATAATTTAGAACGTAAAGCAATCTCTGAAGTGTATGTTAATAAAGATTTGCCATTCAGTAATTTAATGTTTTTATCAGGAACGCCTTTTGAACCTCCACGAGCGGGAATTACGCATAAAATAGTCATTAGTACATTATTGTTTTATGAAATTGTAAGGGAAATGTAGCTAATATATCCGCAATTCGTTGTCCTGAGTTTCCATCACCATAAAGCGATTCACTAGTTGGTTTTTCACAACAAATATGTTTTTGAATAGCATTCTTAATTTCATTGGAATCATAGTCGACATCAATCACATTTTTTCCTCTCATGCGTCGATTTTGACGAGAACCAATGTTAACGACAGGAACTCCTAAATAAGAACTTTCTCGAATTCCAACACTTGAATTACCGATTAAACATTTGGAATTCAGTATCAATTGTAAAAAATCATTGGGTTCCATATTTTTAAAAAACAAAATGTTTTTTGGATTGAATTTTTCTCTGTACGAACGTATTCCGTTTGACGTACCGTCGGAACCTGCATCGGCATTGGGCCAAAACCAAAAAGTTGGAATTTGCAATTGGTCTATTGCTTCTAACGTTTTTATTATAGTTGCTTTTGAATTTTCTTGTTCATTTGTAACAGAATGTTGCATCACAACCAAGTATCCATTTTCCCAGCCTTCTGCCTGACCAACACCTCCATATTTCAATACAGGATTGAAATCAGTAATAGGATTTTCAATAACTTCTTTTGCTAAATCAATTGAAGGACACCCAATGTTGATTACTGTTTCAGGATTTTCGCCCATTTTTAAAACGCGTTCACGAGCATCATCGGAAGAAACAAGGTGTAAATCGGCCAATTTTGTATTGGCGTGTCGCACTTTTTCATCAATATT
>JBBALV010000033.1:0-26906 GCA_040402815.1 Flavobacterium sp.
CTATTATTTTTTTATCGAAAACCTCGAGTAGTTCCAGCTAATCGAATTCGAAATAGTGCTGTAAATATACTATATTGTTCTTGTATTTTTAAAACAACTGTTGATAAATAAATAAAATCGTTACTATCTATGGCATTAATCATCATAAGTTTTCAACAAATGACAGAATTAATCAATAAAATTGAGGTGTCTTTGTCACTATTTTCATCTTGTTATTATTTTTTTGTGTGGGAGATTATTGGTATGTTTAAAATAATAAGTGTTAGATTTGCAAATAGCTATTATAAGCCAAAAACAATAGTAATCAAGCAAATAGAACTATTATAAATCATCATCAAACCTCAAAAACATAAGTTGAAAATATGATATTGACTCTGATCCTCTTATCTGCAATACTAATTGGTTTTCTGATTGTTTACAGACAAGTTACGGAAAAGAAAAAATACTTAGACATAGCTTATGTGTCAAACATAGCACAAATTGTATTGTTTTTTGAAACAATACAAAGACTTGACGACTATGTTACATGGGTGCAACGTGACCAAATAAAAAAACAATTTTCTGCTGTTGGAAAGTACTTTGATAACAAATCTAATTTTTACAAGAAAGAAGAAAATGTAAAAAAGTTCAATGCAGTTTTTCAAGACTTTGACAATTATATCATCACTTACAATAGAAACTTTGTGTTATCTCAAAAAGAGCAACTAAGCCATTATTTTGATGACATTGAAGGGAAACAATTAGATGAACAACAACGCACGGCAATACTAACTGATGAATATTCTAACTTAATCATTGCTGGTGCAGGTTCAGGAAAAACCTTGACCGTTATTGGAAAAGTAAAATACCTAATGGAACAGAAAAATGTTAGCCCCGAAAACATTCTTTTGCTTTCGTTTACCAAAAAAACCGTTGATGAATTAAATGAACGCCTAAAAAACATCGGTCTTGGCGCACGCGCCACTACTTTTCATAAACTGGGTTACGACACCATTAAAAAATACCAAGCAACGCTTCCCGCCGTAACCAACGAAAACTCCTTAAGTAAAGTAGTCAAAGACTATTTAGAAAAAGAAATCATGAACGATGCAGAGGCATTGGAAGCATACATCGTTTACGTTGCCTGTTATATGAATATTCCCGAAGAAAACGAAAGCTACGATTCGCTTGGCGAGAAATTAGATACTGAGAAAGGCATTGATTTTCAAACTTTAAAATCCAAATGCGAACCTGAGCCGTTAAACAAAGTAGCCTTAGCATCGCTTGACAGCATGCAAGGCGAAAAGGTAAAAAGTGTTGAAGAACTTACTATCGCCAATTTTTTGTATTTGAACGGCATTGAATATGAATACGAAAAACCATATCCTTTTGGAGATGCTATGTATCGCCCTGATTTTTATCTAAAAGACTACGCTATTTATTTAGAACATTTTGGGGTTGACGAAAACAATCGTGCCAAACATCTTACGCCATTTAATGAGCAGCAATATGTCGAGGAAATGGAGTGGAAAAGAGCAACTCACAAGACCAACAACACCAAACTTTTGGAAACCTACTCCTATTACAATCGCAACAACGTTTTACTAGAGAAATTGGAAGAAATGTTGCTAAACGAAAAGGTTGTATTCAAGCCTAGAGATGTAAAAAGTATCTACACCGCAGTTACGGATAAGGACACCAATTTTGGAAAAGAAATTACGAAACTTATCGAGACTTTTATCACCCTTAGCAAGTCAAGACAGTTAGACTATGACTCTATAACATCCTTGTTTTTAGACAGAAAAAAAGCAGTAACTCCCTTTATGCTTGAAAGGCAAGGCATCTTTTTAAAGTTTGCACTTCCAATACTGAAAAAATACAATGATACGCTCCAAGAAGTAAGCGAAATTGATTTTAATGATATGATCAATCTGGCTACTGACCTCATCAAAGAAAATAAACCGCACTATACCTATCAGCATATTATCATTGACGAATATCAAGACATTTCCTATTCACGGTTTTCTTTAATCAAAGTCATTCGAGAGTTATCAGGCGCAAGACTCATTTGCGTTGGCGACGATTGGCAATCCATTTACCGTTTCGCAGGTAGTGATATATCGTTGTTTAGCCAATTTGAAAAGTACGTTGGTAAACACGAGCAGTTGTTTATTGAGCAAACCTATCGCAATTCCCAATCGCTTATTGACATTACTTCCAACTACATTCAAAAGAACAAGAAACAAATCCAAAAGAATCCAAAATCTAAAAAAGAACCTTTGGACAACCCAATCAAGTTGGTTTATTATTCAAAAGACAATGCCGAAACTGTTTTCATCAATGAAATTCAAGCACTCCTAGACAAAAATGGCAACAAACCTATTTTGGTTTTAGGTCGTCACAGTTTTGACATCAACGAATTTATCAAGCTCACGCCCAACAGCAGAATAAAGTATTATGAACGCAGTGATAGACTAGAAATAAAAGACCTAGATGATGTTGATATTAAATTCATAACGGTACATAAATCAAAAGGTTTAGAAGCGGACAATGTAATTGTGTTAAACCTTAAAAATCACTTGCTTGGCTTCCCTAACAAAATGACTGACGACCCGATGTTGTCGTTATTACTGAGCGATGATGAAGAATATCGTTTTGCGGAAGAACGTAGATTGTTTTATGTAGCACTAACCAGAACGAAAAACGAAGTCGTATTACTTATTCCGACGGATGTTTCTTTATTTGCTGAAGAACTAGTAACCGACAACAACTTTTTATTTACTGCCAACAATGAAAAACTAAGCAAAACCAATTGTCCGTATTGTCAAACGGGGCATCTTGTCATTAGACAGAATTCAGTTAAAAGCAATCAATTTTTAGGTTGCTCTCATTATCCAAGTTGTAACCAAACGTTTAACAACATTGAAATTTTAGAGAATAGCATCCTTTGTCCGAATTGTAAAAGCGGTTTTATGACTAAAAGAAAAGGGAAGTTTAGTTCTTTTTTAGGTTGTACCAATTACCCTAAATGCACCAAAACAATAAAGTTAAAATGATAATGTATTGGCCATGGATATTTTATACAATATAAGGTTTGTAACCCTCCGAGGGTGAGTCAAAAAAACAATTTTTATAGTAAGAATCTTTGAAGTTTGGGTTGGAACTAAAGAACTATTAGAAATTAACCCTTGGTTGTTGGAATTTAACACTAGAAAGATTTAGAACCCATTTAGGGTTGGGTAAAAAATTAAAATATTCGAAAAGCCGTTTTTAGTAATTTCTCCAATCATTCGCAAATGCTTTCGATTTCGAATAGATTGTCTCGGGGCTAAAGGAGTTGTTTTCTGCTTTAAAAACGCAAGTTTGTGCAAATAGACAATTGTATCGAGAAGACGTAAAAAGCTAAGGTTACAGTATAATTAACTAGTGTGGCAATTTGTCTTTGAACACTCCATAAAGTAAAGTTCCTATTAATGCTCCAATCAATATTATTATTACGGGTAAAAATCCAGCACCGATTAAAATGAAAATGGGTCCTGGACAGGCGCCAACTAGTGCCCAACCCAGACCAAAAAACAAACCTCCAACCCAATAACGGAAAGATCCTTTTTCTTTATCTTTAATTGCTATCGGCTGCGATTTATAATCGTGCAGTGCGTATTTTTTAATTATTTGAATGCCTATAAAACCTGTACAAATCGCAACAGCAATAATACCAAACATGTGGATGGATTGAAATTGAAACATTTCGTATATTCGATACCAAGATACGGCCTCTGATTTTGTTAAAACAATGCCGAACAAAAAACCTACTGCTATGTATTTTAAAAACTTCATAATTAAAATAGTATTGGAAAAATAAGATGAATCATGATTAACCCCCCTACAAAAAATCCAATTACCGCTTTTAGCGATTGTATTTGCAGGTTGCTCATGCCTTGAATGGCATGTCCGGAAGTACATCCACCAGCATATCGCGCTCCAAATCCGATTAGAATACCTCCGATAAGCAAAATAGCTATCATTTTTGGAGACTGAAACGCCGCATTCCCAAAGAGATTTTCGGGGGCTAAATTTCCGTTTGGTGCTTCAAAACCTAGCTGTTGCAATTGGGCAATTGTTTTTGGATTGAGGGCAACATTCGAAGCGTCGTGCATGTAATGAACGGCTACAAATCCGCCAATCATGGCGCCAACTATCACTGCCAAATTCCAAAGATGTGACACCCATTTGAAATCAAAAAAAGAAATGTATTTTCCAGCACCCGCAATACTACACATTGTTCTTAAATTGGATGACATTCCGAATGTTTTGCCAAAATAAATCAATACTAGCATGATACTACCTATCATAAATCCTGAAATATACCAAGTCCAAGTTTGGTTTATAAAATCCATAAAATTTGTTTATTTTTGACAAAAATACTACTATCGGATTTAATTAATAGTAGTACTTCTATTTTTTTTTATTTCAAAATATCATATAATCGTTCATGACTAACATTAAATAAATTCAGCCACAGATTAAAAGATTTTCACAGCTACTTTTTAACATCAATAAAATCCTTGTAATTTTTTTAATCTTTGGCAAAAAAATAGACTTTTTATAAATGGTCGACTAAATCAAATAAAAATGAAAAAATTTACTGTAGAAATAAAATGGGCTGTAATTTTCACTATAGTTAATGTGGCTTGGGTTGCTTTTGAAAAGACAATGGGTTTTCATAGTGAACACATTGAAAAACAAATGTTTTTTGGTTATCTTTTTGCCATTCCAACTCTAATTATATATGCTTTAGCACTATTTGAAAAGAAAAGAACCTATTTTTTAGGGAATATGAATTGGATGCAAGGTGTAGCTACTGGTCTATTTATGTCTGTATTTATTAGTATCTTAAGCCCAATTGGACAATACATTAGTTACACGCTAGTTTCACCTGACTTTTTTAAAAATGCTATTGGTTGTGCCACACAATCCAAACAGATGACCGCAACCGTTGCTACTACCTATTTTAATCTAAAAAGTTATATTATTCAAGGAATTGTCGGTAGCATTTCCTCTGGAATAGTTACTTCAGCAATTGTGGCTTACTTTTTGCAATCAAAATCAGAAATAAAATAACATGCAATCAAAACATTTTTTAATCGCTTCCTTGCTGGGTTTTCTTTCGATTTCGTGCATCAGTATTAAAAATACTATCAAAAATATTGATGATAATGCACCCAATCTGGTGCTATCAAAAAACAATACCTTTGTTATTACTGCCTTTAGTAAAGATAAAAAATACGGTTATGATAAAGATTACCCTATCAATATTTTTTATTTAAATACCAAAAATGACAGCATTAACCAACCCCGATTCTTGGAGGCTTTGGCTGGACCTAATGGGGAACTAATTAGCTACAAAAAACTTGAAAGCTGTTGTCCGTTTCCAACCAAGCGTTTTGAAACTGGTGCTGGACTTTTGGATGTTTATGAAATTTATTGGAAAGGCCAAGAAAAACCAATTAGGTTATACCTCAACATTTACGAAAAAGGAATCGTGATGGTTCCTGTTGGATTTACTTTGAAAAGGTTGTAGGTTATAGGCAGTAAGCAAAAGTAAAGCATGAAACTTGAAACTTGAAAACTCACACAATCTTAACTGTTAATTTAGAATCAATTTAGTGTCCAATTCGTATTTCATAACTACATTTGCACTTTCAATATATAAACACAAATGAACTTACAACATATACCTAAAATTAATCATTTAAACAGCGGTAATTTCTTTTTATTGGCTGGACCATGCGCTATTGAAGGCGAAGAAATGGCGATGCGTATTGCCGAAAAGTTAGTTGGAATTACCAATAAACTCGAAATTCCATTTGTTTTTAAAGGTTCGTTTAAAAAAGCCAATCGATCGCGAATAGACAGTTTTTCGGGTATTGGTGATGAAAAAGCTTTAAAAATTCTTAGAAAAGTTGCAGCAACTTTTGATGTTCCAACCGTAACCGATATTCATACCAACGAAGATGCTGCTATGGCTGCCGAATATGTTGATGTCTTGCAAATACCTGCTTTTTTAGTTCGTCAAACCGACTTGGTTGTAGCTGCAGCAAATACTGGAAAAGTGGTCAACTTAAAAAAAGGCCAATTTATGAGTCCCGAAAGCATGAAACATGCGGTTCAAAAAGTGTTGGATTGTCAAAATCAAAACGTCATGGTTACCGATAGAGGCACTATGTTTGGCTATCAAGACATGATTGTTGACTTTAGAGGTATTCCAACAATGCAAAATTATGCTACAACTGTACTTGATGTAACCCATTCGTTACAGCAACCGAACCAAACTGCAGGTGTCACTGGCGGAAGACCTGACATGATTGAAACAGTAGCTAAAGCAGGTATTGCTGTTGGTGTCGATGGTATTTTTATAGAAACCCATTTTGATCCCGCCAATGCCAAAAGTGATGGTGCCAACATGCTGCATTTGGATTATTTTGAAGGATTAATGACTAAACTTGTAGCCATTAGACAAACGATTATTACTTTTTAAATTTTTACACGAATGAACAAATTTATTGTAGTTGCATTTTTAACTCTTGGATTATCCAATAGTTTCGCTCAAGAAGCAAAACCTGTATCAGAAAGATATACAGCACACAACAAAGGGAAATTTTATATCTTTTGGGGCGGAAACAGAGGTTATTATTCGAATTCCGATATTCATTTCAAAGGTGCTGATTATGATTTCACACTTTATGATGTTGTTGCAGTGGATAAACCAAAAGGATGGCATATTGATTATATCAACCCAGCAAGAATGACCATTCCTCAAACCAATTTTAGAATGGGGTATTTTATTAATGATCATTATAATATTTCGTTAGGTGTAGACCACATGAAATATGTAATGTTCCAAAATCAAACGGCTAAAATTAGTGGAGTTTATCCTTCAATGTATGATGGTGTCGAAATCAATAATGGCTTTGTCGATTTGTCTAACACTCGATTCCTTACATTTGAGCATACCGATGGTTTGAATTATGTCAATACTGAATTTTCTAGAGTCGATGACATTTCAAAATTAGTAGGCATAACCAATACCGATATATTCCAAATCAGCATGACAGAAGGTGTTGGTGGTGGATTTTTATACCCTAAAACGAATGCAATGCTTATGCTCAAGGAACGTCATGACGATTTTAACGTCGCTGGTTATGGAGTTTCTGCGAAAGCAGGTATTAACTTTACCTTTTTTAAGCATTATTTTATTCAAACCGAATTAAAAGGAGGTTATATCAATATGCCTAACATTAAAACTACTTATGACAGTGCCGATAGTGCTTCTCAACATTTTTCTTTTTGGGAAAATGTTATCGCTTTTGGAGGTATTTTTAAAATTTAAAAATAACAACTATACAAACAAAAAATGCCCCAATAAGTGTATCTTTTTGGGGCATGTTTATATTGGAGCATTTTTTGTTATAATTTATAAAGTAAGAAAAGAATAACTAGTTATAATTCATTCTTTTTGAATACTAATTTACTTCTTAATTATTCTATTATAGTTTCCCATTTTCAATTACAACTTCACTTGCAATAGCGCAGAAATCAACTGGTCATTTTCGTAATATTCTAAAACAAATTGATTGTTTCGCTTGTTTACGATACCGTTTATGGTTTTAGATTGCGCTATGAAAACATCGGGGTTAGCTGTTTTTAAGAGTTTTAAAATGACTTTTGAAGACGTAGCATCAATTAACAAATACCCATTTGCAAGGACTTCCAGATTAATTTGAGAAGTTGTAAAAAGCTTTGAGTTAGCTATGTTACCTGCCTCATCTTGTAATTTTGTCGCTTCTTTATAATGGTAATTCAATTTATCAAAGGAACGAAAGGCGTCTCGTAATGCCTCATTATAAGCAACAGCATATTCTTTTTCCTTGCTTTTTCCAACCTCCGATTGGAATAAAATAGTGCTTTTGCAATCTTTCAAAACAACAGTTAATTTTGAAACAAACATCGAACTGGAATTTTCAACATCGAGATATAATCTATTGCAATTTGTAGTAGCCACTTCATTTGGCAAAACATCTGTATCATAAAAGGTTACAAAACCGTATTTTTCAAGAAATAATTTAGATAGATTGTTTAATCTGTATTGATTTGCTTCGGTTAGAAAACTAAATTTTGCAGGAACAATGGCATATTTATAATCGTTAACCGATTGTGCTTTAGCAATTGACGCTACTAAAACTAAGAATAGTAAAAGATATTTTTTCATGTTTAAAGATAGTTTTTTAATTCTAATAAATGAGAAATCTGTTTTATTGTTGAAGGTGCCTCCTGTTTTAACGGATTAAAGAAAATAGCGTCCATTCCAAACGTTAAAGCCCCTTGCACATCGGCTTCTAAGCAATCGCCAATCATCATACTTTGCGATTTATCGGCATTAGCCACTTGTAAAGCACAATCAAAAATGATGGGATTGGGCTTTTTGGCACCCGCATTTTCAGAATTGGTAATGGTTTGAAAATAAGGTTGAATTCCCGAGTTTTTTAGTTTATAATTTTGCACTTCTTGAAATCCGTTGGTTATAATATGGAGGTTGTATTTGGGTTTCAAATAATCTAAAATGGCAATTGTTCCATCAAATAAATAATTATTATCTGGCAAAACAGCAATATAATCTATCGAAATTTGATGAATCAAATCATCAGAAATCACATAATTTAATAGGTCAAATGTATCTTTCAGCCTACCGTAGCGCAATTGTTGTTGGGTTACTTTTTCTTCTCGATATAATTTCCAATAGGCTGTATTTATGGCGCTGTAATGCAAATGAAAATCAGCCAATGCAAGTTCGATTTGGTGTTGTCGAAAAACGGTTTCAAAAGCCATAGCAGAATTTTTTTCAAAATCCCAAAGGGTGTGATCTAAATCGAAAAAAAGGTCGGATATAATCGTTTTCAAAGTGTATTTTTTTATTTTTTAAAGTATTCCTTCGTCAGCAAAACTAAAATAGTTAGTTTCTGTTATAATCAAATGATCCATCAATTTGATGTCCAAACTCTCTCCCGCTGATTTAATTTTTTTAGTTATTTGTTTGTCCGCATCACTGGCTATAAGCGTTCCCGATGGATGATTATGACATAATATCAGTCCTGTGGCGCCCATTTCTAATCCCATTTTAAACACCAAGCGAACATCAACCACCGTCCCAGTAATGCCGCCTTTGCTCAATTGCGTTTTAGCAATTACTTTATTCGAATTATTCAAAAACAAGACCCAAAATTCTTCGTGAGGTAATTCACCGATAATGGACTGCATGATTGTAAACGCTATTTTACTAGAAGTAATTTTCACCAATTCAACGGCATCTTCAGCTCTGCGACGTCGACCTAATTCCATTGCTGCTATAATAGAAATGGCTTTCGCCTCCCCTATTCCTTTGAATTCCATCAATTGTTTGATGGTTAATTTTCCTAGTGCGTTCAGATTATTGTCTACACTCGAAAGTATTTTTTGGCTCAATTGCACTGCCGATTCGTTTCGACTTCCTGAACCTATCAAGATAGCAATCAATTCGGCATCACTCAAAACACTTTTGCCTTTCAGCATGAGTTTTTCGCGGGGCTTATCGTCTTCGTGCCAGTTGGTTATTGGGAAATTTTCACTCATTGCTTTATTTTTTTACAAGGCCATCAACCCTTTCACCTCATCGAAATTCAATCCACCATAATTTCCTGAACTCATTAGTAATAAAGCGGAATTGTCCATCTTTTTTGTAAATAAAAAGTCTTTAAAAGCCGCTGGATTGGTATAGATAATCAAGTCTTCTCTGTTGAAGGCTTTAGCAATTTGCTCGTAAGTCACTTCTTCCAATTGCTTAATTTTTACGGCATCGGGCGAATAGAAAACCACGGCAACATCGGCATATTCGAGTGCGCCTTCATATTCTTTGAGGAATTCGGCATTCAAACTGCTGTAGGTATGCAATTCCAGACAAGCGACTAATGTTCTATTAGGATATTGCTCTTTTACGGCTTTTGTAGTAGCGGCAACTTTGCTTGGCGAATGGGCAAAATCTTTGTATGCTACTTTTCCATTGCCTTCGGCTATTTTCTCTAATCGTTTGGAAGCGCCTTTGAAACTGGCAATGGCTTCATAAAAATCAGCTTCATCAACGCCCATGTTTTGACAAATCCATTTGGCTCCAGCTAAATTATTGAGATTGTGTGCACCAAAAACTTCTATCGGCATATCGCCTTCTGCTGTTTCTAAAAGCGTTATGCCATTTTCAACTTTGTATTTGGGTGTGGTATAAGGCATTTTTCGTACCGGATTTGTCGCTGCCTCGGCTACTCGTTTAACTTCAGCATCGTCTTCATTATAAACCAAAATACCGCCATTAGTAATTTTTTGAATAAAAATTTCAAACTGCTCTACATAAAATTCATATGTTGGAAAAACATTAATATGATCCCAAGCAATTCCCGAAATCAATGCTATGTTGGGTTGGTACAAATGAAATTTTGGACGTCTGTCTATGGGAGAAGACAAATATTCATCGCCTTCTAGTATTATAAAATCATTTTCATCGGTAAGGTGCACCATGGTGTCAAAACCTTCCAATTGTGCGCCAACCATATAATCTACTGCAATATTATGGTAGTGCATTACGTGCAAAATCATAGAAGTAATAGTCGTTTTTCCGTGAGAACCGCCAATTACCACTCGGGTTTTGTTTTTGGATTGTTCGTATAAAAACTCGGGATAAGAGTATATTTTTAAACCTAATTCTTGCGCTTTCAATAATTCAGGATTATCGGCTTTGGCGTGCATT
The DNA here is from genome assembly GCA_040402815.1 of Flavobacterium sp. Taxonomy (GTDB): domain Bacteria; phylum Bacteroidota; class Bacteroidia; order Flavobacteriales; family Flavobacteriaceae; genus Flavobacterium. The sequence continues at coordinate 10,811 of JBBALV010000033.1, forward strand.
CCAAGGATGACCGCTTCAATATTGGAAGTGATTTTCTCGGGAAACCAACCCATTTCGGCTGGCAAAATTCCTTTTTTTTCTAAACGGGTTTTTGATGGTTCAAAAATAGCATCGTCGCTTCCTGTAACTTGATAGCCTTTGTTGTGTAAGGCCAAGGCTAAATTGTGCATGGCGCTACCGCCAATGGCTATGAAATGTGTTTTCATTTTTTATGGTATCAATTGTCAGTTAATGTTTACAATTCATTTGGAGCTGCAATAGATAACTGACAAATATTTATTAATTTTTACTGTATTGGTTTACGTTCAAAATCACACAAAAGTGTAAAATTTTAGAGCAGAACAAATATACACAAATGAAGTATTGCATAATAAGAATTATTTTGAAACAACAATTTTTAAAAGAATTCTACGGTAGTATTTAGTTTTAGAAATGAAGTTGAAAAGTAAAAAGGCATTCAAAAACTTCCAAACAGAAATTTTTCAATACCCTAATTTTTATTAGAAAAGTAAAATACTATTCGTTGTGCAAAAAAGCCTGACGATTTAGCAATGTCTCATCACTTTCTACATGATTAACATCTGGAATACAGCAATCAACTGGGCAAACAGCAGCACATTGTGGTTCATCATGAAAACCTTTGCATTCTGTACATTTGCTTGGAACTATATAATAAACATCGTCTGAAATTGGCGTTTGCGCAGCGTCTGCATCTGCTTCTTCACCATTTGGTAAAATTATTTTTCCTCTGATTTTAGTACCATCTTTATAGCGCCAATCATCCGCACCTTCATAAATTGCTGTGTTTGGACATTCTGGTTCGCAAGCGCCACAGTTAATACATTCGTCTGTAATTATTATTGCCATTTTTATTGTATTTATTTGCTTTCCCAATAAATTCGGGAGATTACGGATTAATTTTGTAAACTACTATGAAGTATCCGTCTATTATCTTTAATTTTGCAAAATTACAATCAAAACAATTCATATACAAGTTACTTATGTTACATTCCAATAAAAAAAGAAGTTTTATTGCTTTAGGGAAATTTTTAAGTCAGTTTTCTCAAACCGAAACCCTAAGAAACGAAAACGTGCTTCATAATGATTTGTATTTTGATGCTTTTCAAGATTTAATTCAGCTCTCACAATCACACAACGGATGGTACACTCCTGAAAATGTATATTTTTCCATTCAATCTTGGGCGAATGCGCTAACGGAGGAGCATCTGGACAAATGGCTTTCGGCTTATACTTTTAATGTAATGGAATCCAAAACGGTGGGACTGGTTCTAGCGGGAAATATTCCATTGGTTGGTTTTCATGATTTTCTTTCTGTATTAATTTCAGAACATAAAGTGGCTGTAAAATTATCATCGAACGATCAACATTTATTGCCCTTTTTAGCCAAGTATTTGATTGCTTGCGAACCTGATTTATCCGAAAAAATCACTTTTGTTGAGGGGAAACTTGAAAATTTTGATGCTGTAATTGCTACAGGAAGCACGAATACTTCTCGTTATTTTGAGTATTATTTTAAAGACAAACCGAGTATTATCAGAAAATCTAGAAACTCGGTAGCTATATTAAACGGAACAGAATCCAAAGAACAAATGGTTGCTCTTGGCGAAGATATTTTTAGGTATTTTGGTTTAGGCTGCCGAAATGTTTCTAAACTCTTTGTCCCTAAAGGTTATAATTTTGATGCTTTTTTTGGCGGAATTTTTCCCTACCAAGATGTTATTAAATATGAAAAATACGCAAATAATTACGACTACAATAAAGCGGTTTTCTTAATGAGTAATTTTAAATTATTGGACAATGAGTTCATGACCATTATGGAAGATTCGAGTTATGCTTCTCCCATTTCAAGTGTTTTTTATGAATATTACGATGATTTAGAACAACTAAAACTGCGTTTGGCTTCTGACTCTGAAAAAATTCAATGTATCGTTTCTAATAAAATTACGGAAAACAGCATTGCTTTTGGCGAAACTCAAAAACCAAATCTTTGGGATTATGCTGATAATGTTGACACATTAGTTTTTTTATTGGCATTGTAAATCGAGAATTCATATTTCACATCGAAATAACTATAACGATTTAGTTAAAAACATTATATAATAAGTTGTTAAAAATCAACTTTATTAGAATTCTATTTACGAAATTTGCAGTTCATTTTTTTGAAAATTATAATCTACAATGAAAAAACATAATTATAGCGCTGGTCCTTGCATTTTACCTCAAGAAGTTTTTGAAAAATCGGCAGACGCCATTCTAAATTTTAACAATTCTGGATTATCCATCTTAGAAATTTCCCATAGAAGCAAAGATTTTGTTGCCGTAATGGATGAAGCACGAGCATTAGCTTTAGACTTATTGGGGCTAACCGGAAAAGGCTATCAAGCACTTTTTTTGAGTAGTGGCGCAAGTTTAGAGTTTTTAATGGTTCCGTATAATTTAATGCAAACTAATGGAAAAGCTGCCTATTTGGATTCTGGAACCTGGGCTAGTGCAGCCATAAAAGAAGCTAAATTCTTTGGGGAGACGATTGTGGTTGCTTCATCCAAAGAACAAAATTACAATTATATTCCAAAGGATTATGTTGTTCCTTCTGATGCAAATTATTTTCACTGTACCAGCAATAACACTATTTTTGGAACGCAAATGAAAACGTTTCCAACTTTAAATATGCCGATAGTTTGTGATATGAGTTCGGATATTTTTTCGAGAGTTTTGGATTTTTCAAAGTTCGATATTATTTATGCTGGAGCACAAAAAAATATGGGTCCTGCTGGAACTACTTTAGTAATTGTTAAAGAAGAAATTCTTGGAAAATCAGGTCGAGATATCCCTAGTATTTTAGACTACCAAAAGCATATTAAAGCAGAAAGTATGTATAATACTCCTCCTGTTTTTCCTGTTTTTGCTTGTCTTTTAACCTTACAATGGTTGAAAAATTTAGGCGGAATTGCTGCTATCGAAAAACTAAATAATGCAAAAGCTGGACTACTTTACTCTGAAATTGATAGAAATCCTTATTTTACAGGTGCTGCCAACGTTGAAGACAGAAGTAATATGAATGCTACATTCTTGTTGAAAAATGAAGCTCACGCACCAATATTTGACACTTTATGGAAAGCAGCTGGAATTTCTGGATTGCCTGGTCATCGCTCTGTTGGAGGTTATCGTGCCTCAATGTATAATGCGTTACCTATTGAAAGTGTTCAGGTTTTGGTTAATGTGATGCAAGATTTTGAAGATAAAATAGCAAAAATGAATTTCTAAAATCATAGTTGCATACTACTAAATTACAAATAATAAATTTTACAAATATGAAAGTATTAGCCAACGATGGAATTTCTAAAAGCGGTATAAAAGCATTAGAAAAAGGTGGTTTTGAAGTGATTACAACTAAAGTAGCTCAAGAGCAAGTGGCTCATTTTATAAATGAAAATAAAGTAACTGTACTATTGGTTCGAAGTGCAACAAAAGTACGTAAAGACATTATTGACAATTGTCCTAGTCTTAGAATAATAGGTCGTGGTGGAGTGGGTATGGATAATATTGATGTAGACTATGCTAGAACCAACGGTAAACATGTAATCAATACACCTGCTTCTTCTTCTGGTAGTGTGGCAGAATTGGTTTTTGCTCATTTATTTTCAGGGGTTCGTTTTTTGCATGATGCCAATAGAAATATGCCTTTAGAGGGTGATTCTAATTTTGATGGATTAAAAAAAGCATACGCAGAAGGAATCGAATTGAGAGGAAAGACCATTGGAATTATTGGTTTTGGAAGAATTGGACAAGCCGTTGCTAAAATGGCATTAGGTCTCGGAATGAAAGTTATTGCTACCGATAAATTTATGGAAAAAGCCGAAATACAGGTAGATTTCTATGATGGGCAATTTGTAACTTTTGAAATCAAAACAGAAGCTATGGAAAGCCTATTGAAAGAAGCTGATTTTATTACGCTTCACGTTCCTGCTCAGGACGGTTATGTTATTGGAGAGGCCGAGTTTAAGGTAATGAAAGATAATGTTGGGATTGTAAATTGTGCTCGTGGAGGGGTTGTTGATGAAGTTGCTTTGATAGCCGCTTTAGAAAATAAAAAAGTTTTATTTGCTGGACTTGATGTTTATGAAAATGAGCCTTCTCCAGAAATTAAAATTCTAATGCATCCAAAAATTTCTTTGACACCTCACATTGGTGCTGCAACTGAAGAAGCTCAAGATCGAATTGGAACGGAGTTAGCCGAGCAAATTATAAGACTTCTTGAATTAGAAAATGCTTAATATTCAAAACTATTTAAACTAAATGCACGTCCAAAAGAGGTGCATTTTTTTTATCCTAATATAGATTGTATTCTATTTCAACTGCTACAACTAAAATAAAAAGATGAAAAAAATATTTTTATTACTATTACTTATTCCGTTTTTAGGTCACTCACAATTGAAAAGTGTTTTAAAGAAGACAAAACCAACAACTACTACAGTTAATCCAAAAATAAAAACGGATGTTTTACCAAATTCAATAACAAAAAATGCTATTCCCATTGATATTGCTGCTGGTTTAAAAGAAGCGTTGACTATTGGAATTACAAAAGAAGTTTCTAGACTAACTGCTATTGATGGTTTTTTCGGGAATGAATCGGTTAAAATTTTAATACCCGAAGAGTTAAATACTTTGGAAAATACAATACGGAAATTCGGAATGGGAAATTTAGCCGATCAAGGGATTTTGGCAATGAATAGAGCTGCTGAAGATGCCGTAAAAGAAGCGACTCCAATATTTGTTACTGCCGTAAAGAACATGAATATTTCAGATGCTAAAAGTATATTGTTAGGAAATGAAAATGCAGCTACAGCCTATTTACAAAGTACAACAACAAAAGATTTATATTCAAAATTCAGTCCGATAGTGCAACAATCCATGGGGAAAGTTGGTGCTGATGCCATCTGGAATTCTATCATTAATAAATATAATAAAATTCCGCTAGTCGCAAAAGTTAATCCTGAAATTACGGATTATGTGACCAATAAAGCCTTGGAAGGTGTTTTTAAAATGATTGCTGTTGAAGAACTTAGCATTCGTACTGATTTGAAATCTAGAACATCTCCTTTATTACAATCTGTTTTTGGCTTACTGGAAAAAAAATAGCTATCTGAAAAATGTAACCTAAATCATTTTTCTAAACAAAACAACCCACCATTTGCATTCAAATGGTGGGTTGTTTTTTATTTCTTGAACTTATTTATTCTGTTGGAGCTCCAGCTTTTATAATTTTTACATTTAATTCAGTAGCTTCATCATCAATGTCCATAAAAATTTCGTCGCCGGATGCAATTTTAGAAGTAATAATTTCTTCTGCCAAAGTATCTTCTACGTATTTTTGAATGGCTCTTTTTAGAGGTCTCGCTCCAAATTGTTTGTCAAAGCCTTTGTCTGCGATATAAGCTTTCGCTTTTTCAGAAAGGTTTAAAGTATAGCCCAATTCTTTAACACGTGCATATAATTTTTTCAATTCGATTTCAATAATCAAATTAATATCGTGTTTTTCTAATGCGTTGAAAACAATTACATCGTCTATTCTATTTAAGAATTCCGGAGCAAAAGCTTTCTTTAAAGCATTTTCAATAATACTTTTAGAATTGTCATCCGCTTGTGCTACTTTTGCAGCTGTTCCAAAACCTACTCCTTGTCCAAAATCTTTCAATTGACGAGCACCAATATTGGAAGTCATTATAATAATAGTGTTTTTAAAATCAATTTTACGACCTAAGCTATCCGTCAAATAACCATCATCCAATACTTGCAACATCATATTGAAAACATCGGGATGTGCTTTTTCGATTTCGTCAAGCAAAACTACACAATACGGCTTTCTTCTTACTTTTTCAGTCAATTGACCCCCTTCTTCATAGCCAACATAACCTGGAGGCGCTCCCACTAATCGAGAAATGGCAAATTTTTCCATATACTCACTCATGTCGATACGAACTAAAGCGTCTTCGGAATCAAATAACTCTTTAGCTAACACTTTGGCCAATTGTGTTTTTCCAACTCCTGTTTGTCCTAGAAAAATAAAGGAACCAATTGGTCGGTTTGGATCTTTTAACCCCGCTCGATTGCGTTGTATCGACCTTGCAATTTTCATTACAGCTTCATCTTGACCAATTACTTTACCGCTAATAAGTTCCGGTAAATGCGCTAATTTGTTGCTTTCGGTTTGTGCAATCCTATTTACTGGAATACCAGTCATCATTGAAACTACATCGGCTACATTGTCTTCGGTTACTAATATTCGATTACTTTTAGCGTCTTCTTCCCATTTTTCTTGAGCAATAGCTAGATCTTTTTCGATTCGTTTTTCATCATCACGAAGTTTTGCAGCTTCCTCGTATTTTTGTTTTTTAACAACGGAAACTTTCAATTCCCTTACGTCTTCTAACTGTCGTTCTAAATCCAAAATTTGCTTTGGAACATCAATATTTGTTATGTGTACACGTGAGCCCGCTTCGTCCAAAGCATCAATAGCTTTGTCTGGTAAAAAACGTTCCGACATATACCTATTGGTCAATTTTACGCATGCTTCAATAGCTTCGTCGGTATACGTTACATTGTGATGGTCTTCGTATTTGTTTTTTATATTATTTAAAATAGTAATGGTTTCGGCTACGGAAGTAGGTTCGACTATCACTTTTTGAAAACGTCTTTCCAAAGCCCCGTCTTTTTCAATATACTGTCGGTATTCGTCTAATGTTGTTGCACCAATACATTGTATTTCACCCCGAGCCAAAGCAGGTTTAAACATATTGGAAGCATCCAATGAACCGGTTGCACCGCCAGCGCCAACAATAGTATGAATTTCATCAATAAATAAAATGATATCATCATTTTTTTCGAGTTCATTCATTACTGCTTTCATACGTTCTTCAAATTGTCCACGGTATTTTGTTCCTGCAACAAGACTCGCTAAATCAAGAGTAACTACTCGTTTGTTAAACAAAATTCGAGATACTTTTTTTTGAATAATGCGTAAAGCCAAACCTTCGGCAATAGCGGATTTTCCGACACCTGGCTCACCAATTAGTAAAGGATTGTTTTTCTTTCTACGGCTTAAAATTTGTGAAACTCTTTCAATTTCTTTCTCACGACCTACTACAGGATCTAGCTTTCCTTCTTCGGCCATTTCGGTTAAATCTCTACCGAAATTATCCAAAACTGGCGTTTTTGATTTTTTGTTGGAACGATTGGCTGGATTATTAAAACTATCGCCTTTTAGACTGTCATCATGTCCTGAATCTTCATTGTAGGATTCGTTTTTTGGTAAATTTTCTGAAAAATCATCTTCAATTGGCATCATGTTCAAATATTGTTCTTTAGCTACCTCATAATCAATTTTTAATTTATTCAATAGCTTGGTTGTTGGATCGTTTTCATTTTTTAAAATGCATAAAAGCAAATGTGCTGTGCTAACGGTAGCACTATGAAAAACCTTAGCTTCTAAAAAAGTAATTTTTAGCGCGCGTTCCGCTTGTCGGGTAAGATGCAAGTTTTTTTTGTCAATACTTCCGTCAATACTTGAATTGGCAGGACTTAGAATTTCTACTTTTCGACGCAAATAGTCTAAATCTACCGATAAATTATTTAGGATATTAATCGCCTTTCCGTTGCCATCCCTCAAAATACCTAACATAAGATGCTCTGTTCCAATAAAATCATGCCCTAAACGTAAGGCTTCTTCTTTACTGTAAGTGATTACATCTTTTACTCTTGGTGAAAAGTTATCATCCATATTTATAATTTTGTTGTTGTAAAATTAGTCATTTAATAAGTAATTACAAATACTATACCTTTCAAAAATGTTGTCATGATATAATATATTTTCTGTTCTAATTTATTATACTTTGTCAAAACTATAGATTTTAATTATTATATTTGAATTGAATTTTGAAACACTATGAAAAGAGTAAAAATTATACTATTCGGAATTTCCGTTTTATTGTTAACCAATTGCAAAAAGCAAACGGAAACCCCTAAATTGATTTATGAGGATACTACAAAAACAACAGTACAACCTGTAAAAAGAGATTCTTCTGAAATAGCAATTGCCGATTTACCGATACAATTCAAAGGTACGAATTTTCTTATTTTTCCTATTGGAAATATTCATGTTTATTCCCAATATAGTAAATCCTCGTTTGATTCTTCTTCAAGTGAAAGTGATACGAGTTATAAAGTTTCAAATAATAATGAAAATGAAATAACTGGCTTTTTGACCAATTTAAAGTTTCAAGAAATACAATCGGACTCGCTTAAAGTACTGACTGACAAACCTGTATTGATTCAATCGGTAACTTATGTTAATACTTTTTTTAAAAAAAATAGTCAACAACTCTTAGTATATTCATTGGCTGATATGGATACCAATAGAGACGGTAAATTAGATGCTAACGACATAAAATCATTATATATTAGTGATGTTAGCGGGAACCGTTTTACTAAATTATCTACTGATTTTGAAGAAATAATAGATTGGAATATCATTGAGTCTAAAAACCGCTTGTATTTTAGAACCATTGAAGACACTAATAAAAATGGTAAATTTGACAAGGGTGATTTTATTCATTATAACTTTGTAGACTTGTTAAGTAAAGATTGGAAGTTGGTAGAAACTTACAAACCTATTTAAGTTAAAAAAAATAGTAATTTAACCAGGTACTCCTAAAAATTTAATTCAAATTCTGAATCGAATTTTTTTTAAAATAGCAATTTCTAATAATTTTTAATCAACTCTTTAATTAAATTTCTAACATGAGGTTCTGCCTTTTTTGCAGCTTTCAAAACTTCGTCGTGACTAACTTCTTCAATATTTTCTTCATCGCCCATGTCGGTAATCACTGATAGTCCAAAACATTCCATATCCATGTGTCTCGCCACAATAACTTCAGGAACTGTTGACATTCCTACGCAGTCAGCACCCATATTTTTAACCATTTTGTATTCGGCTAATGTTTCAAAAGTCGGTCCTTGCAATCCCAAATAAATCCCCTCATGTACATTAATATTTAGGCTTTGAGCCAAAGATTTAGCTTTTGCCATCATCTTTTTAGAATAAGGTTCGCTCATATTCAAACAACGAGGTCCAAAACGTTCGTCATTTTTACCACGTAAAGGATGCTCCGGCATCATATTGACGTGATCTTTTATAAGCACTATTGCACCCACTTCGTAATTTGGATTAACGCCTCCTGATGCATTTGAAACTACTAATTTTTCTACACCCAAATACTTCATCACACGAACCGGAAAAGTAACTTGCTTCATGTCATAGCCTTCATAGAAATGGAAACGTCCTTGCATAGCAACCACTTTTTTATTGCCAATGGTTCCAAAAACCAATGCCCCTTTGTGTCCTTGAACTGTTGAAATTGGAAAATTTGGAATTTCACTATAAGGTAAAGTATGCGCTATAGTAATATCGTCAATAAAACCACCTAAACCTGAGCCCAATATCACTCCATATTCTGGAGTAAAATTGGTTTTTTCTTTGATATAACTAACGGTTTCTTGAACTAGTTCCCACATAATTTAAAATTGTTTTGTTAAAAATCATCTCATCTGAAATCAGTTCGCTTTTTATTGGTAAATAATAAAGCTGGGCTGAAGAAATACTACCTTTTAATCGAACATAATCTTTTTCGGTAGTGATGATAATATTATTTTTAGCTTTGTTTATAATCTCTTGAATGTCATTTTCAGAAAAATGATGATGGTCTGGATAGGTCAAAATTTCATCGTTTTCGTTTTGCAAATATGCAAAAAAGGATTTGGGTTTTGCTATTCCAGTCAAAAGTAATTTATCAACCTTTGCTAAATCTGCAAGACGAATGGTTTTATTTTCTGAATAAATACAATCATCATAATGGATATAACTAAAAAACAATTGTTGGTTTTCACCGAGATGGAGCTTTAATTTTATTTTGTTTTGTTCCTCTAAAGATAGACTTTTAGGACATTTCGTAACTATAACAACATGAGCTCTGATCGCTCCACTCCTACTTTCGCGAAGATTTCCTGTTGGCAATATAAAATCATCTGCATACAAATCATCAAAAGTGGTTAGCAAAATATAAAATCCAGCTTTTACTTTTCGGTGCTGAAAAGCATCGTCTAGTAAAATGACTTCAGGATATTTGGGTTGTAAAAGAAGTTGTTCGATTCCATTTTTTCTATCGGCATCAACCGCGACTTGAATAGTAGGGAATTTTAAAAAATATTGAAATGGTTCGTCACCAATAAGCTTTGCATCAGCGGTTTCATTGGCTAAAATAAATCCTTTCGATTGGCGTTTATAACCACGACTTAAAGTGGCAACTTTATATTCTTGGGAAAGCAAACGAATTAAATATTCAATTTGTGGGGTTTTTCCAGTACCTCCAACACTCAAATTTCCAACTGCAATAATAGGTAACGCAAAAGAATAGGACTTTAATACGCCTACATCAAAGAGAAAATTGCGTATCGAAGTTATTAAACCATATAAAACTGCAAATGGAAAAAGGAGTTTGCGTAAAATTTTCATGTTATTTATCAGAATAATGACCCATTTTTGAAAATACTATTTCAAACTTATAATTTAATCAACTGAAATTTTGTTATTTAGTGAAGTAGCTTTTTTTTCGATACTAATAATTTCAACACCACTACCTTCTTTAAAAAAAGCCTTTGCAAATGCCATAAAAGCTTTTCCTTCTTTGTTATGCTCTTCAATTTTGCTAGTCATTCATGGTCATAACAAATAATTTTGAATTACAAATATACAAAAATCGAGCAATTATAATTTACAATACAACCCAAATACGGTCATCGGCTAAATTTTAATTACTTTTGTTCTTAAATTCAAAAAGGAATACAAATGAAAATCAATCAAATTATTGCTGTTCTCGAAGAAATGGCTCCTTTGAGCTATGCCGAAGATTTTGACAATGTCGGTTTATTGGTTGGAAATCAAGAGACGGAAGCTACTGGAGTATTAATTTGTCACGATGCATTAGAAAATGTGATTGACGAAGCCATTAGAGAAAATTGCAATTTGGTGGTATGCTTTCATCCCATTTTATTTTCTGGATTAAAAAAAATAACTGGAAAAAATTATGTAGAACGCGCTGTATTAAAAGCTATTAAAAACGATATTGCCATTTTTGCCGTTCACACTGCTTTAGACAACCATCAAGAGGGCGTGAATAAAATATTTTGTTCCGTTTTGGGTTTAACCGACACTAAAATATTGATTCCAAAACAAAGTTTCATTAAAAAATTAGTAACCTATACTGTCCCTGAAAATGCGGAAAAAGTTAGAAATGCCATGTTCAACGCTGGCGCTGGCAAAATCGGAAACTATGAAGATTGCAGTTTTAATTCGGAAGGTTTCAGTACGTATAAAGGCAATGAAAACAGTAATCCTGCAATTGGAAATAAACTAGAATTGACCCAAACCAATGAAATTAAAATAGAAGTTACTTTTGAAAAACACTTAGAAAGTAGCATTCTAAAAGCACTTTTCTCGAATCATATTTATGAAGAAGTAGCTTATGAAATTTATGATTTGCAAAATTCGCATCAAAATATTGGACTTGGTATGATCGGAAGACTTGAAAAACCGATGAATGAAAAAGATTTTTTACTTTTTGTGAAAGACAAAATCCAAGCCGACGGTATTCGACATTCTGTATTTTTAAATAAAAAAATTCAAAAAGTTGCCGTTCTTGGTGGCTCGGGAAGCTTTGCTATTAAAGAGGCCATTCGTGCAGGAGCGGATGCTTTTTTGACCTCCGATTTAAAATACCATGAATTTTATGAAGCTGAAAATCAACTGCTTCTAGCCGATGTTGGCCATTTTGAAAGCGAACGTTACACAAAAAATTATATTCTTGATTATCTTACAAAAAAAATGCCTAATTTTGCATTCATTTTATCAAAAGAAAATACAAATCCCGTTAAGTACTTATAAAATATGGCGACTACAAAAGAATTGAGTGTTGAAGAAAAGTTAAGAGCAATCTACGATTTACAATTAATCGACACAAGAATTGACGAAATCAGAAATGTTAGAGGAGAACTTCCTTTAGAAGTAGATGATTTAGAAGACGAAGTAGCAGGTTTAAATTCGCGTTCAGAAAAATTGAAAGCCGAATTAGAAATTATTGAAGTGCAAATCAACGATAAGAAAATCGCCATCGACGAGCACAAAGAATCGATTAAAAAATATACCAAACAACAGGATAGCGTTAGGAATAATAGAGAATTTAACTCTTTGACTAAAGAAGTTGAATTTCAAGAATTAGAAATTCAATTAGCCGAGAAGCACATCAAAGAAATGAGAGCTTCTATTGAGTACAAAAAACAAATCGTTGAACAATCTTCCGAAAAATTAGAACAAAAACGATTGCATTTGGCTCACAAAAAATCAGAATTGGATGCCATAATGGCTGAAACTTCTAAAGAAGAAACTTTTTTAACAGAAAAATCAGCTGAATATAGAGGTTCAATTGAAGTACGTTTACTTGCTGCTTATGACAGAATTAGAAATAGTGTACGTAACGGTTTGGCAGTTGTTTCTATCGAAAGAGGGGCTTCGGCTGGGTCTTTTTTCACTATTCCACCACAAACACAAGTGGAGATTGCTGCTAGAAAAAAAATTATTACCGACGAACATTCAGGACGGATTTTAGTCGATACGGTTTTAGCCGAAGAGGAAAAAGAGAAAATGGAAAAATTATTTTCTAAATTCTAAAAAAATAGTAAGCCCCGAGATCATCGGGGTTTTTTTTATGAAAAAAATAAAATACTTCATACTGACCAAATCGATTGGTTGCTTTATTAATTTACTGTCGTTTTTCAATCCCAAAAAAGCAACACAATTGGCTTATGAATTGTTTAGTGAGCCAAGAGCGGGTAAACTGCAATTGTATGCACTTCCTGAGCTTTTACAAGAAGCCGATAAAGAAACATTAACGTATCAATCGCACGAAATTCAAACCTATACTTGGAAAGGAAACCATCAAATTATACTCCTGGTTCATGGATGGGAAAGTAATGCATCACGATGGGAAAAATTATTACCCTATCTCAAAAAAACAGGCAAAACAATAGTTGCTCTTGATGCTCCAGCCCATGGATTAACCAGTGGGAAAGAATTTAATGTACCCCTTTACACCGCCTGTATTGAAGTGGCCGTTCGAAAATTTAAACCCGAAACTTTAATTGGACATTCTATCGGTGGTGCAGCTTGTATCTATTTTCAACACCGATTCCAAAACGAAAACCTCAACAAAATAGTTTTGTTAGGCGCTCCTTCAGACATGAAAATTCTAATCTCTAATTATCTGAAATTATTAAGTTTAAATTCAAAAATGGAGTTGTTATTAGAAAACTATTTTATAGCAAATTTCAACTTTAAATTAGCTGATTTTTCAGGGAAATTATTTGCCGAAAACATAACAATTCCTGCTTTAATTGCACACGATGTGGATGATACCATCGTACTATTTGAAGAAGGAAAAAAGATAGCAAGTTCCTGGAAAAATAGCACTTTTATTGCAACCCAAAGACTTGGACACAGCATGCACGATGCAGATTTATATACCGAAATTATCCGTTTTTTAATGGAGAATCCTACTACATAAACAAAAAATTTGTTCGTTTCAATCCTTTTTCTAATTACCTTTGCTACATGGAAGAAAATCTAAAACGTCTCAACAAATTCATTGGCGAAACTGGATATTGTTCACGTCGTGAAGCAGACAAACTTATTGAAGAGGGTCGCGTTACTATAAACGGAGTTGTTCCTGAACTTGGTACCAAAGTAGCTCCAGACGACGAAGTGCGCATTGACGGCAAATTAATTAGAGATAATACGAATAAATTGGTCTATCTCGCTTTCAACAAACCGGTTGGTATTGAGTGTACCACCAACCTCGATGTTCGGGACAATATTGTAGATTACATCAATTATCCCAAACGGATTTTCCCTATTGGTCGATTGGACAAAGCCAGTGAAGGTTTGATTTTTATGACCAATGACGGTGATATTGTCAATAAAATTCTTCGTGCTCGAAACAACCACGAAAAAGAATACACCGTAACGGTAAACAAACCCATAGCCGACCGATTTATTGAACGTATGGGCAATGGTATTCCTATTTTAGACACCATTACTCGAAAATGTAAAGTGGAACAAATTAGCAAATACAATTTCAAAATCATATTAACACAAGGATTGAATCGGCAAATCCGCAGAATGTGTGAATATTTAGGGTATGAAGTTACGGCTTTGAAACGCATTCGAATTATCAATATTTCACTGGATATTCCTCTTGGACGATTTCGTGATTTGACCGATGCGGAAATAAAGGAACTCAACCAACTTATTGCTCCTTCCATCAAAACCGAAGAAGGCAGTTTGCCAAAAAAGGAACCTATAAAACGGAGCACCGAATTCATTAAAAGAGACGACCCGAGGTATAAGAAAAAAGGAGATTATTGAAAAATAATTTCCTTTTTTGTTGGAAAATGATTTGTTGGAATGGGTACGAAGTCTCCCGACTTCGTACAGCTGATTTTTAACTTTCGTTTTTTACTTTCTAATTTTTCAATATTCAATTTAACTTTAGTAATTTATTTTCATTGAATTTTGTGTCCATTTTTACTTCACATATTTTAATTGACTTTTTATTTTTTATAAAAACTAGAAGAATAAAAAAGTCGCTTGAACTTATTCCGTTTCCAGAAATATTTGATAAATCTATTTTATATTTTTTTCCAACTTCCTCAACATTTTGATAACATCCAATTACAATATAATTATCCCATTTAAATTTGGCTAGTTTGGTTAAATCAATTGGTTTTTTTTCTTTTGAATATTCTGAATTTATTTTTCCTGTTAAATCTACATCGGAACTTAACTGAAAAAAAAAGTTGCAAGAAGTAAATATGGTAATAAATATAAATAAAAATACTTTTTTCATTTTTTCCCTTTGGTTTTTCTATTGCTCTAAACTGACAGCTAACATTCTGGAATGCAATTCCATGCGAGCGGGGTTTATTGGATTGGGTACGAAGGTATAAGAAATCTTATAAAAAGTTGCGCAACTCCGTCTTAATTGTTGCTTAGCATTTATAATAAACTTGCTTAGCAATTAACTCAATGTTGCGCAACTTTTTTTACATTGTTGCGCAACTTTTTGCTTAATGAACAAATATTTATTTGTTTTGTATTGAATGTATTCTAAACAACAAAACCCTCTATAATTCCAATTGAAATTATAGAGGGTTTTAGGTTCAGAAATTTATTGTTCAGTAAAATTCTAATTACTATTTTCTAATGAAACGAACTACAATCCCTTAACAACTTTAAAGATTTTCGTTTTTCCTTCAGAAACTACTTTTACAAAATAAGTAGCATTTGCTAAAGAAGATAAATCGATTTGCACATCAGTAGCATTTATTGATTTATTTAAAACCGTTTGTCCTACTAAATTTACAACATTTATTTGCGAAATTTCTTTAGAATAGCTAATGTTCAAGATACCAGAAGTAGGATTTGGATAGTAATTAAAAGAAATTGAGTCAAACGAATCTGTTCCTAAATTTACTGTAACCGTTACCGCAAAAGGCGCACTAAAACAAGCTCCAATTCCATTTACAGCATAATAAGTAGCTCCATTCGATAGTAAAGTTGTACCTACTAATGGATTTGTGCCTGCCATAGCGTCTGCCATTGTGCTATACCAAATCACATTATTTGGACTTACTACTAAATTAGCTATCGTAGCATCCGTTAACGCAGCGACTGTAAAAGTTTGCGTACTATTTCCAGTCGGAATAGCAGGTGCTGTTCCTGTTACATCCCAAGTACATGATGTTGTATTGAAAGTAGCTGATTCATAACAAGCTAATGTTGGTTGAGCTGGCTGCGTTCCTGTTACATCCCAAGTGCATGTTGCTGCATTGAACGTTGCTGATTCATAACAAGCCAATGTTGGTTGAACTGGCTGCGTTCCTGTTACATCCCAAGTACATGTTGCTGTAT
>JBBALV010000034.1:0-24932 GCA_040402815.1 Flavobacterium sp.
TGAGTTGTCGAACTTGTTTTAAATTAAAAAAAGTTAATTTTAACAAAAAATTAATTTTTATATCTCACGCAATGCAAAATCATATCTCTAAAAATCAGCTGTTTGATGTTTTTTATTCTGTAAGTTCGAAAGCAATTCCATTTATCAATCAAGAAGAATACTTGGTTGATGGGGCGTTTAAACCTTGGAAAGGTCCTTTTAACGAAATCCATTCCGCCATTTGCAAACCTTTAGTGGAAGAAAAATTAGAACGCATTTTAATCGGTAAAACACCAAAAACAGGTTTGCCTGAAGCTTTTGAGTGTTTAGAAAGTGCCGAAAATGCTTACGATAATGGTTTTGGAGAATGGCCAATGCTTTCTGTTGAAAAACGAATTCACCATGTAGAACATTTTGTTGGCGAAATGCTAAACTTGAGAACAGAAGTAGTCAATTTACTGATGTGGGAAATTGGAAAATCGGAAAAAGATTCAGAAAAAGAATTTGACAGAACCATAAAATACATTTATGACACGATTGAATCTTTAAAAAAATTAGAACGAAAATCGGCTACTTTTACTATCGAAGAAAGCGTTATTGGTCAAGTTCGTCGTTCGCCTTTAGGAATTACATTGTGTATCGGGCCTTATAATTATCCGTTGAACGAAACATATACTTTGTTGATTCCAGCTTTAATCATGGGCAACGTAATTATGTTTAAACCGCCAAAACATGGTTGTTTGTTGCATTATTGTTTGTCTAAAGCTATAGAAAAAAGTTTCCCTAAAGGTGTTGTGAATTATCTTTACGGAAAAGGAAGTGAAATTGTTCAACCATTAATGAATACGGGTAAAATCAATGTTTTGACCTTAATTGGATCAAGTAAAGTAGCTTCTGACATTAAAAAAGCGCATCCAAAAGTAAACCGTTTGCGCGCCATTTTAGGATTAGATGCCAAAAATCCAGCCATTGTTTTAGAAAACGCCAATTTAGAAAACGCGGTAGAAGAGTGCGTTTTAGGAAGTTTGTCATTTAATGGTCAAAGATGTACTGCTTTGAAAATTTTATTTGTGCATGAAAATATAAAAGATGAATTTATAAAAAAATTCTGCGAGAAAGTTGACGCCTTAAAATTTGGAATGCCTTGGGACGAAAAAGTGCAAATTACGCCTTTGCCAGAGGAAGATAAATTTAAGTATTTAAATGATTGTATAGCCGATGCAGAAAGCAAAGGAGCAAAAATCATGAATCAAAACGGTGCTGTTCAAAATGGATCTTTGTTTTTTCCAGCGGTACTATATCCAGTTAATGAAGGCATGAAATTGTATCGTGAGGAACAATTTGGACCAATTGTTCCTATTGTTACTTTCAACGATTTGCAAGAACCGATTGATTATATGATAACTTCTAATCACGGACAACAAGTGAGTATTTTTGGAACCGATGCAAAAGAAATTTCGCATTTAATTGATGGATTAGTCAACCAAGTGTCACGTGTTAACCTGAATGTTCAATGTCAACGAGGACCCGATTCTTTTCCATTTACAGGTCGTAAAGATTCTGCAGAAGGAACACTTTCGGTTTATGATGCACTGCGCTCTTTTTCAATTAGAACTGTTGTTGCAACTAAAGAAAATAAGGAAAATAAAGCCATTATCAATGAAATTGTAACCGAAGGGGAATCTAGTTTTTTATCGACGAAGTTTATTTTTTAATTTTTAATTTTCAGTTTTCATTCAAATGTTATTTTAAACTGAGGATGAAAACTGAAAACTAATTAATGAATTTTGTAAAGAATGGGCTTGCTTGGACTAGCATCATTTTCAAAAGAAGCGATTTGCAAATTCAAAATATAACTGCCATCTGCGACTTGATTTTCAACATAAATCATTTCGGTAATGGTGCAATTTAATCGCGCATCTTCATTTAAATTTTTGGTGTTTTTTACATTCCAAAATGCTTTGTGAGCTAATAATTTGCCTTCATCTTCTTCTCTATCAACGCTAGGCAAATCAATCAGCAAATGTTGAATGCCGATTTCTCGAATATAAATTGCTGCCGCTTCGGTTAAATAGGCTGGATTGGAATTCGAATAATTCTTAGATTTTTTAGCGTCAGAATTAGGTAAAGTTCTAATGATTAGAGCTTCTGGTAATTTGCCATTTAAAAGATTTTCAATTTGATTTTTGGTAATGATTAAGTCATTATCTGAAATTGCGGGTTCAACAGAAATTAATTCTGCAAAGAAGAAAAATTGTTTCAAACATTGATTAATGCTATAAAAATCATGTGTAATATGTCCTAAACATTCGGTGTGCGTTCCGTGTCCGTGCGGATTAAAAAAAATGTTATTGAAATTGGTCGAACTTCCTTCACTCACTTTTCCAATCCAATCACCAAATTTTACTGGTTCAATTACAGGTTTTTCAATGTACCACGCAATTGGATTTTCATTCGTATTAGACAAAGGAATGGAAATATCAATTGGTTTTGATAAGTCGATTTGGAAGTTTTGGATTATTGCTTTCATTTATGTTGAACTCGTTTCAGCATCTTACCAACTTAACAAATTCTTATTAATTAGACACTTTTTTTATAACTTCAAATATAAATCTTTTAATTCGGGATTTAAAATTTTTACCAAATTCCATTTCCAATCTTTATGCCAGTTCTTTAATTGTTTTTCTCTCGCAAAAGCATCTCTATAATCCCCAAATTCTTCAAAATAAATTAGAATTGTAGCATTATACTTTTTTGTAAAAACTGCTCCAGTGCCATTTTTATGGCATTCAATTCTATTTTTTAAATTCTTAGTAGCTCCAACATATAAAACCGAAAAATTTTTACTGGTCAATATATAAATATAACCTTTAATCATCACTCTTTATCTTATGTTTAATTTTACTTTCTTACTTTTAAAAGATGCTGAAACTAGTTCAGCATAAACAAATCACTTGCAATTCCATCGCACAAAAATTTACCTTTTGGAGTGGGTTTTAAAATTTCATTTTCTATAAAAAGCAAATCATCATTGATAAATTTCAAGGCATGTTTGCGGATATAATCCAAATAAGGTTTGCCAAATTCCCTTTCAATTCGGTCTAATGAAATCCCCCAAATCGTTCGTAAACCAGTCATCACATATTCGTTGTATCGGTCTGTTTTTGTGAGAATTTCACTTTCAGAAGGCAACTTATTCTCGGCAATTGATTTCAAATAAAGCGAATTATTAGACACATTCCAACTGCGTTTTTCGCCATCAAAACTGTGCGCAGAAGGGCCAATACCGATGTATTTTTTTCCTAACCAATAGGCGGAATTGTTTTTAGAAAAGTAATTTTCCTTTCCGAAATTAGATAATTCGTAATGAATAAAACCATTTTGTTCTAGTTTTTTTTCTAAAATGGAGAAGTGTTCGGCTGCAATTTCATCTTTTGGAGCAGCAATTTTTCCGTTTTCAATCAGTTTTTTAAGAGCTGTTTTTGGTTCAACCGTCAAAGCGTAACTCGAAACATGAGGAATTCCGAATGAAAGCGCGGTTTCAATATTTCTTAACCATTTTTCATTTGAAAGTCCTGGAATTCCATAAATTAAATCCACAGAAATATTGTAGAAATATTTTGTAGCAAATAACAAACAATTTTTAGCTTCCTCTGAATTATGAGCACGATTCATCATTTTCAAATCTTCTTCAAAAAAAGATTGAATGCCTATCGACAGTCGATTTATTCCAATTTTTGAGAGTTGAATTAAATATTCCTCAGATAAATCATCAG
The DNA here is from genome assembly GCA_040402815.1 of Flavobacterium sp. Lineage (GTDB taxonomy): Bacteria > Bacteroidota > Bacteroidia > Flavobacteriales > Flavobacteriaceae > Flavobacterium. Next base: position 3,756 of record JBBALV010000034.1, read on the forward strand.
GGTTGGCTTCGAGTGTAATTTCAGGATTTTGAGCTACATTATAATTATGGTAAACGGAATCAATCAATAATTTAATTTCAGCAATTTGCAATCTGCTTGGTGTTCCACCGCCAAAGTAAATGGTTTCAACAACTTCTCCTTGAAACTCACTTTTTCGCAACTCACTTTCTTTTGCCAATGCCAAAACCATTTCCTCTTTTTTCTTCATTGAAGTAGAAAAATGAAAGTCGCAATAGTTGCATGCTTGCCTGCAAAATGGGATGTGGATGTAAATGCCGCTCATTGATTATTGTTCGGTCCCAGTTGCAGTTTTCAGATTAAATAGTGAATACTGCGACGGTAAACTATTTATTAACTCTTTTTTCATTTTCCTTCACAAAACTATCCCAACCTGTATAGCTTTTCTCTCCAACTGTTTTTCCAGCATTAAAGAAATGGCAAACAGCAGCAGCTAATCCGTCGGTTGAGTCAAGATTTTTAGGCAGTTCTTTTAAACCTAAAAGTTGTTGCAGCATTTTGGCAACTTGTTCTTTGCTTGCGTTTCCGTTGCCCGTAATAGCCATTTTTATCTTTTTGGGTTCATATTCGGTAATAGGAATATCTCGTGAAAGTCCGGCAGCCATTGCCACTCCTTGTGCGCGACCTAACTTGAGCATCGATTGCACATTTTTTCCGAAAAAAGGTGCTTCAATTGCGATTTCGTCTGGATGATGGGTGTCTATTAATTCGATGGTACGTTCGAAAATGACTTTTAGTTTTTGATAATGATTATCATATTTGGACAATTGCAATTCATTAAGTTGTATAAATTGCATGTTTTTTCCGACTACTTTTATCAAACCAAACCCCATAATGGTGGTTCCTGGATCAATTCCTAATATGATTCGTTCTTTTGTCAATTATTTTTGCTTCAAGTTTAAGGTTTCAAGTTAAAGATTTGCTTTTCTTTGTAACCATGATATTAATTTCCAACAAAGCTAAACAATTCCTAGTTTTTACAATCAAACTTTTGATTGTTGTGGGTGCTTTTTATTTTATTTATAATCAATTGGCTCATAATGACAAATTGGATTGGGTCAAATTCACCGAGCTGCTTCGACAAAAACAATCTGTAATTGGGATTCTCTTTCTACTTTCCTTAAGTATTACCAATCGCTTTTTGGAAATTCTGAAATGGCAAAATTTAGTCACCACCATCCATATTATCACCATTGGCGAAGCTACCAAACAAGTATTGAGTGCTTTAACTGCTGGGATTTTTACGCCCAACGGCATCGGCGAATATGCAGGAAAAGCACTTTATTTCAAAAAAAGTAACACCAAGAAAATCGTGTTTCTAAATCTAATTTGCAATGGTATTCAAATGATTTTAACTATTCTATTTGGCACAATAGGTTTATTTCTAATTGGTTATTGGCTTTGGGCTTTAGGAATAGTAGCTTTAAGTATTTTTATTATAATGCTTTCTATTTTATCTAAAAAAGTTACAATAAAAGGGTATTCGTTACAAAAACTTCTAGAGAAAATCAATGCAATCCCCAAAAAGATCCATTCTAAAAATAACTATTTAGCCTTAAGTCGTTACTTGATTTTTTCGCATCAATATTATTTTTTATTTTTAGCATTTGGAGTCGATTTGCCTTATTTTACTTTGATGGGACTGATTGCAACTGTTTATTTTTTGGCTTCTGCCCTACCCACATTTCAGTTTTTGGATTTTGCTGTTAAAGGAAGTATTGCCGTTTTTTTCTTTTCAAAATTTGGTGTAAACGAATGGATTGTCATCTTTGTCAGCACACTAATGTGGTTTCTGAATGTGGTTCTCCCAGTAGTTATTGGCAGTTATTTTGTACTTAAATTCAAACCCAAATGGAACTGATTTCATTTCTTTTTAACTTTTTATTTCTTGGCTACACGCTTATTATTGGTCTGTTGATTTTAGGATTTAATAAAGTAAAAAACTATGAATGTGACACAAAATTTCCTACAACAACTTTTTCGATTATTGTTCCTTTTCGAGATGAAGAAGCTAATTTACCTTTTTTATTAGCTAGCATTTCTAAATTAAATTATCCAATTGAATTGTTTGAAGTTATTTTGGTTGATGATGCATCTCGTTTTCAATTTCAAGTTCCGCGTTTCAAATTTTCAATTTCCCTCTTAAAGAACAATCGCGTTTCAAATTCTCCAAAAAAAGATGCTATTCAAACTGCGATACATTCGGCTAAAAAGAATTGGATTATCACGACCGATGCCGATTGTGAAGTGCCTGAAAATTGGTTATTGACGATGGACAATTACATTCAAAATCACAAAGTTTCTATGATTGCCGCAGCCGTAAATTACAAATCTGGAAATTCATTTTTACATCATTTTCAGCAATTAAATTTATCCAGTTTACAAGGTGCCACTATCGGGAGTTTTGGAATCAATAAAGGGTTTATGTGCAACGGTGCAAATTTTGCCTATACCAAAAAATTATTTTTTCAACTTCATGGATTCGAAGGAAATAATACAATAGCAAGTGGTGATGACGTTTTTTTATTACAAAAAGCAATTGCCAAATACCCAAAAAAAGTACAGTATTTAAAATCTGAAAGTGCTATTATTACAACGAAATCTTTAATTAATTGGAATGCTGTTTTTCAACAACAAGTACGCTGGGCTTCAAAAACAGTTTCTTATACTAGTTTTTTTGCCAAAGCGTTAGGAATACTAGTTTTTTGCACTAATTTTTGTTTGGTTCTAAGTCCGTTTTTGTTGTTTTTCAATTGGCTTCAATACCAAAATATTCTACTTTATTTTGTACTAAAATCTAGCCTTGATTTTGGATTACTATACAAAACAAATTGCTTTTTTAAAACTAGAAATCGCTTTTATTTTTTAAGCAGTTTTTGTTATCCCTATTTTAGTTCAGCCATTGTTGCGTATGCACTCTTTGGCAAATACCAATGGAAAGGAAGGTGGTTTTAATGGTTGAAATTACTTTTCAACATCAATGATAACAGGCAAAATAAATTGCGTTTTTATTGGAACACCCCGTTTTAAAGCAGGATTGATTTTTGGAAAATCTACCAATCTAGTGCGAAGAATACTATCAATTTTAACGGTATCATATCCTAATGAATCCGCAGGAAATTGAGGATCAAATTGAATCGTTGCATTTGGAAAAACTGTCACTTTTACATTTATCGTATCCAGCTCTGGGTATAACATTGATAAAGTATCAACACTTAATTTTTGCTGAATTATTTGAGTTAGAAACTCGAAAAAGCATTGCTTTTGTAGGGTTTTATTTTCAATTTTTTCGCAGGCGGATATGGAAGGATATTCGTCCACTTCATTCCAATTGATTGCTTTTAATTCTTTTTGTAACAATACTTTTTTGGAAGGAACTTGTTTATCAAAAAATTGACAAGAAGTAGCAAATAGTAAAACCGTAAACCCTATAAAAAAATGTATTTTTCGATTCATTTGATTTAAAAATAATTGCTTTTTAATGTGTTGTAAGGATCAAAAATACTAAAAATTACCGAAACCTTTCCACTTTCAAAATAAAGCATTTTATAAATTTAATAACTATAAAAATCAGTTGCTCTTTTCAAATTCCATTTTCAATTTTAAAGCTTTGTCATTGTCCTTCAATTTCTTCAAATACAAGTTATACAACTTTTGAAATGTAACTTTCGAATGACCTAGTTCAAAGGCGAGTTTATATTGCTTTTCTGCCTCTTTGTATCGCTCAAAATACTCCGCAATTTTACCTTTAGACAAGTAGCCATCAACCGGAGAAAGTTCATACAATTCATCGGCATAACCTTTAGCTTTTCGTTCACTTCCTCCAACAATTCCCGGCAATTGCAGATAGATTTCGATTAAAGCCCATCGTGCTTCAATGTGTTTTGGATTCAACTGAATTGCCTTTTCAAAAGCCGCTTTTACATCGCCGATCATTTTTAAGGCTAAAAAAGCATTGCTCTCTTTGGCTTTCATGCCTAATACTCCACCGTATTTATAATAATAATTGGCCTCAGTGGGCTTTATTTTTTTAAGTTGATTGTAATAAAACAAAGCCTTATCCCAATTTTTTAAATTGCCATGAATATCTCCCAAATATTCAATTGTCTGTAAATTTGAATTGTTTTCTTTTAAATAATTTTCAAAAAAAGTTTGTGCCAAAGTAAATTTGCCTTCTTTAAATAGTTTCTGCCCTTTCTCAAAGTCAGTTTGAGCAAATACAAATAAAGGAATTTGAATACAAAAAAAAATGATCCACTTCATTTTTCAAAAGTATGAAAATTTGAATAAGCGCATGCGGAGATTTCTTCAAAATTATTGAAAATTATAAATTTAAATCGAAGTATGACAAAATAGCATTAAAATAAAATTGGTTGCATTATTGATTTAAAAAAAGAGATAGTTTTTTGTTTTTTATTTAACCTAAGAGAACGAGCTATACAAAGATTGCTATGAACGACAACCATTTTAAATTTTCATTATCGGTACTGGTATTACCAATGTTGTTTCTATTATCAATGTGGTCTGTGTTTTGGTTTGAAATAAAATTTCATCACGACTGGAGCGATTTTGGCATATACCCGAGAACATTGGAAGGCTTGCGAGGGGTATTTATTAGTCCCTTTTTGCATAGCAATATAGAACATTTGTACAACAATTCGATTCCTATCTTTATATTATTAGCCGCTTTACGTTATTTTTATAGCGAAATTTCGTTGCCAATAATTGGGTACGGTATTTTATTTTCTGGTGTACTGACCTGGGTAATTGGAAGAGATTCCTATCACATTGGTGCAAGCAGTTTGATTTATGTATTGGTTAGTTTTATTCTCTTTAAAGGAATTTTGACAAAATATTACCGCTTGGTCGCATTGTCTTTTTTGATCATTTTAATTTATGGAAGTCTAATTTGGTATGTATTTCCGCATGTTGATGAACAAATTTCATGGGAAGGCCATATTTCTGGTTTACTTACAGGCTTTGGTTTCGCCCTCTATTTTAAGACCCCTGATTATCAAAAACTAATTCGTTACGAATGGGAAAAACCCGATTACAATCCCGCTGAAGACAAATTTATGCAGCGTTTTGATGAGTATGGCAATTTTGTAAACCTACCAAAAGTTGAAATTATAGAAGAAGCACCTCATGAAAACATAACCTATTTTACGTCAAACGAAAACGTTTTGTATGATTTCAAAAAATCGGAGTAAAAGAGTTTATTTTGCCATCATGGCTACAAATTCATCAAACAAATAGCTAGAATCGTGTGGTCCTGGGCTAGCTTCAGGATGATATTGCACCGAGAAACAAGATTTGTTTATCATTCGCATACCTGCTACGGTATGATCGTTTATATGTTCATGTGTGATTTCAAAATCAGGATTATTTTCTAGTTCCGTTCTATTTACTGCAAAACCATGATTTTGAGAAGTAATTTCCCCTTTACCAGTTTGTAAATTCATAACCGGATGATTAATTCCTCTGTGCCCATTAAACATTTTGTAGGTAGGAATACCATTAGCCAAAGCAATAACTTGATGACCTAAACAGATGCCGAAAAGGGGTTTATCATGAGCCAATATTTCTTTAGCAGTTTGAATAGCGCTAACTAGCGGTTCTGGATCTCCTGGTCCATTAGATAAAAAATAACCATCGGGATTAAAGTCAGCCATCTCAGTATATGTAGCATCAAAGGGAAAAATTTTTATATAGCAATCTCTCTTAGCAAAATTACGAAGTATGTTTGTTTTAATACCTAAGTCCAAAGCAGCAATTTTGAAAGTTGCATTCTCATTGCCATAAAAATAAGGTTGTTTTGTAGCAACCTTTGAAGCAAGCTCTAATCCTTTCATTTCAGGGACCTTTTTCAAAGCATGCTTTAGTTCTTCTACAGGTGTTCCGTCGGTACAAATTATGGCATTCATAGCACCGTTATCACGGATATAACTCACCAAAGCTCTAGTGTCGACATCAGAGATACAAATAAGGTTTTGTTTAATAAAGTAATCTTCCAAACGCTCTGTTGCATCAGGACGCGAATAATTAAAACTAAAGTTTTTGCAAACTAAACCAGCAATTTTAATCGATTCTGATTCCACTTCATTCTCGTTTATACCATAGTTACCAATATGTGCATTTGTAGCAATCATAATTTGACCAAAATACGAAGGGTCAGTGAAAATTTCTTGATAGCCTGTCATTCCGGTATTGAAGCAAACTTCACCCGTAATGGTGCCTTTTATTCCAATAGATTTTCCGTAAAAGATAGTGCCATCACTTAATAAAAGTAATGCTTTTTGACGAGTTGTATAATTCATTTTTGTAGTTATAAGAGTTGTGTTTGGCAAATTTACTTCAAAAAAAAAGGACAAACTAATAAAAGTTTATCCTTGTTTGTTTATTGAAAATTGATAATCATTATTCTGTAACTTCGGTAGTTTCAGATTCAGTATCAGCTTCAGTTTCAGTGACAGCAGTTTCAGTAGTAGTAATAACTGTTTCCTCTTTTTTAGCTTTACCACCACGACGGCTTTTCGCTTTTTTAACTTCTTTTTTACCGCCGTTGTAAAGTTCATTGAAATCTACTAGTTCGATCATCGCCATATCAGCATTATCACCTAAACGATTTCCAACTTTGATAATACGAGTATAACCCCCTGGGCGGTCACCAACTTTAGCAGCTACATCTCTGAACAAGTCAGTTACTGCATATTTACTACGTAAGTAAGCGAAAACAATACGACGATTGTGCGTAGTATCATCCTTAGATTTAGTTATTAATGGCTCAACAAATTGTTTAAGCGCTTTTGCTTTAGCAACAGTGGTGTTAATACGTTTATGTTCGATTAGAGAACAAGCCATATTAGCTAACATCAATTTTCTGTGTCCTGTCTGTCTGCTTAAGTGATTGAATTTTTTTCCGTGTCTCATTGCTTTATGAATTTAACCTCGTCTTGTAGACGGGATTAGATTATTCTTTATCTAATTTGTATTTTGCTAAATCCATTCCGAAAGTTAAATTTTTAACAGCCACAAGTTCATCTAGCTCTGTTAAAGATTTTTTACCAAAATTACGGAATTTCATTAAATCGTGTTTATTGAAAGAAACTAAATCTCCAAGAGTATCAACTTCTGCAGCTTTCAGACAATTTAAAGCTCTAACAGATAAATCCATATCAACAAGCTTAGTTTTAAGTAATTGTCTCATGTGTAATGACTCTTCGTCATATGATTCTGTTTGAGCAATTTCGTCAGCTTCAAGTGTGATCCTTTCGTCAGAAAACAGCATAAAGTGATGAATTAATACTTTAGCAGCTTCAGTAAGTGCATCTTTAGGATTAATAGAACCGTCAGTTTTTATTTCAAAAACTAGTTTTTCATAATCTGTTTTTTGCTCTACACGAAAGTTCTCTATTGCATACTTAACATTTTTTACAGGAGTAAAAATAGAGTCAGTAAAAATAGTTCCAATAACTGCGTTCTGTTTCTTGTTTTCTTCTGCAGGCACATAACCTCTCCCTTTTTCAATAGTTAAATCGAAATTAAGTTTGACTTTACTATCAAGATTACAAATTATTAATTCTGGATTCAAAACTTGAAAACCAGAAATAAATTTTTGAAAATCACCAGCAGTTAGTTGATTTTTACCGGAAACTGAAATAGATACAGCTTCATTATCTACATCTTCAATTTGACGTTTAAAACGCACTTGTTTGAGATTAAGAATAATTTCGGTAACATCTTCAACAACTCCTGAGATAGTAGAAAATTCGTGGTCTACACCTTCAATTCTAACAGATGTTATTGCATATCCTTCTAATGCGGATAGCAAAACTCTTCTAAGTGCATTACCAACGGTCAATCCATAACCTGGTTCTAAAGGTCTAAATTCAAATTTACCTTCAAAATCGGTTGAATCGATCATGATAACTTTATCGGGCTTCTGAAAATTAAATATTGCCATAATTTCGACTAAGTCAATTATTATTTGTTGTACAATTCGACGATTAGCTGTTCTTTAATGTTTTCTGGAATTTGAAGTCGAGCAGGAACACTAACGAAAGTACCTTGCTTAGTATCATTATTCCATGTAATCCATTCATAAACATGACTAGAGTTTGATAAAGAACGTTCGATAGTCTCTAAAGATTTAGATTTTTCACGAACAGCAACAACATCACCAGGTTTCAAATGGTAAGAAGGAATGTTTACATTTTCACCATTTACAGTGATATGTCTATGAGAAACGATTTGACGAGCACCTCTTCTTGAAGGAGCAATGCCCATTCGAAAAACAACGTTATCTAATCTTGCTTCACATAATTGTAAAAGAACTTCACCTGTTACACCTTTAGTTGCTGATGCTTTTTCGAATAAATTTCTGAATTGTTTTTCTAAAATTCCATAAGAATATTTAGCTTTTTGTTTCTCCATTAACTGGATGGCATATTCAGATTTTTTTCCTCTTTTTTTAGCCATCCCGTGTTGTCCGGGTGGATAATTTCTTTTTTCGAAAGCTTTATCATCTCCGAAAATTGCTTCGCCGAATTTACGTGCGATTCTTGTACTTGGACCAGTATATCTTGCCATTTTTAATTGTTTAAGATAGCGATTATGAATTCAGGTCTTATCCTTCGATAATCTATGCTCTATCTTGGTTATACTATAAATATTTGAGTATTAAACTCTACGTCTTTTAGGAGGACGACACCCATTGTGAGGCATTGGCGTAACATCAATTATTTCAGTTACTTCAATTCCTGCGTTATGTAAAGAACGAATAGCAGACTCACGCCCGTTTCCTGGTCCTTTAACATATACTTTTACTTTTTTAAGTCCTGTTTCTATTGCAACTTTACTGCAATCTTCTGCTGCCATTTGAGCTGCATAAGGAGTATTCTTTTTAGATCCTCTGAAACCCATTTTACCTGCAGAAGACCATGAAATAACTTCACCTTTCTTATTAGTCAAAGAAATAATGATGTTGTTGAAAGTAGCACTTATATGTGCTTCTCCTGTCGATTCAACAATGACTTTACGTTTTTTTGTACTTGCCTTAGCCATACTACTTATTATTTAGTTGCTTTTTTCTTGTTGGCAACAGTTTTTCTCTTACCTTTTCTTGTTCTAGAGTTATTTTTAGTTCTCTGACCTCTTAATGGAAGCCCCGATCTGTGTCGAATTCCTCTGTAACAACCAATATCCATAAGACGTTTGATATGTAAAGAAACTTCTGAACGTAACTCTCCTTCGATTTTGAAAGACGAAACCGCTTCTCGAATTGCGCTTATTTCGTCATCATTCCAATCTTGAACTTTTTTGTCCTCACTAACTTGTGCTTTTGCTAAAATTTCAATAGCTCTGCTTCTTCCTAATCCGAAGATATAGGTAAGTGCAATAACACCTCTCTTGTTTTTTGGGATATCTACCCCTGCTATTCTTGCCATAACTATCCTTGTCTTTGTTTAAATCTAGGATTCTTTTTGTTGATTACGTATAATCTGCCTTTTCTTCGTACAATCTTGCACTCGGCACTTCTCTTTTTTACTGAAGCTCTAACTTTCATTTTTAATTGCTTTATGCTTTATGCTTACACGTTATATTTAACGATAAAGCCTATTGCCTATTTAATATCTGTAAGTAATTCTTGCTTTTGACAAATCATAAGGACTCATTTCTAGTTTCACTTTATCACCAGGTAATAATTTGATATAATGCATACGCATTTTTCCAGATATGTGAGCAATTACAATATGTCCATTTTCTAATTCTACACGGAACATAGCATTCGATAATGCTTCGATGATTGATCCGTCTTGTTCTATTGCTGATTGTTTAGCCATAAGGTTAAGCTACTGCTTTTCTATTTTTACCTGTTTTCATCAAACCATCATAATGCTTGTTCAACAAGTAAGAATTAATTTGTTGAATAGTATCTATTGCAACACCAACCATAATTATCAATGAAGTACCTCCAAAAAACATAGCCCATGATTGTTGTACTCCTAATAAATTTGAAACAACAGCTGGAAAAACAGCTATTAAAGCCAAAAATAAAGAACCAGGAAAAGTAATCAAAGACATAATTTTGTCTAAATAATCAGAAGTTTCAACACCTGGTCTAACACCTGGTATAAAACCACCACTTCTTTTCAAATCATCTGACATTTTATTTGTAGGAACCGTGATTGCAGTATAGAAATAAGTAAACACTATTATTAAAGTAGCGAAAACTAAACTATACCAAAATCCAAAAATATTGCTAAAAGCACCTGCAATTGATTGCGAAGCTTCTGATTGTGATAATCCTGCAACAGCAGCTGGAATAAACATAATAGCTTGTGCAAATATAATTGGCATTACACCAGATGCATTTAGCTTTAAAGGAATCCATTGTCTGTTTCCACCATTAATATCTTGCTCAAAATCACCAGAAACAGTTCTCCTTGCATATTGGACAGGTATTCTACGAACAGCCATTACCAAAAGTACACAAGCAATAATAACTAATAACCAAATAATGATTTCGATTACCAATAGCATTGGACCACCATTATTATTTGTAACTCTAGCAGCAAACTCTTGAATAAATGCTTGAGGCAATCTAGCCAAAATACCAACCATAATCAAAAGTGAAATACCATTTCCAATACCTTTATCTGTAATTTTTTCACCTAACCACATGGCAAATATTGTACCCGTGGTTAAAATAAGAACAGATGAGAACAAGAATTCAAAAGAATTAAAACCTAATAAAAAGGCATTTCCTGGTAAAGTTCTATACAAGTTGTAAATATAACCAGGACCTTGAACTAAGGTAATAGCGATAGTTAACCATCGCGTAATTTGATTAATCTTTTTTCTTCCGCTTTCTCCATCACTTTGCAGTTTTTGAAGGTAAGGAATTGCAATTCCCATTAATTGCACTACAATAGATGCCGAAATATAAGGCATAATTCCTAATGCAAAAACAGAAGCTTTAGAAAAAGCACCACCAGTAAACATGTCTAAAATTGATCCAATACCATTTTTGGTTTGACCAGCTAAACCGGTTAATTGAGTAGCATCAATACCTGGAAGGGTAACATGTGCTCCAAAACGATAAACTAAAAGTAAACCTAGAGTAACTAAAATTCTATTTTTTAGTTCTTCGATTTTCCAAACATTGGCGAATGATTCAAAAAATTTTTTCATCTTACTAGAAAAATTATATAATTACTGCTTCTCCACCAGCAGCTTCAATAGCAGCTTTTGCTGTTGCAGTAAATTTGTGAGCAGTTACCTTTAATTTAGCTTTCAATTCGCCACGTCCTAAAATCTTTACGATTTCATTTTTGGTAGCCAAACGATTTGTTACAAATACTGTCATATCGACAGTATCAGTAATTAAACCATTATCCACTAATAATTGAAGTGTATCAAGGTTTACACCTTCGTATTCTTTACGATTGATGTTTGTGAAACCAAACTTAGGCACACGTCTTTGAAGCGGCATTTGACCTCCTTCAAAACCAATCTTTTTAGAATATCCAGAACGAGATTTAGCCCCTTTGTGACCACGTGACGCAGTACCACCTTTTCCAGAACCTTCTCCTCTACCTAATCTTTTATTTTGATTATGTGTAGCACCTTCAGCAGGTTGTAAGTTACTTAAATTCATAACAGTATTTGTTATTTAGTTTCAACTGAAACTAAGTGTTTAACTTTATTTATCATTCCAAGGATAGTTGGATTGGAATCATGTTCTACAACCTGACCCATTTTACGAAGACCTAAAGCCTCTAATCCTCTTTTTTGAGTAAGTGGACAATTGATTTTACTTCTTACTTGTTTTACTAATAATTTAGCCATAATTTCCTTGAATTAACCTTTAAAAACTTTTTCTAAAGAAACGCCTCTTTGTTTTGCAACTGTATGCGCACTTCTCATTTGTAATAAAGCATCAAAAGTTGCTTTTACCACATTGTGAGGATTTGATGATCCTTGAGATTTTGATAATACATCATGTATACCAACTGATTCAAGTACTGAACGAACAGCTCCACCAGCAATAACTCCAGTACCATGAGAGGCAGGAATTAAAAACACACGTGCTCCACCAAATTTTCCTTTTTGTTCGTGAGGAACAGATTGTCCGTTCAAAGGAATTTTAACTAGATTTTTCTTTGCATCTTCTACTGCTTTCGCAATTGCTTCAGAAACGTCTTTAGATTTTCCTAATCCATGACCCACTACTCCATTTTCATCACCTACAACTACAATAGCTGAAAAGCCGAAAGCTCTACCCCCTTTTGTAACTTTGGTAACACGATTTACACTTACCAAACGATCTTTTAATTCAAGACCACTTGGTTTTACTAGCTCTACATTCTTGTATTTACTATTAGACATACTATATTAGAATTTAAGTCCAGCCGCTCTCGCGCCTTCTGCTAATGATTTAATACGACCGTGATATAAATAACCTCCTCTATCGAAAGTTACTGTTTCTATCCCAGCTTTTAACGCTTTTTCTGCAACTAGTTTTCCAACTGCTGTAGCAACTTCTACGTTTGTACCTTTTCCTATTTCTTTTTCTCTTGAAGAAGCAGCTAATAATGTAACTCCGTTTACGTCATCTATAAGTTGAGCATAAATTTCTTTGTTACTTCTAAATACAGAAAGTCTTGGATTAGCAGCAGTACCACTAATTGTTTTTCTAATTCTGAATCTGATTCTCTGTCTTCTTTCAGGTTTTGTTAATGACATAATGTTATTTTTTACGCTGATTTACCTGCTTTTCTTCTTAATACTTCTCCTACAAATTTAACACCTTTCCCTTTGTATGGCTCAGGTCTACGGAAACCTCTTATTTTCGCAGCTACCTGACCTAACAATTGTTTGTCAAATGATGTTAATTTAACTATTGGGTTTTTCCCTTTTTCAGATATGGTTTCCAAAACAACTTCTGGAGCTATTTCTAAAACAATATTGTGAGAAAATCCAAGAGCTAAATCTAATTTTTGTCCTTGGTTTGAAGCTCTATAACCTACACCAACCAATTCCAATTCTTTTGTAAAACCATCAGTTACGCCTATAATCATGTTATTGATTAAAGATCTGTACAATCCGTGTTTTGCTCTATGATCTTTGTGATCAGATGATCTATCAACTTGAACTTGATTCTCTCCAACTGTTACAGTAACATCTGAAAATTCTTGTGTAAGCTGACCTTTTTTTCCTTTTACAGTAATAATACCATTTGCAACTTCAACAGTTACTCCGGCAGGGATTACAACGGGATTTTTACCTATTCTTGACATCTCTTATAAGTCTTTTAATTAGTATACGTAACAAATTACTTCACCACCCACATTCAATTGTTTCGCTTGTTTTCCAGTCATAAGACCTTTTGAAGTTGAAACAATTGCAATACCTAATCCGTTAAGGATTCTTGGGATGTTTGAAGAACCTGAATACTTACGTAAACCTGGTTTACTAATTCTTTGGATATCTTTAATTACGGACTCTTTAGTATCTTTATCATACTTCAAAGCAATTTTGATTGAACCCTGTACAGCGTTGTCTTCAAATTTGTAACTTAAGATATAACCTTGATCAAATAAGATCTTTGTTATTTCTTTTTTTAGATTAGATGCCGGAATTGAAACAACTTTGTGGTTTGCAGCCACAGCATTTCTAACTCGCGTCAAATAATCTGCAATAGGATCTGTATACATGTTTATTAATTTGCGGTTTTGGTTTTCAATAGAACTATTCCTTGAACCTTAAACCAATTCATAAATTTTAATAATTTCGAATACTATATATCAACTTAAAAAATTAATATAAACACTCTTAATTTAATTTTACCAAGATGCTTTTTTGACACCTGGTATTAAACCGTTATTTGCCATTTCACGAAAAGTAACACGTGAAATACCGAATTGACGCATATAACCTCTTGGTCTTCCAGTCAATTTACAACGATTGTGCAAACGAACAGGTGAAGCATTTTTCGGTAATTTTTGCAAACCTACGAAATCTCCAGCTTCTAACAAAGCTTTTCTTTTCTCAGCATATTTCGCAACCGTTTTTTCTCTTTTCACCTCACGGGCTTTCATTGATTCTTTAGCCATGTCTTAATTCTTTTTAAAAGGTAATCCTAGTTCTGTCAATAACGATTTAGCCTCTTTGTCCGTAGCAGCAGAAGTTACAAAAGTAATGTCCATTCCAGAAATTTTATTTACTTTATCAATATCAATTTCAGGGAAAATGATTTGTTCTAAAACACCCAAGTTATAATTACCTCTTCCGTCGAAACCAGTAGCTTTAATACCACTAAAGTCTCTAACACGTGGCAAAGAAGAAGTTACAAGTCTATCTAAAAACTCATACATTCTTTCTCCACGAAGTGTAACTTTGGCACCAATTGGCATTCCTTTTCTCAATTTGAATGACGCAACGTCTTTCTTTGAAATTGTAGAAATTGCTTTTTGTCCGGTAATTTTAGTTAATTCGTCCACCGCATAGTCTATTAATTTCTTATCAGACACTGCTGCACCAACTCCTTTACTTAAAACGATTTTTTGCAATTTTGGAACTTGCATAACGTTTGTGTAACCGAATTCTTCTTTAAGAGCAGAAATTACTCTGTTCTTATACTCTTCTTTTAGTCTAGGTATATAAGCCATTACTATAATACTTGATTAGATTTTTTTGAAAATCTTACTTTTTTATCTCCTTCTACTCTAATTCCAACTCTAGTAGTTTCCTTTGTTTTAGGATCTATAAGAGAAATATTAGAAATTTGTATTGGAGCCTCTTTCTTAACGATTCCACCTTGAGGGCTTTTAGCACTAGGTTTTGTATGTTTTGAAACCATATTTACAGCTTCAACAATCGCTTTGTTTTTCTCACGATCTACTTTTAGAACTTTACCTTCAGCACCTTTATGGTCTCCAGCAATAACTCTAACGATATCTCCTGTTTTAATTTTTAGCTTTATCATCTTAAAGATATAATTAAAGCACCTCTGGTGCTAATGATACAATTTTCATGAATTGTTTTTCACGAAGTTCTCTTGCTACTGGACCAAAAACACGAGTTCCTCTCATTTCACCAGCAGCATTTAACAAAACGCAAGCGTTATCGTCAAATCTAATGTATGAACCATCGGCTCTTCTCACTTCTTTTTTGGTACGTACAACAACTGCAGTTGAAACAGCTCCTTTTTTAACGCTTCCGTTTGGAGATGTATCTTTAATTGAAACTACAATTTTGTCACCAACAGAGGCATACCTTCTTTTGGTACCTCCTAAAACACGGATAGTTAAAACTTCTTTAGCTCCTGTGTTATCTGCTACTCTTAGTCTTGATTCTTGTTGTACCATAATTATTTAGCTCTTTCTAAGATTTCAACTAACCTCCAACATTTTGTTTTACTTAAAGGACGTGTTTCACTAATCCTTACAGTATCGCCAATGTTACAGTCGTTCTTTTCGTCGTGTGCATGATACTTTTTAGTTTTCAACACGAACTTACCGTATAACGGGTGCTTTACTTTACGCACTTCAGCAACTACAATGGATTTATCCATTTTATCTGAAGTAACAACACCAATTCTTTCTTTTCTTAAGTTTCTTTTATCTTCCATTTTGCAGAATACAATTATTATAGCTCTCTTTTACTTAACTCTGTAGCTAATCTCGCAACTGTTCTTCTTACACTTTTTATTTGAAGTGGATTTCCAATTGGTGAAATAGCATGAGCCATTTTTAGGTCGGCATATGTTTTCTTAGTCAAACTAAGTTTTTCTTGCAACTGAGCTGCAGAAAGATCTTTAATTTCTGATTGTTTCATAATAAATATTAATTATGCTTCGAAATCTCTAGCAACAACGAATTTAGTTTTACATGGAAGTTTTTGTGCTGCAAGACGTAACGCCTCTTTTGCAACTGACAAAGGAACCCCTCCTACTTCAAACATAATTCTTCCGGGTCTAACAACGGCCGCCCAATATTCGACTGCACCTTTACCTTTACCCATACGTACCTCAAGAGGTTTCTTTGTGATTGGTTTGTCTGGAAATATTTTAATCCATAATTGTCCTTCTCTTTTCATAAAACGTGTCGCAGCAATACGCGCAGCTTCGATTTGACGAGAGGTTAAGAACATTCCATCTTCATGAACCGATTTAATACCAAACATTCCATTAGAAAGTTCATGTCCTCTTTGGGAGTTCCCTTTCATTTTACCTTTTTGTACCTTACGGTATTTTGTTCTTTTAGGCTGTAACATTTTTTTTTAGTTTAAAAATTTACTTTCGTTTACGAGCGTCTGGTTTACCACCTTTATTAAAAGGTTTTCTGTCTCCTCTAGGAGCATCACCCCCTTTACCACTATTTGGACCGGATTGTTTTTTATCCATACCTGCAAGTGGAGAAAGATCTCTCTTTCCATAAACTTCACCTTTCATGATCCATACTTTGATACCCATTCTACCATAAGTAGTATGTGCTTCAGCCAAAGCATAATCAATATCAGCTCTGAAAGTTGATAGAGGAATTCTACCTTCTTTGAAACCTTCTGAACGTGCCATTTCTGCACCATTCAAACGACCAGAAATCAAAACTTTGATACCTTCTGCGTTCATACGCATAGTAGCAGCAATAGCCATTTTGATTGCACGTCTGTAAGAAATTCTGCTTTCGATTTGACGACAGATGCTAGTAGCAACTAAATAAGCATCTAATTCAGGTCTTTTAATTTCAAAGATGTTAATTTGAACCTCTTTGTCGGTAATTTTCTTAAGTTCTTCTTTTAACTTGTCTACCTCTTGTCCACCTTTCCCAATAATAATACCAGGTCTAGCAGTAGTGATAGTAACGGTTACAAGTTTCAAAGTTCTTTCGATATATACCTTTGATACACTAGCTTTTGATAAACGAGCATGAATGTACTTTCTGATTTTGTAATCTTCGGCAAGTTTATCACCGTAATCATTTCCACCATACCAGTTTGAGTCCCATCCTCTGATGATACCAAGTCTATTTCCAATTGGATTTGTCTTTTGTCCCATCTTTATTAAATTGCTTGTGTGTTATTAATAGCTCCCAACACGATTGTTACGTGATTAGAACGTTTTCTAATTCTGTGTGCGCGACCTTGTGGAGCTGGACGAAGTCTTTTCAACATCATTCCACCATCTACTCTAATCTCTTTTACAAATAAGCCTGCTTCTTCCATATTAGCATCAGGGTTTTTTGCTTGCCAGTTAGCAATAACAGATAAAACCAATTTTTCTAATTTTCTTGAAGCTTCTTTTGAGCTAAATCTTAATATATTTAAAGCTCTTTCCACTTTCTGACCTCTTACCAAATCTGCTACTAAGCGCATTTTTCTAGGTGAAGTAGGGCAGTTATTCAATTTTGCGAAGGCTAGCGACTTATTAGCCTCTTTTCTTGCGTCTGCTGTTTCTCTTTTACGAACTCCCATTGCTTCTTATTTTTTACCTTTATTTTTTGCTCCAGCATGACCTCTAAAAGATCGAGTTGGTGAAAATTCTCCTAATTTGTGACCTACCATGTTTTCTGTTACGTAAACTGGTACAAACTGACGACCGTTATGAACTGCGATAGTTTGCCCAACAAAGTCTGGAGTAATCATTGAAGCTCTAGACCAAGTCTTTACCACTCCTTTATTTCCATTTTCAATGTTTTCTTGAACTTTCTTGTCTAACTTATAATGAACGAAAGGTCCTTTTTTTAATGAACGTGCCATATCTTATTATTTCTTTCTACGTTCTACAATATACTTGTTACTCGGGTTTTTCTTAGAACGTGTTCTATAACCTTTAGCAGGTATTCCGTTTCTAGATCGTGGATGTCCACCTGAAGAGCGACCTTCACCACCACCCATTGGGTGATCGACAGGGTTCATTGCTACTGGTCTTGTTCTTGGTCTTCTACCTAACCATCTTGTTCTACCTGCTTTACCAGATACAACTAATTGGTGGTCAGAATTAGAAACTGCTCCAATAGTAGCCGAACAAGTTAACAAGATTAATCTTGTTTCGCCAGAAGGCATTTTAATTGTCGCATATTTACCATCCCTTGCCATTAATTGAGCAAATGTTCCAGCAGAACGAGCGATAACAGCTCCTTGTCCCGGACGCAACTCAATACATGATATAACAGTTCCTAAAGGAATTCTGCTTAGCGGTAATGTATTACCAATTTCTGGTTGCGATTCTGGACCAGAAACCAATTTCTGACCTACTTGCAATCCATTTTGAGCAATAATATATGTTTTCTCACCATCAGCATAAGCTAATAAAGCGATAAATGCAGTACGATTTGGATCGTATTCTATTGATTTCACTGTAGCGGGAATTCCTTCTTTTGTACGTTTGAAATCAATTACACGATATCTCTGCTTGTGACCACCACCCGTATAACGCATGGTCATCTTTCCTTGACTATTTCTACCTCCAGAGTTTTTTATCGGCGCTATCAAAGAGCGTTCCGGCTTATCAGTTGTAATGGCGTCATAACCATTCACAACTCTAAATCGCTGACCTGGGGTAATAGGTTTTAATTTTCTTACTGACATTTTTCTATCTTAGATATTGTTGTAAAAATCAATTGTTTCTCCTTCTTGTACTTGTACAAAAGCTTTTTTAGCAGCGTTTGTCTTTCCACTTATAAGTCCACTTTTAGTGTATTTTGTAGTTCTATCAGGTCTTACATTCATCGTGTTAACACTCAAAATAGTTACTCCATAAGTAGCTTCAACAGCTTTCTTAATTTGTACTTTATTTGCTTTTTTGTCAACAAAGAATCCGTAGCGATTTAAAACTTCACTTTCTTTGGTTACTTTTTCTGTTACTATAGGTTTAATTATGATACTCATATCCTATTATTTACTTAAATTATCTTCAATTACTTCTAAAGAACCTTCTAAAAGCACTAAAGTATTAGTGTTTAGTATAGCATAAGTACTTAATTCTGAACTACTTATAACGCTAGACGCCTTTAAATTGCGTGAGGACAAATATACATTTTTATTTGAATCACCCAACACAAACAAAGATTTTTTATTTTCCAATCCTAAAGCCTTCAAAACATTGATGAAATTTTTAGTATTTGGTGTTTCAAAATTAAAATCTTCAAGAACAATAATATTTGATTCTTTAGCCTTAATTGAGAAAGCCGATTTTCTTGCCAAACGTTTCAAGCTTTTATTCAATTTGAAAGAATAACTTCTTGGACGTGGTCCGAAAACCGTTCCACCACCTTTAAACAAGGGGTTTTTAGCACTACCCGCACGAGCAGTTCCAGTTCCTTTTTGTTTTTTTATTTTACGTGTACTTCCCGCTACTTCTGCTCTTTCTTTAGCTTTGTGCGTTCCTTGTCTTTGATTAGCAAGATATTGCTTTACATCAAGGTATACAGCGTGATTGTTTGGTTCTATACCGAATACTGAATCAGAAAGTTGCACTTTTCTTCCAGTATCTTTTCCGTTGAAATCTAATACTTTTGCTTCCATTACTTCTGAATGATTACATAAGAGTTGTTACATCCAGGAACACATCCTTTAATAACAAGTAGGTTCTTTTCAGCTACTACTTTTAAAACTCTAAGGTTTTGAACTTTAACATTATCTCCTCCCATTCTTCCAGCCATACGCATTCCTTTGAATACTCGAGATGGATAAGAAGAAGCTCCTACAGAACCTGGCGCTCTTAAACGGTTGTGTTGACCGTGAGTTGCTTGTCCAACACCACCAAAACCGTGACGTTTAACAACTCCTTGAAAACCTTTACCTTTAGATACACCCTGTACATCTACAAATTCTCCTTCTTCAAATATAGAAACGTTAATAACGTCACCTAATTTTTGTTCTGTTGCAAATTCTTGAAATTCAACGACTTTTTTCTTAGCTACAGTTCCCGCTTTTGCAAAGTGACCAACGGCCGCTTTAGTGGAATGTTTCTCGTTTTTGTCATCGAAACCAAGTTGCAACGCTTCGTACCCGTCGACCGCTTTGGTTCTGACTTGGGTAACTACGCATGGACCAGCTTCGATTACGGTGCAAGGAATATTTTTCCCATTCTCGTCAAAGATACTTGTCATGCCAATTTTTCTACCGATTAACCCAGACATAATTATTATTTATTAATTATTAAAAAATTGCAGATTATGCGATATTAAATACCGCATAATCAGATGCAATATACTTATACTTTTATCTCTACTTCAACTCCACTTGGTAACTCTAATTTCATTAGAGCATCAATTGTTTTTGATGAAGAAGAATAAATGTCAATTAATCTCTTATATGACATTACTTCAAATTGTTCTCTCGCTTTTTTGTTAACGTGTGGAGAACGCAAAACAGTGAACAATTTTTTGTGTGTTGGCAAAGGAATTGGTCCAGTCACAACAGCTCCAGTACTTTTTACTGTTTTTACGATTTTTTCAGCTGATTTATCAACTAACATGTGATCGTAAGATTTCAATTTTATTCTGATTTTTTGACTCATTTTCTTAAAGATTAAGCGTTTCCTTTTGCTTTTTTGATAACTGCTTCTGAAATATTTGAAGGTGTTTCAGCGTAATGTGAAAATTCCATTGTAGAAGTTGCTCTACCAGAAGATAATGTTCTTAATGTAGTTACATATCCAAACATTTCTGATAATGGCACATCTGCTTTAATGGTTTTAGCACCATTTCTGTCTCCCATATCATTTACTTGACCTCTACGACGATTGATATCACCTACGATATCTCCCATGTTTTCTTCAGGTGTAATCACTTCCATTTTCATGATTGGTTCAAGAACTATCGCTCCAGCAGCTTTTGCTACTTCTCTGTATCCCATTCTAGCTGCTAATTCAAAAGAAAGAGCATCAGAATCCACAGGGTGGAAAGATCCGTCAGTTAAAGTTACTTTCAAACTATCTACTTGATATCCTGCTAAAGGACCCGTTTTCATAGCTTCACGGAAACCTTTCTCAACAGAAGGTATATATTCTTTAGGTACATTACCTCCTTTTACGGCGTTAACAAACTGTAATCCTTTTGGAATTTTACCATCCACTTCATCTGCCGGCTCTAATGTAAATACGATATCACCGAATTTACCACGACCTCCAGATTGTTTTTTGTAAGTTTCTCT
>JBBALV010000035.1:0-23337 GCA_040402815.1 Flavobacterium sp.
AAAATTACTGAAACAAATTAGTACAACAGGTTTAGGATGGGATGGAACTTTTAACAATCAACTATTGCCAGCCGACGATTATTGGTTTACAGTTAATTATACTGAGAATGGAGAACAACGGATATTTAAAGCGCACTTTGCAATAAAGAGGTAAGTGTATTTTAAGAATAATCTTTAACTCGTGTTCCGTTTAAATATTAAAAGGGTAGTTCGATTTTCGGACTCCTTTTTTTTATTAAAATAATTATAATGTAGGATGTTTTAACTTGTAATGCATCAATGATTTGAAAAGATGTTCCAGTATTTCGTAAAAGTAAATCAGGAACTAGTTTGTAGGATTTTGTTTAAATTTTTATACATCCTTTTGTTTCTTTTATTTCAAGTTGCACAGATATTCAAAAAATACTACTTTCACATTTCAAAATTAGCCAAATGAATTTTCAATTATCACCCGAAATACTTTCTGAATTACAAAAAATTGTAGGATTGGATTTCGTTTTTATTGACCAAGAAACACTAAATCATTATGGTCATGACGAAACGGAAGATTATGTTTTTCCACCGAGTGTTGTCGTAAAGCCCGCTAATACAAATGAAATTGCGGCGATAATGAAGTTGGCCAACAACCATAAAATTCCAGTAACACCGATTGGTGCTCGAACAGGTTTGAGTGGCGGTGCTTTGTGCATTCATCAGGGTATAGGTTTGTCTTTAGAGCGCTTGAATGCTATTATAGAAATTGACGAACGCAATCTTCAAATTACCACAGAACCAGCCGTAATCACTCAAGTTTTACGTGATACCGTAGCCGAATTGAATTTGTTTTATCCACCTGATCCAAGTAGTCAAGGAAGCTGTTGGATAGGAGGGAACGTTGCCGAAAATGCAGGAGGTGCACGTGCTGTAAAATATGGCGTTACCAAAGATTATGTGTTAAATTTAGAAGTGGTCTTACCCAATGGTGAAATTATTTGGACAGGAGCAAACACAATCAAAAATTCGACGGGTTATAATGTAACTCAATTGATGGTAGGTAGCGAAGGAACACTGGGAATTATAACCAAAATTGTATTGAAATTAATTCCAAAATGCAATCATACTGTGCTCTTATTAGTACCTTTTTATAACGATTATGAGGCTTGCGAAGCTGTTTCGGCTATTTTCAGAGCAGGTATTGTTCCTAGTGCTTTGGAGTTTATGGAACGGGATGCCATTGACTGGTCATTGCAACATGTTAGTGATTTAAATGTAAATATAAACGATGGAATTCAAGCCCATTTGTTAATAGAAGTTGATGGAAATTACCCAGAAATTCTGTTTGCCGAAGCGGAAAAAATAATGAATGTGGTGGAACAATTTAAAATAGACGACGTGCTATTTGCAGATACCGAAGACCAAAAAAGAGCTTTATGGAAAATGAGGCGCTCTGTAGCCGAAGCAGTTAAAGCAAATTCTATTTATAAAGAAGAAGATACGGTTGTGCCCAGATATGAGTTGCCAAAATTATTAACAGGTATCAAACAAATTGGACATAAATATGGTTTTAAATCCGTTTGTTACGGTCATGCTGGCGATGGAAATCTGCATGTAAATATCATAAAAGGGGAAATGACCGATGACAATTGGAAAACAGAAGTCACCAAAGGAATTCGAGAAATCTTTGAATTGACCGTCGCGCTTAAAGGCACTCTTTCTGGCGAGCATGGCATTGGTTTTGTTCAAAAAAACTATATGGATATTGCTTTTAATAATAGCCAATTGCAATTGATGAAAAGTATCAAGCATGTTTTTGATCCCAACGGGATTTTAAATCCTGGGAAAATATTTCCAGATTCGCTTTCATAAAAAAGTGCCTAAGAAATAGTATTCCTTAGGCACTTTATATTATTTTTCTGGAGTGATATTAATCTCTCTTCGGATTGTTTTTCTTTTCTCTTTTTTCTGCCGCTTTTTCTTTTGCGGTTTTCAGCGGTTCTTTTTTTACCGTTTTCTTTGCGTCTTGACTTTTTGCCATGCTATTTGATTTTAGAATTAGAAATTTTACTGAAGTAAAGGTAAAAATTATTTTCATCAAACAAAAAAATCCTCCAACTACTTTTTGTAATTGGAGGATTTACTATTTTGAAAGAAATTTTGAACTATAAAAAACTAGTCATTAACAATAACCCATTCACCAGAATGCAGTAAACTTTCCGCTTTCTTGTACTTCATTGTTTCTGATTTTCCTGTGGCAACTTGTTTGATAGTAACCGTGTCATTACGATTTATTTTTGGCGTCTCGCGAACAATAGTTTCAGTAATTTGTCTTTGTTGCGTTTGTCCTGCGTCACGATTAGCGCTTTCACTATTTGGAATTTCATCTTTTGAAGTAGTATAATTTTCTTTCTGACGCACTTCTTTGGCTTCTTGAATATTTGGAGCGTTGTGAATTGGCAAATCACCCTTAAATAAGAATGAAATTACTTCTTTGTTTACACCATTTAGCATGTTGCTAAACAATTTATAAGCTTCAAATTTATAGATTAGTAAAGGATCTTTTTGCTCGTGAACCGCTAATTGAACGGATTGTTTTAATTCGTCCATTTTGCGTAAATGTTTTTTCCATGCTTCATCAACAATAGCCAAAGTAATATTTTTTTCAAAATCGGCAACCATTTGCTTTCCTTGAGTTTGGTATGCTTTTTTCAAATCAGTTACCACATTCAACGTTTTTATCCCGTCAGAAAAAGGCAATACAATGCGCTCAAATTTGTTACCTTCCTTTTCAAAAACTTCTTGGATAAAAGGCATCGCTTCACGGGCACTTCGGTCGGATTTTTCTGTGTAAAATTCTAGGGTTGCTTTATACACTTTTCCTGTTAATTCAATAACTGTGGATTTTTCAAATTCGCTTTCCGTTACCGGTGAAGTAATTGAAAAATAGCGTATTAATTCAAATTCAAAATTTTTGAAATCATTAACCCCTTTATTACTTGAAACGATAAGTTCGCAAGTATCATACATCATGTTGGCGATATCTACTTTCAAACGTTCTCCATGCAACGCGTGACGACGGCGTTTGTACACTACTTCACGTTGTGCATTCATTACATCGTCATATTCTAGCAAACGCTTACGTGTGCCAAAGTTGTTTTCTTCTACTTTTTTCTGAGCTCTTTCAATAGATTTAGTCATCATAGAATGCTGAATTACTTCACCTTCTTTCAATCCCATTCGATCCATTACCTTTGCTACTCTTTCGGAGCCAAATAAACGCATCAAATTATCTTCTAATGACACATAAAATTGCGAACTTCCAGGATCTCCTTGACGTCCAGCACGACCACGTAACTGCCGATCGACACGACGCGAATCATGACGTTCTGTTCCAACAATGGCTAATCCACCAGCAGCTTTTACTTCGGCAGAAAGTTTAATATCGGTTCCACGACCCGCCATGTTGGTCGCAATAGTTACTACACCCGATTTCCCAGCTTCTTCAACGATTTGCGCTTCTTGTTTGTGCATTTTTGCATTTAAAACATTGTGTGCAATGCCTCGCATTTTCAACATTCTACTTAATAATTCAGAAATTTCAACAGAAGTTGTTCCAATAAGAACGGGTCTTCCGACTGCGGTTAGTTCTGATACATCTTCTATAACAGCATTGAATTTTTCGCGAGTCGTTTTATAAATAAAATCTTCTTTGTCTTTTCTTGACATTGGACGATTGGTTGGAATTTCAACAACGTCTAATTTATATATTTGCCATAACTCACCTGCTTCTGTAACGGCAGTTCCAGTCATACCACCAAGTTTGCTGTACATTCTGAAATAATTCTGTAAAGTTACAGTTGCAAAAGTTTGGGTTGCGTCTTCAATTTTAACACTTTCTTTGGCTTCAATGGCTTGGTGCAATCCATCAGAATAACGGCGACCGTCCATGATCCGACCGGTTTGTTCATCTACAATCAGGATTTTATTATCCATTATTACATATTCTACATCTTTTTCAAATAGAGAATAGGCTTTCAATAATTGTGTTAAAGTATGAATACGCTCGCTTTTAACAGAAAAATCTTGGAACAAGCGTTCTTTTTCTTCTGCTTCAGCGTCTTTGCTTAATTTTTTCTTTTCAATAACGGCGATTTCTGTTCCTATATCTGGTAAAACAAAGAAATCACTTTCGGTATCTCCAGAAAGAAATTTAATTCCATTATCAGTCAATTCTACTTGATTGTTTTTTTCTTCAATCACAAAATACAAGGCTTCATCTACCTTTGGCATTTCCCGATTGTTGTCTTGCATATAAGAATTTTCTGTTTTTTGAAGCAATTGTTTGATACCTTCTTCACTCAAAAATTTTATTAATGCTTTGTTTTTTGGCAAACTTCTGTAAGCTCTTAATAATAAGAAACCACCGTCTTTGGTATTGCCTTCTTTGATTAATTTTTTTGCTTCAGCTAAGAAACCATTGGCCAACTGGCGTTGCATTTGTACTAAGTTTTCTACTTTTGGTTTCAACTCATTAAATTCATGACGGTCGCCTTCGGGAACTGGGCCAGAAATAATCAATGGTGTTCTAGCATCATCAATCAATACCGAATCGACCTCATCGACAATAGCATAATTGTGTTTGCGTTGTACCAAATCATTTGGTGAATGTGCCATATTATCTCTTAAATAATCAAAACCGAATTCATTATTGGTTCCATAAGTGATATCGGCTTCGTAGGCTTTTCTTCTTTCGTCAGAGTTGGGTTGGTGATTATCAATACAATCCACTGTGAGTCCATGAAATTCAAATAAAGGTGCTTTCCATGTGCTATCTCTTTTGGCCAAATAATCATTCACGGTTACTAAGTGCACTCCGTTTCCAGTTAATGCGTTTAAGTAGAGAGGTAAAGTGGCAACTAATGTTTTTCCTTCACCCGTTTGCATCTCAGCAACTTTCCCTTCATGCAGTACCATTCCGCCAATCAATTGCACGTCATAGTGAATCATATCCCAAGTGATTTGTTTTCCTGCAGCATTCCATGAATTAGCCCAAAGTGCTTGATCTCCATCCAAGGTGATATACTCTTTAGTAGCAGAAAGTTCTCTGTCTTTTGGGGTAGCTGTTACTGTTAATTGAGTATTTTCTTTAAATCGTTTCGCTGTTTCTTTGACTACGGCAAACGCTTCTGGAAGTATTTCCATTAAGGTTTTCTCAGAAATATCATAAGCTTCCTTTTCGAGTACGTCAATAGTAGCATAAATATCTTCTTTTTTGTCAATATCTTCTACTATTTCTACTTCTTCCTTACATGCCGCAATTTTGGCATCTTTGTCGGATCGTGCTTTTTGAATTCGCGCTTTAAAATCAGTAGTTTTAGCTCGTAATTCGTCATTAGAAAGCAACGAAAGGCTTGGTTCTAAGGCTTTTATTTTTGTTAAATATGGTTGTAAAGCTTTTACATCGTTTTGAGATTTATCTCCGACAAAGACTTTAAGTATACTGTTTATGAAACTCATAATGCGTCTAATTTCAATTTATAAATTGTGTAAATTTAATCAAAAAAAAAGCCTCTAGAGAGACTTTTTCATTTGTTTTATTTTTTAATATTCATCCTCATTCCAAAGATAATCTTCGTCTGTTGGATAATCCGGCCAAATTTCTTCCATTGATTCATATATTTCGCCTTCATCTTCAATAGATTGAAGGTTTTCAACTACTTCAAGAGGCGCACCAGCTCGAATAGCGTAATCAATAAGTTCGTCTTTGTTAGCAGGCCACGGCGCATCGCTTAAATAAGATGCTAATTCTAATGTCCAATACATCTTCTTTCGATTTTTAGTTTATGCAAAAATAATTTTTTTACTGAAAAAGTCAAGTAAAATTTGATTTATTTTTTATTAAAGTTAAGAACGTGTTGTTGATTACTGATTTTTGATTCGAGATTAATGATTTTTGATTTAAAAAAAACGTCTTTTTTTGATTTTAAATCACTAAAAATATCTGATTATATATTTATTTTAATATTTAAACACATCTGAAATGCTTCGCCAGTTCGAACTTTAAGTTCTCGGTTTAAAAATCGTTAATCTTCAATCTGAAATCCTACTTCCTCGGAATCCATTTTACTTCCTCAGCTTTCAAATCATGAGACAACTTTCGTGCCAAGACAAAAAGGTAGTCAGAAAGTCGGTTTAGGTATTTTATAGCCATACCATCAATAGGTTCGTTATGGTCTAGATGTACTGCCAAACGCTCGGCTCGTCGGCACACACAACGTGCAACGTGACAATATGACACCGTTGTATGTCCTCCCGGTAAAACGAAATGTGTCATCGGCGGAAGCGCCTCTTCCATAGCATCTATTTCGTTTTCTAGTAGTGCAATATCGGTTTCAATTATGCCTAAATTTTGCAATCGCAATTCCCCATTTTTCTTTACTTCTTTTTCGGGTGGCGTTGCTAAAATAGCACCAACGGTAAACAATCGATCTTGAATTTCCATCAGAATCGTTTTGTAATGCAAATCAATCGCTTGGTCACGAATAAGTCCAATATGTGAATTTAATTCGTCAACCGTACCATAACTTTCAATTCGAATATGATCTTTTGGAACTCGAGTGCCACCAAATAGTGCTGTTGTGCCACTGTCGCCAGTTTTTGTATATATTTTCATAATGCTTTCTTTCTTGTCAATAGTTTAATGTATTTTTTATTTCTAAATCGCAAAGCACTCCAATCTTCATCAATGGCAATAGCTCTAACGGTTTCAAAATTATTTTCGGTAAGCAAATCCCAACCTTTGTCTCTACTAATTGCTGTTTTATATTTCTTTGAAGTTCCTTTTGGGAAGGCAAACCAAACAACAGCATCTTCAATTAATAAAGTGTGAAAAGCAGTAAAACAGTCATTTATTTCAATTTTCGATTTTACAAATACCAAAATAAAAATTACGGGTTCTCCCTCTTTTATTTCAGATTTATATGTAACAAAATTTTGCATTTCCATTTTTTCTTGCACAAATTCCAACGGATAATTGATAAGATGAATGGGATTTTGCAACTTATAATTTAGCTTTTTAAAGAGAGTGGTCATCCAAAAACAATTTTATTTTGCAGTATCACTTTCAATAAGTCCGTCTCTTAAACGGATAATTCTTTTGGCATAAGAAGCAATTTCCTCTTCGTGAGTTACTAGTATAACTGTGTTGCCGTTGGCATGAATATCTCCAAAAAGTTTCATTATTTCTTCCGAAGTTTTACTGTCCAAATTTCCTGTAGGTTCATCGGCAAGTATAATGGAAGGCCGGTTTACCAATGCACGAGCAATAGCAACACGTTGTCGCTGACCACCCGAAAGTTGATTGGGTTGATGATCCATTCGATCGCCCAAATTCACTTGATTCAGCACTTCTTTGGCACGCTCATTTCGTTCTGCTTTAGAAAAACCAGCATAAATCATTGGCAAAGCCACATTGTCTAGCGCTGAAGTTCTTGGCAAAAGGTTGAAAGTTTGAAAAACAAAACCAATTTCTTTGTTGCGAATTTCTGCCAAATCATCATCTTTCATCTGACTTACGTCGTTTCCGTTCAAAATATAAGTTCCAGAAGTTGGCGTGTCCAAACAGCCCAAAAGATTCATTAACGTAGATTTTCCGGAACCCGAGGGCCCCATAAGTGCTACATATTCGCCCTTTTTTATTTCTAAATTAATGCCTTTTA
Organism: Flavobacterium sp.; assembly: GCA_040402815.1. Classification (GTDB taxonomy): domain Bacteria; phylum Bacteroidota; class Bacteroidia; order Flavobacteriales; family Flavobacteriaceae; genus Flavobacterium. The sequence continues at coordinate 7,695 of JBBALV010000035.1, forward strand.
GAACATAAACGATTTCGTTTCCAAGAACAAAATCTCGTTTGATATTGGTAATTTTTATTAATGGATTACTCATTTTTGAATCTGTTTTTTCAGGTTATAAAAGTACATAAAACCGCATTCGATTTTGAGTTATTAGTACAAAATTTTACAACATTGTTACAATTCCAAAAGTGTTATCTTTATTAATGACTAGCATTACCACGCGGAAAGAGTCACAAATTTGTATATTAATTCATTATTTAAATATCATAAAGTATAAAATGTTCTTAATTAAAACAGGTATTACTAAAATTGTTTGAATTAAATTGAAATTCCTATTTAGCTTTTTATTCTAAAAAACTACTTTTTGGAAATTGGGTTTCGTTGTTCTGAAAAATATCGGATCAAAGTATAGCCTCTAGCCACTTTTTAAAATAAAAATAAGGTTAATTATTAATCGTTTTAGTTAAAATTGATGACTACTTCAAATCCTGTAACTAAATGCTTCAAGTAAAATCCTTCAAAAACAATATGCGGTTTAAAGATAAATTGTAATTTTGAAAAATATAATTAATTCGTTGGATTACAAATTCGAAAATGAATCGTATGCAATATTTTCGTTAACCACAAAAAGAAACATGAGTCAAGAAATTAGAAACCTCGAACCAAAACCACTTTGGAAAAATTTTGCCGATTTAAACGCTGTGCCTCGCCCTTCTAAAAAAGAAGAACGCGTAATCGAGTTTATGAAAAACTTTGGAAACAACCTTGGATTGGAAACATTTGAAGACGAAATCCGAAACGTTATCATCAAAAAACCAGCTACACCTGGAATGGAAAACCGTAAAACGGTTGTTTTGCAAGGGCATTTGGACATGGTGCATCAAAAAAATAATGAAACCGTTTTTGATTTTGATAAACAAGGCATCGATATGTATGTCGATGGTGATTGGGTGCGTGCTCGAGGAACTACTTTAGGTGCCGATAACGGTCTAGGAGTTGCTATGATTATGTCAATTTTAGAGAGCAAAACTATTGCTCATCCTGCCATCGAAGCTTTATTTACAATTGACGAAGAAACAGGAATGACAGGTGCTTTACATCTTAAAGGTGGCGTTTTATCGGGTGAAATTCTATTGAATTTAGATACCGAAGAAGACGACGAAATTGATATTGGATGTGCTGGAGGCGTTGATGTAACAGCCACGCGGAGCTATAAAGAAGAAGAAACGCCAGAAGGTTCTGTAGGCTACACGATTACTGTAAAAGGTTTACAAGGAGGACATTCCGGAATGGATATCCACAAGGGTTTAGGTAATTCCAATAAAATAATGAACCGCTTATTGTTTGATGCTTTTGAGAATTTTGGTCTTCAAATTTCGGAAGTCAATGGTGGAAGTTTGCGCAACGCTATTCCTAGAGAAAGCAACGCAACGGTTATCATTGCTGCCATGTATGACGAAGCTTATGTTTTTGATATGCAAGAAATAATCAATGACATTAAAACGGAATATAAAACTTCCGAACCTAATTTAACGATTGAAATCGTAAAATGTGATTTGCCTAAAAAAGTAATGGATTTAGGTGTGCAAGAAGGTATTATTCGTTCAATCTATGCTGCTCACAATGGCGTATATCGAATGAGTGCTGACATGGCGGGTTTGGTAGAAACTTCCAATAATATTGCACGAGTTATCATAAAAGAGGGTGAAATTACGATTCAAAATCTTACTCGTTCTTCGGTTGAAACTTCTAAATTTGATTTGGCAAATGCTTTACGTGCAGCTTTTGAATTGTGTGGTTGTGAAGTTACTTTTGCAGGCTCTTATCCCGGTTGGACACCCAATGTAAAATCAGAAATATTAGATTTATTAGTTAAAATCTACGAAAAACAAAATAATGAAAAACCAAAAGTGGTCGCCTGTCATGCAGGTTTAGAATGTGGTATACTAGGAACCAATTACCCAAATATGGATATGATTTCATTTGGACCAACCATTCATGGAGCCCACAGTCCAGATGAAAGAGCTAGTATCAAGTCTTCTCAAAAATTTTGGAAATTTGTACTAGAGATTTTAGAAAATATTCCAGTGAAATAAGGTTATAATACTATAAATAAAAAATCCATTCAAATTTATTGAATGGATTTTTTTTGAAATCCTATTGCTATCCAAAATGCAATAAATGATATGCAAAAACGAAATATGTTATATATAGAATTTTTTATGGGTTTAATTACTATTATTGCAAATACGATTTATTAAACAAATTAAAAGTTGTGTGGTTAAGTAAAATCATTAATGAAACGAAAATCAACGGTGTTTTTCCTTAATTTTTCCTTATAACAAAAATGGAATATTAATAATCTCTTAAAATAAGATCAAATTAAGGTCGATTTATTTTTTATAAAAGTTACATTTTTTATTTAAAAAAGGATATTCTTTGTGAGTTAAAAAATAAAAGGAAAATACAAAAACCATAATACCTAAAAAGCTACCTCCAATAGTATCTAACATAAAATGTTTGGACAAATAAATTCGGCTAATGCTTTCTAAAATTGCCAAAAAGGCAAATAAAATCTGAAGTGTTCGGTTTTTATATAAAATACTTAATAAAGCAAAAAATAAAAAGGCATTCAATGCATGACCAGAAGGAAAAGTAAAAGGAATTTGACTTTTTACGCCTTCAACCAAGTGTAAAGGAATTTTTCTAAAAGAAAAGTAGTAGGTTGGCCGGTGAATGTCTATAAAAAAGGCTTTTTTTACTATTGTACTTAACAACGAACCTAAAGCATAAGGCATAATTAATAGTGCCATTTCAAACCAAGTTCTTTTAATAAATATATAAACAATCAGAAAAATAAGCGTGCCGTCAATTGCAATGTCGGTGTAATATTTAAAAAATAAATCACTCCAAGTGCAATAAAATTGATTGAAATATAAATGCAATTCTTCTTTTCCAAAATAGGCTAACAAAGTCATTCCTACAAATAAAAATAGGCTATAGATGCTTAAAAAATAGGGTATTTCTCGAATTAAATCTTTGTCTTTATTCATATTTGAATTGTAGTATTTGAAGCAAATATATGGTTTTTTGTTATGATGCATTTAATGTAATTTTGTTTTTACAATTTATTTATTTCCATTTTAAAAATATAAGTTTACAATCTTGTAACTTTTTAATAACTTTTTACGTATAATCAATTGTACACTTAAAACAAATGGAAATCGTAACATGAGACAACTAAAAATAACCAAGCAGGTAACTAATCGTGAGACTGCTTCATTAGACAAATACCTTCAAGAAATCGGTAAAGTAGATTTGATTACTGCCGATGAAGAAGTAGAATTAGCTCAGAAAATTAAAGCAGGAGATCAAGCCGCTCTAGAAAAATTGACAAAAGCCAATTTGCGTTTTGTTGTTTCAGTTGCAAAACAATATCAAAATCAAGGATTGACACTTCCCGATTTAATTAATGAAGGCAATTTAGGTTTAATCAAAGCAGCACAACGTTTTGATGAAACACGCGGTTTTAAATTTATTTCGTATGCCGTTTGGTGGATTCGCCAATCTATTTTGCAAGCTTTAGCAGAACAATCTCGTATCGTTCGTTTGCCGTTAAATAAAATTGGTTCTATTAACAAAATCAATAAAATGTATGCCTTGTTAGAGCAATCTAACGAGCGACCACCAACAGCTGAAGAGATTGCCAAAGAATTGGATATGACCGTAAATGATGTAAGAGAAAGTATGAAAAACTCGGGTCGTCATTTATCAATGGATGCACCACTTGTAGAGGGAGAAGATTCTAATCTTTATGATGTATTGCGCTCTGGTGAATCCCCAAATCCAGATAGAGAGTTAATCCATGAATCATTGCGTACTGAAATTGAACGCTCCTTAGAAACATTAACACCAAGAGAAGCCGACGTAGTTCGTTTGTATTTTGGCTTGAGCGATCAACATCCGATGACATTGGAAGAAATTGGAGAAACTTTTGATTTGACTCGTGAGCGCGTTAGACAGATTAAAGAAAAAGCAATTCGCAGATTGAAACATACCTCAAGAAGTAAAATTCTAAAAACGTATTTAGGATAAGATAATTTTTATTATAAAAAAAAATACCAAAAGCACTAAGATTAATATAAATATTTAAGTATTTTTAGTAAATAATACCAAAAATAGTTTGATTAACTGTTTGTTTTTTGATTGATGATTGAAACCTCGGCTGATTCCCGGGGTTTAATTTTTATAAAATTAATTGTTTATTTTAAAATGGACTTACTATTAACTTTGTGAAAATAGGTACGAATAAAAATTCTATTTTTGCAAAAACAACATAACTAGACAATGAGTAAATCTACACTAATTGCCCCATCGATTTTGGCTGCTGATTTTGCCAATTTGCAACGTGATATTGAAATGATTAACAATTCAGATGCCGATTGGTTTCATATTGATATTATGGATGGCGTTTTTGTTCCTAATATTTCATTTGGGATGCCTGTTTTAGAAGCTATTGTAAAGCATGCCAAAAAAACAATTGATGTGCATTTAATGATAATTGACCCAGATCGATACATCAAAACTTTTGCACAATTAGGTGCTACTATTCTTACCGTTCATCTTGAAGCTTGTACCCATTTACACAGGACACTTCAGGCTATTAGAGTCGAAGGTATGAAAGCAGGGGTAGCATTAAATCCGCACACCAACATCGATTTATTAGAAGAAGTGATTCAAGACATTGATATGGTTTGCTTAATGAGTGTAAATCCGGGGTTTGGTGGTCAATCTTTCATTGAAAACACCTATTCTAAAATTGAAAGATTGAAAGCTTTAATTTTAAAAAAAAATGCTAAAACAATAATTGAAATTGATGGAGGTGTAACCAATACAAATGCAATTCAATTGGTTCAAGCAGGAGCCGACGTTTTGGTTGCAGGTAATTATGTTTTCAAAGCCAAAAACCCTATACTGACCATTGCTGAATTAAAACAAATGACCGCATTTTAATTAAAAAAATGCTAATTCGTTTGATAAGCAAGTAGTGTATTGAATTCTGTTATTTAGTTTTCAGCATTATATTGATTAGTAATTAGATAGGACACAAAAATTCTGGACAAGTTACACTTAAAAACACTTTTCATTCCTTCATTAATAGGAGTATTTAAAAAAAAAATTGTTCGAATATTGTACCAAAATTAAATTAAAAATGGCTTAATAAAAAGTCTTTACAATCCATTACTTTTTTTATTTTTTACAACCTTTAAAAACAGCTATTTTTTTTGTAAATACAACAGATTTAGAAAGAAATCAGTATTTTTTTTAAAATAAAATTATACATTTGTTAACCAAACTAAAGATGTAAAAATTAGTTTTCAAATTTAACAATTACTATTTTTAAAAAAATAAAAGCCTGTTTATCGCGTTCAAAAAAAATGATAATGGTTATGTAAATTAGGATAGTAGAAAAATCAAGTAGCTATGAAAAAAGTATATTTTCTAATGATTATGATTGTGTTCTCGCAATTATGTTTTAGTCAAAATAACACGAATACACCATCTTCTAGTTGTGCTAATTCAAACCCTGCATGTGCAGTAGGAGGTTTTAGTTTTCAAAATGTTAGTTCAGCTCAGGCACAAACAGCTTCTCAAATTGACCCAGCAGTTCAATATAATTGTTTAATCTCACAACCAAATCCAAATTGGTTTTATATTAAAATTGCAACTTCAGGGGTTTTAGATTTTCAAGTTTCACAAAATACTTCTCAAGATGGATCTGGATCACCTTTAGATGTGGACTATATTTTATGGGGACCTTTTACAAGTCCTACTTGTAGTGAAGCATTAAACGGTCAAATTGCTAACAATATTTCTGGTGGCTCAGGCATTGCTTGTAGTTATAGTGCAGCAGCGATTGAAAATTTTTCAATAAACGGTATTGCAGAACAATATTATATGCTTTTGGTAACCAATTTTTCCAATCAACCTGGATTTATTACGATTAATCAAACTAATTTTATAAACGCATCGCTACCACCACCAGATGGTGTTGGTACAACAGATTGTAGTAATGTTTGTCTCTTATCTTTAGGTCAATCTCCAACCATTTGTGAAGGGCAAACAGCTAATTTATATGCCAATTTGAACGGACAAATCGGAACTTCATTTACATGGACTTCTCCAAATGTTACCAATTTTATTCAGCAAATGACACAAACTATAACCGTTGCTACACCTGGAATATATAAAGTAGTAGTTACTCGTCTTGGATGTGATACAATGAGTAGTAGTATTTCGGTTTTAGCACCAATACCATTGGCTATAAACTATTCACCACCATCAGTCAATGCTTGTATTGGAGAAACATTTGATCTGAATTCTAATACAGCTTCAATTTTAAATGGTCTTTCTGCAACTAATTATACAGTACTTTATTACCATACACTTTCAGATGCAAAATTAGCAATTAACCCAATAATTAACCCAAGTGATTATACAGGAACAAATGGAGAAACTATTTATGTTGGAGTTTCTGGCAGCACGGGTTGCATTAATACAACTTCCTGTACATTAAATATTGTCTCATGTACTTTAATAGCGACCAATTCAGGATCAGTTTGTGCAAATTCAACGGCTAATTTATTTGCTTCAGGTCTTCCTTCAGGCTATACCTATTTTTGGACGGGACCAAATGGGTTTTCATCAAACTTACAAAATCCAAATCACATTCCAGTACCAACCGGAACGGCACCTTTTATATATTCAGTTACTGCGACAAAAACAGGATTGATAGTTTATTCTGCTACAACCACACTTGTTGTAAATGCGGTTGAAGCACCGCTATTTAACACTGTATCTTCAATATGTTCAGGAGCATTTTTAACCCCTTTGCCTACAACTTCGAATAATGGAATTATAGGAACATGGTCACCCACACTTAGTAATACGACAACAAAAACCTATACTTTTAATCCATCTTCAGGACAATGCTCTAGTATTACAACATTACAGGTAATTGTCAACCCAAAAATTATTACAACTTTTACTGCTATTAGTCCAATTTGTTCTGGTGACACTTTAAATCCACTACCTACTATATCTACAAATTCAATTAACGGAACTTGGTATCCTACAATAAACAATTTACAAACGACCGCGTATACTTTTACACCAAATGCAGGCATATGTGCAACTACTAAAACAGTAACAATAACGGTTAATCCAATTCTTACTCCAATATTTGCATCCGTAGAACCAATATGTTCGGGGGCTAGTTTAACTGCTTTACCAACAGTTTCCGGCAATGGAATTATAGGCACATGGAGTCCAATATTAAATAATACTGCAACTACTACCTATACTTTTACACCAAATGCAGGCCTATGTGCAACTACTAAAACACAAACAATTACTGTCCATCCAAACGTTATTCCAACTTTTGCATCAATAACACCAATCTGTTCTGGAGCTAATTTAGCCTCTTTACCAACAACATCAAATAATGGTATTTCAGGGACATGGAGCCCGCCATTAAGTAATACAGTTACTACCAACTATACCTTTATTGCTACATCTTTACCATGTGCAACGACTACGTTATCCGTTACTGTTATTCCTAGCATAACTTATTATGCTGATGCTGATGCCGATGGTTATGGTAATGCTTTAGTAGCTCAATTTTCGTGTACTGGTAAGCCAATAGGTTATGTTTCTAATAGTTTGGACTGTAATGATATTAATGCAGCAGTTCATCCAGGTGCTATAGAAATTTGTGGCGATGGTATTGATAATGATTGTAATGGCTTGGTAGACGAAACCTGTTTTACAGAAATTAAACCTATTTATTGGAATACTACACTTGCTGCATTGGATGCTAATATATTAGCTGTTCCATTTCCGGGTGCTGAAATGTATCGTTTTGAAGTTAAAGATGGAACTACAACAATAGGAACATATGATATTAGTAGTGCTAACCCGAACAATTTTGCTTTAGCAAAATTTCCAGTAATAACATATAATACAACTTATAGCATTCGAGTAGCCATTAAGATAGGGGGAGTTTGGGGTGGTTATGGAAATTCTCACAATGTAAAGACTCCGTTGCTTTCAGCCTCTACTGTTCTTATTACTAAAATATTAAATACTTTCTGTGGTACCACTTTAGTAACTTTAGATACAAAAATTCCAACTACACCGGTTGCAGCAGCAACAGGCTATCGTTTTGAAATCACCAAAGGAGGAGTAATCACAGTCTATAATTCTTCTTTATACCTTTTTAGATTATCAGATGCGGGTGTAGCAGCGTACGGAACTACATATAGCATCCGTGTAGCGGCTCAAGTCAATGGTGTTTACGGAAATTATGGAGCTTCTTGTAACGTAACGACACCAGCGCTTACTGTAAATAATATTCCCACAACGACAGTTCTACCCAGCATTTGCGGTACAACTTTAGCAGCAATAGATACAAAGATTGGAGCAACTCCAGTTTATGCAGCAACAGGTTATCGCTTTGAAATTACTAAAGGAGGTTTAACCATGGTTTATGATTCACCAACATATAATTTTAAATTAGCCCAAACATCTATTCTAGTGGCCAACAGCGCTACTTATGCTATTCGTGTGGCAGCTAAAATAGGTTTGTTTTGTGGTAACTACGGAGCTTCTTGTAACGTAACAACACCAGCTGCACCTAGCGTTAGATTAAAAGCTAAATTGTTTGAAGTATCGGTTTATCCAAATCCGTTTGATAGTGCGTTTAACTTAAATTTAGAAACACCAAGTAACGAAGCTGTAACTATTGCTATTTATGATATGATGGGTAAATTAGTAGAAACTCATCAAATAAACCCAACACAAGTAGTCAACTTGAAAATTGGTAGCAACTTTTTAGCAGGTATTTACAATGTTATTGTTTCTCAAGCTAACGAAATGCAAGCAATCCGTTTAATAAAAAAATAGTGATTAGTGTTCCGCTATTTATTATTCAGTACTTTAGCGAATAGTATCGAAGTGAGCACTAAAAAACGGAACTCTGAATGCTAAACCCCCTATAGTTCTTATGGAATTAAAGGGGGTTTTGTTTGTATTGCTAAAATAATATGAGTTTAAATGAAATAATTAGATTGATTGCCGATATAAAATATCCTTTTAGACTCCGAAATTTAAGTTTTATACAAAATAGTTGCTAATAAAAATGAGAATTAAACCTTCGTCAGTATCGTTAGTCTAATTAATCTATGAACAAATTTTATTTGTTTTTAGTAGGGTAAACTCATTTAAAAATGTTTTATAATATTATTTATTATATTTGCCCGTTTTTAAAATTATTTTATTTAATCATTATTTCTAAAAATTATGAAAAAATTTTTACTGTCTCTGTTACTTGCTTTTATTTCATTTTCAAGCTATTCACAACTTAACGAAGGTTTTGAAAATACGGTAGGTCCTAACGCTTTACCATCAACAGTATGGACTTTAGGTTCAGGAAATTGGGCTGTTTTTGATAATGGATTTGGAACCGTTCAGAGGTGGAATTTTCTTAACTTTGTTACAAATCCACCAATAGTTAATTCAGGCACTAATGGTGCGTATTTAAACAGAGAAACAATTGGTCAAGGGAATACTTCAGAAGACTATCTAGTCTCGCCATTAGTAACAGTACCAAGCAGTGGTGAATTGCGATTTTTTATAAGAACAGGGACTGCAGGAGATCAAGGATCTATATTTAGTGTAAAAATTGGTGCAGCAACTGCTTCACAAACAAATGCCCCTGATTTTAGTTTATTACAGTCTTGGACAGAAACTACCTTAAATACGGCATATAATCTTTATGAAGAAAAAGTAATCAATTTGGCAACTTATGCTGGTCAACAGGTTTATATAATGTTTGATGTTACTAGTGCACAACCAACAGGAGCAAATGCGGGAGATAGGTTTTACATGGACGATGTTAGAGTAATTCAAAATTGTGGTACAGCGGCACCTACAGCATCAGCTTCTCAGATTTTTTGCTCAACTTCAACCGTTTCAAATTTAACAGCAACCGGTTCAAATATTCAATGGTATAGTAGTTCACTCGGAGGTACTCCTTTAGCTCCGTCAACAGCATTAACAAATGCAACTTACTATGCAACTCAAACAGTTGGTGGTTGTGAAAGTTTAACAAGAACACCAGTTTTTGTTACCGCCAATTCAACTCCTACTAACTTAACGACTTCAAATATTGGCATTAACTCACTAACATTAAACTGGAACATTACTGGAGCTTCAACTTCTTGGCAGATTTTAGCGTTACCTTGCGGAACAACAGCACCAACTGCTACTGCGACAGGTTGGTCAACGGCCAACGGGAATTCATTTGTAGTTAATGGTCTAAATGCCTATACATGCTATGACCTATATGTAAGAAGCGTTTGCTCTTCAAATATTTATAGTGACTGGGCTGGTCCAACAACTGCAACTACTTTAGTGGGAGCGGCAGTATGTGGAGGGAATTATGTTGATACCGGAGGAGCTAATGGGAATTATACTAGCAATTCAAACTCAATTACTTCACTGTGTCCAACAACTGCAGGATTTGTTACAACGGTAACCTTTTTATCCTTTAATACTGAAGCGAATAATGACGGTATTTATGTTTTTAATGGTAATTCTATTGCAGCACCACCAATTTTAAGTACTAATGGAGTTGGAAGTGCAACATTAAATACACCTGGTGCCTTTTGGGGGAATACTATCCCAGGACCTTTTACTTCAACTAGCACGGATGGTTGTTTGACATTCCAATTTAAAAGTAATAATAATACAAATCGTTCCGGTTGGGTTGCCAATATTGTTTGTGCTCCTCCAACTCCAACTGCTAGTTCACCTCAAGTATTTTGTAATACTGCAACGGTTTCTAACTTAACTGCATCCGGATTAACAGGAAGCACATTTAATTGGTATACAACTGCAATAGGAGGATCGGCATTAACAACAACTGACGTAATAACATCGGGAACATATTATGTTTCTCAAGTTAATACAGGTACTGAAAGTTTAACAAGAGCAACGGTTACAGTTGTTGTGAATCAAACTCCAGCGCCAACAGTTGCAGACCAATCTTTTTGTAACACAACTGTAACAGTATCCAATTTAGTGGCTAATGGAACTGCTATTCAATGGTACACAACAGCAACGGGAGGAACAGCATTAGCTTCAAACACAACTATCACATCAGGAACTTACTACGTAACACAAACTTTGAACAATTGTGAAAACGTAAGAACAGCAGTTCAAATAACAGTAACTACAACCCCAATTGCAACAGCATCTGCGCAAACATTTTGTAATTCGGCAGCGGTTTCAAATTTAGTTGCCACAGGATCAAATCCAAAATGGTATCTTACTGCAATAGGAGGGAACGCATTAGCAGCAACAGCAGCGGTTTTTACCGGAACTTATTATGTTACACAAACTATTGCGGGATGTGAAAGTCCATCAAGAACTGCAGTAAATATCACAGTAAACGCAATACCGCAACCAACAACTTCTGCACAAACATTTTGTAATTCAGCTTTGGTTTCAAATTTAGTGGCAACTGGAACAGCAATAAAATGGTACTCAGTAGCAACGGGAGGTACTGCATTAGTACCAACAGCATCTTTAACTACCGGTACTTATTATGTAACGCAAACTCTTTTAGGTTGTGAAAGTCCAAGATTAGCGGTTGCAATAACCGTAAATTCTCCTGTGCCTACTGCAAATTCACAAAATTTTATTTGTGTTGCTGGTACAATAGCCAATTTAGTTGCAACTGGTAGTAATATTAAGTGGTATAATGTTTCAACAGGTGGAACAGCGTTGGCAACTACTACTGCTTTGGCAACAGGAACTTATTATGTAACTCAAACAATTTCTGGGTGTGAAAGTCCAAGATTACCTGTTACAGTTACCATTTCACAATTGCCAAACGCGCCAACTGCAGTAGCTCAAACGCTTTGTGGAGGATCAACAATTGCTAATTTATCAGCAACTGGAACAGGAATAAAATGGTACACAACGCCAACAGGAGGAACAGCATTAGCAAGTTCTACAGTTTTAACTTCTGGAACTTATTACGCAACTCAAACGATTAATACTTGTGAAAGTACTTCAAGAACTGCGGTTTCAGTAATCATAAATACTACCCCACAACCTTCAGCTCTAGCACAAACATTTTGCAATACGGCTACAATTTCAAATTTAGTAGTTACTGGAACAGCTATAAAATGGTATTCAGCTGCAACAGGAGGAACAGCTTTAGTAGCAACCACTCTTTTAGCATCAGGAACCTATTATGTTACTCAAACATTAAATGCATGTGAAAGTACAAGATTATCAGTTGCTATTACGGTAAATTCACCTTTACCAACGGTATCTGATCAAACATTTTGCAATAGCGCAACCGTAAATGATTTAATCGCAACAGGTACAAATATCAAATGGTATTCAGTTGCAACGGGTGGTTCTGCATTAGGAGCAACTTCAGCATTAACCTCAGCAACCTATTATGTTACTCAAACTATTTCGGGCTGTGAAAGTCCAAGAGCTGCTGTATTAGTTACAATCAATGTTATTGCTGCACCTGTTGCTACATCCCAAGTTTTTTGTAACAACGCGACTGTTGCAGATTTAGTTGCTACCGGATCATCGATAAAATGGTATTCGAATGCAATAGGAGGTGTTGCATTAACTTCTGCTACAACTCTAACTAACGGAACCTATTATGCTTCTCAAACCTTAAATGGATGTGAAAGTAGTATTAGAACCGCAGTTGACATTGTAATACAAGTAACTCCAACTCCAACAGCGACTAGTTTGTCTTTTTGCTCATCTGTAACCGTAAATGATTTAACTGCTACTGGAAATAATTTATTATGGTATGCTAATGCAACTGGAGGTACAGCTTTAACAACGACCTCAAATGTAACTACTGGAACTTATTATGTTTCTCAAACTATTAATGGATGTGAAAGTCCAATTCGAACTGCGGTTTTAGTAACGGTCACCAATACTACACCTAATAATTTAACTACCTCAAATATAGGTACCAACACGTTAACTTTAAATTGGAATATTGTAGGCGCTGCATCATCTTGGCATGTTTTAGCTTTGCCATGTGGTTCTACACCGCCTACTAGCAACTCAACAGGTTGGGTAGCAACTAATAGTAATTCCTTTACGGTTACTGGACTTTTTGCTTATACATGTTACGATTTATATGTGCGCAGTGTTTGCTCATCTGGAACTACATTTAGTGCTTGGTCAGGGCCTACCACAGCCACAACTCTAGTAGGAAGTGCTATTTGCGGAGGAAACTACGTTGATGCTGGAGGTACTGGAAATCAAGGAGGTGGAAATTATCCAAACAATGCCAATTCAATTACATCCATTTGTCCAACAGTAGCTGGATTTGTAACTACAGTCACTTTTACTTCATTTAATACGGAGGCAAATAATGACGGTATATATGTATTTAATGGAAATTCTATTGCTGCAACTCCAATTTTAAGTACTAATGGAGTTGGTAGTGCAACATTAAGCACGCCAGGCGCCTTTTGGGGAACCACTATTCCTGGTCCATTTACTTCAACTAGTCCTGACGGTTGTTTAACTTTCCAATTTAAAAGTAATAACTTTATCTCACGTTCAGGATGGATTGCCAATATCGTTTGTGCACCTCCAACACCAACAGCTACATCACCACAAGTATTTTGTAATTCTGCAATCGTTTCCAATTTAACTGCAACAGGATTAACAGGAAGTACCTTTAATTGGTACACAACTGCAACAGGAGGAACAGCTTTAACGAGTACAGATATTTTAACTTCCGGAACTTATTATGTTTCTCAAGTTAATTCTGGCACCGAAAGTTTAACAAGAGCTACAGTTACAGTAGTGATCAATCAAACCCAAGCTCCAGCAGTTGCAGACCAATCATTTTGTAATACAACAGTTACTATTGCCAATTTAGTAGCAACTGGCACTACTATTCAATGGTATTCTGCAGCAACAGGAGGAACGGCATTAGCTTCAAATGCAACTGTAACTACAGGAACCTATTATGTGACACAAACTTTAAATAACTGTGAAAGCCCAAGAACAGCTGCACAGATAACAGTTACAAATACACCTACAGCAACAGCAAACGCTCAAACATTTTGTAATTCAGCAACGATTTCAAATTTAGTTGCAACCGGATCAAATCTAAAATGGTATCTTACTGCAACAGGAGGAACTGCATTAACACCAACAGATGCTGTTTTTACAGGAACTTACTATGTTACTCAAACTATTGCTGGTTGTGAAAGCCCAACTCGAACAGGAGTAAATATTACAGTAAACGCAATACCGCAGCCAACAGCCTCTGCGCAAACATTTTGTAATTCGGCTACGGTTTCAAATTTAGTTGCAACAGGAACGGCAATAAAATGGTACTCAGTAGCAACGGGAGGTACTGCATTAGCGCCAACAGCAGCTTTAACTACTGGTACGTATTATGTAACTCAAACTCTTTTAGGTTGCGAAAGTGCTACAAGAACCGCTGTTTCGGTCACTTTAAACACAACAACAGCTCCAACTGCATCAGCACAAATATTCTGTGCAGGTGCAACCGTTTCAAATTTAGTAGCTACAGGAACAGCAATTAAATGGTATGCTGCTGTAACAGGAGGAATTGCTTTAACAAGAACAGCAACTTTAGCAACGGGAACATATTATGCTTCACAAACCATAAATTCTTGTGAAAGTACAAGAACCGCAGTTGTCGTAACTGTTACTATTCCAACTGTACCAGCGTTTACACAAGTGGCAGCGGTTTGTTCAGGAGCAACTTTAGCTGCATTGCCAACGACTTCTAATAATACCATCACAGGAACATGGTCACCAGCATTGAACAATACAGCTACTACAACTTATACGTTCACACCGACAACAGGACAATGTGCTGTACCAGCAACAATGACTATTACGGTAAACACTACGGCAGCTCCTGCTGCATCAGCACAAACATTCTGTGCAGGTGCAACCGTTTCAAATTTAGTAGCTACAGGAACAGCAATTAAATGGTATGCTGCTGTAACAGGAGGAATTGCTTTAACAAGAACAGCAACTTTAGCAACGGGAACATATTATGCTTCACAAACCATAAATTCTTGTGAAAGTACAAGAACCGCAGTTGTCGTAACTGTTACTATTCCAACTGTACCAGCGTTTACACAAGTGGCAGCGGTTTGTTCAGGAGCAACTTTAGCTGCATTGCCAACGACTTCTAATAATACCATCACAGGAACATGGTCACCAGCATTGAACAATACAGCTACTACAACTTATACGTTCACACCGACAACAGGACAATGTGCTGTACCAGCAACAATGACTATTTCAGTTACACCAAAAACAACGCCAACATTCACGCAAGTAGCAGCGATTTGTTCAGGATCGACAATTGCGGCATTACCATCAACTTCTATAAATAGCGTAACAGGAACTTGGTCACCAGCGATAAATAATACTGCTACGACTACTTACACGTTTACACCAACTGCTGGTCTTTGTGCGAATACTGCAACGATGACGATTACGGTAAATCCATTGCCAACAGCAACCTTCTCGGCTCAAAATCCAACAATTTGTT
>JBBALV010000036.1:0-22209 GCA_040402815.1 Flavobacterium sp.
TAATAGCTAAAAGAAAGAATTTAAAATGAGATTAGAAGATTTTGATAACGACGAAGACAAAGTAATACAAGACAAATTAAAACAAAAAACCTGGAATGAAATTAGAACCAATGACAGTTGGGCTATTTTCAAAATTATGGCCGAGTTCGTAAATGGCTATGAAACCATGGGGCGCATTGGTCCTTGTGTTTCGATTTTTGGATCGGCTAGAACAAAACCAGAAGATCATTTTTATTTATTGGCTGAAAAAATCGCATTCAAAATCAGTAAAGCGGGTTATGGTGTTATTACTGGTGGTGGACCGGGCATTATGGAAGCCGGCAACAAAGGTGCTCATTTAGGCGGAGGAGCCTCGGTCGGACTGAACATCGAATTGCCCTTTGAACAACATTTTAATCCATATATTGACCGTGATAAAAATTTGAATTTTGATTATTTCTTTGTACGCAAAGTAATATTTGTGAAATATTCACAAGGATTCGTAGTAATGCCAGGCGGTTTTGGAACTTTGGATGAAATGTTTGAAGCCATCACATTAATTCAAACTAAAAAAGTAGCTAAATTTCCGGTTATTCTTGTAGGACGTGATTTTTGGTCGGGTTTAATGGATTGGGTAAAAGCCGTTTTAGTCGAAAAGTACAACAACGTAAGTGCTAAAGATCTGGATTTAATCAAAATTGTAGATACCGAAGACGAAGTGGTTGAAGTGCTAGATGCTTTCTATAAAAAATACAATTTAAGCCCCAATTTCTAAACAGCCCTATTGACAATCAAAACGAACATGGAAGTTTATATTTCAAATCGAGAAATACACAATAATGCATTAGAAAAAATCAAAAGCAACTACAATGCTATTAGTTTTTTTAGATTGACAAGTATCGTTTTGATGCTGCTTTCCTTGTTTTATTATATCAAAACCCAAAATAGTTTTTTTGGTATCACTTCGTTGGTACTATTGGTTGTTTTTTTAGTTTTAATGCGTATTCACAATAAATTAAACGAACAAAAAACAATCAAACAAGCACTTGTTACTATCAACCATAATGAAATATCGTATTTAAAAAAAGAAAAAAATCCTTTCGATAATGGTATAGAATTCAATGACTTTACACATCCGTATTCCTATGATTTAGATGTTTTTGGCAATCATTCATTGTTTCAAAATTTAAATCGAACGCATACCTACATTGGAAAAAAAACGCTCGCGAAACAATTACTTACAATTGAATCTAGCGAAGAAATTCTAAAAAATCAAGAGGCAATAAAAGAGCTTAATGCTAAATTAGAATGGCGTCAGGAATTTATGGCTTTTGCCAAAATCAGTAATGACAACCGATTGCTCTTTACCACTTTAATGCATTGGAGCAAATCGCTGAGCGCTCCTATTTCTAAGGAAAGTGCGGCTTTGACTTATATTGCACCTGCCCTTTTTGTAGGTTCGATAGTTGCTTATTTTATAACCGATGAATCGGTTTATCTGTCGTTAACCTCCTTTTTATTCATTTTCAATATGTCCGTTTTTGGAAAATTCTATAAACGAATTACGCTTGAAATCAACAATGCCGAAAACGTCGATAAAATAATTAACAGCTACGGATTACTGGTTCGTAAAATTGAAGCGGAAACCTTTACTTCAGAAAAATTAATTGATTTACAACAGCAGTTAAAACATAAAAACGAAAAAGCAAGTGCACATTTGATGCAACTTTCTGCTTTGTTTGCCAAAATGGATAGCGTTGGAAATTTTGTAACTACTTTACTTTTCAACGGAACATTTCTTTATCATTTGCATACTTTGCGGTCATTAATCGCTTGGAAAAAAGAAAATGGTGCCGCTCTAGAACATTGGATGGAAGTGATTGGGGAGTTTGATAAATTGCAAAGTTTGGCCAATTTCTCCTACAACAATCCCGATTTTGCATTTCCGACATTAAATGCCAATTTTGAAATATCGTTCTCCAATTTAAGTCATCCCTTATTGAATGAAAACACGAGAGTGGGCAACGATGTGAACTTTCAACCGCAATCGTTTATGATACTTACGGGCTCCAACATGTCTGGAAAAAGTACTTTTTTAAGAAGTCTTGGCATCAACATGGTGTTAACCGGAATTGGTGCAGCGGTATGCGCCGATAAAGGCAATGTTCACCCATTGCCCATTTTGGTGTCTATGCGATTGTCCGATTCTTTATCCGATAGTGAATCTTATTTTTATGCGGAAATCAAACGTTTAAAACTAATTATAGACCAACTCGAAAACAACCGCGCATTTGTACTTTTAGATGAAATTTTAAGAGGTACAAATTCCGATGACAAACGAAATGGTACCATTGAAGTAGTTAAAAAAATGATTACCAAAAACGTCATTGGAGCCATAGCAACGCACGATATTGAAGTTTGTTTGACTACAAATGAATATCCAAATCAACTTATAAACAATTGTTTTGAAGTTGAAATTATCAATGACGATTTGCATTTTGATTATAAACTTCGTGAAGGAATTTGTAAAAACAAAAGCGCTACCTTTTTAATGAAAAAAATGGGCGTTATTTAAAGACCTATACATTCAGAAATTATTTTTATACTTTAGCCAAAACATACAAATGAAAAATATTATCGTTACAGGAACAAGTCGTGGAATTGGATTAGAATTGGCTTTGCTTTTTGCCAATGCGGGTCATAATGTATTGGCTTTATCACGAAAAACAGCACAAGTACTAATAGAACATCCAAACATTACCTGTCTTTCAATAGATTTATCCAAGGAAAATGATTTTTTGAAAGTTGAAAATTTCTTAGCCACTTCATGGAAAAATGTAGATGCCATTGTGCACAATGCAGGTGCATTATTATTGAAACCTTTTTCAGAAACCACAATTACGGACTTTGAAAATATTTATAAAGTGAACGTTTTTGCCGTTGCCGCTTTAACAAGAATAGCATTGCCTTTTTTGAAAAAAGGGAGTCATGTTGTGACTATAAGTTCTATGGGTGGCATTCAGGGAAGTCTTAAATTTGCAGGGCTTTCGGCATACAGTTCTAGCAAAGGCGCCGTAATTACGTTATCTGAATTGTTATCAGAAGAATACAAAGAACACGGCATTTCATTTAATGTTTTAGCTTTAGGTTCGGTTCAAACAGAGATGCTTGCAGAAGCTTTTCCAGGTTATGAAGCACCACTTTCAGCAAAAGAAATGGCTGATTATATCTGTAATTTTACCTTAACAGGGAATAAATATTTTAACGGAAAAGTGTTGCAAGTTTCATCATCAACTCCATAAAATTTTACTTTTGAGCGAAATTCTATCCAAGTATATTCCAGAGCATGCCGTTATTCCCGTTTTTGAACTTATCAAAGCGAATAATGTGCATTTAAAAATCGTAAATGAGCGTGTTACTCGTCATGGCGATTATCGAAAAGGATTGTCTGGAAAACATGAGATTACCGTAAACGGTACCTTGAACAAATACAAATTTCTGATTACGCTGGTTCATGAAATTGCGCATTTAGTAGCATTTGAAAAATTTGGACGGGCAATAAAACCTCATGGTAACGAATGGAAATACAGTTTTCAGTTGCTTATGGTTCCGTTTATTCGACCTGAAATTTTCCCTAATCAATTATTGCCTTTACTAGCTAGGCATTTTAAAAACCCTTCGGCAAGTAGTGATACCGATGCTACTTTGGCATTGGCACTAAAACAATTTGATCAGCAAAATGACAAAAATTATGTATTTGAAATTCCTTACGGAAGTACTTTTAGAATCCATAACGGTAAGATTTTCAAAAAAATAGCCTTGCGCACCAAACGTTACGAATGCTTAGAAATCAGCTCTGGACGCGTGTATTTGTTTAATCCCAATGCAGAGGTCGAGTTGCTGACGCCTTAAGTCTTATCGGCCGAATTAAAATTATTGATGATGATACCATCGCGATAGTTTCAATAGGTAAAATACAAAACCAATCCATATTTTCTACAATTTTTTATACTATTTTTATTGTATCAGGATTTATGGTTGTTGTCGGAAGTATCAACGCAGGAGGTTTCGTTGTTTTATTAATTTCCGATGGTTGTTTCGATTTTAATTCAAAATTGATGCGTAAAATAGATGATTAATGTGTCAAAATTAATAAGTGGGGCACGAAACCCCACTTATTACAACTGTGCATTAAGGACATTTATTCAAATAGTGTTTATATTACAGGGGCAGTTTATTATTGGAATCAGGGAAAATAATTTGCGGTTCAAATGTTTTAGCCACTTCAAAATTCATATTTGCATAAGAAACTATAACAGCTAAATCATCTTTGCTAAAAAGTAAAGCTGCTGGACCGTTTAAACAAATAATTCCACTACCTCTTTCTCCTTTAATTACATAGGTAATTAACCTTGCTCCATTTCGATAATTCAATACATGAACTTGTTCATTCTCAATTAAATTGGCTGCATCCATTAAATCTTCGTCAATTGTTATAGAGCCTACGTAATCAATATTTGCTTCCGTTACCACTGCTCTGTGAATTTTTGATTTTAAAATTTGTATTTCCATTTTTTTAATTATTTATTATTTATGCTTGTCCTTTTTTTGTAAAGTAATGCCTGTCATCAGAAACACCCATAAATTTAGAGGTTTCGAGTTCAATTACTTCGCCAATATAATTTCCATTAACTCCTAGAAAGAAACCAAAATTAGCTAAAGATTTTTTAGATACTACACGGTATTTTTTAGTTAAGATATCAAGAGTCAAAACATTTGGAGCCGTACATCGGAAACCAATAAAAGAAGACATGCGTCCTGCAATTGCCGCTATACTTTCTGTACTAAGGGCACCTTTCTGTGTTAGTCCACGAAAATAAACTTGTCCATCAATACTAACTGGAAATAGATATTTTCCTGTTCCATCAATTACGATTTCATATATTTCGTCATTGTGTAGTCCTATTTTTTGAATTATTTCATTATCAATTAAAATATCAGTACGGTTTATTTGTTCCTCGTTTACAATGTCGATATTTTTAATTAAAGTTCTTTCTGTCATTATAAATTGTCTGTTTCGTTGGTCTGCCATTGCAGCTAACGTCAGTTCGCTTAAAAAAAATACGCTTTTTGAAAGCAACTTTTTGAAAGTTCAAATATACTACTTTTTAGCAATGATGAATTGGTAAATTTTAAATGTATTAAGTAATGGATGAAAAAAAATACTATATTAACAGCACTCTTTGTTTTGTTCGATATTAATTTACTAGTACGTAATTTCAAGACCTGAAAAATAATTCAGAAAGTATGACATATCGTTCTTAATCGCAGTTTTATCTGTATGTTATTGTAGATGTTGTTTTTTTAATTACCTTATCTTTCCAATACTCTTCTCTAATAATTATATTTCCTTTTTGATCGTAAGTATTTTTATAAACTCTTGTTTCGTTTAGTTTTCCATCCTTATCAACACTGTTTCTTTTTGTTAAGTTACCCTGTTTATCATATTCTAAAATACTAATATTTGAGTGACCTATGTTAGAGTCTCTATAAATAAATTCAGTTTTTACTATATATCCTTTCTCATTAAAATGGATTATTACATAATAATTTTTAGGTTTATTATTTTCATCAAAACTTTCAATATTTACTATGCTGTGCTTATAATCATAAGTAAATTTTTCTATACTATTGATATATTTGGAATTCGGATAGAAAAATCTTAGTTCTACAGGATTATTTTTATTATCATATACTGAAGTTTTTTTGAAGAAAAGAGTATCATTTTCTAATTCATTATACTCAATAATGTTGTTTTTATTATCATATTTATATTCGGTTTTTCTTATTCTTTTATCAATTTTTGATATCATATTTTCTAATAAATTGTTTTTATAATTAAAATACGTTTCATCTGTGAATTTTTTATAAAAGTCAATTTGCTTAATTATTCTATTTCTTTCATCAAAAAAAACAATACTATGTTCTTTATTTACAATTGTATCTTTTTTATTAATAGGATAATCAATGGTATTAACTTCTATTTGTTTTATGTTGCCAATTAAATCTTGAGTTGAATCCATTTCAATTTTTTTTATTTTGATAGAATTACAAGAAAGGAATATTAACAATAGTGATGTAAAAAAAAAATTCTTCATTTATTTTTTAGTTTTCAGTTGTATGCAATGTTTCAATACAAATGATAGTAACACAATAATTGGTCTAATTAAATAAAGCTTTATTACTATTTCAAATATATAAAAAATAGTATAGTTAACTACTATTTGAATTGTAAAACTGGTTGGGATTTATTTTTTTTGATAATTCATTCCTATTAACAATAAATATGTAACTGTAGATTAAAAGAATTTAGACCTACTAATTAGTAGAAAAATAGTTATACTTTCATTTAATCTTTATAAATCATTATTATCTGTGGCAATAAAAAAATGTAATCTGTGAAGCACATAGTTTTTTTATTTTTCTATTTAAATTTAAAAAAACAATTGGCTAAAAATATAAACTTACAATCCGTTATATTTGCGTTACAAAAAAAATGATCTTATGGAAGAATGTATCTCGATTTTTGATATGCTTAAAATTGGCGTTGGGCCGTCAAGTTCTCATACTTTAGGTCCTTGGCGTGCTGCCGAACGATTCGTGGAAGAATTGAGACATGAAGCGGTTTTTATGCAAGTAAAAAGTGTAAAAATTGATTTATATGGTTCGCTTTCGCTAACAGGTATTGGTCACGCCTCCGACTTAGCGGTAATGCTTGGTTTGAGCGGACAAGATCCAGAATACATTCCAGTAGAAAACATTGATAAAATTATTAATGAGATAAAAGCTAATAAACTACTTCGTTTAGGAAACGAAATGGATATTGCTTTTTTTCCAAAAACGGATATTGTTTTTAATAAAAATTTCTTGCCTTTTCATGCCAACGGAATGACTTTTACGGCAAAATTGCTGGACTTTACAGAATATTCGGCTACCTATTATTCCATTGGTGGCGGATTTGTTGTGAAAGAAGAACGCGTTAATGCCAAGAAAAAAATGGAAATAAAACGTACTTTTCCATTCCCTATTCAAAATGCTGAGGAACTTGTAAATTTTACCAATCAAGAAAACAAAAAGATATCTGAAATCGTTTTTGAAAACGAAAAATCCATGCGCGCTGAAATGGATATTCGCAAAGAATTAATGCGGATTTGGGATACCATGCTCGAATGTATGTATATTGGATGTCATTCTGAAGGCATTCTTCCGGGCGGATTGAACGTACGCCGACGAGCTTTTGATATGCACCAAAACCTAATTGGACTTTCAAACTATAATTCGCCTCAAACGTGGTTGGAAGAAATAAGAAAAACAGAAGTAAAATTTAGACAAATTTTAAAATGGGTTAGTTGTTTTGCGTTAGCGGTAAACGAAGTAAATGCCGCTTTAGGTCGGGTAGTTACAGCGCCAACCAATGGCAGTGCGGGCGTTATTCCTGCTGTATTGATGTACTATTTGGTAATCGAAAACCACCAAGCCGGCGAAAAAGAAATCCAACAATTTTTATTGGTTGCTGGTGAAATAGGTAGTATTTTCAAAAAAGGGGCTACTATTTCGGCTGCAATGGGTGGATGTCAAGCTGAAATAGGTGTTTCATCAGCTATGGCAGCTGCGGCATTATGTGAAGTAATGGGCGGAACATCCGATCAAGTAGTTATGGCAGCCGAAATTGCTATGGAGCATCATCTGGGTTTGACATGTGACCCCATTGGAGGGTTGGTTCAAATTCCATGTATTGAGAGAAATACAATGGGTGCCATAAAAGCCATTCAAGCTGCAGAATTAGCGATGGAAACCGATGCTAAAAATGCCAAGGTGCCTTTAGATAAAGTAATCGATACTATGTGGCAAACCGCTAAGGATATGAATTCTAAATACAAAGAAACATCTCAAGGGGGCTTAGCAGTTGCAGTAAACATTGCAGACTGTTAATAATAATAAAGTATTTTAATAGAACAAATGGAAGTTGAATTGGTGTTTTTACTATTTTTGACCTACATTAAATTATTTCATGGAAAAGCTCATCCCGTTTACGATTTCAGATTTAGCCAAAGTAACCAACTTTAGAAGTGGCGAAATTAAATTTGGCGAGAAAATGCACACTATTCCAAAAGACACGGAACCTGAGGCTTTTTTAATAAGCTGTGAGGCTAAATATGTATTGTTTGGCATTCCAGAAGATATTGGAGTTCGAGCCAATTACGGTCGTCCTGGAGCCGCTTCGGCTTGGGAAAGTGCTATAAAAAGCATTGCCAATATTCAACACAATCGGTTTTGTAAAGGAAGCCGTTTGCTGGTTTTAGGCCATCTAGATGTGGAAGAAGAAATGAAAGAAGTACAACATTTGGATTTCAATAATACCGAACATCGAGCAAAACTAAGCCAATGGGTAGAAAAAATAGACCGAGAAGTAGCTCATATCATTTGTACCATTGTAAAAGCGGGTAAAATTCCAATCGTAATTGGAGGTGGTCATAACAATGCGTATGGCAACATTAAAGGAACTGCTTTAGCGAAAGGAAAACCGATAAATGCGATTAATTTTGATGCTCATTCCGATTTTAGAATTCTAGAAGGACGCCATAGCGGCAATGGTTTTTCGTATGCTTTTGAAGAAGGTTTTCTAAAAAAGTATTTTATTTTTGGTTTACACGAAAGCTATACTTCAAAAAGTGTACTGGATATTATTAAAAAAATAGAAGATCGAGTGCGCTATAATACTTACGATGAGGTCAATATTAGAAAACAAAAAAACTTCGATCAAGAGCTTTATCAAGCTTTAACTTTTATAAAAAACGACCCTTTTGGGATAGAAATTGATCTTGATGCTTTGCCAAATATTGCTAGTAGCGCCATGACTTTGAGTGGTTATTCCGTAGAAGAAACCCGTTTGTTTGTGAGTTACTTTGCGCAGAATGCAAATGCTGCTTATCTGCATATTTGTGAAGGAGCTCCTGATTTAGGAGAAGAAAAAAATAACCATTTGATAGGAAAACTAATTGGCTACTTAGTTACTGATTTCATGAAAGCGAATGCTAAAGAAGAAAAAACCGCTTGAAGTATTTCTACATTCCATTTTACAAATAAACAATTAAGTTTAAAATAAAAAAAGTTAACCTTGAAAAGCTAACTTTTTCTTTTTTTTGGATTATAAGGAAAAATTTAATCCCAATCTGAAATTTCTTCCTCGGGATGAATAACCCGTGCTTTCTACAAAATCTTCATTTAATATATTAGTAACTGCACCAAAGATTGACAATGTGTTTTTTATTATTTGTTGTTTGATTGAAAAATTCACTAAGCGAAAAGAATCTAAAATAACTCCTTGAGGCATAAACATTATATCATAATAAACATCTTTTCTAGCGTCTGTATATTGATAATTTAGGTTAACATTTCCTTTGTTCCAATGATAATCTAATGCAGCGTTAATTTTGTGTTTTGGAATCAATTTATCCAAGGCTTCATCAACTTGCGTAAAAGTATAATTGGCATTCCATTTCAAGTTTTTTGCAATTTCAAAAGTGACGTCGGTTTCTATTCCTTTGGCCTTGAAAGTGCCGTCAATGTTATTGTATTTTGTGTTATATGCAATAAAATTTGTCGTTTCTCTGTAGAATCCTACAGTACTTAATATTATTTTTTTATGTAATAAATTACATTCAAAACCAGCTTCAACAGTGCTATTTCGTTCTGGTGTTAAGGCCGTATTTCCATATTCTGAATACAATTGGTATAAACTGGGAGTAACAAATGCAGTGCTATAAGAAGTCAATACCTTCAGAGGAATTATTTTGAAATCATATGATGGGTTGATGTTATAGACCATTTGTTCGCCATATTGACTGTGGTGATTCCAACGTGCCCCAAGGTTAAGATTTAAACCAAAATCAGAAGTGTAAACTGTCGTGAAATAAGGATCTATCATATTAAATTTTGAATTTTCAGCAACAATACTTGAATAAGGCGTTGTGCTTTTCATATCATGAAACTGAAATTGGGTACCAATAACAAAGAAAAGTGTTTTAGAAAATTCGTATTTATTATACCCATCAACATTTACGCTTCGAGATTCATAATTCGAAACCCCAATTGAACTTGAATAACTGTCGAATTCATTGTAAGTACGCACGATTTTATTAAAACTTGAATTCAACACAAATTGCCCTTTTTGATATTTGTATTTTGGTATAAATCCATAACGAAATTGTTCGGATTTGGAATGGTTTAGATTAGTATCATTGGTCCCCGTATTATCAAACGCATTATCATAGTCGATATTAATTTTGTCATAATTCCCAAAAAAATCGAATGTTAATTTATCAGTTGCTTTAAAACCAACTTTACCCAAATAATTAATTCTTGAGAAACGATCTTCTTCATAATTAACATCAGCATTTGGTGCTTTTATCTGAGACATTCCGCTGGTTTCGGTACTATTCAAGGAGGCAAAATAATTGATTTTATTTGCCATTCCATGTACTGAAAAACCCTGATTGCAATCTTGGGCGGCTGTTTTGTTGCTAGTTGCTGTATTGTTTGTTCCTAAATTAATATAGGCATCCGCTCCCATTATGTTGGAAATTGCTTTTTTTAATGTAATATTAATTACACCTGTTGCAGCTCCTGAACCATATAATGTACTTGAAGCCCCTTTCATAATTTCAATGCTTTCGACTTGTTCAGTTGGAAGTAAGCGCAAGTCATAATCCATACTAATACCAGAGGCATCTGTCACGGGAACTCCATCAATTAAAATCAGAATTTGATTGTTTTTTCCCCCACGAATATAAAGCCCAAGGTTCTTGCCAGATCCATTTTGATTGCCGTTAATTTCGATTCCAGAAACCGTATTTAATAGGGTTGCTATGCTTAGACCAGCACTGTTTTTCAACTGTTCTTGGGTGATTTTAGTAATCACTTTTCCTGATTTTTCTTTACGTAAAGCAAATTTAGAATCGGAAATGACTACTTCATTTAAATCGGTTTTAGAAGTTATGGAATCTTTTTGTTGCGCAAAGGCACACGATGTCATTAATGCACATAAAGCACCAATACGAACCATTTTGTTGTTCATTTCAATAAAACATTTTTAATACTAAAAATGGGAGAAAAGCATGAAATTAACCCATACCCAAACCTTTTTTCCCGAAAGTTTGATACTCTAAAGTAATGGGCAGGTCTCCTGGCTTGCGTCTTGTTGTTTACCTTCTCATCCTGAAAAACAGAACAATGGTTGGTAGATTACAACAAGCTTTTTTAGCTTACAGTTGCGGGTACAGCGCAAGAATTTTGAATTTTAAATTTTAAATTTTAAATTTCAGAACAATCCATCTGAAATCAAAAATCGTAACTCAGCAATTTTCAATCACTCACTTCCCTTTTAATGCTAATTCATATAAAAATAGCAACCTCAATACAAATGCAAATATAGTTTTTTCTGCACTAATAATTGACTATTAAATAAATGAAGACAATCTATGTCGTTTTAAAATTTAATAGTAAGTAATTTTTGTTTAAATCTTTAATTTTGATTACCAAGGAATTCGAAGCGACTTACCTTCAGTCGTATCAAAGTCTTCTAAATTTCCAACTGTTTCCTTTGAAATAGAATTAAATTTGCTTTCCTACATTATTTACTAATTGTGTAATTGTAGCATTTCCGGGAATTACAGTAGCCACAGCCCGGTATGACAAACAAAACGAAATTGCTTTTTGTGCTAGATTTTCTTGTACATTTATAATTTTCTTTACTTTATTCCGAATAAATCGTAATCTTTATTTTCAACTTCGATTTGGAAAAAATAACATTTTATTCTCGTTTTTAATTTTAATAATGCAAAAAAAAACAGTGTTACGAACAGTGTTCGATCTAAAACCATAAATTCAATTAATGAACCAACTGATTATGATTCCTGAAAACTAATTTTTCATCAAATGAATCGATTAAAACGATGCTGTCAGTGGAAATCGTTCCTGCCAAAATTTCTTTGGATAAAGCGTTCAACACTTCCCTTTGAATGACTCGTTTTACGGGTCGGGCTCCAAATTGTGGGTCATATCCTTTTTTAGAAAGATAATCAATTGCTTCGGAAGTGGCATCCATCGTGATGCCCTGTAGCGCTAACATTTTGATAACCGATTTGAGTTGCAATCCTACGATTTGGGCAATATTGGCAGGAGTCAATGGTGTAAACATTACAATTTCGTCAATACGGTTGATGAACTCGGGGCGTACCGTTTGTTTTAACAAGCCTAAAACTTCTACTTTAGCTACTTCGGTGGCGGCTTCAATACTCCCCTTAAGATTCTCAAATTTATCTTGAATGATTTGACTTCCCATATTAGAAGTCATAATGATAATCGTGTTTTTAAAATCGGCAAGTCTTCCTTTATTGTCTGTCAATCGTCCTTCGTCTAAAACTTGCAACAAGATGTTGAAGGTGTCAAGATGTGCTTTCTCAATTTCGTCCAAGAGTATTACTGAATAGGGTTTTCTTCGCACGGCTTCGGTCAATTGTCCACCTTCGTCATAGCCTACATATCCTGGAGGCGCACCAACAAGTCGACTCACACTTTGTCGTTCTTGATATTCGCTCATGTCGATTCGAGTCATGGCATTTTCATCGTCGAATAAATATTCGGCTAAGGCTTTGGCCAATTCGGTTTTTCCAACTCCTGTTGTTCCAAGAAAAAGGAAGGTTCCAACGGGTTTTTTCATATCTTGTAATCCTTCACGACTTCTACGAACGGCATCACTCACGGCTTCTATAGCTTCTTCCTGACCCACCACACGTTTGTGCAATTCGTCTTCGAGTTTTAATAGTTTTTCTCTTTCGCCTTGCAGCATTTTCATCACAGGAATTCCAGTCCATTTGGCGACTACTTCGGCAATATCTTCGCGAGTGACTTCTTCTTTTATCAAGGAAGTTCCCGATTGATTTTCTTGCAATTGTTTCAATAAAATATCCAATCGTTCTTGGGCTTCTTTTATTTTTCCGTAACGAATTTCGGCTACTTTTCCGTAATCGCCATCACGTTCTGCCCGTTCGGCTTCGAATTTAAAATCTTCGATTTCTGTCTTTACGGCTTGAATGTTATCGATTACATCTTTTTCTGATTTCCATTTGGCATAAATTTCATTTCTTTCTTCTTTGAGATTGGCCAAATCCATTCCCAAAATTTTGAGCTTGCTTTCGTCTTTCTCTCGTTTTATGGCTTCAATTTCAATTTCCAATTGCATGATTTTTCGATCCAAAACATCCAATTCTTCGGGTTTGGAGTTAATTTCCATACGCAATTTTGAGGCCGCTTCGTCCATTAAATCGATGGCTTTGTCTGGCAAAAATCGATTGGTAATATAGCGTTGCGATAGTTCGACTGCAGCAATAATAGCATCGTCTTTTATCTGTACTTTATGATGGGTTTCGTATTTTTCTTTGATACCTCGAAGGATAGAAATGGCACTTTCGGTATCGGGTTCTTCAATCATTATTTTTTGGAATCGGCGCTCTAGCGCTTTGTCTTTTTCGAAATATTTTTGATATTCGTCTAATGTGGTGGCACCAATAGCACGCAATTCGCCACGAGCCAAAGCCGGTTTCAGAATATTCGCCGCATCCATCGCACCTTCTCCCCCGCCCGCGCCTACTAATGTGTGGATTTCGTCAATGAAAAGTACAATATCCCCTTCGGCAGCAGTCACTTCTTTCACGACTGATTTTAAGCGTTCTTCAAATTCCCCTTTGTATTTGGCTCCTGCAATCAAAGCTCCCATGTCGAGTGAAAATACGATTTTGTCTTTCAAATTATCCGGAACATCACCATCTACAATTCGGTGTGCTAAACCTTCGGCGATGGCGGTTTTACCTACTCCTGGTTCGCCCACAAGCATTGGATTGTTTTTCGTTCGACGGGTCAAAATTTGTAAAACTCTACGAATTTCTTCGTCCCGACCAATTACGGGATCCAGTTTTCCGTTTTTAGCCAATTCATTGAGATTTTTGGCATATTTATTTAAAGAATTATAATTTTCTTCGGCAGAGGCAGAAGTGACTCTTTCTCCTTTTCGCAATTCGTCAATGGCGGCTTTCAAGCCTTTTTCGGTAACGCCTTGGTCTTTCAAGATTTGAGCTACTTTACATTTGGAACCAAAAATAGCTAAGATTAAATGTTCGATAGAAACGAATTCATCGTTCATTTTTTTGGCAATAATTTCGGCTTCGTTGAGTGTTGTGCTTGCAGTTCTCGACAGCATAAGTTCGCCTCCTGACACTTTTGGAAAACTTTGAATAGTGCTGTCTAGTATTTGTTCGAACAACGGCACATTTACATTTAGTTTTTTCAGAATAAATGGCGCTACATTTTCATCTACTTCAAAAATAGCTTTAAAAATGTGTTCATTTTCTATTTGTTGCTGACTAAAGCTTTGCGCTAATTGTTGCGCTTGCTGAACAGCTTCCTGTGACTTAATAGTGAATTTATTGATGTTCATTTTCTTTATTGTTTGTAGTTATTTGTTTGCAGTTAATTTAATTAACTTTGCTGAATAATCGTCAAATGTTATTCCAACCCTAAAGTTACGACAAAATGACTGTAAACAAAGGGGTTATAAGCGACAAAATGACTGAAAACACGACAAAATGAGTCTATTTAATTCGATATTTGGTTCTTCTGAAAACCAAAATACTAATTCTGATAAAATAAATTGGATTGCCTTGCAAGATTTAGGGCAATTGAATGAAATTATTGCTGTTTCAAATGAAAAACCCGTATTGATTTTTAAACACAGTACCCGTTGTAGTGTGAGTCGAATGGCTTTAAAACAATTTGAAAATGAATATGATGCCACCGATGCTACCGAAAATTATTTTCTAGATTTGATTGCTTTTCGTGATGTTTCCAATGCAATTGCCAGTCGTTTTAACGTATTCCATCAATCGCCGCAATTGTTGTTGATAAAGGAAGGGATAGCCGTTTATAATGCATCACATAGCGACATTGATGCTAAAACAGTAGCCGAAAAATTATAAATTCTATAGCATTTTTTCCATTATAAAATCATCCATAAAATAGCCATCTCCTATAGGAAGTAGCTCTTTTCCAACATTTTGAAATCCTATTTTTTCGTAAAAAAAATAGGCGTTGTTATATTTGTTTACATTCAAAGAAATCAAAACGGATTGCATTTTTTTAGCATCGACTTCTACCCTCTCCAGTAGCTTTTTACCAATTCCTTTGCCTTGAGCTTCTGGAAGCAGGTATAATTTATGCAAACGGGTCACCTTTCCTCCCAAATAATGGTGTTCAAAGGAGGCAAACCCTAAACAGTTATTTTCTTCGATAGCTAGAATAAATTGGTGTTGCTTTTTGGAATAATTTTCGGTTAACGTTTCAATGGAATAAAAAGCAGCCAACATAAAATCCAATTGTGCTTTGGTTAAAATTTCACTATATGTGAGTGGCCATGTGGTATGGGCTATGTGTTGAATGGTTTTAAAATCAGCAGGTGTGGCTTCACAAATTTTGAGCATAGAACGATTGTTTTTTAGAGATTGCAATGAAAAATCCGAACAAAGATAAAAGAAAAGTAACTTTGTAAATCATTGGATTGTTGTATTTGTAACAATGTGCCGTTATTTGTGTAATTGCAATCGTTCGTTTTGATGTATGGATTTGGAACAATAAATTTGTCAAAAATTAAAGAAAATGCAAACAAAAGATTTAGTACAATTGGCTTCAGAATTTGGAAGTCCCTTATATGTTTATGATGCTGATAAAATTCAATCGCAATACCAACGCCTTACGGAAGCTTTCTCTAAAGTGAGTCGTTTGCGCATCAATTATGCTGCAAAAGCATTGTCCACTATTAGCATATTGCAACTTTTAAAGAATATAGGTTCTAATTTAGATACTGTTTCTATTCAAGAAGTACAATTGGGGCTGCATGCTGGTTTTGCACCGCATCAAATTATTTATACGCCTAACGGGGTTTCGTTTGAAGAAATTGAAGCTGTTGCCCAATTGGGAGTTCAAATCAATATTGATAATTTGAGTGTTTTAGAACATTTTGGTAGCAAACACCCTACGGTGCCGGTTTGTATTCGAATCAATCCCCACGTTATGGCGGGCGGAAATGCTAATATTTCGGTGGGACATATTGATAGTAAATTTGGTATTTCGATTCATCAAATGCCTCATATTCTTCGGATTGTTGAAAACACTAGAATGCACATTAATGGTATTCACATGCACACAGGTTCGGATATATTAGATATTGAAGTGTTTCTGTATGCTGCTGAAATTCTATTTGAAGCCGCCAAAAATTTCAAAACACTCGATTTTCTTGATTTTGGAAGTGGTTTTAAAGTACCGTACGCTAAAGGCGATATCGAAACTAATATTGAAGAATTAGGTAGAAAACTATCGAAACGCTTTCTCGCTTTTGAGAAAGAATATGGGCGCGAATTGACGTTGGCTTTCGAGCCTGGAAAATTTTTAGTGAGTGAAGCGGGCTTTTTTCTTACTAAAGTAAATGTGGTAAAACAAACTACATCGACTGTTTTTGCGAGTATTGATAGTGGATTTAACCACTTGATTCGTCCGATGTTGTATGGTTCACAACATCATATTGAAAACATTTCAAATCCAAAAGGGAAAGAGCGTTTTTACACGGTGGTAGGCTACATTTGTGAAACGGATACCTTCGCCAATAACCGACGAATTTCGGAAATTAAGGAAGGGGATTTGTTGTGCTTTAGAAACGCAGGAGCCTATTGCTTTTCGATGGCATCTAACTATAATTCGAGATACAAACCTGCCGAAGTGCTCTGGAAAGACGGAAAAGGAATCTTGATTCGAAAACAAGAATCGATGGATGATTTACTTAAAAACCAGATATTTAATCATTTTTAGTTGAATTTATAGTTGATATCAAAAAATGTTCAAACACGACTACAAAAAAAAAAAATTACTGTTTTTATTTTATTTTAATCCAAATAATGTAGCGACTTTTTTCAAAGGTGTTGTTTGTAATTCGCACTATATTTTACCTCAAAAGATTGAAATTAAAGAATCAAAGTTTTAAAAAAAAAGTTTTATTTTATTTTAAAGTACTTTTTTGATAGCTAATTCATTTTATTCTTACAATTTATTCATGTTTTCTGATAAGCTTTCTATGAACTTTGATATTGGGACTTTGATCATCATGGACATCATGGCATTAAATTCTCCTTCAAAAAATAATTGTACTTGACTCGATTGGTCAGAAATGGCAGTGATAGTTATCTTTAATGTAAACGGGAAATTGTCACTTGCTGCAGCTAAAATAAGGCAAGTATGATGTACCTTTTCATTTATTTTTAATTTTATTTCGGGCATTCCTTTTAATCCAAAAATAAAGGTGTCTTCGTCAATCACTTCGAATTTCGATATATTTTCAGGCATTAAATTCTCGAAATTTTTTACATCAGACAAGACCTCGAATACATATTGCGCCGATTTTTGAACGGTAACGTTTGGGCTTTCTAAATTCATAAATCTTATTGTTAATTATTTTCAAAGAAGATGTTCTAAATTAACTACTTATTTCCCCATTCGGATGGATTTAAACTCCATTCTTTTAGGGTTTGTTCTTCTTCCTCGGTAATATATTTTTTAGAAACGGCTAGTGGCAAAAGATTTTCGTAATTGCTTAAGGTAAACAAATCAATATTTGCTTTTTTGAAATTATCGTCTGCTAATTTAAAGCCATAACTGAAAATTGCTGCCATACCTTTTACATTGGCACCCGCTTCTTTCAATGCTTCGACAGCTAGCAAGCTACTGTTTCCAGTACTAATTAAATCTTCAATGACTACTACGTTTTGTCCTTTTTGCAAAAACCCTTCAATCTGATTCATTCTCCCGTGTTTTTTGGGCTCTGGTCGAACATACACAAATGGAAGTGCCAAAGCTTCGGCAACCAACAATCCCATGCCAATAGCTCCTGTGGCTACGCCGGCAATAACATCGGGTTTACCAAATTGTTTTTCAATATTTTTGGCAAATTCTTCTTTTAAATAATTTCTTATTGCTGGAAATGAGAGTGTTATTCTATTATCACAATAAATAGGCGAATTCCATCCTGAAGCCCATAAAAAAGGATTTCGTGGATTCAATTTAATTGCATTTATTTGTAAAAGCAATTCGGCAGTTTTACGAGCAGTATCTTTATTAAAAATCATAATACAAATGTATAAAGTTTTTGTGAACGACAAACCACTTTTCTTAACAAATCAGATTTTCAAAGAAACTGATTTTCAACTTTTTTTGTTGGAAACAGCGGATATTAAGAAGATTATTGTTAAAATTTTTCAAAATAAGATTCAAAAGGCATACTTATACCATCCCGATGAAAAAGAAATTCTTAAAACATTAAAAACAAAATTGCCAGTTCAAAAAGCGGGTGGCGGTTTGGTATTTAACAAAAAAAATGAAGTGCTTTTTATTTTTAGAAATGGAAAATGGGATTTACCTAAAGGCGGTATCGAAAAAGGGGAAGAAATCGAATACACCGCCTTGCGCGAAGTAGAAGAAGAAACGGGTGTAAACAAATTAGTCATTACCGATAAATTGCAAAAAACCTATCATATTTTCAAACGAAACGGCAGGTATAAACTAAAAATAACCCATTGGTTTGAGATGAAAACCACATTTGATGGGGAAACTCAAGGGCAATTGGAGGAAGGAATTGAAAAAGTAGCATGGCTGAATCCAGAACAAATTAAGGAAGCGATGAAAAATTCGTATGAAAACATAAAGTTATTGTTTGAAGAAGAACAAATCTTAAAATAAACAATCGCTTTTGATTCCAATTAATAAAAAATATAAATTCTTAACTCAAAATTCATTATTCATTTTACCTTTGTAAAATGAATAAAAAACACCATTCCAACAACATACTTCTTAATTTAGGAATTGAAAACCTAAACGAGATGCAAATTGCAGCTCAAGAAACCATTTTAAACGACAACACTATTTTATTGCTTTCGCCCACAGGCTCCGGAAAAACTTTGGCTTTTCTTTTACCTATTTTCGAGATGTTGCAGCCTGAAATTCTTTCGGTACAATGCTTAATTTTAGTTCCTTCACGAGAATTGGGATTGCAAATTGAACAAGTGTGGAAAAAAATGGGAACCGATTACAAAGTTAATGTTTGCTATGGCGGTCATTCCATAGATACTGAAATTAAAAATTTGTCCAATCCTCCAGCGGTTTTAATTGGAACACCTGGCAGAATTGCCGATCATATTGACCGAGGTACTTTTCGAGTTGACAAAATTCAAACTTTAATTCTTGATGAGTTTGACAAGTCATTACAATTGGGTTTTCATGAGCAAATGTCATTTATTATCGGTAAATTATCCAAACTCAACAAACGGGTTTTGGTTTCAGCCACTTCGGATATCGAAATTCCGAAATATACGCGAGTAATTAATCCAACCATTTTAGATTTTATTCCAAATCGAGAAGAATTGACAAACAATCTTTCTACAAAATTGGTTATTTCGAAAGAAAAAGACAAAATCGGGAGTTTATTTAATCTCTTATGCTCGTTAAAATCAGAAGCCGCAATTGTCTTTTGCAACCATCGCGACGCTGCCGAACGCATCAGTGATACACTTTGCGAAAAAGGAATTTACGCTACATATTATCACGGCGGAATGGATCAAGACGAACGAGAACGAGCATTGATTCAATTTCGTAACGGAAGTATTAGTTACTTGATAACTACCGATTTGGCGGCACGAGGTTTGGATATTCCAGAAATGAAACATGTTATTCATTATCATTTGCCTTTAAAAGTAGATGAATTTATACATAGAAACGGACGAACGGCCAGAATGTTAGCCTCTGGAACAGCCTATATAATTCATAATGAGTCTGAGAAAAAATTGGATTATATCGATTATGAAATGGCTGTTTTGAAAGTGGATCACAGTACAACATTACCAAAACCGCCTATATTTCAAACATTATATATTAGTGGTGGAAAGAAAAACAAGTTGAATAAAATTGATATTGTTGGTTTCTTTTCTCAAAAAGGAAAACTGGAAAAAAGTGACTTAGGATTGATTGAAGTGAAAGATTTCATTTCATTTGCTGCAGTGAAATTCAATAAAATAAGCGATTTGTTGAATGCTATTAGAGATGAAAAAATGAAAGGTAAAAAATTCAAAATTGAAGTGGCAAGAAAAGTAATTAAAAAGACGGAGTAAAGTCAATCGATGATTATTTTTATGAAAAGTGTGGAATAAATTATTGCCAATAAACATGAAATTTAGTCCGGAATCTATGATGTCCTCAAAATGAAAAACACAGAATCGATCCTAGAAACGAATAAAAAACAAAAGGAATTCTACAATAATATCAAACAGAATTTTTTCACTAAAATTTGGGCCAATTTTAGAAATGGAATGTTCCATAAAATAAGAAAAAACATTGGAATTCAAGACCAAGCCTATCTTTTACACAAAGAATGGTTTGGTGATTTGTCGGATAAAAAAGTGTTGGATTTAGGATGTTTTTCTGGAAATTATTGGTCAATGTATCTTGCAGAACATGCTAAAAGTTATTTAGGAATCGATTTGAGCGATGTAGCAATTGCAAAATTAAATGAACGATTATCGTCTTTTCCAAATGCAAAAGCTGAGGCTGTTGATTTTTTAGCTCCTGATTTTATTGATAAAGATTTTGATTTGATATACGCCTACGGCGTTTTACATCATTTTGAAAATACGACCGTATTAATTAATAAATTAAATGAAAAATTAGCAATCAATGGTTCAATTATCAGTTACGATCCATTAGAAACAAGTTTACCTATTAAAATAATTAGAACGTTCTACCGTCCTTTTCAATCGGATGCAGCTTGGGAATGGCCTTTTAAAAGAAAAACATTTTATGAGTTTCAAAAATCATTTACAATTGTAGAAAGAAGAGGTGTTTTAGGAAAATCAAAGTGGGTTGTGATATTAAATATTATGCCACTTTCAGAAGAAAAGAAAAAAAAATTGGGTCAAAAATGGTATATGGAAGACTGGGAGCAGTCCAAAAAATCAGACAAAGTATTGTTTCGTTGCATGCATTTAACGATGCTGCTGAAGAAAAAATAGCCATTAATTTATTCAAATAATGAATCATAAACTTAAAACAACTATTTTTAAATGTCTTTCCATTTTACCTGATTCATTGGGCTTTTATCTTTATCATAAAATGCAAAATTTATCGCAATCGGACTCATTAGAATATAAAATTGATTCCACTAAACAATCCTTTGAGACAATTCTTAGAATTCTGACCAAAAATAATATTGAATTAGAAAACAAAAACATTAGTGAAATAGGTTCTGGCTGGTTACCTATTCTTCCCTACTTTTTTAAGTTTGTATCCAAAGCAAGAAAAATAGATACATTTGACATCAATGAACATTATAATACATCAGAAATTTTAAAATTAAATGCTTTATTTTCTGAAACCTATTCTATTCCAAATAATCTCTTTAAAGGGAAATTTCAATTACCTCCAGAAATACATTATTTTTCAAAAACGAATATAAGTGACGGAGACTTAACAAAAACGGATTTCATAATTTCTAGATTTGTACTTGAACATATTTCAACAGAAAACATCAATGAAATGCATCAATCATTCGTTAAACAACTAAAAAAAGGAAGTTATATTCTTCATTTAATTTCGCCAAGTGACCATAGAGCTTACACTGATAGTTCCATTTCATTATATGATTTTCTTAAATACAGCCAAAACGAGTGGGAGGCTATTCAAACAAAATTCGATTATCATAATCGACTACGTTTGCCGCAATATTTAAAACTCTTTGAGAAAGAATTTGAAATTGTATTCGTTGAATTTGAAAGTTGTAAAGTTGGAAGTGAAGCTTATCATAAATTTAAAAAATTAATAATAAATGAAGAATTCATTCATTATTCTGACGAAGAATTAACAGCTGGAAGTATCAATATTTTATTAAAAGTGAATTAAAAATGACTTTTACCATAATTACACATGTTCCACATATCGAATCGCAAAATCAATATTTTGCTTACTCGCCTTATGTTCGTGAAATGAATATTTGGTCAAAATATGTAGACAATATGACAATTGTTGCTC
>JBBALV010000037.1:0-21837 GCA_040402815.1 Flavobacterium sp.
CAATAGACGATAGAAAATCCAAAGTTTTAGCTGATAGAGAAGCTGCTAAAAAAGTCAAAGACTCAATTAAAAACAAAAAATAAATACAAACAATAATTAATTACTTACTTTAATATTTTAAAAAATGATGAAAAATCTAAAATCTTTATTAGTCGTTGCCGTTTTAGTATTCGGAACAAGCATTGCAACTGCCCAAAAAATGGCTCACGTAGATGTGAGTGAAATCATGACAAAAATGCCAGCGATTCTTGAAGCGCAAAAACAGTTGGAAAAATTGAGTCAAACCTATCAAGCAGATTACAAAACTATGGGAGATGAATACCAAGCTAAAGTTAAAAAATACGAAGCTGAAGCTACAACTGTTTCTGAAAAAATGAACGGAGAGCGTCAAAAAGAAGTGGCTGATATGGAAAAAAGAATCCAAGAATTTGGTCAAACGGCTCAAAAAGAATTACAAACAAAAGAGTCGGACATGATGAAGCCAATTGAAGAAAAAGTGAAAACTGCAATCCAAAAAGTAGGAAAAGCGAAAGGATATCAATATGTATTGAATTCTGCAGGTCTTTTACTTTCTGATGGGCCAAATTTAACTGCGGATGTAAAAAAAGAATTAGGATTCTAAAATTCGAATTAAATTAAAAAAAAACTGCTCAACCGTTACTTCGGCATTGAGCAGTTTTTTTTTATATTTGTTACCATGAATAGTAATAATAATCCCATTGGCTTGTTTGATTCTGGAATTGGAGGTACTTCAATTTGGAAACAAATTCATGCGCTTATGCCTTGTGAAAATACGATTTATTTAGCAGACAGTAAAAATGCTCCTTACGGTCAAAAAAGCAAAGAGGAAATTATAGCACTTAGTTGTAAAAACACAGAATTACTTTTGGAAATGAATGCTAAAATTATTGTGGTAGCTTGTAATACTGCAACTACTAATGCTATTGGAGTGCTTCGATCAAAATATAAAATACCCTTTATTGGTATTGAGCCCGCAATTAAACCCGCTGCAAACCATTCTAAAACACAAACTATTGGTATTCTAGCAACCAAAGGCACGCTAAATAGCGCGCTTTTTAACAAAGCGGTTGAGTTTTATCCCGATACAAAAATCATTGAACAAGTAGGATATGGTTTGGTGCAGTTAATTGAAAGTGGTAATATGCATTCGCCTGAAATGACGCAATTGCTTCAGTCGTATCTTATTCCTATGATGGAAGCCAATATTGATTATTTAGTTTTAGGTTGCAGTCATTATCCGTATTTAATTCCACAAATTAAAAAAATACTGCCCCGTCATATCAAAATCATCGATTCTGGTGCGGCAGTTGCCAAACAAACTAAGTTTGTTTTAAATGACAAAATAGGTTTAAATACATTGAATCATGATGGTGTTGCCGTTTTTTACACCAATGCCAGCACTGCTGTTTTGAATGCGATCTTAGCGAACCAATATTCTGTCAAGGAGAAAGATTTTTAATGAATCATTTGAAATAGATAGCACTATTTATTAATTTCATCGAATTTTTTTTTTGCTATAAAACACTTGTATTTTATGCAATAGAATAAAGCGAATTTAGCTGAATTCGGATTTGTAAAGTAGTAATCTTTACGCAATCAGAATGTTAGATTTATGATGAAATTTTTTACATAAAAGGCTTGTTTAATTGAATTAATGTGTTAAATTTGCCTTCGCGTTACAAAACAAGTAAGGCAGTTCTTTAGAAAAAAATTGCGAAAATAGCTCAGTTGGTAGAGCGCGACCTTGCCAAGGTCGAGGTCGCGGGTTCGAGCCCCGTTTTTCGCTCAAAACCATACTGCTCGGACGGTGATATATTTAATTAATTTTTAAAAAATTAGAATATAGCGTTTAAAAGTAATTGCTCGGATGGTGAAATTGGTAGACACGCTGGACTTAAAATCCAGTGAACAGCAATGTTCGTGCGGGTTCAAGTCCCGCTCTGAGTACAAAACGGCTTCAAACTTATGTTTGGAGCTTTTTTATTTTAATTAAGTGCAACAAATTTACTAAATCTTCAATCTAACATCTAAAATTTAATGGGTGCT
The DNA here is from genome assembly GCA_040402815.1 of Flavobacterium sp. Taxonomy (GTDB): domain Bacteria; phylum Bacteroidota; class Bacteroidia; order Flavobacteriales; family Flavobacteriaceae; genus Flavobacterium. Next base: position 2,068 of record JBBALV010000037.1, read on the forward strand.
CTTGTTATCAGTAAAAGATATGACGATTATTATAAATTTGTTTTCACTTCCAGAAAAGGTAAGGCGATATTCACCAGTTTTCGCTATGAGTTAAAATTTGAATGTGAAGAAGGCATTGACTATTTCAAAAATGCCATTGAAGAAGTCGCTTTCGTAAAGGTGAGAACCGCTGGAGGAAAATATTATTTTAAAATAATGTTAGAAGAAGCTCATTTTGCAACCAGCAGAAAATACAACACCGAATTATTGCTGCAAAAAGGAATTAAGGAAATTCAATTATTCGCTCAAAAATCAGAAATTTTAGATTTTTCTTTTAATCATTTTGTTTTTAAGGACGAAGAAATCTAAACCTATCTAGCAAAACAAGCTTTACGTTTCATAATAAAACCTTATTAAATAAAAAAGCCACGCATTGCGTGGCTTTTAAAATCTTTAGAAATTAAATTTCTAATTATTTTTTTGCTGGAGCAGCTGGAGCAGCTTCAGCAGCTGGAGCTTCAGCAGCAGCTGGAGCAGCAGTAGTGTCAGCAGCTGGAGCAGTAGTTGTGTCAACAGCTGGAGCTTCAACAGCAGTTGTGTCAACAGCTGGAGTTTCAGTTTCTGCAGCTTTGTCTTTACAAGATACTACAGTTAATGCAGCAATAACAGCTAAACTTAAAAATACTTTTTTCATCTTACTTAATTTTATAAAAGGTTAATTATTAATTCGAGGCAAAGATATAAATTTTTTGATAGGTAAAAATATTTTTTTATTTTTTTTCAAAAAAATAATCTACTGCAACATTCAATCTATTTACAAGTATCATGCCAAAGTTTTAAATCAACAAAAAAACTACTTAATTTTATTAAATTTTATTTCAAGCAGCCATAAATGCTCAACTACAACGTTTTAGCTTTCCTTAAGCGCTTTGGATGAACCAATTTTAATTCGTTAATTATATTTTTTGCTCCTGCAAACTTATCAATTACAAATAAAACATAGCGTGCATCAACCATAATGTTTCTACAAATCTCAGGTGAATAATAAACATCACTCATCGTTCCTTCCCAAACTCGATCAAAATTTAATCCAATTAAATTGCCATAAGCATCTAAAGTAGGGCTTCCAGAATTACCTCCTGTAGTGTGGTTGGTAGCAATAAAACAAACCGGCATTTTCCCATTCGATCCATAGTCACCATAATCTTTACTTTGATACAAATCAATTAGTTTTTTAGAAACATCAAACTCGTAATCTCCAGGAATGTATTTTTCCATCACTCCATCTAAATAAGTAAAAGGCTCGAAGGTAACCGCGTCATTTGGTTTGTAACCTTTTACTTTTCCATAAGTCACACGCAAAGTACTATTGGCATCTGGAAAAATACGTGCCGATTTTGGACTTAATTCTAATATTGCTTTCATGTAAGTGCGCTGCGATGCACTATTTTTTAGATTTAATTCATCATATTTAGGAACTACTTTTTTCAAATAAGCATCTGCCATCGACTTGATGAGTTGGTAACCTTGATCCTTGTTTATTTTTTCTATAATTGCTTTTGAATCGCCTTCTAGTAAGGTTTGGAAACTTGATAAGGAAGTCAGTTTTGAGGTGCTGAATATTGAAGAAGTTAAAGTAGGAACATCAACATTTACTAGCGATTGTGGCAAAAATGGTTTGGGAGATTTTGAAGCATACAAACCGATAAGTTGTTCAAAAACCGCTGCGTCAACATTGGCATTATAATCTTTGTAAAAATCGGCAATTCCTTTTAAAAGACTTGTTTTTCTATCATTAAATGCTTGTTCGCCTTTAGTATTCAAAACCTGTTCCAATTGGTATAATTTATAACCAACGGATAAAATTTCGGTGTTGCGCAAAGCTACTTCCGTAAAATAATCTTTTGCTAAAGCGTACTCTTTTATTTCGATATAATTCTTTTGAAAATCAGTAAGTAAATTGCCATACTCCGCTTGTTTTCCTGCTTTTATTACTTTTTCTTGAAACGCTGATTCAAATTTTTGCTTGATAAAAATTGCATTCGATTTCTGTAATCCTTTGGTTTCGCCAATCCATTTTTTCCAATAATTGGCTACGCTTGCATATTTGGATGCATATTGAATTTTAATGGCTTGGTCTTTTCGCATAAAACGATCTTGCGCTTTCAAAGCGGCATCACGCACTTCAATTTTTGCAGGATTTAAAGTATTAACTAATTGTTCAACAGCTATTGAAGGTAAATATTCTTGTGTTCGTCCAGGATAACCTAAAACCATAGTAAAATCGTTTTCTTTCACGCCGTCTAACGAAATCGGGAAAAAATATTTTGGTTTGTAGGGAACATTTTCTGTAGAATAGGCAGCGGGTCTATTGTTTTTATCGGCATAAATTCTAAACAAAGAAAAATCACCTGTATGTCTTGGCCAAACCCAATTGTCGGTGTCGGAACCAAATTTCCCAATAGAACTAGGTGGTGCACCAACAAATCGAATGTCTTTGAAGGTTTCAGTTACAAATAAAAGGTATTGATTGCCATCATAGAACGTTTTGATTTTGTTTTCTTGCCAAGTTTCTTTAGGTGACGAATTGCTTATTGAAGTTATATTTTCCTGAATTTTTTTCTGCTTTTCCCCCTCAGAATTTAAAGTTGCAACACCTTCTAAAACTTTTAAGGTTACATCATCTATTCGAACAACAAACGTAACAACCATATTTGGATTGGCTAATTCATCTTCCATTTTATAAGCCCAAAAACCATCACGCAGGTAATCGTGATCAACAGTGGAATGATTTTGAATGGCATCAAATCCACAGTGATGATTCGTTAAAAGTAAGCCTTTATCAGAGATAACTTCAGCAGTACAACCTCCATCAAATTGTGGGACAGCGTCTTTCATACTCGAATGATTGACGTCATAAATGTCTTTTGCCGTGATTTTCATTCCGAGATTTTTCATTTCGGTTTCATTCATTCCTTGCAATAAAGAAGGAATCCACATACCGCCTTGTTGTGCTTGCGTTTGAATGATAAATAGGAGCAGGAATAGTTTTAGAAATTTCATAGTTTATAGTTTTGCTTTTTTTAAATATGGTTTAATATTACGTCCGTCGCACCCTTATTCATTTGTACAAATGTGGAACAAATATGGCCTTTTTCAAATCGTTCATCAGGGTTTTGAATCAAATTATCAAAGGCTTCGTTCAAATTGTATTGATTTGAAATAGAAATACAACCACCTAAATTGACCAAGGCAGTTGCTTCGGCAAAATGGGAATAATTGGGACCGATAACGATAGGAACGCCAAAAGTCGCAGGTTCTAAAATATTATGTACCCCTGAATTTCCAAATCCACCACCCACATAAGCAATGTCGGCATAACTGTAAATTTTGGTTAAAATGCCGATGGTATCGATGATAAAAACATTAAAATTCCGTAGGGAAAGGTCGCGACTTGTCCCTTCAGAATCACTATTTATTTCAGAAAATAAAACTGTTTTTTTGGAAATGGAATTTTTCAATTCAAAAATTTGTTCCGATTTGATATTATGTGGCGCAATGATAAACTTCACTTCGTCAGCCGATTTGTTGATGTAAGAAACTAATAAGTTTTCGTCTTTAGGCCATGAACTCCCGATGACGATAGTGGTTTTATCGTTTCTAAATTGCGCAATAAAATCTAATGAATTGTCCCGTTCCAAAATCGAAACCACTCGGTCAAAACGAGTATCGCCAGAAATTTTTACATTGTTGAAGCCAATACGCTGCAAGAGAATTTTTGAACTTTCATTTTGTACAAAAAAGTAGTCAAATGTTTGCAAGGCATTTCTATAAAAACCACCATACCATTTAAAAAACGCTTGCTTTTCTCTGAAAATTCCAGAAATCAAATACGTTTTGATGTTTTGTTTTTTAAGTTCATTCAAATAATTGGGCCAATATTCATATTTTATTAAGAAAACCAAATCAGGATGTGCCAATTCAATAAATTGTTTGGCATTGGATTTTGTATCCAAAGGCAAGTAAACGGTAGTGTCGGCAACGGTATTGTTTTTACGAACCTCATAACCTGATGGGGAGAAAAAAGAAACTATAATTTTATGCTCAGGAAATTTTACTTTTATTTTTTCAATTACAGGCAACCCTTGTTCATATTCTCCTAAGGAAGCAGCATGAAACCAAATCGTTTTGTCTAATGGACTGATTTTGCTTTGCAGCGTTTGAAAAACAGTTTTTCGACCCTCAACAAAAAGTTTGATTTTTGGACTAAAAAGCGCTAACAATTTGACTATTTGGGAAGCCAAAAACACAAAAAATGTATAAAGTACAAACATGGATTATAATTTCTGTGGCTAATTTACGTTTCTTTTACGGATAACAAAATCATAGTATAGAATTTCTTACTTTTACGCACAATTTTACATTCAAGTGCTTTTAAGTTTATTTAGAAATTAATACACAATTACAAAAAGCAATATTAATATTAAAATGAAAATAGTAGTAACTGGAGGTTTAGGTTTTATAGGTTCTCACACAGTCGTTGAATTACAAAATGAAGGATTTGAAGTTGTCGCTATTGACAATCTTTCCAATTCATCAGAAAGTGTTTTGGATGGTATTTTCAACATTACAGGCAAGAAACCTACATTTGAAAAAATGGATTTACGTGATAAAAAATCGATTCAAGATTTTTTTGAAAAACACAATGATATTGCTGGTGTAATACATTTTGCAGCCTCTAAAGCGGTTGGTGAAAGTGTTGAAAACCCATTGCTATATTACGAAAACAACATTTGCTCCTTAGTTTATTTACTACAAGAATTACAACAAAAACCAACTATAAATTTCATTTTTAGTTCGTCTTGTACGGTTTATGGGCAAGCTGAAAAGATGCCCATTACCGAAAATGCACCCGTACAATTGGCAATGTCACCGTATGGAAATACCAAACAAATAGGGGAGGAAATTATAGTTGATACGGCAAAAGTTGCTGGATTTAATGCAATTTTATTGCGCTATTTTAATCCTATTGGTGCACATCCTAGCGCTGAAATAGGCGAACTACCTATCGGAGTTCCTCAGAATTTGGTGCCATTTATTACGCAAACGGCTATTGGTTTACGCGATAAACTTTCCGTTTTCGGAAGTGATTATCCCACATTTGACGGAACTGCAATACGAGACTATATTCATGTTGTAGATTTGGCCAAAGCCCATGTGATTGCAATGAAACGGTTACTAGAAAAACAAAATGTCGAAAAAGTTGAAACTTTCAATCTGGGAACTGGAACCGGTAGTTCGGTTTTAGAGGTCATTACTGCTTTTGAAAAAGTGGCTGAACATAAATTAAATTACCAAATTGTAGGACGTAGAGAAGGTGATATTATCGAAGCTTACGCTAATACTGACAAAGCCAGCGATGTCTTGGGCTGGAAAACAATATACAGTTTAGAAGATTGTTTGGCTAGTGCTTGGAAATGGGAGAAAAAAATCAGAAGCTAGTCATTCGATTACCTAATCATCCATTCGATTATCCCCATTTTATATGAATCAAAAAACCGATTTAAAATTAATTTTCTGTTTAATAATTGTCGGAATTGTATGGGGTACCACCTATTTAGGCATTCGAGTAGCTGTTGAAACCATTCCGCCTTGGTTCATTACCTCGATGAGGCAAGGAATAGCTGCACTGATTGTATTAGGAATTTTACTTTATAGACAACAATTATCTTGGATTGGTTGGCTTAATTTAAAATACCAACTCATACCATCCTTATTGATGTTAGTTATTGCTAATGGTTTTACAACTATTGCAGAACAATCTTTACCAAGTGGATTGACCTCTATAATGAGTGCTTTGTCTCCTGTTATCATTTTTATTGGGAGTCTATTTTTTGGTATTGAAAAACCAAAATTAAAAGGGTTTATTGGAGTTTTTCTTGGGTTTTCTGGCGCAGTTTTTATTTTTAGAAACGGTCTTTCTGATATTTTAGATCCCAATTACAAAACAGGAATTCTATTTCTTAGTATTGCAATAGTAAGCTGGTCTGCAGGAACTGTTTATTCTAAAAAGCACACAAATAAATCCAATACTATTGTCTTAAATCTTTTTTATCAATTTTCTATTTCAGCACTAATTCAGTTTGTGTTGGCATTTTCTTTTTCATCCAATACCGTTTTCAGTTCCTGGAGTTGTAGAAGTGTTATCGCAGTAGTTTATCTTGCAATTTTTGGGTCTGTTTTAGCTTTTTTTTGTTACCATTATGCACTAAAAAGAGTTAGTGCCGTTCAGGTCTCTGTATTGAATTATGTGAATACTATTATTGCCGTTTTCTTGGGATGGCTTTTGTTGGATGAAGTGATAACTACCGATTTTATTATTGCCACCTTATTAATTATGTTAGGAGTTTTTATAATTAATTACAAAAAGAAGTAAGGATCTTTCATAATCATTATTCTAAAAAACCATTAGTTTTAATTAAATAGAACTAATCACCAATTCCCTACAACTATTTAGTAATTTAAAATTTATTCATCAACATTCAAAATAAACTATCTTTGCGCATTATACTGAAAATATGTTAGCAAAAGAAATACAAGCAGCTGTTGAGCGTGGACTTATGTTGCCACTTATGGAAGAGTTTTATACCATTCAAGGGGAGGGATATCACACCGGAACAGCAGCTTATTTTATCAGAATTGGTGGTTGCGATGTGGGTTGTCATTGGTGCGACGTTAAAGAAAGTTGGAATGCAGAGTTACATCCCCCAACAAACATTGATCAAATAGTAGAAAACGCAAGTAAGTATTCCGAAACCATTGTCATTACTGGCGGAGAGCCTTTAACTTGGGACATGACAATGCTTACACGAAAATTAAAAGCAAACCAACATCAAGTGCATATTGAAACCTCAGGCGCCTATCCGTTGACAGGACTTTGGGATTGGATTTGTCTTTCGCCAAAGAAAAACAAATTACCTACTCAAACAGTCTATGACAATGCCAATGAACTCAAGGTGATTATTCACAACAAACACGATTTTATTTTTGCCGAAGAACAAGCCGAAAAAGTGAATAAAAATGCTATTTTATTTTTACAACCCGAATGGAGTAAAAAAGAAGAAATGACACCACTAATTGTTGATTATGTTATGAAAAATCCCAAGTGGCGTGTGTCTTTACAAACGCATAAATACCTTAACATACCCTAATCTATAAAAATTTAGGTCATTATTTTGCATTATTCGCTTTGTAAATGGCTCTTTTATAGGAAGCAGAATTCTATTAAAATAAATTAAAAACGGCAAAATAATTTTTTAAATAAATAACAAATAGCAATAATTTTGTTGTATTATTGTACGCTTAAATTATAAATACTATGAAAAAAACAATACTCTTAGTAGCGATTACTGTAATTGCAACTACGTTATCTTTCGGTCAAAACGCGAGTTTAACTAAAAGAACACCATCTGGAAAAATACGTTGCTATTCTACTCAATACGAAAACTATTTGAGAGCACAAGATCCAAACAGAGAAACTAGAGAACAATTTGAAACTTGGTTAGCTCCAAAAATAGAAGAAGCAAAATCTCATCGAGGAACAAATGATGTAAATACGGTTATTATTGTCCCAGTTGTTATCCATATCATTCACAATGGTGATGCTGTAGGTGTGGGCGAAAATATTACCGATGCACAAGCATTGTCTCAAATTACTGTTTTGAATCAAGATTATAGAAAAATGATGGGAACTCCAGGTTACAATTCCAATCCAGTAGGAGCCGACATGGAAATTCAATTTGTTATGGCAAAAAGAAAACCAGACAATGTAACCCCAACCAACGGAATTGATCGAGTTCAAAAAACGATAGCACAGTATAAAACAAACTCCTCTGTAGAAACTATGAAAGCAGCTACTTCATGGGATCCAACACGTTATTTTAATATTTGGACGGTTTATTTTTCGGACAATACTGCCGATGCTATGAACGGCATATTGGGTTATGCTCAATTTCCAAGTTCTTCTGGGTTAACAGGTTTAAGCGCTAACGGTGGTGCTGCAAATACCGATGGTTTGGTTGCTGATTACAGATGTTTTGGTTCGGCAGCAATTGCACCAGGGCCTTATTTTGCAGGATATGATGGTGGAAGAACTTCAACTCACGAAATTGGACATTGTTTTGGTCTACGACACATTTGGGGAGACGGCAATGGAAATGAGGCTACAAATTCTCCAAATTGTACTGCCACGGATTATTGTGCGGATACCCCACAAGCTGGTTGGGAGCATTATGATTGTGGTACTTTTGATACCTGCCCATCTGTTGCAGGAAGTGATATGCCTGAGAATTATATGGATTATACGCCAGATGCTTGTATGAACATTTTTACCTTAAATCAAAAAGGGAGAGTAGCAGCTGTAATGGCATCTTCACCAAGAAGAGCTACTTTAGCAACTTCCAATGCAGCAACACCACTAGGTGTAAATAACTATCAATTTGAGACTATAAAAATCTATCCCAACCCAACCGCGGGCATTTTAAACATTAGTATGGCACAATTGCCAGATAGTTTTATTGTTTACAATAATTTAGGTCAAATGGTAATGAACAAACAAGTAGTAGCTATGGAAGATTTATCAATAGATACATCGGCGTTTAGCAAAGGCGTTTATTTTATAAAAATAAACAAAGAAGCCTCTTCTAAGACGGTTCAATTTATTCGTGAATAAATAGCAACTGTTTTTTAAAAAAGCCCTAAGTCTAATTTTAGATTTAGGGCTTTTTTAGTTTAAAGCCAAGGGATATTTTCCTAATAGTGCTTTTAAAATTCTTCAATATAGTATTGAAGTTAAATAAAAAGTAAGATTTTAAGACCATATAAAAAACAGATGGTATCATGAAGACATCGTGGAAAAATAAATCGATTATACTATTCAATTGTACTATTTTAAATTATTAAAAAATAGTTCAAATCCAATCTTGTGAAACTTAACCTAATTATTGCTTTCTCAACCATTGAACTATAAATATCATCCTGTAAAAAAATAAGTTCGACAGTATTTTTTTTGTAAATTCAAATAGAAAAGAAATTATATTTTATTGCAACTTCCAAAAAATTAACTAATTTTACTAAAAATAATTTTCACTATTTATGGCAGCAAAAGATACTTCAGATAAAGGGAATTCTGAAAAAGAAGCAAAATTAAAAGCATTACAATTAACGCTTGATAAATTAGATAAAACTTACGGTAAAGGAACCGTAATGAAAATGGGGGATAAAGCCATTGAAGAAGTAGAAACTATTTCATCAGGATCTTTAGGAATCGATTTAGCTTTGGGTGTCGGAGGTTACCCAAAAGGTAGAATTATTGAAATTTACGGACCAGAATCTTCCGGAAAAACCACTTTAACTTTGCACGCTATTGCAGAGGCTCAAAAAGCAGGTGGCATTGCAGCTTTTATTGATGCTGAGCACGCATTCGATAGAAATTATGCTGAAAAATTGGGAGTTGATATTGAAAATCTAATCATTTCACAACCCGATAATGGAGAACAAGCATTAGAAATTGCCGAGAATTTAATTCGTTCCGGCGCTATAGATATTGTAGTCATTGACTCTGTTGCGGCTTTGACTCCGAAAAGCGAAATTGAAGGCGAAATGGGTGATTCTAAAATGGGATTACACGCTAGATTAATGTCACAGGCTTTGAGAAAATTAACAGGTACTATTAGCAAAACACATTGTACGGTATTTTTTATCAATCAATTGAGAGAAAAAATTGGCGTAATGTTTGGTAGTCCAGAAACAACAACTGGTGGAAATGCCTTGAAGTTTTATGCTTCTGTTCGTTTGGATATTCGTAGATCTACTCAAATTAAAGATGGTGATAACGTACTTGGAAATAGAACCAAAGTAAAAGTAGTTAAAAATAAAGTTGCTCCGCCTTTTAAAGTCGCTGAATTTGACATCATGTATGGGGAAGGTATATCTAAAACAGGAGAAATACTAGACTTGGCAGTAGAATTTGAAATCATTAAAAAAGCAGGATCTTGGTTCAGTTATGGAGAAACCAAATTAGGACAAGGTCGAGATGCTGTTAAAGGATTAATCAAAGACAATCCAGAATTAGCAGACGAACTAGAATTGAGAATTAAAGCTTATATAAAAGAAAAAGCCACCGAATAAAACTTTAAAATCACGCTATCGAGCGTGATTTTTTTTAAATCTTAAACTTTTGATATAAATTTGTGTCTTATAAATCATTAGCTTAGTTTTGTATCAATTAATAGCAGTATATCATGAAAAAAATAGCCTTACTCTTTATCAGTTTTTTAGTTCTGAACGCTTGTAGTCCTATTGATGATAGTCCAAGGGTTCATTTAGAAATATTACCTGTTGATAGTTACACTTTGCCGCCAACTTTTACTATGGGGCAAACCTATCAAATTAAAATGAAATACAAACGTCCTTCCAACTGCCATTATTACGAAGGCTTCTTGTATCAAAAAGATTTGAATAAACGTACAATTGCAATAGAAACGAGTGTAGCCGAAAACAACAATTGTGTAGGATTAACAGATACTCTTGTTGAAGTGTCATTCAATTTTTATGTAACCAGCAACGGTTCTTATATCTTTAGATTTTACAAAGGGGATGATGCAGATGGTAATCGTATCTATGAAGAAGTAGAGATTCACGTGGTTTAATTACTTTCTATGAAACGCTAAAAGCTGATTGTAAATCACCATTTTTACAGCATCAGTAACTTCTTTTTTGTCGGCTAAACTTTTACCTAATGTAGGCATGAATTGATGTGTTTTGGCTCGCATTAACCCAGGACTTCCGCTCATAAAAGTATAAGAAAAGCGTTCTTTATTATCTGCAAAAGTGATGGGCACAATTGGAATTTGATGTTCTATCGCCAAACGGGTTGCCCCATCTTTAAAAGTATCTAATAAAATAGTTTCGTCTGCAGGGACGCCTCCTTCTGGAAAAATACAGATGCTCAATCCCTGATTCAATCTTTTTTGAGCTCTTTCAAAAACCTCCATTCGGCTTCGGTTACTTCCTCTATCAACCAAAATGCAAGTGCGTTTATAGAAAAAACCAAACAATGGAATCTTGGACAGTTCTTTTTTACCCACAAAAACAAATGGATTTCTAACAACCGCAAGCATTAACATAATATCGGTCATTGAAGTATGATTGGCAACAAACATATAACTTTTGTTGGGGTCTAATTCCTGTTCGCGTTCAATTTTGTAATAAAAACCACACCCAAAAAGTATCACTTTAGCCCAAATTCGAGCCATAACAAAAAAGTATGGATACCATTTTTCTTTCAAAATAGATACAAACAAAAAAGGAAACATGATTAGGATAGGTAGCCCTAACATCATATAAAACCAAATTCTCCAAAGAATCCAAAAAGTATATTTTAGTATTTTCATATTCCAAATGTAATAAAACAATGTGTACTTTTTAACAAAATGAGTAACTTTACCAGAAATTTGTATCCTAATTAAATTCAGGTTGCGGTAAATAAAATACAATGTCAAAAATACTTACAGGAATTCAGAGCACAGGAACGCCCCACTTAGGAAACGTATTGGGGGCCATTCTTCCTGCTATTGCATTAGCAAATAAACCCGAAAACGAGTCTTTCCTTTTTATAGCGGATTTGCATTCCATCACTCAAATTAAAGATGGCGCAACATTAAGAGCCAACACATATAGCACTGCAGCAGCTTGGTTGGCATGTGGTTTAGATTTAAATCGAGTGATTTTTTACAGACAATCGGATGTGCCTCAAACAGCCGAATTGTCTTGGTATTTAAGCTGTTTTTTCCCTTTTCAACGATTGACTTTAGCACATTCATTTAAAGATAAATCGGACCGATTAGAAGATGTAAATGCTGGTTTGTTTTCTTATCCAATGTTGATGGCGGCAGATATTTTATTGTACGATGCTGAATTTGTTCCTGTAGGAAAAGACCAGTTACAACATATCGAAATCACACGCGATGTAGCGTCAAGATTCAATCATTTGATGGGAGAAACCTTTGTTTTGCCGGAATCATTTATACAAGAAGATACCAAATATGTGCCAGGAACTAATGGCGGGAAAATGAGTAAATCGGCAAATAATATTATTAATATTTTTTTAGAGGACAAAGCGTTGCGCAAACAAATTATGTCTATTGAGACGGACAGTACGCCTTTAGAAGAACCCAAAAACGCTGAAACCTGTAAGATTTTTGCCATCTACAAACTGTTGGCTACAGAAAAGCAACTGCTAGAAATGGTCGAAAAATATAAGAATAACAATCGTGATTTTGGTTATGGTCATGCCAAACAAGCACTGTTTGAATTGATTTTAGAAAAGTTTGAAAACGAAAGAAAAGTATATTCTTATTATATGGATAACCTTCCTGAAATAGAAAAAGCTTTACAATCGGGAGCTGAAAAAGCAAGAGCAGTCGCTAATGGTGTTTTGAAAAGAGTTCGAAACAAATTAGGTTTTGAGTAAAATCTTAAAGTTTATTCCCATAAGCTAAATCCCCAGCATCCCCAAGACCGGGAACAATATAATTTTTTTTATTTAGTTTTTCGTCTAGTGTAGCTACCCAAAGATGACAATTGTCTGGCAAATGTTTTTCTAAATAAGCGATTCCTTCAGGCGCAGCAATTACAACCGCAATATGAATGGTCGACGGTTTGCCTTTTTCAATTAATTTATTAAAAACAGCAACCATTGATTGTCCTGTTGCCAACATGGGGTCGATTAGAATCAAATTTTTGTTCACGATGTTTGGAACCGCTTGGTATTCCACTTTTATTTCAAATGCATCATCGTTATTCGGATGGTATCGATAAGCAGAAACAAACCCATTTTCAGCGTCATCAAAATAGTTTAAAAACCCCAAATGCAACGGTAAACCTGCCCGAAGTATGGAACACAAAACCAATTCGTCTTCTATAGTTGTAGTCTTTTTTATGCCAAGTGGCGTTTGAATTTCGATATCCTTATAATTCAAATCTTTGCTCATTTCATAAGCCATTATTTCTCCTATTCGCTCAATATTTCTGCGGAAACGCATACTATCATGTTGCACATTTACATTTCTGATTTGTCCTAAAAAATGATTCAGTACACTGTTGGCTTCGGATATATAATGAATTTGCATAAAAAATGTTTAAAGTTTAAAGTTTAAAGTTTCACTGTAAAAGTATAAAAAGTATCTTTGTGTTTCAAAATGTAAAGATATGATTTCAAAATTAGCTTATTCTGTATTTGAACAAAGTATTCACGATTATCATCAATTTGATAATGTAGATCAACCTATCAATAATCCTTTTCCGAAGGATAAATTCGAACATTTATTGTATTTAAAAAACTGGATTGATACCGTGCAATGGCACTTTGAAGACATCATTCGTGATCCAAATATCGACCCAGTGGCCGCTTTAACTTTAAAAAGAAGAATTGACGCCTCTAATCAAGAGCGTACGGATATGGTTGAATATATTGACGGTTATTTTCTTCAAAAAAATAGTCATGTTGTCATAAAAGATAATGCTAAAATCAATTCTGAAAGTCCAGCTTGGGCTTTTGATCGATTGTCCATATTGGCTTTAAAAATTTATCATATGAATGAAGAAGTTACCCGAACGGAAGCTTCACAAGACCACAGAGATAAATGTCAAGTAAAGTTAAATGTGCTTTTAGAACAACGTTCTGATTTATCCTCTGCCATCGATGATTTGTTGACTGATATTGAAAATGGTGATAAATTTATGAAAGTGTACAAACAAATGAAGATGTACAATGACGAGGAATTGAATCCTGTTTTGTATCAAAACAAACAATAATAGAACTTAAATTGTCAAAGACAACACAGCATATTGCCGTCATGAGACTTTCCGCAATGGGAGACGTCGCTATGACGGTTCCTGTTTTAAGGGCATTGGTCAACCAACATCCCAACGTAAAAATCACTTTGATTTCGCGGCCTTTTTTCCAACCTTTTTTTGAAGGAATTCCGAATGTTTCTTTTTTTGCATTTGACGAAAAAAAAAGGCACAAGGGTTTTTTGGGTTTATTGTGGTTGTATCGCGACCTAAAAGCATTAAAAGTTGATGCTTTTGCCGATTTGCATAATGTTTTGCGTTCCAAAATCATTAGAAATTTTTTTGCCTTTAGCGGAAAGAAAATGGCTTTTGTAGACAAAGCGCGCGCCGAAAAAAAAGCCTTAACCCGCGCTGAAAACAAAATTTTCAAACAACTGCCTTCTATTTTTGAGCGTCATGTCAAAGTGTTTGAAAAACTAGGTTTTACAGTTGATCTGTTTCATCCTAAATTTCCAGATAAAGTCATTTTATCAGATAAGATAAAAGCAATTATTGACATTAAAAAAGAGAATGCAACTTGCAAACTAATTGGGATTGCTCCTTTTGCCCAATATGATTCTAAAGTTTATCCCTTGGATTTGATGCAAGAAGTGATTGATGAATTGGCCTTACATACCAATTATAAAATCTTACTTTTTGGTGGTGGCAAAAAAGAAATCGAACAACTTTTGATGTTCTCTTCGAACAAAGAAAACGTAATCAACTGTGCTGGTAAAATTTCGTTTCAAGAAGAACTCCAACTGATTTCAAATCTAGACATCATGCTTTCTATGGATTCAGGAAATGCACATATCGCCGCCATGCTAGGTGTAAAAGTGATTACGCTTTGGGGCGCAACCCATCCTTATACGGGATTTTTACCCTTTAACCAACCACTAGAAAACGCTTTGGTTTCTGATAGAAATTTATTTCCTCTGTTGCCCACTTCTATTTATGGGAACAAAAAAGTAGCGGGCTATGAAGATGCTATGCGAACGATTTCAGTGAGCAAAATAGTGGCTACCGTGCACTCTTTAGTACTATAATTGACGACGTTTGGTTCATTAATTTATTACAATAAAAAACAATACCCTTCCAATCATAAAGATACTAACAAAATAATTAGCAGAAAAACATTTAAAATTATTTTCGAATGACTTTCTGTATAAGTCTATGATTTGTATATGTTTTAGCTCCTAATTTTAAATTAAAAAACCAAACACAGCAAATCAATAAAAAATATATTTCTCAGTACTCTAACGGATATATTTAAAAAATCGCACTTTAATTTTACAAAAGTATTTTACAAATTTGATTTTTATTGTTAAATTAATATATTTGTAAACCATAACATGCAAAATATGAAGTGCTTCGCTAAGTGTACTGTATTCTTTTTGTTTTTCCTTTCCTCAGTAGCTTTAGCTCAAAAGAAAACTCTTCAAGCAAAATCGACTTACGATAAAATTACTATTGATGGTAAATTCAATGAAGAAGCGTGGAAAACAGCACCAATCGCCTCTGATTTCGTTATGTTTCAACCCGATAACGGAAAACCTATAAGTGCAAACAAAAAAACGGAAGTTAAAATTTTATACGATAACGAGGCCATCTACATTTCTGCTACTTTGTATGACGACGAGCCCAATAAAATTTTAAAAGAAATAACCCAACGCGACAACGTAGGAACTGCAGATATTTTTGGTGTCTTCATTAATGGATTCAATGACGGCCAACAAGATTTTCAGTTTTTTGTAAGCGCTTCAGGAGTACAAATGGATCGCTTGGCAATAGAGGATGGACTTGTCGCACCCGAAAATTATAGTCAAGACTTTTCGTGGGATGCAATTTGGGGCAGCGAAATACAAATAACCGATTTTGGTTGGACAGTAGAAATGAAAATACCCTATGCGGCACTTCGATTTTCGAAAGCACAAATTCAAACCTGGGGATTGAATTTTTACAGAAACATTCGACGCGACAGACAGAGTTACACTTGGAGTCCAATTAATTCAAAGACACAATCCACCAGAACCCAAAACGGCACATTAGAAGGACTAGAAAACATTAAAACCCCAACCCGATTGTTTTTTATTCCCTATTCATCCTATTATTATGATAAAAACGAAGAAGGAGTAGCTCACAAATTCAAAGCTGGAATGGATATTAAGTACGGCATTAGCGATTCTTTTACGCTAGACGCCATATTAGTTCCCGATTTTGGACAAACCAAATTTGATAATGTTATAAAAAACTTAAGTCCTTACGAACAACAATTTACTGAAAACAGACCCTTCTTTACCGAAGGAACTGATTTGTTTAACAAAGGCGCTCTTTTTTATTCCAGAAGAATTGGAGCATCACCAAAATTTACACCAGAAGGTTTTGATAAAACTACAGAAACGATTTTAGACAAACCTGCTACAGTTAATTTATTGAATGCACTAAAAGTGTCAGGCAGAACCCAAGGCGGCTTAGGCATTGGCGTGCTCAATGCGGTTACCGAAGCCACCTATGCTACGATTCAAAATAAAACAACCGGCACAACTCGGAAAGCAATAGTAGAACCATTAACCAATTATAACGTTCTGGTTTTAGACCAACGTTTTCATCAAAATTCTTCGGTTTCATTAGTCAACACCAATGTTACTCGAAAAGGAAGCTATCGAGATGCGAATGTAACTGGGTTTTTATTTGATTTAAATACCGTAGACAACGGATATCGTTTATCGGGTGATTTTAAATATAGCGCTATCAGTGCACTTGATAGTTATAATGGTTATAAAACAGCTTTAAATTTCGAAAAAACAAGTGGACAATACCGCTTTTCCGCTTTTGGAAAATACATTTCTAGCCAATATGATATCAACGATTTAGGCATTGGATTTCAAACCAATTATCACAATGCGTTTGCCGATTTCAGTTATAGAATTTTGAATCCTATTCGTTTTTTCAACACGTTCCGAATTGATATAAAAGCAAGTGTTGAAGTACAAAATGTAACTCAAAAAATTCAAGACCATTTTGTTAATTTTAGTGCCGAGGGCAGTGCTAAAAGTAACGATTATTACAAATTGCTGTTTCAATTCAACCCCATTGAAACTTTTGATTTTTATATGCCAAAAACAACTGGACGTTATAGTTATGTGCCAAAAAATCTTTCCTCATTCTTCGTCTATTCTTCCAATTACAACAATACTTTAGCGCTCGATTTCAATCCTTCTATTAGATATTACGACGAAGAAAAACGGGTGGATTATGGTTTCTTTATCAGTCCAAGATTTCGAGTTAATGATAAAATCTTATTGGTGTATTCCTTCAATTATTTTAAATCCATTAATGACAAAGGCTATGTCACTGATGATGCAGCTGGTATCTATTATGCACAACGCGATGTAAAAACAATAACAAATGAATTGACGGGTAGATGGGCGTTAAACAACAAAATGACTTTTAATTTAACTGCGAGACAGTATTGGTTAACAGCAGAAAACAACCAATTTTTTAACTTAAAAGATGATGGCTATCTCGCTGCAAGCCCTTTTATTCCCGATTCTAATTCCAATTTTAATGCGTGGAATTTTGATTTATCCTATTCCTATTGGTTTGCGCCTGCAAGCCAAATATCCGTTTTGTATCGCAACAACGCTATCGATGATAGAACCGAAGTCGATAGAAATTTAGGAAACAATATTAAGAATCTTTTTAACAACAACCTGAATACTATTTTCTCCATAAGTATCCGCTATTATATTGACTACAATCAGGCAAAACATTGGTTTTAATTCAGTAAATTTGGCATTCTATTGATTGCAAATCAATCAAAAACGGATTTAAACGTAAAACACCACATACTGATGAACAAGAAAGTAATCCTGATGATCCTTGACGGTTGGGGAAAATCTCCAGACCCCAAAGTTTCCGCTATTGACAATGCCTACATTCCTTTTATCACTAGTTTGTATGCCAAATATCCAAGTGCTCAACTGCGCACCGACGGTTTAAACGTAGGTTTACCCGAAGGACAAATGGGAAATTCGGAAGTAGGGCACATGAATTTGGGCGCGGGTCGCATTGTATATCAAGATTTAGCAAAAATAAATTTGGCGGTTAAAAACAAAACCATGAATCAGGAAAAACCGCTGCTCGATGCGTTTCAATATGCCAAAGACAATAATAAAAAAGTGCATTTTTTAGGGTTGGTTTCTAATGGTGGCGTGCATTCACACACTTCGCATCTCTACGGATTGCTGGATGCAGCGCAAGATTTTGGTCTTAAAAATGTGTTTATTCATGCTTTTACCGACGGACGTGATGTGGATCCAAAAGCTTCGGTAACCGATATCGCTAATCTTGAAAATCACATTAAAAATACCGATGCCAAAATTGCTACTATCATTGGTCGTTACTACGCCATGGACAGAGACAAGCGTTGGGAACGTGTAAAATTAGCTTATGATTTAATAGTCAATGCTGATGGTGAACCCTCAATGAATGCCGTGGAAAGCATTAAAAAAAGTTACGCAAATCAAGTAACGGACGAGTTTATTCAACCAATTGTAATGGTGGATGCACATCAAAACCCATTAGCGAAAATTGAAGAAAATGACGTGGTTATCTTTTTCAATTTCCGAACCGACCGTGGTAGAGAGTTGACAGAAGCGCTTTCGCAAAAAGACTTCCACGAGTTCAATATGCACAAAATGAATTTGTATTATGTTACAATGACCAACTACGATGATACCTATCAAAATGTTCATGTCATTTACGACAAAGATAATATTACAGAAACCCTTGGCGAAGTATTAGAAAAGGCGGGCAAAAAACAAATTCGTATTGCTGAAACAGAAAAATATCCACATGTTACCTTTTTCTTTTCCGGCGGAAGAGAGTTGCCGTTTGAGGGTGAAACGCGCATCTTGAAAAACTCACCTAAAGTAGCTACTTACGATTTGCAACCCGAAATGAGTGCTTATGAACTAAAAGATGCTTTGATACCTGAATTAAACAAAGGCGATGTGGACTTTGTTTGTCTTAATTTTGCCAATGGCGATATGGTGGGGCATACGGGTGTTATGGCAGCGGCAATACAAGCTTGTGAAGCAGTAGATGTTTGCGTCAAAGAAGTAATTGAAGCCGCTATGGCTAATAATTACACCACGCTAATCATAGCGGACCACGGTAATTGTGAAACCATGATAAACCCAGATGGTTCACCAAACACGGCACACACCACCAACCCCGTTCCGATTATTTTAGTGGACCAAGAATTAAAAACTATTCATGATGGCGTTTTAGGGGATTTAGCTCCAACCATTTTAGCATTAATGGGAATAGAAAAACCAGCCGTAATGACAAGTCATTCGTTGTTGTAATAGCTTTAGCAGCTATTTTTGAAACTGCGATTGTCCATATCTATAAATTTTTTGTATTTTTGATAAAAATAAAACACTATGACAGTTGTAATTGATAAATCGAATTTGAAAAATACTTCTAAAATTCTCAGTGAAAAATTTAAAAAGTCAACCAAAACAGGTAATTTAACCAAACATTTTGGAAAGCTTAAAAGGAATATAGATGGTATAGAATACCAAATTTCTGCGAGAGAAAATGAAGATTGATTTTATCGCCGATACTAATTTCTTAATTTATCTGCACGAAGGAAACAATATTGTAGAGCCATTTTTAGAATATAATTTTGGCGTTTCATTCATTTCTGAAATTGAATTATTAGGATTTCATGGGATTTCTAAATTAGAAGAAACCAAACTTAAATTACTTCTTAATGATTGTTTTCAAATTGATTGGAATTCGAAAATAAAAGAACAAACTATCCAATTAAAACGGAAATATCACATCAAACTTCCGGATGCAATCATTGCGGCAACAGGATTAGTTTAT
>JBBALV010000038.1:0-19194 GCA_040402815.1 Flavobacterium sp.
TAATCCAAATGCCTTAAATATTTATTATCAAGGTAGTCCTACTAAAACAAATAATTTAATCGCAGCATATATAGTAGAGCAAACTATGCTTGGTGGGAAAGGTTATAATTATCAAGATGAAGTATTGAGAACTGCGGCATTCAAAAACATTCAATTTAGCGCAACTGGAGGAACAAAAAGCTTGAAGTATTATGTTTCTTCAGGCTATCAAGGTGATGAAGGCGTTATGTTAAAAAGTAATTATGATAAAATTAATTTCCGAACAAAGTTTGATATTGATTTGAATAAAGATGTGAAACTATCTATTAATTTAAATCCATCATATAGTAAAAAAGAATCTCCATCTGAAAACCTGACCAATTTTTGGCGTTATCCAACTTGGTTGCCAGCCACACACAATGCTTTAACAGCTGCTTTCGTTAACCAAAACTCCCAATGGGCCAATATTCAAGCTGGTGATTGGGCACAACCTAGACATTTTATTGGGTTAACCTATGATCCTACATATCCGGATGGAAGTCCGTTCTTAATGCCTGATGGAACCGCTTTCGTTCCAGCATCAGGATCACCGTCAAATTCAGCTCAAAATAATCCGATGTCCTCACTTATGCGTCATGATATTATTGCAAAAACTTATGGACTGCAAGGTGGTGCCACATTAAGCGTGAATCTACTTCCAGGTTTGAATTTTAAAACTATGGCAACTATGTACATGAAATATGATACAAAATTAGATTGGACGGATAGAAATGCGGACGGCGATGGAATTGTAAATAGAGGTGTTTATAACAACAATACTTTCATTGATTTATTATCTGAAAATACTTTGACTTATAAAAAGGAATTAAACGAAAAGAACACGTTGGAAGTTTTACTAGGATATACAGCACAACAAACCAAAAGTACTAGTTCTCAAACGACCGGTTTAGATTATCCTAGCGATGAAATTAACACATTAAACAACGCACTTTATATAGATAAATCAGGAACTTTTGGGACAAAAAATCAGATCGGTCTTTTATCTTATTTAGGAAGAGTAAATTACGTCCTAAACAGTAAATACCTGCTTTCAGCAAGTTTTCGTTCTGATGGAAGTTCGTATTTTGGACCTGGTAAAAAATGGGGTAGTTTTCCGGCTGCTTCCTTGGGATGGATTGCAAGCAACGAACCTTTTTTGAAAAAATTTGATTGGCTAAATAAGTTAAGTTTTAGAGCTAGTTACGGTGTTTCTGGAAATAATAGAATTTTGAATTATGGGTTTCAAAACTTATTAAATTCTGCTAATTATTCTTTTGGAGCTGGAACAGGGAATCAAACTATTGGTCAAGTTCAAAATTCTGCGGTTAATTATAATAAAGATATTACTTGGGAAAGTACTTATCAAACTAATTTTGGTCTTGATTTATCCGTTTTAAACAATAGAATAAATCTTACGCTTGATATTTATAAATCAGAAACCGATAAATTACTTTTACAACAAGCTTCGATGGCGTTTTCAGGAGTACCATTGTCTTGGAATAATATAGGAAGCTTAAGTAATAAAGGAATTGAGGTGGAATTATCCACAACAAATGTTAAAACAAAGAGTTTTAAATGGTCAACTTCAGCAAATATTGCTCATACAGAAAATAAAATCAAAGAATTAGGTAATGAAACCTATTTACTGAATTATGGGGAAAGAAATGAAATTTATAAAAATGTTGTAGGTGGTCCATTGGTTCAATTCTTCGGGTATAAAACAGACGGAATTTGGACTTCTCAAGCACAAATAGATGCTTCAGGATTAACGTCTAATTTACCTTCTGTCTTTAAACAAGGTGGTTTGAAAATCGTAGATGTTAATGGAGATGGGGTTATTGATACGAACGATAGAACAATAATTGGCAATCCCTACCCTGATTTTACTTGGGGATTAACAAATAATTTTTCATTCAGAAGTATAGACTTAAGTTTTACATGTCAAGGGGTTCAAGGTGGAAGTGTAATTAATGGAGACGCCAATTATGGTGAAACAAAATCAATGAATGCAAATTATAATACCAATCGTTGGATTAGCCCTATGAATCCTGGAGACGGCAGAACACCTTATGAATCAATTGGATTTGATTGGATGTTAACTGATTATGTTGTTGAAGACGCCTCCTATTTTGCTTTAAGAGAAATTAATATAGGATATACATTGCCAAGTTCTGTTGTCAAACAAATAGGATTAAGTTCTTTGCGATTGTATTCTTCAGCTCAAAATGTATTTTTCCATTATGCTAGTGGATATAGAGGAATTAATCCAGAAGGGCGATCAACTTCAGGTCCGTATTCTTCTGCTTTAGTGGCTGGTTACCAAAGAGGTAGTTTTGCTGCTTCAAAAACTATTGTTTTCGGAATCGATATTAATTTTTAATTTTAAAAGTATTTATAATGAAAATCTCAATTCAATGTATAGTGGTTTCGTTTATAACCACAATGCGCAGCTGTTCTGATAATATCGATTTGAATTCAGAATCAAATATTAATGCCGCTAATTTTTACACTAATTATTCGGAATTGCAAGCTGGACTAACAAGCTGCTATAATGGACTACAAAAACCATTAGCAGACGAATGGTCATTAACCGAACTTCGAAGCGACAACACGGTAATGAATTCTGGAACGAGTACTTCAACTTACAAGCAAGATTTGGCATATTTGGATCAATTTTATCCACCTGCAACGCATCAAGGTATTTATCATTATTGGCTCAATACTTATAATAATATTAAAAATACAAATATTATTATGAATGCAACTGGTGCTAATTATAATGCAACCACCGGTACAATAGTATATGAGCCGGTAACAATCAATGTTACTGCTGCTCAATGTAAAAGTATTGCTGCAGAAGCATCTTTTATTAGAGCATACCACTATTTTAATTTAGTTCGGTTATATGGAGGTGTATTCTTAATTGATGAACCAATTACACCAGAGCAAGCTAAAACCATTAACCGTTCTTCTGTTGATGCAATTTACAAACTAATTGAAGCCGATTTGTTAAATGCTATTGCAAATGGAAAATCGACCGCATTTGTTGCTAATTCGTCCGATCTAGGACATGTGAACAAATGGGCAGCCGAGGCACTATTAGCTAAAGTATATTTAACATTAAACAAAAAAGCAGAAGCTTCGTTACTATTGAGTGATATTATAAGTGCGGGTGGATATAGCTTACAATCAACTTATGCAAGTGTGTTTTCAGTAAATAATGAAATGAATTCTGAAATTCTATTTGCTGTACGATTTAAAGGAGGTGGTTTAGGATTAGGTAATCCTTTATCCAATTTATTTGCACCGGTAAATAGCGGAAATGCAGTAATCAATGGAGATGGAAATGGAGATAATGAACCTATGTTAGAAATTAGAGCATCATCGTCATCCTATACTAATTATATAGACCCTTCTTCAGCTAGATACAATGTTAACATTGCGACATACATAAAAGGAACAGGATCAACGCAATATTATGTAAGCAAATACATTTCTCCAACAGCTTTAGCAAATGATGCGGAAAATGATTGGCCTGTCATTCGATATGCAGATGTATTATTAATGAAAGCCGAAGCTGATGGAAACACGACAACAAGTGTAGACCTAATCAATTTAGTTAGATTAAGAGCAGGATTGCCTGCGATAACTGGATTTGCATCAACTGCACTATTTGAAAAAGCGTTAGCAAGTGAAAGAAGATGGGAATTTGCTTTTGAAAATCAACGATGGTTTGATTTGCTAAGATTTAAAACGACAATGTCAGCAGTATCAGATGCAACAGATCCTTTTCCTGGATTAAAAATACAAGGCGCCGAATACGTTATGAAAAAACATTTTGCAAATATGTATTCTAAAGTATATAAAGGTTTTAGTGTATTACCAATTACATTAAGTCAACTTCAATCTAATGCTAATGAAAATCGATTCTTACTGCCAATTCCACAATATGAAATTGATACGAATTCCTTTATAACGATTGAACAAAATCCAAGTTACTAAAAATTTAAAAACAGTGATTATTAAAAATGATAGTCACTGTTTTTTTATTGCTAATTTATTTGTCTTAAATACCTCAATTAATAACATAACCAACACACAATGTCCGCATCCTACGACACAAGATACGCTTCAAGTCCGCAAGCCGTAAAAGAATATAATACCGCACAATTAAGATCCGAATTTCTAATTGACAACCTGATGGAAATAGGTAAAGTGAATCTTACTTATTCTCATTACGACAGGTATATTGCGGGTTCTGCAGTCCCTTTAGCCCCATTAAAGCTAGAAACCATCGAACCTCTGAAATCTAGTTATTTTCTTGAAAGAAGAGAATTAGGTATCATCAATGTTGGTGGAGCTGGTACTGTTAGCGCTGATGGAGTAATTTTTGAATTGGGTTTCAAAGATGCCTTATATATTGGAAGTGGTAATAAAGAAGTTGTTTTCACAAGTGATGACGTTTCAAATCCAGCTAAATTTTATTTGAATTCTGCTCCTGCGCATACCAATTATCCCAATAAAAAAGTAGGACTTGCTGAAGCAATTAAACTACAATTGGGCTCAATGGAAACCGCAAATCACCGCACAGTTAGCCAAATGATTATTGGCGGAATTGTAACTACCTGTCAATTGCAAATGGGAATGACAGAATTGAAAACTGGAAGCGTTTGGAATACAATGCCAGCACACGTTCACGACAGAAGAATGGAAGTGTATTTCTATTTAGATATTCCAGAAAATCAAGCAGTTTGTCATTTTATGGGACAACCTCAAGAAACACGGCACATTTGGATGAACAATCATCAAGCGGTCATTTCTCCGCCATGGTCCATTCATTCGGGTGCGGGAACATCCAATTACACTTTTATTTGGGGAATGGCAGGAGAAAACCTTGATTACGGCGATATGGATGTTTGTAAAATAACTGATTTACGATAATATGGGAAGTTCATTATTTGATATAAAAGGAAAAATCGCACTTGTAACGGGAAGTACGCATGGACTTGGAATGGCAATGGCTAAAGGTTTAGGACATTCTGGCGCAACAATTATAGTAAACGGAAATTCATCACAACCTAAAATCGATGAAGCGGTGATGGAATTTGAAAAAGAAGGCATCAAAGCTTTTGGATATAAATTTAATGTTGCCATCGAAAGCGAAGTTATTGCAGCTATCAGTAAAATCGAAAGTGAAGTTGGGCCAATCGATATTTTAATTAACAATGCAGGAATTATCAAACGCATTCCTTTATTAGAAATGGAAGTTTCCGATTTTAAAGAGGTGGTAGATATTGATTTAGTTAGTCCTTTTATAGTGTCAAAACACGTCGCAAAGGGAATGATTGCAAGGCAACAAGGAAAAATAATCAACATTTGTTCTATGATGAGTGAATTGGGTAGAAATGGTGTTGGAGCGTATGCTGCTGCAAAAGGAGGACTTAAAATGCTTACTAAAAACATGGCAACAGAGTGGGCAAAACACAATGTACAAGTCAACGGAATTGGTCCTGGGTATTTTGCTACAACGCAAACAGCGCCTATTCGAGTAGATGGTCATCCGTTTAATGAATTTATTATCAACAGAACGCCTGCGGCCAAATGGGGAAATCCTGATGATTTATCGGGCGCAGCTATATTTCTTTCTTCAAAAGCGAGTGATTTCGTAAATGGACATATTCTTTATGTTGACGGCGGAATTTTGGCTACAATTGGAAAACCTTCAAATGAAAATTAATATGAAAATCACTAATGGAATAGTAGTTTTATTGCTTTCGAGCACCTTATTTTCGTATGCTCAAAAGGCAAAAGTTATCACTATTTCTAATCCATTGAAGATGGACAGAGCATTTGAAACTGTTGAAATAGCTAAAAAAGCGCTAGGTTTAAAATCTTCCGATGAATTAGAAAAATACGGTATTAGAGAGGTTGGAACTACTACTTTTTTTGTTTCCCAATGTGTAGACGAAAATGGAGATGGGATTTCAGATGTGATTTTATTTCAACCTAAAATCAAAGCTTCTGCAGCTACAAAATACGAGCTTGTACTCAACAATGATTCGAAAACTAAAGAACCAATTGCCTATTGTTATTCAAGATTTGTTCCAGAGAGAACAGACGATTACGCATGGGAAAACAACAAAGTTGCTTTTAGAACGTATGGTCCTATAGCTCAAAAAATGGTAGAAGACAAAGTGAAAGGTGGAACTTTAACAAGTGGAATTGATGCTTGGTTGAAGAGAGTTGAGTATCCAATTTTGAACAAATGGTACGAAAAATATACAACTGGAACGGGTACCTATCACAAAGATACAGGTGAAGGATTAGACAACTTTCACGTTGGTGATAGTCGCGGAATCGGTGGTGTAGCAGTTAAAATAGATACTTCATATTACTATTCAAAGAACTTTATTTCTTGGAAAACCATTACAACTGGACCTATCAGAACCAGTTTTGTTTTAACCTATGCCGATTGGGATGCAGCTGGCAATAAAATCACTGAGGTAAAACACATCAGCTTGGATTATGGTAGTTTCCTATCTAGATTTGAGATTGCAGTTTCTGGAACTAAATCCATTTCTACAGGTATTACATTGCACAATAACGATGGAAAAACAGAAGGAAATTTGAAAGCAGGTTGGATTGATTATTGGCAACCTATCGACGATTCGGAGTTAGGCACTGGTATTGTTTTTCCTAAAAATGCCGCTATCAGTTTTGAAAAATACGTAGTTGCTAAAAAAGATTTATGTAATCTTTACGTTAACCTTAAAGTAAAAGAGAATAAAGTGGTTTATTACACCGGTTTTGGTTGGAAAAAGCAAGGGGAGTTCACAACTAAAGAAGCTTGGGAAAATTATTTGGGTCAATATGCCACAAAAATCAATAATCCACTTATTGTTAAGATTAAATAATACCAGAAATAATAGAATGTTAAACTCGCATTATGCTTTAAGCAAAAGGCAATATGCCAATTTACTGAAATTCAATAATTCTATTTTTTAAGAAATGCTAATTTTAGCATAGAGCTTAGAGCTTATAGCCTATTGCGTGATTTGGTTTAAAAATATATTCCACCAATTTTCACTCATTATTTTTAAAAATTGGTGGTTTTTTTTATTCCCAATCATCTGTCCTAAAAGAGGAAGCTGGTAGCATATTATTATCATACAAAGTACCGACAAACCAATTGTACCAGCCATAACGAACCGCTACTGGCACTTTAACATCTGCACTCGAAACTTTTATTTGTTTGTGACCAATAATTTCGGCTTTTGCAGGATAAAATATTTTGTCTTCACCTGCTATTTCAAAACAACTTATCGCTGTTTCTGTTGAAAATATTCCAGTTTCTGCATTGTCAAAGTTTAAAAACAAAGCACCTTCTTTCTCGGTCATTGATTTATAAATAGGACCTGTACAATCAACGTCTTTCAGTTCATAGGTTTTGTTCAATGCAAGGAATAATAAGCGTTCAGCGACTTCTTTTTTTCTTGGAGGATGAATTGTTGCGTCTGAACCAATATCCGAAAGCACTGCCATTCCTGAATTTGGAATTACTTCTAATGCTTTAAGTTGCGCTTCTCTAAGGTATTGCGAATTGCTTTTGTCAATGTATTTATTTGGTGCGATTTGAACATAATAGAACGGAAAATCGCCAATGTTCCATTGTTTGCGCCAATCTTTTACCATTTCAGGCAACAACTTTTGATACATTTTTGGTTCGTCTCGATTTGTTTCTCCTTGGTACCAAATTACCCCTTTAATTGTGAAAGAAGTTATCGGATTTATCATCGCGTTAAAAATAGCTGAGGGAATTCTTTTATACTTTTCGGTGGTGTCTTTTTTTACTTTATTTACCTCTAAAAAGGGCGCTATTGCTTCTTTGCTCATCCAAGGTTGAATGCGAGTCCCTCCCCAAGATGTCAATATTAAACCAACAGGAACATCTAAAATGGCTTGCAATTGTTTTCCATAAAAATAGGCAACTGCACTAAAATCTTTTGAAGTTTCTGGAGCCGCGATTTCCCATTTTTTATAATCATTTACAGAATCTAAAGGCGTTGGCGAACCGTTTTCAGTAATGGAAAACAATCTTAAATTGGTGTTTTTTGAAGTTGCTACAGACAAATTTCCTTCAAATGTAGGTTGTCCAGTATATCCTTTTAAAGGCATTCTCATATTGGATTGGCCAGAACAAATCCAAACTTCTCCAAATAATATATTATCTAAGTTGATGTTTGATTGACTACTTTTCAGGCGAATAGATTGTGGCTCCTTACTTAAAGTGGTTTTTATTGCAATTTCCCAACGGCCATTGTCAGAAGTTGTAATTTTAAATTTATCTGAAATCCAACTGGCTTTAATGCTAATTTTTTCACCGGGAGTTGCCCAACCCCAAATTTTCACGGTTGTATTTCGCTGCAGCACCATGTTAGATGCAATTATACCCGGTAATTTTATTTTTGCAAAAGTTTTAAAGTTACTTAGGAATATAAAAAAAGCAATTGTTACTATTATTTTTTTCATCTGATTTTATTTAAAAGTGACATAAGTATGTTCTTATATTATTTTAATTTTGAATTCGACCACTGCTATCTCCGTTTATTAACTGTTGAACTTCTTCAAGCGTTGCATGATTAAAATCACCTAAAACAGTGTGTTTTAAAGCGCTTGCGGCAACACCAAATTCTGCAGCTTCTTTTCCTTTCATCCCCGTCACCAACCCATATATAAAACCACTTGCAAAAGAATCTCCTGTACCTACTCTGTCAACAATTCGGATAGCATGTTGTTGGGTTTGATGAAAATTTATGCCGTCATATTCTAATGCACTTATTGTATTATCACTTGCACTTTTGCTTTCCCGAATGGAAGATGCAATGTATTTAAATCCGTACTTTCTTGCCATTTTTTCATAATATTTTTTGAAACTTTCAAAATCTAAACCAGTTGTATTTTTTTTTGTTTTTGGTGCGTTAAATCCAATGGATTCTGGCGTATCGTTTTCATCGCCAATGCAAATATCTATTCCGATACAAACATCAACATAGTAGCACAAGCGGTTCATTACAATCTTCGCATTTTCTGGAGACCAAAGTTTTTTTCTATAATTTAAATCCATACTTGTGGTAATTCCTCTAGCTTTTGCCTCTTTCAGAAAAATTTCTGTTAGTTCAGCTGTTTTATCACTTAAAGCGGGTGTAATTCCAGACGTATGAAACCAATCGGCACCTTCAAAAATGGCATCAAAATCAAATTCATTTGGATTCACATCAGTAATTGCAGACTCTTTTCGGTCATAAACTACATCCGAGGCGCGCATTGAAGCCCCGGTTTCTAGAAAATAAATTCCTATTCGCTTTCCACCCCTTGCAATAAATTGAGTTCCAACGCCAAATTCTCTGATATAATTTATTGCAGCATCACCAATCGGATTATCGGGTATTTTAGACACAAATATTGCATTCAATCCATAATTGCATAAAGCGGCTGCAACATTTACTTCTCCACCTCCAAAAGTACTTTCAAAACGATTAGTTTGAACGAATCTTTTGAAATCTGGTGTTGCTAATCGCAATACAATTTCTCCAAAAGTAATTATTTTTTTAGGCATTACTTAAATGATTTTCCTAAGTTATTCTTTTACAATTTTTATGTAGTTTGAGTTTCTATTTGCATTTGTAAATACCGCAAAATACAATCCTGATTTTAAGAAAGAAACATCAATTAAATTAGATAAAATTTCATTTTGAAATACTGTTTTACCAGTTATGTCAATTATTTTTATGCCTTCATATTTATTTGCAGTTAAATTGTTTATAATCAGGTAATTTTTAAAAGGGTTAGGATAAATTTTAACCTCCTTCTCTTGAGAAATAGCAGTATTTGTTTCTAAACTAGCGACTTCTGTAATACTAAAATCGGAAAAGCGAACGGCCTCGTCGCGCAAGTTTACAACATCATTCAAGCTTCTATAAATCCCCCATTTGGGACGGATAAATGTATTGTCAGGACGAATAGTTGCAATATTAGAATTACTGTAGGATAATAAAACAGTACCGTCGCTGTGTTTTTTTAGCGTTATAGAATAGGTGCCTGAACTTCCCACATGTAACATTTCTTCTGCATCAACCCATATTCCTTCGAATGGCAATAAATCCACAATACTTAATTTATCTGTTGAAGAAGTTGAGCTGGCAACGTAAATTAATTCTAATTTATTTGGTGTTCCTAATCTTGGTGTTAATGTAAAAAGTGGACTACTATCATCGCCATCAACTGCCTTTATTTGATGTAAATGGGTGAAGTTTGCCGAAGGCTGAAAGCCAGTTTGAATTTTAAATCGCCATTTGTAAATAATATTTTCTCCTGATGTTCCTTTTAAATTATCGGGTGATGCGGCATAGGTTTTAATTTCTACCCGTTGCCGATCTGTAGCTAGTGTTGCGACATCATTATCCAGTGCAAAGTGAGAATAAAATTCGAATACATATTTATTTAATTCCGAATCGAAAACTTCTGCTATATGCCTGCCAAATACTTGGTGTGATCCATCTGGAGATTGATCTGGCGCTTCAACTGCGCCAGTACCATTTCCTGGAGCTAAAAAACTGGTAATTCTTTCGTATGTATTTCCTGGTCCATTTGCATTTAAAATAACTTGAGAATAGGAAAATTTGTTTGTTATTAATAATAAGCTAGTTAAAATTAATTTTCTGCTATTTTTCAGTGATTTCTTATCCATAATTAAAATTCTTTTTCTCCTATTTCACTAGAAGGTAATTTATTTTTACTTGATAATTTGTTGAAATTATAACTGAAATTCAATAGTAAAACATTTGTTTCATATTTGTAGTTTGTTGTAGTATAAAAGTCCGTTCCATACGTTGTAATTCTTTGTTGATTCGAACCCATATTCCCAAAATTAATATTTTGCCATTGCAATCCTATTGTTCCATTTCCATTCAAAATGGTTTTTTTTGCGGACAAATTGGGTGATAAAAATCGAGAATCTTCTCCTTGTGCAGTTGGTTTTACCGAAGTATAATTTACATTGGCTGTAAGACTAGTAGTTTTATTTAAATTGAAGGTACTATTTGCATTTAATGCATACGCCCAATTAGAATTATCAACATTTAATGTAGTGCCTAAAATGTTCAATTTACCTGTAATTTTATAATTATAGATGTTCCCTCCTACAAATAATGAAAACCATTTCTCAGGTTTTAAATTAGTTCCAAATTCGAGTCCAAATAGTCTTGCTTTTTCTGCATTTGTGAAAACTCTATTCAAAATTGTATCTGCATAAACGCTGTTTACTCTTTGAATTGGGTTTTTAGTATTTTGATAATACAAAGTTGAAAACAAGGTTCCTTTTTTGAAAGAATGATTCATTCCGAATTCAACTAAATCTACAAACTGAGGTTTCAAATTGGGGTCTCCCTGTTCTAAAGTTTCCGAATGTTCTCTTTCTGGTATTGGGTTTAACTCAAAATTATTATTACGTTGTACCCTTTTGCTATATCCTAATTTTACATTCCAAGAAGAATTGAAAGTGTATAATAAATTTGCTGATGGGAATAAATTACTCAAGTTCAATATATGAGAATTAGTATCGGTAGATAAAATAACTTCTCGTGCAGCATATTCATATCGCAAACCAGCCATATAATCCAATTTATTCGTTTTGCCGCCGTATTGTGAATATACACTATTAATGTGATTTACAGATTTTGCTGTTCCTCGAAAGTTAGCAGCGTCAGGTTGTGCTGATATTGGAGTTACAATATAATCAAACATTCCTTTTTGTTGATCAAATCGATATTGATAACCACTTTCTAATTTTCCAGAACCAATTGCAATGGTATAATCTAATTTAAATCGGAAGCCATCAATTGGATTTTTATAAGGATTATTTACTTCTTGAAGAACAATTGATTTTGTCGCTAAATCTAAATTTTTATTGATTGTATTTCCATATAAATCCGCTTTTTCATATAAAATTGAAGTCGTCAAATTTGATTTATTAGCAAAAGTATGGGTATAATCAAGATTGGTTAAGGTAAATGTACCCTCTTTAGTTTGTACATTTGAATTAAAATAAGGGTTTTCACTTATTAAAGCATTGGTAGTTAAATCAGATGTTGAATTACTATATACAATATCTGCCCGTCGGACTTGAAATTTTTTACCTACGAAGAAACCGAAGTTAAAGTCATTATTTTTATTAGCAACATAAGAAATTGCGGTTTTAGTTCCGTAATTGTACTTGTCAAAACTTCGTTCTCCATTCGATGGAAATCGAGTGATTGTGTTATTAATAAAGTTTTTAGTATATACATTGCCTTCACGAAAACCATTCACATCATTACGTTGATAATTACCACTAATTGTGATGTCAAACTTTTTGTTATTATAATTGAAAGTTACATCGCCACCAAATCGTTTTGGTTTTTCTAAATTATTATAATCGTCTATACTTGGTAAACCGCCCGAAAGATTTGTTGAAAAAGCCATTCCATCGGTCGTTCCTTTTTTAGTAACAATATTTATAATTCCTCCCTTGCCATCTGGGTCATATTTTGAAGAAGGAACGGTAATCAATTCAATATTTTCAATAGAATTAGCTGGCAATTGACTCAACACCGTTTGTGCATCAGTTAAAACAGGTTTTCCATTTATTAAAACCATGAAACTGTTGGAACCGCGTAAACTAATTTCTCCTTGTCCGTTGACTGTAACAGCTGGCAGATTTTTTACAATGTCAATAGCAGTTCCTCCTTTTGCTGTTGCAAATTGGTCTGACTTGTATAGCTGTTTATCAATTTTATTATACGCATTTGATTTGGTTCCTCTAATTATGACCTCCTCTAATGTTTGGTTGCTTCGTTGTAATTTGAAAGTATCTAAATTTAAGATTTGGTTATTTTCAACTAATATACTTTCTAAATACTGAATTTCATAGCCTATAAAGTAAATTTTGATTTTGTAATTACCCGATTTTATATTTTGAAAAACAAAATCTCCGTTTTTATTTGTTACAACATCTAAAACTAAAGAATTATCTATTTGATTTACTAAAGAAACGCTCGCATATTCAATAGGTTGTGAATTTATATTATCAATAACAACACCTTTTATTGTGTTTTTTTGAGCTAAAATTGAAGTACTTGATATAATCAGAATTGATAAATAGTAACAGGTATTTTTAAACTTCATTTTATTACCGTTATTTTTTTTAATTTTCTTCTATTGAAAACGCATTAAATCGAACCGCTTCATCTCTTAAATCGGCTGCGTTTTTTAGACTTCTGTAAATTCCCCATTTTGGGCGGATGAAATCATTATCTGGTCTAATTGTCATCAAGTCGTTACTAGTAAAAGATAGTAATTCTTCGCCATTTTTCACTTTTTTAATCGTAATGGAATAGGTTCCGTTGGCACCAATTTTTATTTTTTCTGTAATTTCAACCCAAATACCTTCAAATTCAGAAAGATTGGCACTTGCAACAGTTGTTTCATTATTATGAATTACTATCAGTTGATTGATTTTGCTTTTTCGAGCTGTTAAGGTAAAAAGTGGTAAATCTTGAGCGCCCCCAACTGCTTTGATTTGATGCAAATGCGTAAAATTTGTTGATGGTTGAAAACCTTTTGGAAGTTTGAATTTCCATTTGTAAGTAACGGTTTCTCCTAAAGTTCCTTTCAGATTATCCGGTGATGGTTCGTAGGTTTTAATTTCAACACGTTGGCGATCTAGTTTTTCACAACGGTCATTATCTGGAGTGACATGGGAATAAAATTCAAAAACATTTTCTTTTAAATCTTCATCCCAAACTTCAGCAATATGCCTTCCAAATGCAGCATGGATGCATTCTGGGTTTTCTACCGCCTCATTTCCAGGAGCTAAAACACTATTTATTAATTCATAGGTATTTCCAGGCCCATCGGCTTTCAAAACTACTTGGGATTGACAAAAAAAGGGCAATACGGTTACTAAAAATGCAAAAGGAATTTTCATTGGATTTGAATTATTAAATTTTTATGTAAATACTATTTTAATTAAAAGGTTCTAAATTGGCTATAAATTTTAGAATTGCAACATTAATTTCAGTATTTTTATCTTTTTCGAACTTTCCGTGCAAGCCGCCAGGTACAGTAAAAAATTCAGATTTAACTCCTAATTCTTGCAGTTTTTTATATAGTTCAACCGATTGTCTGTATGGTACGTTCGGATCTGCATCGCCATGCACTATAAAAATTGGAGGGCTATTTTTAGTTACGTAAGTAATTGGAGAAACTGATTTTATGAAAGCCTCGTTTTTTACATTATCACCAAGCCATGAAGCTGGCGAAGAACTTTTATGATCAGGACCATAGGTCCAATCCCAAACATCCATAATCCCATATTTATCAATAATTGCTGCAACCTTGATATTCTCAGTTCCCAGGCAATTTCTATCAAAACGATGATCATTACCGAGTAATCCTCCCATTAACGCTAAATGACCTCCTGCACTTCCACCCATGATAATGATTTTATTAGGATCAATATTCAATTTTTTAGCATTCTGTATCAAATAAACGAGCATACATCTTGTGTCCTCAATTGCAGCAGGTGCTTTTGCTTGGTCACTCATTCGATATTCCATATTGGCTACAGCAAAACCAGCTTTAAAAAACGGACTAAAACCACCTTGAGTATCTTTGGATCCCGATTTCCAACCACCACCATGAATATTTATAATAACTGGAGTAGGCTTCGGTTCACTGAGTGCTAAATACAAATCTGTTTTACCTTCCCAATCTTTAACTTTTGTATACACGACATCAAGTTGTGCAACATAATTTTTAGGAAAAGTAATAGGTTTTTTTATAATTGTGTCCTTCGTCTGTGCATTTACGCATAAGGCAATAGAAAATACTAAAATTGAAAAAAACAGTGATTTTTTCATTGATTAGAGGTTAAGGTGATTATTTGACTTTCGTTTCTAAACAAAAATGCGGTATCTTTTATAAAAAAAATACCGCATTTTCAGATAAATTCAGCAATTAATTACTGAATAATCAATTTTTTTGTAGTTAAGATTCCAGCTTCAGTAATTTTTACAAAATACGTTCCTTTGTTTAAAGCAGAAACATTTATCGCCTCAGTAATCGTTTTTGTTTGAAGTACTTGTTGTCCTAAAGAATTGATAATTACTACCTCTTTTTCTAAATTAGCAGCAGAAATAATATACAATTTTCCGTTTGTCACTGGATTCGGATACATTTTTAATTCAGAAGTTGTAACAGCTGTTGTTCCTAAAGTAACCGATAAAGCTTGTTCCCAATTGGTTGCAACTCTAATTTCGTCAATAATCATTGTTGGAGTAGATGTTGAAGAAGCCTGTACGATCTTAATTCTATCAATATGATCTCTTGATACAGCAGTTGTAGGTTGGTTTTGAGATAAAGTGGTTACTGCTGGTTGAGTGCTTGTTGCAGGATCAATCCATAATTTAGCAACCTGGTTTAAAGGGTCTGCATCTCCAATATTTTCATAACTAATAACAATGATATGTTGTGTATTAAAGTCATATTCAGTACTACTCCAAACACATTCATTTACATTACTTGATTTTGATAAACCTAAGTTGTACTTACTTGTAGCGATATTTTTTCTAAACATTACTGCAGATGTATAATCATTGTTGAAAGTACCAGGAGTAGTCGTTGATGGGGATTGTGCCATAAAACTATAAAAACCCGTTGGCGTTGAATAGTTTGGATCTGTTGTAGTGGAAGC
The DNA here is from genome assembly GCA_040402815.1 of Flavobacterium sp. Lineage (GTDB taxonomy): Bacteria > Bacteroidota > Bacteroidia > Flavobacteriales > Flavobacteriaceae > Flavobacterium. Next base: position 15,809 of record JBBALV010000038.1, read on the forward strand.
AACAATTGATGCAGGAGCATCTACTGCGTTAAAAACAAAAGAAGAATATAACTTACCACTAGTTGTATTCGTGAATTTTAATTCAGGATCGATTCCAGACCCTACAAAAGTAATTGCATTTCCTGTTGCAGCTGGAAGAACTGTATTGGTCCATGTTGGAGAAGCTACAATTGTTACATCATCTGTAATGTTTGCAGATGGAATAATTGACCAAGAACCTAAACCTGTACCTGCATTGGCAGTGTTGGAAGTTGAAGCGCCATTGTTCATTACTATTAATTTGTCTGCAACATTATAATTCGCAAAACCTTCATATAATGGCAGTGTTTTTAATGCTGTATCACCAACAAATACTTGAGAAAGAACTCTTTCGCTTTCTGTACCATTAACTGTTTGAGTTACATAATAATCAGCATACGTTAATGCTGTTGAGGTCGCTAAGGCTGACCCTCCAGTTGCGCTTGTATACCATTTAATATTATCTCCTGTCGCTACTAAATTAGCAACTGTAGGGTTTGAAGCGCTATTAAAAACTTGTCTTTTTTCAACTACTGCAGGTGCAGTATAAGGTGGTGGAGTGCTAAGTACTATTTTAAAGTTGTCATATTGAAATTTATAACCATTATTAGTTTGAGAACCTGCTATAAAACCAAAATTAGTCATTGCGGTTGAAGTATAAGTAGCATCAGTAACAGTTCCAGCAAGAAGTAAAGTACCAGTTGTAGGATCAACAATTGGGTCCGCAGCTGTTGCAGGATCTTCACGGTAATATAATTGCCAAGAATCAAAATTTGGATTGTAAACTACTTTAACGCTTAATGCAGCAAAAGTTGCAGTTGCTGGAATCGTAGTTAGAGATGGGGATTCAATTAATCTTGAAATTGATGTAGATTCAGTTGTTGAATCTCCAATGCCATTATGGAATTTTATTAAGCTAACACTTGCTGTCGTCGCTCCAGAAGTACTATTTTTTTGATACATTAGTGCATAGCCGTCAGATCCCGTAGCTGTAGTGCTTCCAAGAATACCATTATTTGATGCACATAAAACAACAGCCATAAAATTTTTACCTTCAGGATAATTTGTTGTACCATTTGATCCTAATCTATTACTTTTCATATTCACAGTCCAAGTTACCACATTGGCGTTACTTGTAAGCACTGGATTCAATCCTGTTCCTGTTGGCAAAATACCACAAAAAGTTGGCCTTGAACCAACTGCAGGAGCAACAGCATTGGTAACCATATTTAGGTAGGCATCAGTTCCCGTTCCTATTACTGCAGTTGATACAACACCACCTCCAGATTGGGTGTAAGATACTAACGGTAAGGAAGTTGCTCCAGTATAGGTTGTAGAAGCTGCTGTTCCAAAAGTTTCTTGAAACACTGTTTGGCTTTTCATGGAAGCGCTCATGAAAAGTAATAAAATAATAGAATAATTTAACAGTTTGTGGTTTTGTAGTGATTTTTTCATAGTTTACTAAATTGTTATTTGTTAATCGCACTGAATGCACATCCAATAATTAATTGAATTTTAATAGGTACAAATTTATGGATACTTTATCACAATATGATACTAATGTAGGGGTAAAATTGTACAAATTTAAATTTATTTGGTTCATTTTTCCATGATTCGATTGGGTTTGTAGGAATATCCAAAAACCTTAGTGAACTTTGTTTTAGCTATCTTTATTAGTTGCATTTAAAGCAGTCAGTACATTTGCATGTCAACGAACACCATATGTAAGTCATGATTCTTGTCAAAGTAATTTCTTAAAGGCTTCTAAAATCAAATTAAACAAAATGAGCCCGATAAAATATCGAGCTCATTATTATCAAAATTAATTATAAATTTGTCTAAAATTTTGTGTGCAGCCTATTCTCGAGACGTTTTTTTAAATATCTAATAGTTAATAAACCACTTTCTTCGTAACAACATTGTTGTCCTCCGAAGTAATTTTCAATAATAAAACTTCTTGTTCTACATTTAAATCATTCAATGCAGCAGTAGTTGAATTGATATTTGATTTCTCATAAACCAATCTTCCACGCGCATCGTAGATTTTAACATTTTTTATAGCCACTTTACCAGCATTGATATTCAATACTTTGTTGTCGCTTTTGTAAACGACAACAGAATTAGCATCAAAAGTTGGTATTGAAATGTTCAGCGTAGAATTGTTGTAGACAACAGCAAATCTATCGCTAAACGTTCCTTGATCAGAAGTAAATGTATAAGCACTTGCTTTAATATCATGTGTAACATTTAACAAGTTATCTCTCAAGTAAACATTTTGTTCGCCTACGAATAATCCGTCCACTTGCTCAACAGAAATAGTATAACTTCCTGCCGTATCTGCTTTGAAGTTTAATGGCACTTCATCTGTATCAACAAATGGTGTTGGACGCGCTTGGATGACATAGTTTTCACTATTTATTACACTCGAAAGTGAGCTTCCACTATAAATTAATTTACCATCATAAGAATCATCGAATCCTAAAGTTGTACCTTCAATATAACCTACCATCATTTGATTCAATGGATTAGTTTCAAAAGCAAGGTTCAACCAAATTCTGTGTTTCTCAGTTGTTGCAGTTCTAAAGAATTGTCCATCGTTATTACCTACACGCATACTGTTATTGAAAACTACTGTAGAACCAGCTGCCTTTTGCAATAAGAAACCTTGACCAACTTGAATTGTCCCATTTGGCGTTACTGTTGCAATAACACTTGGTTCGTTTGATGTCACAGCGGCTGCTTTTATCCCTCCTGATAAGTTGTAAGAACAATAGTTGTTTCCACCTGTAGTTTGTGTTGTATGCGTCCAGAAATATATTGTTCCTGCATTTGGTTTAGCGGATGATCCCTGTGGAGAATAGTTCAAGAATGCGTACGCATCAATCGCTGACGGATAAGGATTACCAATCAAGTTATTTCCTTTCCCTGTGCCAGAGTAAGTAACAGGAACATTAATGTTTCCATTGTTAGGAACCCCAACAAAATTTGCGTTAAAAGTCGCTGTAGTACCGTTAGTAGGGAAATTGTTAGGAGCCCTAATAGAGAAACCTTTGGCAATATTTGAAGAATCAAAATAAGTAGCCAACGGATCTACTGCAACAAAAGCATTAGCACTTTCACTCAATGTATAGAAGCGACTTGTACCACCTATTGGTGTTGATGTTAATGACATTGTTTGTGGCGAGAAATTTTTCAATGAATAGGCAGCTTTTGTTGTAGGAGAGGACCAATAAGTATAATCTAATCTTCTCATTGAAGAATTGACTCTTTTTGCAGTAATATCGCCGCTGTTGAGGTTTGCTGTTCCACCTTGCAATAAGTTGGCATTATTTTCAACTGTCAAGCTACTTCCTGTTTGAACAGTTACC
>JBBALV010000039.1:0-18980 GCA_040402815.1 Flavobacterium sp.
TAGTCGCCCAAGCCGCAGTAACCCCAGATGGAAGTCCAGTAGCCGTTCCGATACCAGTTGCACCTGTAGTGGTATGTGTTATATTCGTTAAAGCGTTACTGATACACAACGTTGGCGTACTTGATGCTACGCTTGCAGTTTTGTTTGCTGTAACCGTAATAGTTCCAGTAGCGTTTACAGTCGAACAACCCCCTGTTAATGGAATGCTGTAATTGAAAGTTCCTGAAGCAGTTGGTGTACCACTAATGGTAATCGTATTAGTAGCCCAAGACGCAGTAACTCCCGCTGGAAGTCCAGTAGCCGTTCCGACACCAGTTGCTCCGGTAGTCGTATGAGTTATTGCTGTTAATGCAGTACTGATACATAATGTAGGAGTAGATGAAGCCGCTCCAACAGTGTTGTTTGTTGTAACCGTAATTGTTCCAGTAGCGTTTACTGAACCACAACCACCTGTTAATGGAATGCTGTAACTAAAAGTTCCTGAAGCCGTTGGTGTTCCACTAATAGTAATCGTATTAGCTGCCCAAGCCGCAGTAACTCCCGCTGGAAGTCCAGTAGCCGTTCCGATGCCTGTTGCTCCAGTAGTAGCGTGTGTTATTGCTGTTAATGCAGTACTGATACACAAAGTAGGTGTACTTGAAGCTACACCTGCTGTATTGGCTGGTGTAACTGTAATCGTTCCAGTAGCGTTTACTGAACCACAACCACCAGTCAAAGGAATAGAATAACTAAAAGTTCCAGACGCTGTTGGTGTACCACTAATAGTAATGGTATTAGTAGCCCAAGCTGCAGTAACTCCCGCTGGAAGTCCAGTAGCTGTTCCGATACCTGTTGCTCCGGTTGTTGTATGAGTTATTGCTGTTAATGCGGTACTGATACACAAAGTTGGCGCACTTGAAGCTACACCTGCTGTATTGGCTGGAGTAACTGTAATAGTTCCAGTAGCGTTTACAGTCCCGCAACCACCCGTTAATGGTATGCTGTAGCTGAAAGTTCCTGATGCTGTTGGTGTTCCACTAATGGTAATGGTATTACTAGCCCAAGTAGCTGTTACTCCTGTTGGAAGGCCAGTAGCCGTTCCGATGCCTGTTGCTCCAGTAGTAGCGTGTGTTATTGCTGTTAATGCAGTACTGATACACAAAGTTGGTGTACTTGACGCTACACCTGCTGTATTAGTATTCACCGTCGCAGTGACGTCTAATCGCGCAGTACTTTCACATCCTGCTGTATTTTGAGAGGCATAATAATGATTTCCATTTACCAAGGCCGTTGTCGTAGCTAATGGAGAACCACCTGTTGAAGCTCCATACCACTGAATCCCTGAACCTGTTGCGCTTAAGTTTGCTACAGTAGCTCCAGTACAAAAAACTTGCGAAGCTGTTCCTGTCGGAGCAGAAGCTGATGTAATTATGACAGAAAAAGGATAGGTTGTACTTGAACAATTAGGGCCAAATGTACCCACATACAAACTTCCGCTATAAGTTCCTGCTCCGGCAGTAGGACAATAAGGAACTTGCAAACTAATATTTCCAGAAGTTCCACTAAGACCAGCGGATTGCGATCCGGTAAACCCTGCAGCCACAGCAGCTGCATTGAAAGTTACATAAACTTGGGCTGCATTATTGGCGGTAAATGGTAAATTTGCACTTGTTGTTCCTTGTGCTATTGTTGGATTAGTTCCAAGTGTAATTGTTACAACTGGATTCAACGTTACAATAGCTGTAGTACTATTTACTGAACTACATGCACCACTTGTCAAAACAGCTCTGTAGTAGGTGGTGGCAGTTAAATTAGTAGCTGTTAATGTTGATGTAGTGTTAGCAATACTTGTTCCTGCTGTCGCAAAATTGTCTAATGAAGATTCCCAGCGGGTAATAGCGCCAGTATGACCACTTAAGGTTAATAACGTTGCATTAGTACCGTAACAAACTGTGGCACTACCTGCGACGGTTCCTCCAACGGATAATGGACTGACTGTTATTGTTCCAGTAGCATTGACACTACCTGAACCTCCCGTTAAAGGAATGCTGTAGTTGAAAGTTCCTGCAACTGTTGGAGTTCCGCTGATGGTTATGATATTAGATGACCATGATGCAGTAACCCCTGATGGTAAACTTGTTGGTGTTCCAATACCTGTCGCAACAGTAGTAGTATGTGTGATGTTTGTTAAAACGGTATTCACACATAATGTAGGCGAACTTGAGGCTGCACTTACTTGGTTGTCTTTTGCTTTGAAAGTGGCTATTGCTCCTGACCATTGCGAACTTGTACTTATTGTACCTCCTGAAGAAGCAGTTCCTATGGTAGTAACCAATTTCTCTAATGCATAAACTTCGGCGTTATTAGTTGGGGTACCGTTTGTTGAAGTTGAATTAGCAACAGTTGTAAAACTGTTTGTTGCTGTTCCAAGTGAGTAATCACTTCTTTCCAGCGCAATACCCCCAATTAACAATTCGTTAGCACCATAAGTAGCAGGTGTAGTTCCTGTTATAGCCGTTGCTGAATTTCCTGTAGTACTTGCCGTTTGATCTACTGGGCTAATCAATGCAATATTATTATATTCAACTACTACCGCAGCAGCTCTACACGATGCTTGATTAATAGTTATTGTGGATCCTGCACTTGATACATTGGGTGCATACCAAATTTCAGTAGTATTATCGTTTGTGTTAGTTGCCTGTGTGGCTCTAGTCCATGTAGCACCAGTTTGTGTAATACTTGTTACTGTTCCTGAAACATTTCTGTTAGTACCGATTATAGCCACAAGTGTATTTCCGTTAACGGGTGTCGAAGTCATCGTAACGGCAAATGATGTTGCATTACCAGACCCTGAGTTTCCTGTTTTTGATTGAACTCTAGTAATTGGGTTTTGAGCAAAAACAGTCATCGAACAAAAGAGTGCGATAGTGCTAAAAAGTTTTAAGTAGGAATTTTTCATTGTAACAAAAAAATTGATTTGGATACGTATTTTTGAGTTGGCAAATTTACAATTGAAATACATACAAAAAAAGGTAATACCTCAATTCTAGTACTTTAGCATTGATTTTTAATACTTTAACAATGATTTTTAATCTTATGACAAATATATTTTGGTATTTAAACAAATCCTCAACTCCTAAAAAGCAATAAAACAGTTAATCTGTTGTTTTTTATCGTTTAATTGATTAAAATAGTACTTAAGTAGGTTTTTTAATATTCAATTTCAATAATATGACAGCACGTTTTATTTTTTGACTAATTATATACTTTAACAATAAAAAAATATCTATTTTTGTGAACGTAATTTTTATTAGAACGTTTATGCTTGAAAAAACAATTTTTTTAATCGCTGCTTTTCTTGGATTCACTACTATACTATTAATTAGATTTCGTCATAATTCAAAAAAGCACACCAATTTTTACTTGATTATAGCTTTTATTCTCGGTTCTTTCCGATTTCTTGTTCATGGTTTGTACGAAATATTGCCGTCCATAGAATTCCAAAAACAAGCAGATTTTATTTTCTTTATGTTCTTTTGGCCGTTGATGTATTTGTATTTTAAACGATTAAATAAAAATTCAAATTATCTACTAATTAAAGATTTTTTTCATTTATTAATTTCATCCGTACTTTTATTATTGATTTTTAGCTATAATTTTGAAACCAAGGATGAGATTTTGATTGTACGGAAAGTAGTGACTGTAATAACAATAATCCTTAATGCAGTTTATGCTATTGCGTCTTTCAAATTGTTAAGAGACACCATTTGGAAACGAAGCAGTGAAATACTCGTTATTAATCAGCAAAACATAATTATTAAAAAATGGACGCAACTATTATTCTATACATTTAGTATAATGTTGATTCGTTTTTATATCTGCATGCTAATGAACGAAAGAGATTTTTGGTATGTTAATCAGAATTATTATTTTTGGATTGGTGCAGTAATTTGGATATTCGTTTGCATCAAAATTCTCATTTCACCTGAGTTTTTATATGGATATGCTATTTTTCAAGATAAAATAGATGCATATAACAAGAACACAATTGTTTTTAATCATATTTGGACCAAAAACAGTAAACAGATTATAAATATTCAAGACACGGTGTTAAAAGATAAAATAGAGGGAAGCCTTCAAAATTATATCTTAGCTATTGAACATGTTGCTTTAAACACCGACTTGTTTTTTAATGAAAATTTTAAAATAATCGATTTAGCTAATAATCTTAACTTTCCCAAAAGTCATTTTACTTACCTTTTTAAATACCATTCTTCTGTAAGTTTTTCTGATTTTAAGAAAATAATTCGCATTCAAAAGGCAGTAGTATTGATAAATGAAGGATTTTTAAAAACCAATACTTTAGAAGCATTGGCAAACCATTTAGGATTTTCCTCCTATAGTCCTTTCTTTAAAAGTTTCAAATCCATTACAGGAGTTTCTCCCCAAGAATACACTATAAACTAATACACCCAGCGGGTTTAAAAAGTCTTTTAGTACTTGCTGTTCAAAACATTTTAAAAGTAGGTATAATTTCAAATTGCAATTTGAATTCAACTAATGATTTTTGCTTTAATATAGCGGGTTTTTAAAATTAAATGTTTTTTGTTTTTTACTACTGTTGCTTTAATCAATAGCATAGTAGAATTTTTCTTACTCATCAGATTCATATTTTTGCTTAATAACGAGGATTTTTTTATTTTACCACGGTAAGTTGGTAAATTCACCGCGGTAAAGTTGTTAATTTACCGTGGTAGTTTGTTTAATTTACCGCGGTAAATTTTTAAATTGGTCAGTATGAATTTGTATATTTGTATTGAACATTTAAAAACAACCTCTTGAATTATAAATACTATGGCTATTACAATCACTGCAATAGGAAAAACAAATCCAACAAATCCCAGCGCTCCAATGCTTTATTACCCTAAAGTCACTAAATCAGGAGAAATAGATTTAGAGCAGCTCTCAGAACAAATTGCTTATGCTTCGTCCTTAACTCAAGCGGACTGTTATGCGGTTATTATCAGTTTGGTTGCAACTGTTTCCAAAGAATTAGCAGAAGGTAAAATTGTAAGGCTTGGTCATTTAGGCGCATTTCAAATTAGTGTTAAAGGAACTGCTAGTGCAACTCCAGAGGCAGTTGCTCCAAAAAATGTAAAAAGTGCTTCCATGACATTCAGACCCGGCAAAAAGTTCAAAGCCATGCTACAAGAATTAAAATTTATTAAAAAGCCACTTTAATATGGACACGAAATAAAAAAACCCCCGCCAATTCCGTAAGGAACTGAAGAGGGTTTTGATTTTAGATTGCTGATTTTAGATTTTAGATTGTTGATTACAAGAACCTACTACCTACAACCTAACCAACCTACTTTCTTATCAATCGAAGCGCTTGCATTTCGTTAGCTTGAGAAACAATTACATTGTACATACCCGCTGCGAAGTTAGTACCTATTGCTAAGTTTGCCACTTCCATTGGGTTGACTTGGTGTGTTTCTACCAATTTACCCATCATGTCATAGACCGCGATAGTTACTTCTTCTTTGCTTGGCGTTTCCAAGTTCAAGTTGAAAGCCGTATCAAATGGATTTGGATACGCTGCAACTTCAAAAGATTTTGCTTTCAATCGTGCTGGCGCTGTTGCCGCAGGTGTTGTTACGGTACAAGAAATACCATAATTACCCCAAACGCCATTTACATAAGCCGCTACACGAATAGCATAATTTGTATTATACAATACAGGAACTCCGGTTTGTGACAGTTTAAAGTTGTAAGCCGCTACTTCATAAACCACAGGCGAACCACCGGCTATAGTTACTTCAAAGCGACCTTTTGTTGCTCCAGCAACAATAACAGCGCCAATTTTGGTATCTAAAGCAGCTAAAGTAGCGCCACAAAATGCTGGTAACAGTTTAGTAAGAGGAATAGAATTACTATTCAAAACTGGTGTTGTAACTGTACAAGCTGCTCCATAAGCACCCCAAACACCATTTATTTTAACTGCTACACGGATCGCATAAGTTGTTCCATAAGCGGCAACTCCTGTATCTGCTAATCTAAAGTTATAAAGAGAAGAATCATAAACAGTAGTTCCACCAGCAGTTGTGATTTCAAAACGGTACCCTGAAGCTGCCGTAACTGGAATAGCTCCAATCTTAGTATCTAAAGTCGCTAAAGTAGTTCCACAGTAGCTCGGAATAACCGAAGTTGTTGGAATAGTACTGGTAGAAAGCGTTGGAGTAGATATACTACATGAAGTCCCATAGTTTCCGTAAACACCATTAACTAAAGCCGCTACACGAATAGCATAAGATGTTCCATAAGCGGCTACCCCTACATCTGATAATCTAAAGTTGTATGTTGTAGCATTATAAACGGTAGTTACACCAGCAGCTGTGATTTCAAAGCGGTAGCCTGTTGCCATACTAATTGGAGTAGCTCCTATTTTTGTATCTAATGCCGTTAATGTTGCTCCACAAAAGCTAGCAGTAATCGCTGTTTTTGGTATTGAATTACTACTTAAAACAGGGGTTGTAATTGTACAAGCTGCTCCATAAGCACCCCAAACACCACCCATTTTAACCGCCACACGAACCATGTATGTCGTTCCATAAGTTATACCAGGAATTTGCGTTAAACTGAAATTGTATTTGTTTACATCTACTGTATTTACAGACCCACCATTGCTAACTTCAAAACGATAGGCTTGATAATTAGGAACATAATCTGCATTAATATTAGCATCTAGAGTGGCTAATGTAACCCCACATTGGTTAGCTGTAATTTGAGAAGTATTACTTGTATTTATTGAAACCGTAATCTTAACAGTATTGGTATTAGCTGCGGCATCACCGCCATACTTTACTATTGCTCTGAAGTAAGTAGTAGCAGAAAGGTTACCAATTGAACTAGAATACAACGTAGTACTTGTACTGGCTATAGTAATTGGATTACTAAAGCTTGCATCTGCAGATCTTTGCCAGTACAACACATCACCATTGTTACCCGTTAAGGTTAAGTTATTCCAGTTTGCATTGTTGATTTGATACGTATTTTCAAAGTATAAAGCACCTCCGTTACCATATCCATTTTGATAAAAAGTACCAAAGGGCAATGATGAACCAGATCCATCTATGCTAACATCGGCATTCCCATTTGATGATAATTGAAAAGTATAGAATTGACCTGCAGTTATTGCAATTGGACTTGAAAATGTAAAATTATTAAAACCATTGTTATAAATACTAACCGTTTGAGACAGTATAGTATTTCCGTACACTCCATCACCACTAAATATCTGCAGTGTAAAATCTCCTGGTTGATTGACATTTTTCACATTAATTTTTAATCCAGTCCATGATGCGCTAGTAGATGCTTTAAAAGATTGTGCTTCATTGTATCCAGGCATTTGTTCCCAAGGCATAGGTCCCCATGACATAGATGGACTTACGGGAATCCAATCTCCGTTATTCAAACTTTTATCACCACTAACGGTAGTTACTCCAGTACCTGTTAGCGAAGTAATGGTTTGGTTTGCGGAAACGATTCCTGCTACAGTAGTCTTAATGACAGATACCCAATTTGATGTAGTACCTGATAAAGCAAAGTTACTTAAAGTACCATTATTTTGGTTACTGGTTAAGTCATTTAAGGTGGTTACACCAGTATTACTTGCATTAGCGCTTCCTTGGTTAAAATTATAATAGGTAATTAATCCTGTTTCAGTACCAGTCAATTCATTAATCATATTGTCCTGAATTTGCGATTGTGTTCGTGCTACATTCCAAATTCGCAATTCGTCAAGTGAACCAACAAAATTTTGATTGGTGCTGCAAGTTGAACCAAACCCTCCTATTGTTAAATTATCAGCATTATTGACATTAGTAATAAAAGAGTCAGTTTTAGATCCTGAAGCTACACCATCGATGTAGAAAGTAAGACTTGTGCCAGAACGTACAAAAGCGACATGATGCCATGTTCCATCATTTACAGCTGTGCTGGAAACTAAATCGTTATGATTTGTTCCATTAGTATCTTGGTCAATCTCAAGATAGACAATGCCATTAGTTATTCCTACATTAAAGAAGCTAGCATGACCACATACACTTCTTTTTGTTACTAACCACTCTGCGTTACTATCGGAAGCTGTTGTTTTGATATAAAACTCAATGGTAAAATTAGAAGTTCCAAAATTACCAATTGAATTGCCACAAGTGACCTTGTTTTGAAACCCATTAGGGTTGGTATTATTGTAGCCATTAAAATGTAAGGCATTGTTAATAGTACTTGCTGCTGCAACTGCCGAATTCCCATTTACCCAATTGGAAGCAGTTCCTGTACGATTAAAATTATTTAATGTCCCATTATTAGCATTAGCTGTTTTATCTAACAAAGTCGTGCTATTCGTATTATTTCCATTAGCAGTTCCTTGGTTAAAATTATAGTAAGTAATTAATCCTGTTTCGTTTCCAACTAATTCAGTATTCTTTGTAGCTTGTATTTGAGATTGTGTTCGTGCTACATTCCAAATTCGTAATTCGTCAAGTGAACCAACAAAATTTTGATTTGTGCTGCAAGTTGAACCAAATCCTCCTAATGTTAAATTATCAGCATTATTGACATTAGTAATAAAAGAGTTAGTTTTAGATCCTGACGCAACTCCATCTATGTAAAAAGTAAGACTTGTACCAGAACGCACAAGAGCGACATGATGCCATGTTCCATCATTTACAGCTGTGTTTGAAATTAAATCATTATGATTTGTTCCATTTGTATCTTGGTCAATCTCAAGATAGACAATGCCATTGGTTATACCTATATTGAAGAAGCTTGCATGTCCACAGACGCTTCTTTTTGTTACTAACCACTCTGCATTACCATCCGTAGATGTAGTTTTGACATTAAACTCAATGGTAAAGTTAGACGTGCCAAAATTACCTATTGAATTTCCACATACAACTTTGTTTTGAACCCCACTAGGATTATTGTCATTGTAACCATTAAAATTTAAGGCATTGTTTTGTGCCTCTGCCTTGAATGCAAAGAACATTAGAAAGACCGCTATCAGTCTTGTTACATTTTTTGTATCCCAAAAGGATGGTTTAGCGCATTGTTTCATTGTAATCATTTTATTTAGTTTAATTAATTTGGATGCAAATAAAAATAATCGAATTCATGGACACAACAGTATCCTTATAATTCCAGTGTTTTCGGATACGATTCCCGCTTTTTTGGAGAATGTTTTTCGTTTCGTGTGTTTTATAAGTTTGTCCTGTGTTTATAAATTGAGTTAAACTCATAAAATGAATGTGTGTATTATCAACTCACTTTTAACTCTACAAAAGTTGCTGGTCTTGGGAGAATTGTGCTTCACATGAAATCCAAAAAAAGACCTTTTTAGGCTTTTATTTTAACTTTTTTCCACTATTTTGATATACGATTTCCGTTATTTGAGAGTTATTTATGCCAAAGGTTTGTGTTTATTGTAGTAAATTTGGAACACGATTTTATGATACAATCGAGACATTGCTCTTTATTACTCTTTAAAAAAAACAGGTTAATGTTAAGTAACTTTATATTATTTATTACCGCTGTACTTGGATTTTTGTGTACAGCACTAATCTTAGGAAAAAATAAATATCAGCAATATTCGCTGATTAATAAATACCTAATTATTATTACCGCAATAAATAGTATTCGATTTTTGGTCTATGGTCTAGCACAAGTATATCCAGAAACAGATATTTTAAAAATAGCAACGATGCTCGATATTAGCATTATCATGCTGATGCCCTGTTTTTATCTTTATTTTACCAATATTATATACGAAAGCAAGTTTGTGTTGTCTAATTTGTTGCATTTTTTGGTTCCTTTTTTGCTGGGTAGCTTATTTGTCACGGCAGTTTGTGTAAATACGGACTTATCGAATCAGATTAAAAAACTATTCTACATTACGGTTGTTTTGTTTTATATCATTTATGCGATTACTGGATTTGTGCTACTCTATAAGCATATGTGGCATCGGAAAACAGTAATTAAAGCCATTCAGAAGCAAAACGATTTGATGAAAAATTGGAGTATCTTTTTGTACGTTTCATTTATTTTACTCGTACTAATTCGTGCTATTACAGGTATTATCATAAATAAAACGATTACTTTCAGTAACCAATACGTTTGGGTTCCAGCATTGGTCTGGATTGGGGTTTTTGTAAAAATAATCCTTACTCCTGAAATTCTTTATGGGTATAACTTTTTAAACAAAAGTATTGATGCTGCTACTGAAAAGTTAGTGCTCAGTAGTGTGTGGAATGTGGAAGGTAGGCTGCAGTCCATAACAAGCAAAAAAGATGTAAAATTGCAAATTAAAATGGAAGCCATGCTGATGAAGTATGTTCATCAAATTGAGGAATTTTCTTTTCATACGGATGCTTTTCGAAATCCCGATTTGACTTTAGAGGATATTGCTGTTGCCTTAAATATACCTCTTAGCCATATTCATTTTATTTTAAAATTTCATTGCAACGAGAGCTTTCCAGATTTTAAAAAGATTGTTCGTATTCATGATGCCATTAAATTGTTGGAGAGCGGCTACCTTAAAAATCATAAAGTGGAATCTCTTGCTGTAAAGGTGGGTTTTTCATCCTACAATACTTTTATTATTGCTTTTAAAAACATAACGGGAGTAACAGTGCAAGAGTATGTAAAGCGGTTTTAGTATTTATTTGATAAATAGTATTGATTCAATTAAGAAGAACATTTAATAAAGATTTGGAGCTGGTAGATGTAGAAGTCATATACTAGTTAAAGAAGAAGTGAAGCCGAAAAATAGTTGCCTTTATCTATTTGACATCAATAGTTACAACTTTTGCTTCTTCAAATAGTCGAGCGCAAAGCGCCCTTCATTGAACAATAAATCCAAAATGCTTAAATTAGGTATAAAACCTTGTTTTTCTTCAAAAACTTGGGTATAGGGAGTAATTGAGGTTGTGTCTTTTTTGCCATTAATTAAGGAGCGCTGGTCGTCAAAAAAAGTTGCATCATGAAAGTATTCCTCCGTTTTTTGATAGGAGCGTTCCATTCGCAAACATTGGGCAACAATTTCAATCGTTTGTAAATTCAAATCCATCAAAAAAGTATGTTTTTTTTCAAAAATAGGTAGAATAGCATCTTCAAAAAACTCGAAAAAAGGAGAACTTCTATAGGCCGCTTCTAATGATTTAAAGTGTTGCTTCTGCCAATCGAAAGCGCTTTCCAGGCGAACGTCTTTGGTTTTTTGATGTGTTTCTCGACTGTGTTTTATCGGGATGTTCAACAACTGAATCCCGTTTGGACTATAAATGTACATACGGTTACGGTTGGTTTGTTTCTGGAAATTATCTTCCATTTCAAATGTAATTTTATCAGCTTGCGCCATAGCGGCAAACTGACTAATAGACGGAAAATAGGAGGGATGGAGGAGCAGGTTCATGTTTTTTACTTGAAACTTAAAACTTGAAACTAAGCTTTACTTCTTCTGTTCATAAAAAAGGAAATTCCAAAATAAGCCGCTAATCCCATTAAGAAAAACTTGAAATAAGAATACGGTTCTCCTTCGCCACTTACAGTAGTAAACAATCGGTTCCAACGAATTTTCCAATTTTTTAAACCGTCATTGATGCCGTCAATACTCATCCAAATAAAAACGGGTTTTCCAACAATGTGATCCTCGGGTACAAAACCCCAATAACGGCTGTCTTCTGAACGGTGCCGATTGTCTCCCATCATCCAATAATAATTTTGTTTAAAGGTATAAGAATTTGTCACTTGACCATTTATTCTAATCTCTGAGCCGTTCAATTTCAAATCATTCTTTTCATAGGTTGCAATAATCCTTTTGTAGAGTGGTAAGTTATCTGTATTCAATTGTACTGTTTTACCTTCTTGTGGAATTAAAATTGGCCCAAAATTATCAGCAGACCATTTGCCATCATGCGGAAATATTCTTCTGTCAACAGGTTCAATCATTCGAACAACAGAATCGATACCTATTCTTTTACGTAAAGCTTCAGCATCTTTTAAGGTTAGATTTACATCCGATTTTGACGGATAAATTTCTTGCGCATACAAACCTGTGTTTGTTATTACTTTGGCTGGAATTCCTTTGTATCCAGTAAGAACAGTATACGATTTATCAGCATTTGGCGAAGCGTTCATTACATAAGGTTGCAAAGCATTTATTTGATCTTCACGTGTTGGTTTAATTATGTAGGAATGCGTATAATCTGTAGAACCAGTTTCAGCTAAAACGATACTCGAAACCCCTTCTTTGGCAGCATAAACGGTGTGTATAAATTGTGCTTTAGCTCTTTCCGGTAACATTAACTCTTTACCATTAATGTGGACAATGCCATTTATGATTTGTAAATGATCTCCAGGAGTACCTTGACATCTTTTTACATAATTTGATTTTTTATCAATCGGTTTTATCACCCCTTTTCTGCCAGAAGTGTCAAAAAAGCGATACACGGTATCACAGGGCCAATTGAAAACCACGATGTCATTCTTCTCAATTTTTTCAAAACCAGGGAGTCTAAAATAAGGCAATTGCGGAAAATTTAGATACGAGGTGCTCTTTGTTTTTGGAATCGAATCATGAATCATTGGCAATGCAATGGTCGTCATTGGCACGCGCGCACCATAGTTGTATTTGCTTACAAATAAAAAGTCACCAATCAACAACGAACGTTCTAAAGAAGCCGATGGAATGGTGAAAGGTTGCATAATATAAGTGTGGACAAGTGTAGCTACAACTACTGCAAAAAGTAATGAGCTGATGGTGTCACCAGTTTTGGTAGTAGAAACCAAGCTTCTGTTTTCTATATATGTTACGTCTTGGGTATAATTTACATAATAGATATAAAGTCCTAATGTAACTAGAGCTAGTAGCGTATCCTGATTTGAATTTTTTCCAAAACTACGCAACGTTTCTACCCAAATTACTGGAAACATAATCAGATTGATTACGGGTAAAAACAATAAAATAGTCCACCAACTGGAGCGGTTAATGATTTTCATTAAAACGATTGCATTGTAAACCGGAATGGCTGCTTCCCAAGGTTGTCTTCCCGCTTTTTTATATAATTTCCAAGTTCCTGCAAAATGAATTAATTGAACTACAAGAAATAAAATAAACCATTGTATCAGTGTCATAATTTTTTTGTTTTAAAAGTTTCTCGTTACTCGTTTCTGCTTACAATTTTTATAGCTGGAAACTTTATACATGAAATGAATTAATAATTTTTATTTTTTTATTCTGCCAAATTTGGGCTACAAACCCAGAACATTTTTCATTGTAAAAACGCCTTTTTTACCTACCAACCATTCGGCAGCGATTACAGCCCCCAGGGCAAATCCGTCACGATTGTGCGCCGTGTGCTTAATTTCAATTGTATCTACAGTTGACGTGTAAAAAACGCTGTGTGTTCCCGGTACGTTTTCTATTCTTTTGGCATCAATTGCAATTTGATTTGCGTTCGGACTATCAAGGGTCCAATTATCATAAGCGCTGTTCTCAATGATTCCGTTTGCCAATGAAATTGCGGTTCCACTAGGGGCATCCAATTTTTGAGTGTGATGAATTTCTTCCATACTTACTTGGTATTGATTGAAATTCGACATCATTTTGGCCACATAATTATTCAATTCAAAAAATAAATTGACGCCCAAACTAAAATTAGAACCATAAATAAATGCGCCATTTTTTTCTTCGCAAAGCTTCACCATTTCGTCATATTGTGCTAACCAACCCGTAGTGCCTGATACAATTGGGATATTAGTGTGCAAACATTCAGAAATGTTACAAATAGCAGTATCGGGTGTGCTAAAATCGATGGCCACATCAGCAGTATTGAGATTAGAAAAAGAATCGGCACTCGATTTTTTAAGTACAATTTCATGCCCTCGTTCTAAAGCTATTTTTTCAATAACTTTTCCCATTTTCCCGTATCCTAAAAGTGCAATTTTCATTGATGATTGTTTTAAAATCTATAATTTAAACTCAATCCTACATTGGGTTTATAATCAATAGCATTAGGGTATATTTCGGGTTTGAAAGTCAAATCATCATTTACATTAAATTGTTGTAAATGCGCATCGACATTGGCATCAATGATATTCAAAACATACATAGCAACGGTTATTAATACTGATAAATCTCGGTTTCTTTGAAATGTTTTTTGAGCATTAACAAGTGTTGCATCACTGTATTGGTTGTGAAATTCATCATCAGTAAAGCCTTCCAATCTTCTTTTGTAAGCGTCACGAAATTGATGATATTTAGCATTGTTATCCGCATAAAAATAAATACCTGTACCGATCGCAGCATAAACCAATGGAATTTTCCAATAATGCTTATTGTAGGCTTGACCTAAACCAGGAACAATAGCCGAATAGAAAGCAGCTTTTGCTGGAGCAAGGGGATTCATTACGCTTTTTTTGATTTTAATGGTATCAATGGCAATTAGCTCTTTTGGATTTTTTTGTTGTGCAAATAGGGTAGAAGTCCCCATAAGGAAAACCAATAAATATATGGATACAAAGCGATGCACTAAACTTTTATTAGTTTTATTATTCGATTGAAATCTTCTTCAGAATGAAACGGAATTGTGATTTTCCCTTTTCCATTGCCGGCCACTTTCACTTCTACTTTCGTTCCAAAATAGTTGGCAAATGATTTTCTTTCTTCATCTGCTATGGAAAAAGTATTTGTTTTTGTTTTGGAAACGGTTTTAGGTTTTAGACTTTCTTGATGGTTTTTTACTAGATTTTCTGTTTCACGAACGGATAAATTTTGACTCACAATTTTTTGGTATATAGCACTTTGAACGTCTTGGTCTTCAATATTAATCATTGCTCGACCATGTCCCATACTAATAAAACCATCACGGATTCCCGTTTGGATAATGGGATCTAATTTTAAAAGACGTAAATAATTGGCAATCGTAGAACGTTTTTTTCCCACACGTTCACTCATTTGTTCTTGAGTCAATTGAATTTCGTCTATCAATCGTTGGTAAGAAAGTGCAATTTCAATGGGGTCTAAGTCGTGGCGTTGGATATTTTCAACCAATGCCATAATCAACGATTCGTTGTCGTTTGCAATTCGAATATAAGCAGGAACGACGGTTAATCCAGCAAGTTTAGAAGCTCTTAATCTGCGTTCTCCTGAAATTAATTGGTACTTATTAAAATCTAATTTTCTAACCGTGATGGGTTGAATAACGCCTAATTCAAGAATTGAAGTAGCTAATTCTTGAAGCGTGTCTTCGTTGAAATTACTTCTAGGTTGAAAAGGATTGATTTCGATAGCATCAATTTCAAGTTCTATAATATTGCCAACTACTTTGTCCGCATTTTTATCTTCTACTGATTTGATATCGTTATTGGGGTCTTTCAACAAGGCCGATAATCCTCTACCTAGTACTTGTTTTTTTATAGCTTGTGCCATACAATTAACTATTTTTTTTAATAATTTCTTGCGCCAAATGCAAGTAGTTTGTGGCGCCTTTGCTTGTTGCATCGTAGTTGATGATGCTTTCGCCAAAACTTGGAGCTTCTCCTAGTTTTACATTTCGTTGTATTATTGTTTTAAAAACCATATCGCTAAAATGCTTTTGAACTTCTTCAACTACTTGGTTAGAAAGTCGTAAACGGGCATCAAACATGGTTAATAGTAATCCCTCAATATCTAAATCTGGATTGTGTATTTTTTGAACGCTTTTAATCGTATTCAATAATTTCCCTAATCCTTCTAAGGCAAAATATTCACATTGAATCGGAATTAAAACGGAATCCGCAGCTGTTAAAGCATTTAAGGTTAACAAGCCTAGCGATGGAGCACAATCAATCAGAATATAATCGTATTTGTCTTTCACACTTTCTAATGCTTTTTTAAGCATGTATTCTCTATTATCTTTATCTACAAGTTCAATTTCTATTGCTACAAGGTCGATATGAGCCGGAATAATATCTACATTGGGTGCTGTACATTTTAGAATTGCTTCCTCTGGAGTGTTGCTATGTTCTAAAATTTGATAGGTTCCGATTTCAATTGTGTCAATGTCTATGCCTAAACCAGAACTTGCATTGGCCTGTGGATCTGCATCTATTAACAATACTTTTTTTTCTAAAACCCCCAATGATGCCGCAAGATTTACAGAAGTTGTAGTCTTTCCAACACCACCTTTTTGATTCGCAATCGCAATGATTTTGCCCATTTATTTTTTCTAAATTTTGAGCTGTAAAAATACAATTTTTTATCGTTTCTGAAAATCTATTTTGTTAACATTTTTTCAGGATTGTTTTGTATTGGATTTGTTTTAATTTTTGAGGATTTTCCTATTTTAAATAATAACTTAGTTGAAATCGTAATTCGGAATAAAAAAATAATAAATCTAAATTGAAAAAACTTCTAACTGTCTTGTGTTAAAAGAGCGTTAGAAGTTTTTTTTTAATTTTAGAATATTAAACAACAGCAATTTCGACATCCGCTTGAATATGTGCTGCATTAGCTCTTCCGCTTGGATCTTGATTTTCTTGCCATTTAGGAATCCATTTTCTTACCGTTTGTGCAGCACTTTTTTGGGGATAATATTTGTGAAAAATACTTCTATAAAAATAGGCTTCTTTTGTAGTTGGTGTATTGTATGGAAACAAATCTTCAGCATGTTCGAGTTGTTCATCTGTTACTTTTGAAGCACAATATTCTATCAAGGTATCAATCCAATTGTAGCCCACTCCGTCCGAGAATTGTTCTTTTTGTCGCCATAACACTTCTTCAGGTAAATAAGGGTTTTCAGGAGTGTCAAAGGCTTTTCTTAGTATATATTTTTCTTTACCATCGTAGGTTTTAGGTTGTTTTTCCTCGGCTTTAATTTGCATGGCAACATCCAAAAAAGTTTTGTCTAAAAATGGCACTCTAGCTTCTAGACCGTGAGCCATTGTTGATTTATCGGCTCGTAATAAATCGGCAGTGAATAATTTTTGAACGCGCTCGATAGTTTCTTTCTGAAAATCTTCGGTTGAGGGTGCATTCCTAAAATATAAATAGCCACCAAAAATTTCATCAGCTCCTTCGCCAGATAATACTACTTTTATTCCTTTTTCGGTAATTGCTTTGGATAAAAAATACATGGGTGTGCTAGCTCTAATTGAAGTTACATCGTAAGTTTCTAAATGCCATATTAATTGATCCAAAATTTCGATTCCTTGTTCAATAGTAAAGTGAATTTCATGATGTTTGGTTCCTAAAAAATCGGCAACTTTTCGAGCGGCTTTGGCATCAGGAGCATTAGCATCCAATCCTATTGAAAAAGAATGCAATTCTTTTCCTTGTTCTTGAAGTAGTCGAGCTGCTATTGAAGACGTTAAAGAGGAATCTAATCCTCCGGAAAGTAAAACCCCTATTGGCACATCACTCATCAAACGTTTTCTAGTGGCTTCAGTTAGCGATTCTCTTAATAATGTTAAATCAAGTTCATTTGTGGCTGTGGTATAATCTTCATATATTGGATTGTAGTATTTTACAAAACCAGTTTTTGGTGTGTAATAATGTCCTGGGGGAAAAGTAGAAAATGTTTTACATTGATCGGCAATTGGTTTCATTTCAGATGAAAAATAGACGCGCCCTCTTTCATCTAATCCATAATAAAGCGGTTTGACTCCCATTGGATCACGACCAGCAATGAAATCATCTCCATCAATAACAACAAAAGCAAAATCACCATCCAATAAAGGTAAAAAATCGTAACCTAGTTTTTCGTATAAATGTACAATTACTTCTGAATCGGATTTGGTACGAAAGGGATACTCTTTTAATATTCCGTCTCTTAAAAGTTGATGATTGTAAATTTCTCCATTATGTATCATCCAAGCAGAAGTACATCCCTGAATAGGCTGCTTCCCTGAATGCAAATCAATAATCGATAACCTTTCATGACATAAGATGTGCCCTTTTTCAGTAATGTGAATATCGCTTTCATCTGGTCCCCGATGCGACATGCGTTTAGAGAGTTTTTTTACCAATTTTTCCTCTTTCCCTTTTCCAATAATTGCTAAAATTCCGCACATAATTTTTCTTAATTTTATTGACAAATTTTATTTGACATTCTTTATATTTAATTAAGCAAATTTCAAGTAATATAATCATTATTAAAATAAAAAAATATTAAATGGTTGTAATTTAAAACTAAAAAATTAAATTGTATTAAATAATGTAAGTAATACTTTTGTTTTTATTTTCTTGGGTTGAAAAGTGTAATTAGGTATTTCTATTGGGGAAAGTTATATTTTTATAAAACATAAAATTCACTAACAAAAAATGTTAATAACTTGACTGCTAAATAAACATCTTTAAGCCATAATTAAGTCTCATTTGTTTATATTTGTCCGTTAAACTAAAAATCATTCAGAATTACAATTAATATGAGCGAAGAAATTAATAAAAGCAATTATTCAGCAGATAGTATTCAGGCATTAGAAGGAATGGAACACGTGCGAATGCGTCCATCCATGTATATTGGAGATGTAGGGGTTCGTGGTTTGCACCATTTGGTTTATGAGGTTGTAGATAACTCTATTGATGAAGCAATGGGTGGTCATTGTGACACTATTGGAGTAGCAATTAATGAAGATGGTTCCGTTACGGTTGAAGATAATGGTCGAGGAATTCCGGTTGATTTACATAAAAAAGAAGGCGTTTCAGCACTAGAAGTTGTAATGACTAAAATTGGTGCAGGAGGAAAATTTGATAAAGATTCCTATAAAGTTTCGGGCGGACTTCACGGAGTAGGGGTTTCTGTAGTAAATGCACTTTCTAAACACATGCGTTCTACAGTTTTTAGAGACGGTAAAATCTATGAGCAAGAATATGAAAGAGGTAAATCATTGTATCCAGTAAACCAAAGTGGTGAAACCACCAAACGTGACCCAATGCAAACGTTTTATCCTGACGATACTATTTTTCC
>JBBALV010000040.1:0-16222 GCA_040402815.1 Flavobacterium sp.
AGAAAAGAAAAAAGTAAAAATCCAATTACTTGATATTTGTAAATCCATTCCTTCATTAACCATCTTTTTATTACCTGGAGGAAGTTTACTATTGCCAATATTAATAAAATTTATACCTAAATTATTACCTTCTTCTTTCAACGAAAACTTAGAAGAATAACACAACTTACTTAGTGAGTAAAAGATTTAAAATTCGTTAGTAGAAACAATATATTCGTTTGTGTACTCTTTTAAGTGATTGTATTATTTTTATTTGTAAATTTATCGAAAACCTAATATAAATTGGCAAATGATAGAAAGCACAAAGAAAAAACAAAGCAAACTACTTCGGTTTTGGAAACTTCTTGGTCCTGGACTGATTACAGGAGCCAGTGACGATGACCCATCAGGTATAGCAACCTATTCACAAGCAGGTGCAGCTTACGGTCTTTCTACACTTTGGACCGCTATAATTGCATTTCCTTTAATGGCTGCAATACAACAAATGTGTGCCCGAATTGGCATAATAACGTCACTAGGGCTTACGGGTACACTCAAAAAAAACTATCCAAAGCCTATTCTCTATCTCATGTTGGTTTTTAGTTTCCCTGCCATAGTGATGAATATTGGCGCCGATATTGCGGGCATGGGTGCTGTGGGCAATTTGCTTTTTCCATCTATTGAAGCCACTTATTTTAGCGTTCTTTTTACCTTACTACTTTTGATTTTGATAGTATATTTACCTTACCAAAAAATAGCAGCTATTTTAAAATACCTTTGTATTGTGCTTTTGGTTTACTTGATAGTCCCTTTTTTGTACCATCAAGATTGGTTGGCAGTATTAAAAGCAACGGTTATTCCTACACTTCATTTTAATAAAGAATATGTTGCCATTTTAGTTGGAATATTGGGTACAACCATTTCTCCTTATCTTTTCTTTTGGCAAACCTCGATGGAAGTAGAAGAAATGAAACACAAAAAAAAGCACTTGATAGTGAACAAAAAAGTAATTCATGATATGGAAGAAGATGTCGATTTTGGCATGTCTTTTTCTGGAGTAGTGATGTTTTTTATTATTCTTACCACAGGAACAGTTCTATTTAATGGGGGCATTCATCAAATAGATACCGTAGAACAAGCCGCTATGGCTCTGAAACCTCTTGCAGGAAATTTAGCTTACCTCCTTTTTGCCGTCGGCGTCATAGGTACGGGACTATTAGCCATCCCTGTTTTGAGCGGTTCCCTTTCCTATATTATCACAGAAACTTTTGGTTGGGAACAAGGTTTAGATAAAAAATTCCATGAAGCAAAAGCATTTTATGTGGTAATTGCAATCTCCTTATTATTGGGGCTTTCGCTTAATTATATTGGCATTTCTCCCATCAAAGCTTTAATTTATACCGCCATACTTTATGGAGTAACAGCTCCTGTTTTAATTGCCATTATTCTTCATATTTCAAATAATAAAAAAATAATGGGCAAATACACCAATAGCAGAACGTCTAATATTCTTGGGTTTGGGGCATTAATTATTATGTCAGCCGCTGCCTTGGTTTTGATGTATTTGCAGTTTTTTGCTGATTAAATTTTATCAAAAAACAACTACTTTTTAGCTATTCAATTAAATTAATTAATTAAATTTGAGATGTTGTTTCAAACTAAAATATTTTAAAACAATGATGCTATTTCATATTAGTGCTGAATGTTATCCAGTTGCCAAAGTTGGTGGACTTGCTGATGTTGTAGGTGCACTTCCAAAATATCAAAATCAACTGGGGCATAGTGCCAAAGTGGTGGTGCCAGGTTACGACAATAAATTTACTCAAGAAAATGAATTTGAATCGGTGCATAGTGGCAAATTAAAACTTGGTGAGTTGCTGTTTTCCTATACTGTTTTAAAAGAAAAGACCAACAAGTTGGGTTTTGAATTGTATTGCATTGCCATTCCTGAATTGTTTGACAGACCCAATGTCTATTCCTATGAAGATGATACTGAACGCTTTTTGGCATTTCAAATTGCATTTCTCAATTGGCTCACAGCAACCAATCAATACCCTGATGTCATTCACTGCCATGATCATCATACTGGATTGATTCCTTTTATGGTGCAATATTCTTATAATTATCAGCATTTAAAGCACACGCCAACGGTTTTAACCATTCACAATGGACAATATCAAGGTTGGTTTGGGTTTAACAAAGTGCATTATATTCCCGATTTTGATCGTTCTAAATTGGGCTTTTTAGAATGGAATGGCACCATAAATCCATTGGCATCAGCAATAAAATGTGCATGGAAAATTACAACGGTTTCTCCTAGTTATTTAGACGAAATAAGCAATAATGCGAATGGTTTAGAAAATTTATTACGCTTTGAAAGACCCAAATCAGTTGGTATTTTAAATGGTATTGATACCGAAGTTTGGAATGCTGCCACTGACCCCATGTTGCAAAAAAATTATGGATTAAAAGATTTCAAAAAAGGGAAAGCGGCCAACAAAAAATGGCTTTGCGAACAGTTTAATCTTGATAGTAAAAAACCTTTATTTACTTTTATAGGTCGATTGGTTGGCGAAAAAGGGGCTGAATTATTACCTCAAATTTGCAGTGTAGCCTTTAATAATAATCCGCAAGAAATTAATATTCTAATTTTAGGTTCAGGAGACACATCTATTGAAAATGAATTGCAAAGTTTACAACATTTTTACAATGGAAATTACAATGCCTTTATTGGTTACAATGAAAAACTAGCTCATATTATCTATGCTGGAGCTGATTTCTTATTAATGCCTTCACTAGTGGAGCCTTGTGGGTTGAACCAAATGTATGCTTTGCGCTACGGCACCATTCCGATTGTTAGAAGAACAGGTGGACTAAAAGATACTGTTTTGGATATTGGAGATGGTGGTTTTGGTATTTGCCATAACGAAACTTGCGTGTGGGATGTGAATTATTCCATTACTCGTGCCATTGATTTATTTTACGACAAAGTAAAAATTGAGGCTACTATAAATACAACTATGCAAATAGATCATTCGTGGGATAAGGCGGCAGCTTCTTACATAGCAATTTATCAATCACTATAAAAAAACAGATGAAAAAAAGCACATTAGCCATTATTTTGGGAGGAGGACAAGGTTCGAGACTCTCTCCGTTGACAGAAAGCCGATCTAAACCTGCGGTTCCTATTGCAGGGAAATACCGATTGGTTGATATTCCAATTTCTAATTGTATTAATTCTGATATCAAACGTATGTTTGTATTGACGCAATTCAATTCGGCATCGTTGAATCAACATATCAAAAACACCTATCATTTTAGCCATTTCAGCACTGCATTTGTTGATATTTTAGCTGCAGAACAAACACCGGATAATCCAACTTGGTTTCAAGGAACTGCTGATGCGGTGCGCCAATGTATGCAACATTTCTTAAATCATGAATTTGATTATGCATTGATACTTTCAGGTGATCAATTGTATCAAATGGATTTTAATGAAATGATTCAAGCCCACCAAAAAAGTGGTGCAAGTATTTCGATTGCAACTTTGCCTGTAAACGCCAAAGAAGCTTCGGAGTTTGGAATACTTAAAACCGATGACGCCAATTTTATCACTTCATTTATAGAGAAACCTGCTGCAGCGTTATTGCCCAATTGGACCTCTGAAGTAAGCGATGAAATGAAAGCAGAAGGCAAGCATTATTTGGCTTCTATGGGAATTTATATTTTTAATCGGGATTTGCTTATTGATTTAATGTCGAATCCAAATACAAAAGATTTTGGAAAAGAAATTATTCCACAAGCCATTGGGAAGCAAAAAATATTGAGTTATCAGTACGAAGGCTATTGGACTGATATTGGTAATATTGATTCCTTTTTTGAAGCTAATTTAGGGCTAACAGATGATGTTCCAAAATTCAATTTGTTTGATAATTCAAGTAAAATATACACTCGTGCTCGGGTGTTGCCACCATCTAAAATTTCGGGAGCTTCAACAATTGATAAATCTATAGTAACTGAAGGATGTATTATCAATGGAGCAAAAATAGAACATTCAGTTATCGGAATCAGAAGTCGAATTGGTTTTGGAACAGTAATTTCCAATTCTTACTTGATGGGAAATGATTTTTATCAAAATATCGAAGAGATAAAACACAACATCGAAAATAATATTATTAATGTTGGAATTGGCAATCGATGCAGCATCAATAATACGATTGTAGACAAAAATTGCCGCATTGGCAACGATGTTAAATTAAACGGCGGGCATCAATTAGCCGATTGTAACACTCCTTTATACACTGTTAAAGAAGGTATTATTGTAGTAAAAAAAGGGGCTACATTGCCCGATGGTTTTGAAGTTTAATTCTAAAATCCGAACCTATATTACAAATGAAACCGACTCAATTGAGACGGTTTTTTTTATGCTGTTTCAGGAAAAAAGGAGTAGTGAACTGAAACTCGAATATTACAATCCAAATAGGAAAAGAAAAAGACCAATCATATTTTTAATCTTGATTGGTCTTTTTTTTATTTGTTTGAAAAATAGAGTACTATCGAATTAATGAAAAATGGGATTTAAATTCTTTAGTGGCACCATCCTCATTATAAGAAATTGTAAACCAATAATCATCTGAAGGTAATGGTTGGTTGTTCAACGTTCCGTCCCAACCGTTTCCATTCATAGTCAGTGTTTTTATGACTTTTCCAAAACGATCAAAAATAACTATTTTTGATTTGGGTTGTTGTTCTAAACTTTTTATATTCCATGTCTCGTTTGCACTATCGCCATTTGGGGTAAAGAATTTTGGATAATTTATAATAAATACGTTCAGTGTCGAGTCACCACATCCTTTTTTATCATGAACATTTATTGTGTGTGGACCTGAGCTTACATTTTCAAAAACATTTTGGTCTTGAAAATCATTATCATCTAATTGGTATTCGTATTCTCCTTCGCCAGTAGCTGTTACTATTATCGATTGATTATCGCTAAAAGCTTCGTTTGTAGTATATTTTACAATTGCTTTTTGAGAATAATTTACAGTTATTTGTTGAGGCAAAGACACACAACCTGTCAGTTGATCCGTTACTACTAGTCCATAATTTCCAGCAGTAACAACTTGTAAAACACTATTATTTCCGACAGTATCATTATTTTCATTTGTCCAAACAAATGCGTTGTTGTTGATACTTAATTCACTGTCTATTGTATATGGATTTAAAACAGTTCCTGTTTGATTGTTTTTACAAATAAAACCACTTTTTGGATTTGGAATAGGAAGTTTATTTACAATTAGAGTAATTTCTTTAATATCATAACAAACATTTCCAGAAGCTATAGTCGTTACCCTTACATAAATTGTTTTTAAAGTAGTGTTTGTTATAGAATTTGTATTATTGATTGCATTAGCCATATTTTCAAAATAAGCAATACTGAACTGAGAAGTAGATTGATTTCCTAATACAATAGTACTTAAAGTGGACAAATCAAATATCGCAATCCCATCATTTATTCCATCTGTATCACACATAGATCTATTTGCTAAGGGTATATCATTTACTTTAGGTTGATTCGCTATTGTAACTATAAAGGAATTTTCTGAAAAACAAGATGGAAACAAAGGTGAGGTTGCATTGATATAAATTTTTTGAGTCATATTAATAATAGTACCTGCATTTAGTAAAGTTCCAGTTGCATTTGGTCCTGTGTAGTAGTTTCCTACTGCGATACTAGGTAATGTATAATTACAAGATGTAATGTTTGGAAGTGTACTTGCTTTTAAAAATTTAACTGTAAAAAATTTTTCACTTGTACAATTTGGGTTTATTGTAGAACGGGCAAATACATAAATCGTTTGTTCACTAGTAATTATATCTCCAGCATGAAGTAGTGGTCCTATACCTCCAGTTTGTGAAAAATAATTACCAACAGTTAATACCGGAAGTGTATAAGAATCACATGCATTAATATCAGTAACCGCTGCAATTAGTGGTGAATGATTAATTGTAACTGTAAATGAATTTTCAGACGAACAGTTGATGCGTTGACCCGATTCGTTATATACATATATAGTTTGAGATTCTGTTAAGGTTTGTCCCGCTAGTAATAAATTTCCTACTCCGTTTTGCCCACCAGTTTTAGTGTAATATTTTCCGTTTGTCAAAGCGGGTAATGTATAACTATCACAAACTATTACATTTGCAGGAGCATCAGCTTGAACGGAAAAAATATGAATTGAAAAACTGTTTTCCTGCGTGCAATAAGGAGCAGATGTTGAAATAGAATATATATAAATCGTTTGAGTTGTTGTAATTACGCTTCCTGCAAGTAATTCAGTTCCAGTACCATTTGTACCAGTAAAATATTTTCCATAAGTCAGATTGGTTAGTGTATAAGAGTCGCAAATATCAATATCAGAACGAGAGTCGATTGGAGGTAATTGTTTGATAGTAATTTTAAAAGATTGTTGATTTTGGCATCCAGCCCCATTGTTGACGTAAATATACATAGCATTAATGCTGTCTGTAATAACATCATTAGAATTCAACATCGTTCCAGTTCCGTTTGCACCTGTATAATAATTTCCAGCAGTGATTGTTGGCAAAGTATAGGAAGTACATGATATTACATCTGAAATAGGAGTTAAATAAGGTAAAATAATTGTCACTACAAATTGTATGTCACTAGAACAATTAGATTGCGATGTAGATTGAGTAACAGCATAAACATGAATAGTTTGTGTAGTATGAATTACTGTACCATCAGCAAGCAATGTTCCTGTACCGTTTACACCTGTATAATAATTTCCAACAGTTAAAGGAGGCAAAGTATAACTTACACAATCTGTAATATTACTTACTGGTTCAAGCCCGATTGAAACATTAAAGCTGTCTTCGCTAGTACATTTTGGAGTCGTATTTGTAGTAGCATAAACATATATTTTTTGAGTTGAAGTAATTAGTGAACCAGCCATTAATTCTGTGCCTGAACCATTTGTTCCTGTATAATATTTCCCTAGGGTTAAATTTGGTAAAGTATAACTATTACATTCAAATACATTTGTAAATCCGGATAATACTGGTGAATGATTTATTGTGACTGTAAATTGAGATTGAGTAATGCAGTATGGTGGCTCTAAAGAAACGTAATATAAATATATGGTTTGAGTTGTTGTAATCAAATCTCCTGGTTGCAATTGTGTCCCCCCTCCATTAGGTAGAGTGAAATAACTGGCATAATCTATAGAAGGCAAAACATAACTATCACAATACGATTTAGATGCTGGGGTTAAAGGAATCAAATTTATGATTTTAACTTTAAAATTAGTTTCTGCTGTACAAGATCCATTACTGTTAAAAATATAAATTGTTTTCGTTTGATCAATTACATCTCCAGCAAATAAAGGAGTTCCTCCACCATTTGTTGCTGTAAAATAATTACCATTTGTTAAAGTAGGAAGAATATAATTGTTACAAACTATAACGCTTTGTAAAGTATCAACATCCGGTTTAGGATTTACAAAAAGTGTAAAACTAGTAATACTGAAACAATAAGTATCCAATTTGCTTTTTACTCTAGCATAAATAATAGTTCCATTTGTAGCAGTGTAGCTTGATGTTGGAATAAAATTTGTTCCTGAATTAGCATCAAGTAAAGTAGTGTAAAAAGAAACTACAAAATTAGTTGGAGATTGTCCATTTAAAATTAAAGAGCTTTGATTAGCTATATTAAAAGAAGCTGTATGAGTTATCTTATTGGTTTCGCATGCGGTTAAATCTGCAGGTTGATAAGCAACAGGAGGAATAATAGTCAATAATTGAAATGTTTTAATGGCAAAACAATGAGTAATTGGATTCGTAACGCGTACATAAATAGTTTCATTACTGTTGCTACTATAATTACTGTTAATCGGATTTATATTATTTGTCGCATTCAATAATGAATTAAAATAACGTACAGTTGTTCCTGCAACCTGTCCCTGTAAAACAACCGAATTGTTTGCAGCCAAAATGTAGGAGTAATTCCCTGTAGAAGAAGCACATTTATACAAATTATTAGGGTTTGAAACAATTAATTCAGGTAAATACTCAATAGTTATAGCATCAGTATTTGCTCCACATGAATTGACAATTTTGTTGTAAGTAACACCGTAAATTCCTGGAAGCGTAATTAACAAGTTTGCACTAATTTCATTTGGAATGATAACTCCATTTTTAGTCCATGTAAAGGTATAATCTAATGGATTTAAACCTGTTGCAATTGTATAAGGTTGACCATAACAAATAGCCGTATTATTTTGAACCGTTAAATCATCCCCAAGTACATTTTGACCAATATTAAAACTATTTGATTTTAAGAAAATAGCTGAATCCGATTTAAAATCGTTTCTATCAGCTATTGCTAATTTTATATGATAAGGCGTATTAGGAATTAAAACGGCGGAAGCACTCATCAAAACGGTTTCACCATTGAAATTTGTTGCCGATCCATTTGCAGCTGAACCTCCATTGTAATTTCCAAAATACTGCGCGTTAACTGATGGGCATGATGAATTATATAAATAATCCCGAATGGTAACAACTGAAATTGGTAATGTAGTTCCAGGAACAACGGCCAAGTTTGTTGTAACTCCGGTACTCAAGTTGGTTAATAAAAATGAAAAAGCATCTGAAAATTGGCATTGAAAGTTACCATATTCTTCTGATGCGAAAACAAAATCAAAACTAAAATGAGAAGAAATTGGTGTAAAATCAAATTCCAATACACTTGCATTTGTTGATTTCATAGTAATTCCAGATTTACCTAAAATAGATTCAATATCAGCATCTCCTAACCATGTTGATGCACCATCACTCAAAAGACTATTGTTCGGTCCTGCGGCGTGCACTGCACTTCCCGTACTTAAAATGACACCACTTTGAATAGGAAAATTTGGATTTGTATTTTGAAAGTAACCAATGCCATTAAAGGAGTTAAAGTTTGTTCCCGTTCTACTTGTTATATTTGTTCCAGATACACAAGGAGTGTTTATTAAAACATTGTTTACAAGTTCTTGAATTGTATAAGTGTTGGTTGTAACACTTAAACTTTGTGAAAAAGAAATTGTTGCAAAAAGCATTAAGTAAAATAATATTGCATTCTTCATAACATAAGTTTTTGATAATATTAAAGCAAAAGTAAAAATAATATCGTTTAAATGCAAATAAAATCGCTTAAAAGTTTAAATATTTTTTGAAAAGTTTTTTTTAATAAATTTCTTTTTCTTTGTAAACATAGCATTTACGGGTCTTACCTAAAATAAAATAAAAAATAAAAATATGGTCGTATCGATATTTTTAATGCTTCGATAGTCGAAAATGACTTTTTTTGAACTACTTATTGTTTTATAAAGAGTTTTAAAAACAAATTAAAGTTATACCCTTTTATGAAAATTTTGCATCAAAAAGGTAATACTACTATATTTGAATTTCTATCCTATAAGTGTAAATAAGGACGTACTAATTTTAATATCACGTTGTACTACATTTGGTGAATTTTATTTCCAACTTACGTTTTTAAAAAGCATTAGTAAAAATTGAAAGGAATTCCATTTTAATATTCCATATAAAAGAGTATTTTTGCACCCAAATTAAAACAAAAAATAAAATGATATCAAATAGAACATTTACAATGATTAAGCCAGACGCTGTGGCTAATGGACACATCGGAAACATCATGGCAATGATTACAAATAAAGGTTTTAAAATTATTTCTTTGAAATTGACTCAATTAACTGTTGCTGACGCGGAAGCTTTTTATGCGGTTCACGCTTCAAGACCTTTTTATGGTGAACTAGTAGAATTCATGTCAAGAGGACCAATTGTTGCTGCAATTTTAGAAAAAGACAATGCTGTTGAAGATTTTAGAACATTAATTGGAGCAACTAACCCAGCTGATGCTGCAGAAGGAACTATCAGAAAAGCGTATGCCACTTCAATGGGGGAAAATGCTGTTCATGGTTCTGATAGTGATGAAAATGCTGCAATCGAAAGTGCTTTCCATTTTTCAGGAAGAGAGCAATTTTAATTGAAAACAAAAATAATATAGAGCCTTTTGAACCTTCAAAAGGCTTTTTTTATTTCAGGAATATTTGACTAATTTTACAATTCCAAATTATAAATTCATATTATGTCTGTAGCTAAAAAAGATTACAAAAGAATTACTACCAAGTCGTTAATTGAAATGAAAGCCAATGGTGAAAAAATTTCTATGCTTACGGCTTATGATTTTACTATGGCAAGAATTGTCGATACTGCTGGTGTAGATGTTATACTTGTAGGTGATTCTGCTTCGAATGTAATGGCGGGACATGAAACCACTTTGCCAATAACACTTGATCAAATGATATATCATGCCTCAAGTGTAGTTCGTGCGGTTACAAGAGCATTGGTTGTCGTAGATTTACCATTTGGAAGTTATCAATCTGACCCTAAAGAAGCGTTGCGCTCTGCTATTCGTATAATGAAAGAAAGTGGTGGACATGCAGTAAAATTAGAAGGAGGAAGCGAAATTAAAGACTCTATCAAACGTATATTAAACGCAGGAATTCCTGTTATGGGACATTTAGGATTAACTCCTCAATCTATATACAAATTTGGAAGTTATACCGTTCGTGCCAAGGAAGACGAAGAAGCTGATAAATTAATTGAAGATGCAAAAATGCTAGAAAAAGTAGGTTGTTTTGCATTAGTGTTAGAAAAAATCCCTGCTCATTTGGCGACGAAAGTGGCGCAAAGCATTTCAATTCCTGTGATTGGTATTGGAGCTGGTGGAGGTGTCGACGGACAAGTATTAGTAATTCATGACATGCTCGGAATGAATAATGAATTCAGTCCTCGATTTTTAAGAAGATATATGGATTTATATCAAGGTATGACTGCAGCTATCGGAAAATATGTAAGTGATGTAAAATCAGAAGATTTCCCGAATGCTAGTGAGCAATATTAATTTAGATTATTTGATTTTTAGATTATTTGAATAATGCATCGATCTAAATATTTAGAAAAATGGAAACGGAGCACAATATTTTGTTTAGCAATTTATGCTACAACGTTAAGTTTTCCTGAAAACGAGAAACTCGGATTAACAAATCAAACAAAACGAGATGAATTGATATTAGAATTAGAGATAATCATCAAAATGATTTCTAAATTTTATTCTTCTTTAAAAAGCTAAAAATCCAACAATCTAAAACGCTACTTTGAAAATAGTTTCTACAAAAAACAATCTCCAAATACTTCATGAAGACAATCATTTAATCGTCATTAACAAACGGGTTGGTGATCTTGCTCAAGGTGATAAAACAGGTGATATTCCTTTATCGGAAGTTGTAAAAGAGTATATCAAAGAAAAATACAACAAACCGGGAGCGGTTTTTTTAGGTGTTGTACATCGTCTTGATCGACCAACAACAGGAATAGTAGTTTTTGCAAGAACCAGCAAAGCGCTTACTCGAATGAATGCGATGTTTAGCGGTCGTGAAACCCAAAAAACCTATTGGGCAATTGTAAAAAACAAACCTTCAATTCCGTCAGCAAATTTGCTTCATTATTTGAAACGAAATGAAAAAAACAACACTTCAAAAGCACATTTAATAGAAGTACCTGATAGCAAATTAGCTAGTTTAGATTACAAAATTATTGCTGCGATGAATAATTATTTTGCTTTAGAAATTGAACTTCACACAGGTCGACATCATCAAATTAGGGCACAACTTTCCGCAATTGGCTGTCCTATAAAAGGGGATTTAAAATATGGCTTTGACCGAAGTAATCCGGACGGAGGAATTCATCTTCATGCTCGAAAATTAGAATTTATCCATCCTGTTACTTTAGCAAAAACAGTAATTATAGCTCCTGCGCCTGATGAAGTATTATGGAATCTGTTAAAATAATTAGAATATAATTTTAAATACCGTTTTTTAACATTATTTAACTTTTTTTAATATCTTTGGAAAAACTTAAAATTTCCATTTTATGAAAAGTATAAATTTATTTTTGTGTTTACTATTTTTTATACCTGCATTAGCTCAAGATCATTTTGCTGGAATGGTTACTTCAAAACGAGTTGGGATTTTAAACATAGGTATGAATCCTTCGGAATTAGCCAATTTGAATAGTAAATTTGAATTACAATTGTTGGCTACAAGTTTTAATATTTCTAATAATAAAGTAGGTTTTAACGACTTAACCGACGGAAAAAATGTAGAAGATTTAATATTTAAAAGTAACGATGCCGTAAACTTTAACATTGATGGAGCGTTTGCTGGACCTGGATTTGCTTTCAAACTATTAAATTGGGGGTTTGCTGTAACCTCACAAGCACATATTAAAGCTAATATTATTGATGTAGATTCTAATCTTGGTGCAGCCCTTACAAGAACAACTGTAATTTCAGATGGAGATGTTTCAACAATTATATACAACGGAAATCAAAGAATAAATGCCACTGCATGGGGTGAAGTTGGTTTTTCAGTAGCACACAAAATTTTTGAAAATTCAAAGCATAAAATCAACGGAGGTATCACTTTTAAGCTTTTGTTCCCGGGTTCATATACCAATGTTGGAACTGGTAATTTTAGAGGCACAATAACTGAGAATTCTGGTGTTTTATACCTTTCTGATGCAACGGCTAATTTGAACATAGCCTATTCTGGAAATTTAGCTGGAAATTTCAATAACACGAATGATTATTCAAAATCATTTTTTGGAAATCTCAACGGTATGGCAACTGATATCGGAGTTGATTACCAATTAAAAGGTACTGGAAAATCTTATAAACTGAAAATTGGTGCAGCAATGAAAAACATAGGAAGTATGACTTTTAAATCGGAGAATAATTCGTACACCAATTATTCACTAATCATTCCACAAGCTACACCATCGAGTTTAGGCCTTAATTTAGATATATTCACTAACTCAAATAGCGTTCAAGAACTGGAACAAAAACTATTAACATCAGGGTACTTAAATTCAACTCCACAAAACACTGATTTTAAAGTAAAATTACCAACTGTTTTAAATTTATATGCGGATATTAAAGTCATTTCAAAGTTGGGGGTTACTCTATTTATGCAACAAAAAATGAACAGCAATAGCGTAAACGAACAAATTTCGGCCCAAAATATTTATTCGGTTACTCCAAGAGTAAGTTTAGGTTTTTTTGAAGCCTTTATACCATTATCTTTAAATGAAATTTCAGGAACAACAACTGGATTTGGGTTTAGATTAGGTGGTTTCTTTTTAGGTTCAAATTCAATTATAACGGCTTTGACAAGTAATACAAAGCAAGCTGATTTTTATACTGGATTCCGTATTGGGATTTTATAATTGATTGAAAATTTCCTAGAAAAGTAGATGATGAAAATCAAACTTAGTATATTTTTAATTTTATTTTATTTTATCCAAATTGTTATATGTTATTTTTTAAAACAATAATTCGTTTGTCTTTTTAGATACCTATTTCTAATTATATCGTGGCTAAAAATGAAAATCATGCATGAATTACTATTATTTGAAATTAGATTTTCAATTAAAAACTTTAATGCTATTGATTTCTAGCACCTTGCGTAATTTGATAATTTGAAACTCAATCAACCTTTTATAATGCTGCACTATTGCAATATTTATAATTATCTTTGAAAAAAAAAATTATCTTTTTAATGAAAAAAACAACATTTCTTCTTGTTTCTTTTTTGTGTGCTTTATCTAGTTTTTCTCAAGTTGTCATTAATGAAATTGACGCTGACACACCAAGTTCTGACATTTTAGAGTTTATTGAATTAAAATCCAACACGCCCAATTTTTCTTTAAACGGTTATGTATTGGTTTTTTTTAATGGAGGCAGTACAAGTCCATTTACGGGAACATTAAGTTATTTTGCTATTGATCTAGACGGATATACTACAGACATCAATGGCATAATTCATTTCGGAAATCCTACCGTATCTCCTACTCCTGCAGGAACATTTCCAATTACTACAATTCAAAATGGCCCCGATGCAGTGGCGCTTTATCTGGGAAACGCTACAGATTTTCCAACTGCTACTACAGCTGTTTCCACAAATTTGATAGATGCCTTGGCATATTCAAATTCAACAACAACACAACCAACTGCTTTAATGAACATTTTTGGAATAACGATTTGCTCTAATGAAAATCAAACTTTGGCAGCTGCAACCAAATCCATTCAAAGGAAAACTGACGGTACTTATGAAGTTAAAACTCCTACTCCAGGCATGAATAATGATGGTTCTGGTGTAATTTTTAATTATATTACAACTACAACCAACCTAAACACAATAACCGAAGGAGAAAATTTAACAATTACAGCAACAACAAGCTCGACAGTTACAACAACACCTTTGGTATTATCCTTTACACTTAACAATGGAAGTTTTAACTCTAATGATTTTTCAGGTAATTTGAACATAACAATACCAGTTGGAGCCACTTCGGGAACCTCAACTATTAGCATTTTAAATGATGGGATAAATGAAGGAGACGAAGAATTACTTATCGATTTAGCAGCTCCATCAGTGGAATACAATTTAAACAACAACAGCATCATTATCCGTGTTAATGATATTAATTTTACAACTTTGCCATTTGGTACGCCTGCTAATCCTACTTACGGTAATGTTACAAGCACAGCTCCAGTTGGCTATTATGCATCAATTGAAGGCTTATCGGGTGCTGCCCTAAAACAAGGACTACAGAATATTATTGCCAATCCAACCCTTGTTAGAACACATACATATGGTGATTTAGCTGCGATTTTAAAAAAAGCCGATCAAAACCCAGCCAATAGCAATCAGGTTTGGTTAATTTACACCGAAGAACCTCGTTCGAAAATTGATTTTCAAACCGGAAATAGTATTATTGGTAAATGGAACAGAGAACATATTTATTGTCAATCTCGGGGTGGATTTGCCGATGCAACTTCTGGAACACCAGCGGGTATAAATGTTTGGTCACCAGCGGGTCCGGATATTATAGCAACAGGTCATAGTGATGCGCATCATATAAGAGCCGTTGATGGACAAGAGAATACTTCCAGAAATAATAGAAATTACGGGGTCGATTACAATGGCCCAACAGGTGTTGCGGGAACTTGGAATGGCGATGTAGCAAGAGCTTTATTTTACATGGGTGTAAGATATAATGGTCTGAATGTTGTAAACGGTAATCCTCTAGAAAATATTATTGGACAAATTGGTGATTTAGCAACTTTATTACAATGGAATCATTCCGATCCAGCTGACGATTTTGAAATGAATAGAAATAATTATATTTATACTTGGCAAGTAAACAGAAACCCATTCATTGATTATCCTAATTTAGCCGATTATATTTATGGTGTTAACTATGGTCAACAATGGTTTTCAACACTTAAAGCAAATGAAGTTACTGATACTAAAATAGCACTATTTCCTAACCCAGCGAAAGACCAAATTACAATTATTGGAATAACTTCTAAAAGTGATGTTGGCATTTATAGCTTATCCGGACAATTACTTTTTCAAACTAGTATTATGGGTGAAACGAACATTAAACTCGATTTGGCATCTGGAATGTATTTGTGCAAAATTACATCTGAAAACAATTCAATAATCAAGAAGATTTCCATTAAATAAGACTTCCAACTATTAATTATTGAAATACCAATATCCGTAACTATTATTTTTGAGGTCAATTACCCAATCATTAATAGTATAAATATTACATTGATAACCTTTGTCAATTTCTCATAAAAATAAATATAAATCCAAAAAATAATACCCCAATAAAGTTTGAAACTCATTGGGGTAATTTATTTTAAAAGAGTTATATTTTAAACTATTTGCCTTCCAATTCTTTTACTTTAACTTTTAATGGTTTGGCTTTATCCATTATTTCTAAAGCATTATAAACGTTCAATAATGTTTTAGCTGCTTCTAAATTTTTAGCATCTAATGCTACCGCTTTTTCTAAAAAAGGCATTGCACTCGTATATACCTCTATTTGTTGTTTCCTTAAGATAGTATATTTAGCGTTATCCTCTTTTGAATTACTTAATTTTTTTATTTTTTCGGTTAGTGGTTTATCTGCATCCAATTTTAAAATTGCTAAATTTAAATAAGCATTGGTATAAGTTGGATTTATTTCAATTGCTTTCAAATAATATTTTGTGCCATCCAATTCCATTGGAGGGAACATACTA
>JBBALV010000041.1:0-15230 GCA_040402815.1 Flavobacterium sp.
TTGTATGTGATTACCCCCAAATTATAAAACAAATCAGCATTTGTAGGGTTTTTTTCTAATACTTCTGATACTAATTTTTTATACATAACAAAATCCTTAGCATCTAAATACAAATTCGCTTCTGTTAAAATTAAAGAGGTATCTTCTGGATTAGCAGCTTTTGCATCTGCAATGGCTTTCTTAGCCTCTTCAATTTTACCTTTTTGAACGTAAATCAACGCTACATTTTTATATATCTCCCCTCGTTTTGATGGAATTTTTTCATCTCTTGGTTCGGTATGTGTTTTTAATTTTACAAATGCATCTCTATCGGACTTCGAATTAAAATTTTCTTCAATGTTAGTGGTTACATTTTTTGCCCAATAAATAGTTGCTTCGCCAGAATAATTTAATTTTATTAACTCATTATAATAGTCTAAAGCAACATCATAATCCAGTCCATTTACAGCATAGCTAGAGGCATAATACAATTTTTCTATATCTTTAGTATCTAAATCATAAATGGCTTTTAACTCTTTAGCAGCAAAACTATAATTCTTTTTATTGCCATTTTCAATAGCCGCAGTAACTAAACTGGATTTTAGTGCCGTGATAGCTTCTTGAGCCTGATCAGTATATTTTGATTTTCCAGATTTTTTTTCTGTTGCCAACATTTCCTGATACGCTTTAGCCGCTTGGAGTTGGCTGTTTTGAACATCCGTATTTCTTTTTACTAATTCAGAATAAACATTTCCTTTTACAAAGAAAAATTGGGCTTTTTCAGCATCACTTGCATTAGACAATAGACTTTCGGCCTCTTGCAAAGTGGTATTAGCTGCTATCGGGTCTCCATTTTTTAGTGCCTTTTCTGCTGCTTTTATTTGATCTTTTTGAGCAAAAGTGCTAACTGAAATCAATATAGTAGACGCTAGCAGTACATATTTACTTTTCATTTTTTAAAATTTACTGTTAATTAATTTTTATGATAAAAAAAAGACAAATTTCAAACCAGTTATTTTAGGAATGAAATTTGTCTTACTTATTATTTATTCTTCATTATCGTCTGAATCTTCATCGTCTGAATCCTCTTCGTCTTCATCAGATGTTTCATCATCATCGTCTTCATCGTCTTCAACGGTTCCATCATCTTCAAGAATCTCTAAAACCGGTTTTACTCTTTCGATAGCTTCAACTTCAATAACATTACCATCTTCATCGACAACAACTTCAGCTACATCGTCTTTCATTACTTTTGTAACTGCTGCTATAGAATCATTTCCTTTAATGTTAATTAGTTTCACGCCTTGTGTAGCACGACCCATAACTCTCAAATCTTCTACAGCCATTCTAATTGTCAATCCAGATTTGTTAATAATCATTAAATCATCGGCATCAGTAACAGCGTTAATGGAAATTAATTTTCCTGTTTTCTCTGTAATATTAAGGGTTTTCACTCCTTTTCCACCACGATTTGTAATTCTATACTCATCTAAACTAGAACGTTTTCCGTAGCCATTTTCTGCAACCACAAGAATTTCGCTATTCATATCATTTACAGAAACCATTCCGATTACCTCATCCGTTTCGTCTTTTAATCGAATTCCACGAACTCCCGAAGCAGTTCTTCCCATTGGTCTGGTTTTAGTTTCTTCAAAACGAACTAATTTACCTGATTTTACTGCCAAAATAATTTGACTGTTACCGTCTGTTAATTTTGCTTCTAACAATTCATCCCCTTCTTTAATGGTAATAGCTGCAACACCATTTACACGAGGTTTAGAATATTTGTCTAAAGACGTTTTCTTAACCATACCTTTTTTAGTAACCATTATCAAATTATGACTTTTGATATAGTCTTGGTCTTTCAAGTCTTGAGTGCAAATAAACGCTTTAACTTTATCGTCATTTTCAATGTTGATTAAGTTTTGTAAAGCACGTCCTTTTGCTGCTTTGCTACCTTCAGGAATTTCATAAACACGCATCCAGAAACATTTTCCTTTTTGTGTAAAGAACATCATGTACTGATGGTTTGTGGCTACAAACATGTGTTCTAAGAAATCTTGATCACGTGTGCCTGCGCTTTTTTGACCTACTCCTCCTCTATTTTGAGTTTTGTATTCGGTTAGATTGGTACGTTTAATATAACCCGCATGAGATATGGTAATAACCACATTTTCATCAGCAATTAAATCCTCAATGCTAACATCTCCACCAGAATATTCAATTTGAGAGCGACGAGCATCGCCATATTTCTCTCTTATTTCAACTAATTCTTCTTTAATCAAATTAGTTCTTAAATCAACATCAGCCAATAACGCTTTTAAATGCTCTATTAACTTCATTAATTCTTCGTATTCAGATCTTAACTTGTCTTGTTCCAGACCCGTTAATTGACGTAAACGCATTTCTACAATGGCACGAGCCTGAATATCAGAAAGTTTGAATCGTTCTATCAATCGTTCTCTAGCTTCTTCTCCATTTTTTGAAGCACGAATGATTTTGATAACCTCATCAATATTATCAGAAGCAATGATTAAACCTTCTAAAATATGAGCTCTTTCTTCAGCTTTTCTTAATTCAAATTGCGTTCTTCTTACCACAACATCATGACGATGTTCAATAAAATAATGAATCATATCCTTCAAATTCAACATTTGAGGACGTCCTTTCACTAACGCAATATTGTTAACACTGAAAGAAGATTGTAATTGTGTAAATTTATAAAGCGTATTCAATACTACGTTTGGCGTAGCATCACGTTTTAAAATATAAACAATTCGCATTCCGTTTCTATCCGATTCATCACGAATATTAGCAATGCCATCTATTTTTTTATCGTTTACCAAATCAGCGGTTTTCTTAATCATGTCCGCTTTGTTAACTTGATATGGAATTTCGGTCACAATAATTGACTCTCGTCCTTCCACCTCTTCAAAGTTTACTTTGGCGCGCATAACAATTCTACCACGACCTGTTTTGAAAGCTTCACGAACACCTTCGTACCCATAAATAATACCACCTGTTGGAAAATCTGGCGCTTTAATATGAGTCATCAATTCGTCAATTTCAATGTCATTATTATCCAAATAGGCTAATGTTCCATTGATAACTTCAGTCAAATTGTGGGGTGGCATATTAGTTGCCATACCTACTGCAATTCCAGTTGCTCCATTAATTAATAAAGTAGGAACTCTTGTAGGCATTACTTTTGGCTCATATAAAGTATCGTCAAAATTCAATTGAAAATCAACAGTTTCTTTTTCGATATCGGCCATAATCTCTTCAGAAATCTTTTTCATTCTTGCCTCAGTATAACGCATGGCTGCGGGGCTATCGCCATCTACAGAACCAAAGTTACCTTGACCATCTACTAAAAGATAACGCATGGACCATTCTTGAGCCATACGTACCATGGCATCATATACTGATGTATCTCCGTGTGGGTGATACTTCCCTAAAACTTCCCCTACAATTCTAGCCGATTTTTTATGGGCCGATTTTGATGTTACTCCCAAATCATACATTCCATAAAGCACTCTTCTATGTACGGGTTTTAAACCATCTCGCACATCAGGCAATGCTCTTGACACAATTACTGACATCGAATAATCGATGTAAGCTGATTTCATTTCGTCTTCTATGTTAATAGGAATTAACTTTTCTCCGTTAGACATATTTTATACTTAATATTAAAAATTATTCGTTTTAAAAATCTCGCTAATATACATTTTTTTTAATTGTTTTTAGACTAGCAAGAGTTGAAATTTAATGAATTTATTAACAAATTTAAGGAGTTATTAGAGGGAAAGGATAATAGATTAAATTTAAAAAAACAGATTACTTGTTGATAATTATAAGTAAATGCTTCTTTTAAAAAAATATTAATTGCAGTTAATTCTTTAATTATTATTTTCTTTGGTGCTTTCTGATTGTACCAATGAAAAAATAATTATTCTTAAAAATCGCTCTTTAGTAGCGTCATAAAGATAAGTTATAGTATTTTCCTTTGCATTATAGGTAATTTTAGCTTTTACTAATTTAGACCTCATTTGCCAAGTGCCTTCATTTTCGTTATCTTGTGAGTAATTGGTAATTGAGCCATGATGCAAACGCGCCAATCCATTATCAACCATTCCAATTACTACATATCCGTTGCTCTTAGAACCTATTTCCCTTATATCAATTGTAGAATTTTCAAATTCTGTATCTTTCAATTCATAGGTGTTAACTTCTGAGTTCCAAACATAATATTTACGAGAATTGGATTGAAATCGTATTTGCGTATCAATCTGAGCATAAATTATACCGCTTATAAAAAATATAAAAAGTGTTATTGAAATTTTCAATTTTACTTATTTTTAAAATAAATTTAACTTATTTACGCTTCAAAATTTTATATTCTTCATAACAACCACTGATAGCATCCAGAATTTGTAAGTCGTTGGCCGATTTTACAAACGCTTCAGAATAGTTGCAACGGGCAAGAATCTCAGCTATCTCAGCTTTACTTACGCCCAAAAGTACACAAATGGTTTCTCTATCAAACTTTGATTCTAATAAATTTCTTACCGTGTCATCTTTCTTCATTTCCTTCAATCGCTTCAATTCTCTTGGTTTTTTTCCAAAGAAATTATAAAGCATATCAGCAGGGTTAAATATAGAACCTAATACACGTCCAAAAGCGTTTGGCGAATACTCTCCGGCTTCATAACCTTCTTGTAAACCAGAAATACTATATCGGTAATTTTCGCGCGTTGGAATTAATTTAGAATCGATTTCCAAATATCCGGTAAGTATATAAGGTCTGATGATAACTTCTTCAAGAGCGTACGCTTTTTCAGTAAGTTGTATTTGAGTAGTTTTATTTTTAATCCAGTCATTAGTGACTTTTACTCGAATGGATTTAT
Organism: Flavobacterium sp.; assembly: GCA_040402815.1. Taxonomy (GTDB): domain Bacteria; phylum Bacteroidota; class Bacteroidia; order Flavobacteriales; family Flavobacteriaceae; genus Flavobacterium. The sequence goes on from JBBALV010000041.1 coordinate 4,887, forward strand.
AACCTAAAAAAGAAATATGAAGTGTATCATTAACTCTTGCATTGATTTCAAAATGTCCTTTCTCGTTGGAAGTGGTTCCCATAACCATGTTTACGTTAATGACATTCACATTACCCATCGGTTTCATAGAACTTTCATTAACAATTATTCCAGTTATTTTTTGAAAGACTTCTTTTTCTTGAGAAAAGATATGGGAAGAAAAAAATAGAAAAGAAAAAACTACAAAATATTTCATAATTGAATTTAAAACTTTAAAAGTAATAAATTGAATGAAAATATAGTGTAGTTTCTTTATAATTATAAGAAAATTAACTAAAAAAAATTAATCTCTTCTTGGTCTTCTAGGTCGCGGTGTACTAGCACCAAAGCTTTCTGAACGACGAGGAGTTCTATCGGAAGTCCCTTCCGTTCTTGGTGCTCTATCGGTGAATCCGCCTTCTCTTCTTGGAGCTGGACCTCGATCACTTCTAAAACCACCTTCTCTTGGAGCTGAGCTTCTTCCTCCGAATCCACCTTCACGTGGTCCTGCATTTCTATCACCTCTAAAACCACCTTCTCTTGGCGCTGAACTTCTTCCACCAAATCCACCACTGCTTCTTCCACCGAATCCACCGCCTGAACTACGTCCGTTGTGATCTCTGCGTCCGCCACCATCATTTTTAGAAATTTCAACATTAATACGACGTCCTTCTAATTGAACATTATTTAATATTTCCATTACTTTATCGGTATGCTCCGGGTCGGTATTAAAGAATGAAAATCCTTCTTTCACATCTACTTTGAAAACATCATCACGACCAAGGTCTAATGTTTCTTTCAAGTAATCTTTCAACGTCATCCAATCGAAATTGTCTCTAGAACCTATGTTAACAAAGTATCTCGTAGCACCACTATTGTTGTTTTCCCTTGGCGCGCCATCTCTATCATCACGATCACGTCTTTCTGAACCCGAAGATTGAGAAGACAAATCACGTGTTTTTTTGTAGTAATTGATAAATCTATTGAATTCAACAGAAACCATTTTCTTAATCAATTCTTCTTTCGATAATCCTTCAAGAACATTATTAATTGCTGGCAAATAGTTGTCAATTTCGTGATCTACTTCTGTATCTTTAATCTTTGTAGCTAAGTGCAACAATTGAATTTCGCAAATTTCGATGCCCGAAGGGATTGTTTTTTCTTCAAATTTTTGTTTGATGATTCTTTCGATAGATGAAATTTTACGAATTTCACTTTTGGTTACAATAACAATTGAAGTTCCCAATTTCCCTGCTCTACCAGTACGACCAGAACGGTGATTGTAGGTTTCGATTTCGTCTGGCAATTGATAATTTACAACGTGTGTAATGTTATCAACGTCAATTCCACGAGCAGCCACATCTGTAGCCACCAACATTTGGATTTGTTTACCACGAAATGATTTCATAACTGAATCTCGCTGTGCTTGCGATAAATCGCCGTGCAATGCTGCAGCACTGTAACCGTCTTCGATTAATTTTTCAGCAACAGCTTGCGTATCGCGTTTTGTTCTACAAAAAACTACTGAGAAAATGTCTGGATTAGCATCAGCCAATCGTTTCAAAGCTTCGTAACGATCACGGGCATTTACCAAATAAAATTCATGTGAAACTGTTGCAGAACCTGAATTTTTAGCCCCTACGGTAATTTCCATAGGATCGTGCATGAATTGTTTTGCAATTCGCGCTACTTCAGCAGGCATGGTTGCAGAAAACAACCAAGTGCTTTTTTCGTCTGGTGTAGTTGAAAGGATATTAACAATGTCTTCGTAGAATCCCATGTTCAACATTTCGTCGGCTTCGTCAAGAATGCAGTAATTAATTTGAGAAATGTTAACCAATCCTCTATTAATCATATCTTGCATTCTACCTGGAGTTGCTACAATTACTTGTGCTCCTCTTTTAATATCACGTGCTTGTTCTGTAATGCTAGCTCCACCGTAAACCGCTACCACATTAATACCTTTTTCGTATTTGGAATAGTTTTTAATTTCGTTGGTAATCTGCAAACACAATTCACGTGTTGGAGATAAAATCAATGCTTGTGTATTTCTGTTGTTGGCATCAATTTTCTGAATAACTGGAAAACCAAAAGCTGCCGTTTTCCCTGTCCCTGTCTGAGCCAACGCAACTAAATCAATGTCTTTTTCCAATAATAGGGGAATCGCTTTCTCCTGTACTTCGGTCGGATTCTCAAATCCTAGATCTAAAATCGCCTTCAGTAACGATTCACTCAATCCTAATTGTTCAAATTTATTCATATTGTATTTTAAAATATTTTGCAAAAGTACGATGAATAAACGAGATAATCTAATGCTGATTTAAGAATTGATGTTTTATTAATAATTGATTATCAGAATTTTATAATTAAAATTTTGCGTCGCTTATTAAATGTTTTGCGTTATTAGTCAAAAAAAAGTAGTAACGTCAATCAAAAAAAATTATTTTATTAAAATAAAGACGCTTTATTGAAGAACTGCTTTTGTTTTATTTTTAGCAATTAAAGCAAGATAATTGCTACTTTTGTACTATGGAAAACAAACAATCAAAAGACCCATTGCACGGCCTAACATTGCAAAAAATAATGGAACAACTGGTTGCTTTTTATGGTTTTGACACACTTGGTGAACTCATAAAAATAAAATGTTTTACAGACCAACCAAGTATTAAATCCAGTTTGACTTTTCTTAGAAAAACCGATTGGGCAAGAAAAAAAGTAGAAGATTTGTATCTGAAAACACTTCCGAAATTTAACGCATAACCCTATAATTCCTCTTTAAAAGCGAGTAAATAACCGAATCTGTAAAAACACCATTGTAGCATTCGTTTTCAAGCAAATGCGCTTCTTTTACAAAACCATTTTTCAATAAAACACATTCAGATGCTGCATTTTTAGGGTCAATTACAGCCTCAACAGAATGCAATTGCATTACATTAAAACCATAATCCAGAACACAATCTATACCTTCAGTAATTATTCCTTTGCCGTGAAATTCAGGCAAAAGCATATAACCAATTTCTGCTCTATAATGCTCCGGTTTGATTCTGTAATGCCCAATAACACCAACAAGTTTTGGACTCCCTTTTAAAGTGATTGCCCAATTGATCCCTTCATTACTTTCGATTTTTGCTTGAATCATTGCAATATGCTCCATAGCTTCTTCTGGGGTTTTCAGCAAAGGTCTTGGAATAAATTTCATTGTTTCTGAATTACCACGAAGCTGTAACACTGCATCAACATCATTGCCATCAACAGGTCGAAACAACAATCGATTGCTTTCTAAATAAGGAAAAGGAGAAAAATTGATGGTTAGCATTTTTTAGTTTTATAAAATTTCAATTGTAAAATTGGATTGGAATGTAGCTTTAGACGCTAACTTTAAAATGGCTTCTTTCTCACTTAAATTTCCGCTACTTTCGTTGCTGTCAGAATAACCAAACCAGGGCTCAATGCAAATAAAAGGCGCATTTACCTTCGTCCAAATTCCTAAATTTGGAAATGCACTGAAATGTACTTTCAAAAAAGGAGTTGCATTTTCTAAAATAGTTATGGATTTGGTTTTTAGTTGTTTAAAAACCAAAGCGTCATTTTTAAAAAGATCATAATTCAAATTGAGTTGATTGTTATTCAAATGCAAAATTGATTGCTTATTGGAAAGTAAATCGTTTTCTAATAAATTATAATGCAGTTCATTTTCTTCAAATGCTAGCGCATAGTTTTCAAATGAATTTGGCAAAGCAAATGCAGGATGTGCTCCAATTGAAAAAAACATTTCGTCTTCGCTTGTATTGATTACTTCATATTGAACATCTAAACTGTTGTTCGTTAAGGTATAGGTAAGCAACAATTGAAAGTCAAAGGGATAATTTTCTATGGTTTTTTCATTGCTTACCAATAAAAAGCTAACGCTGTTTTCTGATTTTTTCACGACTTCAAACTCCATTTCACGAGCAAAACCATGTCTTGACAGTTGGTATTCTTTGTTGTTGTGTGTAAAGAAATTGTTTTTTAAAGTGCCCACAATCGGAAATAAAACAGGGGAATGTTTGCCCCAAAAAGTGGGATTTCCTTGCCATATATATTCGGTGCTGTTGTTTTTTAGCGAAATTAATTCGGCACCCAAGCTGTTAATCGTAGCCGAAAATTGTTGGCTTGAAATAGTAGTTTTCAATAGCAATTAGTTGTAAGATAAAGGTATTTATTCTGGAATTTGTTGGCTCAAACAATGCAATGTTCCAAAACCCCAAATCAAATCGATTGCATTAATCCCTATGATTTCTCTATCAGGAAAGCAATCAGCTATTATATTTAAAGCGTTTCTGTCGTTGGCATCGTTGAAAGTAGGAACTAAAACACACTGATTCAAAATCAAGAAATTGGCATAACTGGCTGGCAATCGAAGTCCATCAAAATCAATGCGTTTGGGCATTGGTAACGTGACAATTTTTGGTGATTTTCCGTTTTCTAATTTGGCATTTTGCAATCGTTTCAAATTGTCTTGCAATGGTTGATAATTGTGGTCCTTCGGGTCCGATTCTACAATGGTTAAAATGGTGTCTTCGTTCACAAAACGGCATAAATCGTCAATATGACCATGCGTATCGTCGCCTTCAATACCGTCGCCCAACCAAATTACGTTGGTAATTCCTAAATATTCTTTGAAAACAACTTCGTAATCGGCTTTGGTAAAATTAGGATTTCGAACCTGAATATCGGGGTGCATCAAGCATTCTTCTGAAGTCAGTAAAGTACCTTTCCCATTCGAATCTATAGCGCCACCTTCCACAATTACTGCCTTTCCCTTATATTGCACTTGTGTTAAAGGCAGTTTTAGAAATTCACTAACTTTTGCAGGAACGTGCTTGTCTAAGTTAATATTTTTATATTTTGCCCAACCGTTAAAATTGAAATTCAACGCTTCCCTTTTCGTTCCATTTTGAACAATAATCGGTCCCGAATCCCGCATCCAACTTCGATTGGTTTTATGAATGATGAAAGTAACCTTCGTCCTATCAACAGTGGCTATTTCCAACATTTCCCAAACTTTTGCTTTTAATTTTTCATCGGCAACGACTAAAAAAACTTGCTCGAAAGTGGCTACTTTTTTTATAAACTCAACAAAAGCCCATTGAATAGCTTCGTATTTTCCTGGCCAATCGTTACCGTTATGCGGAAAACAAAGTAAAATACCTTGTTGTTTTTCCCATTCGGCGGGAAATCTTCTTGTGTTTGCACTCATAACTAGTCGATTACTCTTTTTGTAATATCACCAAAAGCATCAATTCTTCGGTCTCTAAAAAACGGCCAATTCTGACGCACATTTTCTTGTAAATCCAAATCGACTTCGGCAATCAGAATTTCTTCTTTATCGTGAGAGGCTTGCGCCAAAATTTCACCTTGTGGCCCTGCAATAAAAGAAGAACCCCAAAACTGAATACCAGCGGTTCCTTCAATATATTGCTCCAACCCTATTCTATTGGCGGCAGCAACATAAACACCATTTGCCACAGCGTGTCCTTTCATTACGTTCATCCAAGCACCGTGTTGGTTTACACCATATTCGTCTTTTTCTAAAGGATGCCAACCAATTGCGGTTGGATAAAACAACACCTCAGCTCCTTGCAATGCCGTTAATCGTGCCGCTTCTGGATACCATTGATCCCAACAAATCAGTGTTCCAATTTTTCCTTTTTGAGTAGGAAAAGCTTTGAAACCCAAATCGCCTGGCGTAAAGTAGAATTTTTCGTAAAAATGAGGGTCATCCGGAATGTGCATTTTTCTATACAAACCAGCTTCAGAACCATCCGCATCGATAATATAAGCGCTATTGTGATAAATTCCAGCCATTCTTTTTTCGAAGAAAGGAACGATAATTACCACTCCTAATTCTTTTGCTAAAGCACTAAAGGCAATAAACGAAGTGCTGTATAAAGGTTCTGCCAAGGCAAAATTAGCAACATCTTCACTTTGGCAAAAATAATGACTACTGTACAATTCCGGCAACGAAATCACTTCGGCACCTTGACTCGCTGCGTCTCTCACCCAACTCAAACATTTTTTCAAGTTGTTTTCAGCCTTATCATTAAGGTTTAATTGAATAACTGCTATTTTGTATGTATTCGCCATTTAAAAAAAATTAGAATACAAAAATAGGAATTTTTATAAAGATTTCATCTAAACTGTTTTAGAATAGTGGTTTCTTTTTCACAATTCATATTGAAATTTGTTTACCAAAAACTATCTTTGTAAGCAATAGAAATAAATTTGTACTTATGATTGTTTGGCTATTATTTATTACCCTAGTATTCCTAATTCTTGCTTTGGATTTGGGTGTTTTTAATAAAACGCCTCACATAATTACATCAAAAGAAGCGTCAAAGTGGACATTAATTTGGTTTCTATCTGCAATGCTTTTTTCGGTAGTCATTTATGGATTGTATCATTTTAATGCTTTAAACAATACCACACACCTCTCCCCTATTGATGCTGCTATCAAATTTGTAACGGGTTATTTGATTGAACTTTCACTGAGTATTGACAATATTTTTGTGATTGCCATTATTTTTTCTTCCTTCAAAATCCCTCAGAAATACCAACATCGGGTATTGTTTTGGGGCATTTTGGGTGCTATAGTGCTCAGAGGTTCAATGATTTCATTTGGTGTGATTCTGATTAATAAATTCAGTTGGACTTCTTATCTTTTTGGTGCTTTTTTACTGTTCACGGCTATAAAAATGTTATTTTCGAAAGACGAGGATGCCTTTGAACCTAAAAAATCATTTGTTTACAAAACCCTCGGGAAAATTATTCCAATAACGGTGGAAACCAACAAGGAAAAGTTTTTTATACAAACTCTAAAAGGAAAAGCAGCAACACCGCTATTTGTCACATTAATTGTTATTGAAGTGATGGATGTTGTTTTTGCTGTTGACAGTGTGCCTGCGATTTTAGCTATTACTTCCGACCCTTTTATTGTATTTAGCTCCAATATTTTTGCGATATTGGGTTTGCGTTCCCTGTATTTTTTCTTAGCGAATATGCTACAGAAATTCATTCATTTAGAATACAGTTTGATTGCTATTTTGAGCTTTGTAGGACTAAAGATGCTTTTGAAAGAAGTGCTCGATATACCCGAATGGGCTTCGCTTGGTTTTATCGTGCTAGCCCTTGCTATTGGCGTTATAGTTTCTTTGAGCAGCACAAAAGAAAGTACTTTGTAATTTATAAAATATTTTGTGAAGTTTCTTTGGCATTTACGAATATTACGATGACCTAAGATCACTATAACTGATTCATTTTAAGGAATTTTGGCATAATTAATCTTATAATTTATTTTAAATTCCAATGGAGCGCTACAATCACTTCATTTTTTCTACCAAAAAATTGATACGGCGGATTGTATCCCAAAAGCCGAAAGTGTCCGTAGTAGGAAAGATGTTTTTCTTTTACAGCATTTTCAAGTAGAACAATCTGTTTTTTTATCGCTTCCTCTGTAGCAAATCCACCAAAAGTAATTGCCGCCACATATTCATCAGATGCCGTTGTAATGGCTACAGCAGCGTTATCAGGCAGTGGCAAATTGTCTTTATTGTAATTAGCTGGCATTACAAAACTCATACTCGAAAGGCTATCACTGACATCCATGTGTACTGGAGCAGTCATCGCTATTTGTTTTTTTTCGTTATTGCCACCAAAAATATAGCCTGCTAATTTTGTGAAACCCGAACTTCCTAGTTCTTTATAGGTTTTGGCAGACGAAGTAATCACCGCCATTGTGGTTGTTGGATAATGCCTGATTTCAAATTCCTTCTCCACCTGAATAACTTTGTATAACTGCGTTTCTGTTTTGCCTGTTGCCATTGAGATGTAAATTTGAAATACTATAAATAATACAGCCATTATTCCGACTATTATAAGAACTATTTTCATTGTGAATTCATTTTTGTTTTATATGACTATCTGTTACTAAAATTGAATGAAAATCTTGCCACGGATTTCTCGGATTATCACAGATTTTTCCACTGTTTAAATTTTTAATCTTTTCTAAAAATAAAACATTGGTACATGTTAGGGATAGACCTATTGTTTTATTTAAGTTCAACTTTTGCTAACGCATTTTTTATATACCGATGTAAGCAACAAACATAGTAATAAAATTGTATTAATCCATTTTATTTATTGCGCACACATACCACCGTCAATGATCTGAGTGGTACCCGTAATAAATTGGCTATCATCACTAGCAAGAAATAAAACTAATTTCGCAATTTCAATAGGTTCGGCATATCGCCCTAATGGAATGGTGGCTTCAAATTGTTTCTGAATTGCCGCACCATGTCCCGCAGAAGCACCTTCTTCTATAGCTCGCATCATTCGATTGTTAACTGGTGATGGATGTATGGAATTCACCCTAATTTTTCTTGGTGCAGCTTCAATGGCGGAAGTTCTCATAATACCTACAACAGCATGTTTACTGGTTACATAAGCACCCAAACCAGCAAAACCCAAAACTCCAGCAACAGATGATGTTAAAATAATACTGCCACCATCATTCATTTGGGGCAATGCATATTTGTTGCCCAGCCAAATGCCTTTTACATTAACGGCAATAACTTTATCAAAAATTTCTTCTGGGTAATCCACAATTGGTTTTACTATGCCTTCAATTCCCGCATTGTTAAAGAACACATCGATTTTACCAAATTGCTTTACCGTTTCAGCGATGTAATTTTCTACCTCTTTTGATTTTGAAACATCGGCAACACAATATTTTACCTGATCACTGTTTAATTCTTGAACTGTTTTCTTTAAAGTTTCCTCCGAAAGATCCACTAACATGACTTTGGCACCTGCTTCTAAAAACAATTTTGCGGTTGTTTTTCCAATACTTCCTGAGCCACCCGTGATGACGGCAATTTTATTTTCTAATTTTTTCATTGTATTTATTTTTGAGTCGTGCGTTTCAATTTTGAAATGTCAAATCCTTTTTCTTTTATTCGAGAAACGATTTGTTGATAGGTGGCTTCATTCATGGTAGCGGTTCTTGAAAGTATCCACAAATAGTTTCTGTTGGGATTACCTACAACGGCATAACTATAATCATCAGCCAAATCAATAATCCAGTATTTGCCTTTGAAGGGCCAGAAGAATTGCACTTTTAGTTTTGCATTACCACTGTTTTCAACTACAAAAGCTTTGCCTTTGATATAGGAAGGTTTGCCGTTAATGCTGTCTTTATTGCAGCGGTTTTCCACTATTACAAAACCTTTATCTGTTACTGTATACTCCGGCCGTAGTAGCATTGCACCCTTTTTGAAACCGTTGCGGAAACGAAGCAATTTCATACCACTTGCCTGCATATTTATTCAAATCTACATAAGGAACGGTTTCTAGTGTTTGAGACATGGCAATGGAGGTTAGCATTAGAGAAAATAAACCAATAAATATCGATTTATTGTTTGTTGCCGAATATTTCATGACGCAATTATTGCTGTTGTGAAAGCGTCTTCACAACCCTACAAAGGTGCAACCAAGTAGTGCCTAAAACCTTACACAATAAAATGTAAAAATTATATTATTCTTACACTTGCGGTGTCGGAAAGTAGTGAAGTTGCTTAATTGGAAGAGTGACGAAGTTGAGAATCTTAGCAGCACTGGGCACGGAACCGCCAAAATCTTATAAGTGTTTTTAGACGCTAGTTTTAATTAATTGAATTTGAAAAAGAAAAACGTAACAGCAGCCCATTTTTTGTCAACCCCTTTTGCATAACCAATGGTGGAATAGCTACTATTTTGTACGGTTCCATCATTTTTAATATAACCAATGGTGGAATAACTGCTATTTTGAACTGTTCCGTCGCTTTTTACATAGCCTACAGTGGAGTAACTGCTATTTTGAATCGTTCCATCACTTTTTATATAGCCAATCGTGGAATAGCTACTATTTTGAATCGTTCCGTTCTGTTTTATGTAACCAACCGCGGAATAGTTACTGTTTTGAATAGTACCGTCTGATTTAATGTAGCCTGTTGTGCTATAATTACTAGATTGAATGGTTTGCGCTTTCGCCAATCCAAACGAGAGCAACATTGTTACTAAAATCAATACTTTTTTCATTTTGTTATTTTTTTAAATTTTATTATTCCGCATCTTCTTTCCCGATAGCGCGGATTTACTTCGTCTGTTCGCTTTCGCTCGGGTGCAATCCGTGCCCACTCCAATTGGTAACTAAAACAAATCTAATAAAACTATTGCTAAATCATTCTCTAAAACCGATAGCGCGGATTTACTTCGTCTGTTCGCTTTCGCTCGGGTGCAATCCGTGCC
>JBBALV010000041.1:15330-15973 GCA_040402815.1 Flavobacterium sp.
CTCTCCAATTGGCAACTAAAACAAATCTAGTAAAATTATTGCTAAATCATTCTCTAAACCAGCATAATTTCTAGCAGAGCTAAAATAATAATCTTCGGGCAATGCCACAATTTTATCTTTTACAGGATTGTTGTGAATATAAGCTACTTTTTGTTTTATAAACCAATTGGTTTCAACAATTTCGGCATGATAGCCATCTTGCCAAACTTTATAATTTTGCTCCCTTTTGAGATGTTCGCAAGCATTTTTAAAATAATTGAGCATCCATTCTCTTCTGCTCTCTGGCTCTTCTAGTATGGTTTTTATAAATTGTTTTGATGTAAATTTTTTAAAATCTCTTACTATATCTGACAATACAAAGCCATTTGTTCCTTTGCAAAGCAAATGCAAATGACTGTGCATAATGCAATAGGCATAAATTTCTAAGCCTTTGTTTTCTTGACAGTAATGTAATGCCCTTATAATGTTATGTTTTTGATTCAATCTTGTAAAAACATCTATCCAACCAACTGTAGTAATGTTTATAAAAAAGGCTTCTTCGGTTGAGGTGGCTTTATATTTCGTTGACATAATATATTAAAAAAACAAAACTACAAATTTCTTGTTGCATTACGAGACTCTCGTTAATGGGCACGGATTGCAA
>JBBALV010000042.1:0-11018 GCA_040402815.1 Flavobacterium sp.
GTTGTGTGTTCACTTTTTGATCTTCACATGCTTTTCTGCTTTATCTTTTTATTAAAACTCATAAATCGAGGACTAGGAGGGGAGTAAGGTAGAAGGTGTAAATCGGCCAATTTTGTATTGGCGTGTCGCACTTTTTCATCAATATTGCCTGTTACTTCTCCGCCTTGAATATGAACCAAAGGAATGTTTTGATAAGCCGCTGCAATTGAGGTTGCAATGGTTTCAAATCGATCGGCAATAGTAATCACAGCGTCGGGTTTTAGATTAAAAAAAACGGTAGAAAGTTCCATTACAGCAAGACCAGTAGTTTTTGCCATCGCAATTGGATTTTCACCTTCAAGCACCATAAATACTTTTTCATTAATAGTAAATCCGTCTTTTTGTATATAATCGGCGGCTTTTCCATAACGGTCTAATAATAAGGAGCCAGCAACCACCAATTGTAATTCTAAATCAGGATGTAATTGAATGGCGCTAAGTGCAGATTTTATTCGGCTATACGAGGCTCTAGCCGTTATTACTACTGCTATTTTGCGTTTGGAATTCATACGATATCTTCTTCATTTAAAAAATCCCATTTGGATTTAGCCGTTACTAATTTTTTTCCAATTACATTTTCAAAATTACTGGCTAAAATACCCTGATTTTTAGGTTTCTTAGCTTCTAAATCTTCAAAAGTGAGGATGTGATTTTCAGGTAAATCTTTGTTTACAGCCAATGATTTTTCGAAAATTTGCTTCAAATCAGTAATACCATCATTGTTGGTTTTATCGATTGGATTGTCGATTGCTTTTGCAATAGTTCTAATAGCAACAACCAAATCTTTAGTTTCTTGAATAGTCAATGAGGACTTGGCATCTGGCCCAAAAAGTTGTCGGTCAAAAACGACATGAAATTCTAAAATGCAAGCTCCTAAAGCGGTGGCAGCAATACAAGTTTCCATTTTTGCCGAATGATCAGAAAAGCCAATAGGCACCTGATAACGTTTATGTAATTCTTGAATTACATTCAAACCGTATTGTTCGGGTTGAGTAGGATAGGAGGTATAGCATTGCAATATAGAAAATTCGATACTTCTTTCCTTCAAAAAAGCAACCGTTTTATCTAGTTCTTCAAAAGAACTCATACCTGAGGAGAGAATTATTGGTTTTTTTGTTTTCGCAATTTTTTCTAAAAGCAAGAAATTATTGACTTCTCCAGATCCGATTTTATATTGATTAACCCCAACCTCTTCGAGCCAATCTACAGCTAGATTACTAAAAGGCGAACATAAAAACTCGATTTCTAAAGCATCACAATGGGCTTTTATTTCTATCCATTGTTGTAGTGAAAAACTCATTCGTTTCCAATAATCAAAACGAGTAGCATCTTCTTTTGAAAATGGTATTCTAAAAGGTTCAAAAGTGCTACTTTCGGCTTCTGCAATATGCATTTGAAATTTTATGGCATCTACTCCAGTTGTCGCAAGCGCATCAATATAGGAATATAAAATGCCTAAACTTCCTTCGTGAGCTTGACCAATTTCGGCAATGATATAAGGTGTCTTCAATTTTACCATTTCATTTAAATGAAAGTAATTTTATGCTTAACAAAAATACTTATTTTAATGAATAATGAAAGTTTTTATTCGATATAATGAACAAATTCGTAAAAAATGAATTGTATTAGTTATCCATACTATTTTATGCATACTAATTCCGGTTTTGAATTATGTATTGTTACTATTTCCTTTCATTTTTAATGCATGTTACCTCTTATATATTTTTTTTAGATTTTATTTATATCGCTTTTTATTATTTTTGTATAATAAAATAGAAATAAATGGTTGATTTAGCGTATTTGAGTTTTTTAGAAAACATACTTACAGAAAATCGGAAAGAAAAGTTTTTGAAAGTATTGGAACAACGCACCAGACATTTTACAGTTGTTGTTGAGGATATTTTTCAATTGCATAATGCTAGTGCTGTTATGAGGAGTTGCGAAGTTTTTGGCATACAAGAACTCAATGTTATTGAACAACGCTATGGAAAAAAAATTGATAAAGAAATTGCCATGGGAGCTCAAAAATGGGTAGATATCAATACTTTTGACAGTATTTCAAATTGTATGACTATTCTTAAAAAGAAAGGCTACCAAATCATCGCTACAACACCTCATGATAACGATTGTCTTATAGAAGATTTTGATATTTCAAAGCCAAGTGCCTTGTTTTTTGGCACCGAACGCGATGGATTGTCGAATGAAATTTTAAATCAAGCTGATGGGTTTCTGAAAATACCGATGGTTGGTTTTACAGAAAGTTTGAATATATCCGTCTCTGCTGCTATTATTATTCAAAATCTGACGAATAGATTAAGAAAATCGGATATCAATTGGCATTTATCTGAGTCAGAAATTATAGAAAAACGATTGCTATGGGCAAAAAATTCCATTAAAGACATCAAACGAATTGAGGAACGATATTACAGTTTGAAATAGTCATTATATTTAAATTAAAAAAAAATCAACTAATAGGACTGCTTTTTTGATAAATAGGTAATAAGAATAGCATTTTGCGTCTATTTACAGTCAACTTCACATTATACACTTCAAAAAAGAAGTATATTTGCATCCTAATAATTTGAAATGAGATTACATAGAAATTTAGTTTACACTACTATAGATGCGCTTAATGCGATATTTAATGAAGGTGAATATGCAGATAAAGTAGTGGCAAGGTCTTTGAAAAAAGACAAACGTTGGGGCAGCTCCGACAGAAAATTTGTTGCAGAAACCATATATGAAGTTGTTCGTTGGAAACGTTTATATACCGAAATTGCAGAAGTAAAAGAGCCTTTTGACAGGGAAAACCTTTGGCGTATTTTCTCCGTTTGGGCCGTTTTAAGAGGTTATCCTATTCCTGATTGGAAACAATTAGAAGGTACTCCTGAACGTAAAATAAAAGGACGTTTTGATGAATTGTCCAAAAAAAGAACCCTTAAAGAATCTATTCCTGATTGGATGGATGAATTGGGAGTAAAAGAATTAGGAGAAGAAGTTTGGAGCAAAGAAATTACAGCTCAAAATCAACCTGCCAAAGTCATTTTGAGGGTAAACACGCTCAAAACTACTAAAGAAAAATTGCGCGCCATTTTAATGGATTTAAATATTGAAACCGAATATTTGACTGCACAACCTGACGCATTGGTTTTGAAAGAACGAGCTAATGTATTTTTAACAGATGCTTTTAAAGATGGTTTTTTTGAAGTTCAGGATGCTAATTCTCAATTGGTTGCTGCTTTCCTAGATGTTAAACCAGGCATGAGAGTTGTAGATACGTGTGCTGGAGCAGGAGGGAAAACATTGCATTTAGCTTCCTTAATGGAAAATAAAGGGCAATTGATAGCCATGGATTTGTATGAAAGTAAACTGAAACAATTGAAATTGCGTGCTAAAAGAAATGGAGCATTCAATATTGAATATAAGATTATCGATTCTACAAAAGTGATAAAAAAACTACAAGAAAAAGCAGATAGAGTTCTGATTGATGCACCTTGTAGTGGCTTAGGAGTGTTGAAAAGAAATCCAGATGCGAAGTGGAAATTGCAACCTGAATTCATTGAAAACATAAAAAAAATTCAAGCGGAAGTATTAGAAAGTTATTCCAGAATAGTGAAACCAGGAGGGAAGTTGGTTTATGCCACATGTTCTATCTTACCTTCTGAGAATCAAGAACAAGTGAAACGATTTTTAGATACTGAGGCAGGAAATAGCTTTACCTTTGTCAAAGACGAAAAAATACTAGCTTCTGAATCTGGTTTTGATGGGTTTTATATGGCTTTATTAGAACGAAAAATTAATTAAACTTCATTTAAATGAAAAATATATATCTAACACTTTTTGCACTAGTTTCACTATTCAGTTTTGCGCAAGAAACAGTAACTCAAGAAATCAATACCATTCCTCCGGGTTATTATTCATCGGCTACCGGGACGGGTTATGTTTTGAAAACACAATTGTATGATATCATTAAAGACCATACGGATAAAGGCTATTCTGGACTTTACACCACTTATCTCACATCAGATAAAGATTATTATTATGAAAATGACGGTACAATGCTTGATGTTTATACCGAAAATCCGACTGGTCCTGAATGTGAATTTACCTATGGTATAAACCAAGATGATGGTACTTTAGGAACCAATGAGTGTGAAAGATACAATAGAGAACATTTAATTCCACAATCTGTTTTTGCTGCTGCAACTCCAATGTATTCAGATGCTCATTTTGTGTTGCCCGCCGATAAGCATGTCAATGGTCAACGAGGTGATTTACCTTTTGGGAAAGTAAATGTAGCAAATTACACAGCTACTAATGGAACTAAACGCGGCTCTAATTTAAATTCTGGTTATTCCTCAGGATATACCGGCGTCGTTTTTGAACCCATTGACGAATTTAAAGGAGATATTGCTAGAAGTCTGCTATATTTCGCTACACGATATGAAAATGTAGTGATGGGTTTTTCTTATCCTATGTTTAATAATACTTCTAATCAAGTATTTACGGAAACTTTTAAAAACATCCTTTTAACGTGGAATATACTAGATCCAGTTAGTCAAAGAGAAATAGATAGAAATAATGCAATTTATGCTCGCCAAAACAATAGAAATCCCTATATAGACAACAATTCTTATGTAGCGGCTGTTTGGGGAAATCCATTAAGCAATACCACTTTTGATACTATCTCAAGCATTTCAGTTTTTCAAAATCCGTCTAACAATCAAGTTATCAGTATTCAAACGGAAGCAATTATTGATGCAATTCAGCTACTAACTATCAACGGCCAAATGGTTCAACAAATTATTAAACCCAATTTTAGTAATGGTATTTATACTTTAACGAATTTAACTCAAGGTTTTTATTTTTTAAAATTGACTTCTACTAATCAATTTATAATTAAAAAACTAGTGGTTAACTAAATCTAATATTAAAATTGAAAAAAGTATTATTACTTTCAGACACTCATAGTTATGTTGATGAATGGATTTTGAAACATGTTCAATGGGCTGATGAAGTTTGGCATGCTGGTGATATTGGAAATTTATTAGTAACCGACACGATTAAAAAAATAAAGCCACTACGTGCAGTTTATGGTAATATTGATGATAATAATGCAAGAGTAGAATATCCTTTGAATCAAAACTTTATTTGCGAAAAAGTTAAAGTTTTTATTACTCATATTGGAGGATATCCCGGTAAATACAATCCTTTAGTTAAAGAATATTTAATTCAAAATAAACCTAAATTATTCATTTCTGGACATTCTCACATTTTGAAAGTAATGTTTGATAAACAGTTAAATTTGTTGCATATGAATCCGGGTGCAGCAGGAATTCATGGTTTACACCAAGTAAGAAGTATGCTTCGATTTGAAATTAATGAGGATAAAATTCAAAATTTAGAAGTTGTCGAGTTAGAAAAGAAATAATAGTTTGATTTGCGAAAAAAAGGCACAAAAAAACCCAAACTTTCGTTCGGGTTTTCTTCGCACTAAAATAAACTAAGTTTATAGGTTTATCTCAATCGATCCACAGATTTCACAAGATCTTCATCCTTTTTGATGGCTTTATTGGCCAAAACCAATAAAACGATAGCAACAATAGGTAGAAACATCCCAATACCTTTCTCAGAAACCTTTACAGCTTCTCCAGATAAATTTAGGGAACGATAAACAAATAATCCTAATAAAATTAAATTTAAAATGATATTCAATCTGCCCATAACAAATTGATTTTGTCTTTTTTTAAAGGAAATAATACTTAAAAGAGAAAGCGTTGTGCTCAATCCAAAAAGTGTAACATATTTCATATCAAGCATAAAATAAAATAATTTAGAATCACTTAATGTCCATAATGGAAAAAAATATGGTAGAATTCCACTAATTAATAAAGCAAATAATAAATAAATGGTCTGAATTCTTTGAAGCATTTTTAAAAAATTGTTTTACAAAAATATATTTTCTTTTTTATAAATACTATTGTATCATAAAAAAAAATTGTAATATTGCATAACAAAATCGTAAGTACTTCATTCTACGGAACATTCATTTTTTTAATATTTTGCACTTCAACTCATTTTAATTTCCAAATAATTAAATTCAAATAACATTCATGTTTGACATTTCTGCGTTAAAAGAAATGAAGCTTTCTGAGCTTCAAGAAATAGCCAAATTGGCTAAAAATATCAAAACTACTGGCGTAAAAAAAGAAACGCTAATAACTGAAATTTTAAAATTCCAAACTGCAACCCAGGAAGCGGAAACTCCAGCGCAACTTGTTTCAAATTCCGTATTAATGGATGCTAAATCCAAAAGAACCCGCATCACCTCGGATAAAAAGCAGAAAAATATTAAAGAAATTAGTCCTAATTTAATTAATGCAACCCAGATTGAAATTAATGCTACGCCAAAAATAACAACTTTGTTTGATGATGAATCAAATAGTGAGGAAGAAAAAGAAGCAGCTGCAGTAATAGTGCCTCAAAAAGAAAGAAAAGCAATAAAATTTAATAAGGCCAAATACGAAAGTAAAATTAATAATGCTATTCAAAAAGTTGAAAAAATTGCTGAAAATGATACAACTATTGTACAAGAAGAATCTTCAGATGCTATAATTAAAACTAATGAAGAAATAAGTAATTTAAAACCTCTAAATCCAAATCAAAAAAACGGTCAAAAACCTAATTTGAATCAAAATTCGAATCAAAACGCAAATAATCAAAATCCTAACTTCAAAGCCAAAAAAAACAATTTTACGAACTCCGATTATGAATTTGATGGTATTATTGAAAGTGAAGGCGTTTTAGAAATGATGCCAGATGGCTACGGATTTTTGAGATCTTCAGATTATAATTATTTGGCTTCTCCTGACGATATTTATTTATCTACCTCACAAGTTCGATTGTTTGGATTAAAAACAGGGGATACTGTAAAAGGAGTAGTCCGTCCTCCGAAAGAAGGTGAAAAATTCTTTCCATTGATTCGCGTTTTAAAAATAAACGGTCACGATCCTCAAGTAGTTAGAGATAGAGTTTCCTTTGAACATTTAACCCCAATATTCCCATCCGAAAAATTCCGTTTAGCAGAAAAAGGAAGTTCTATTTCAACTCGTATAATTGATTTATTTTCTCCAATTGGAAAAGGACAACGAGGAATGATTGTTGCTCAACCTAAGACCGGTAAAACGATGTTACTTAAAGATATTGCAAATGCAATTGCTGCCAATCATCCAGAGGTATATTTAATTGTCCTTTTAATTGATGAACGCCCAGAGGAAGTTACAGATATGCAACGTAGCGTAAGAGGAGAAGTTATAGCTTCAACTTTTGACAGAGAGCCACAAGAGCATGTAAAAATAGCAAACATAGTACTTGAAAAAGCAAAAAGATTAGTAGAATGTGGACATGATGTAGTAATTTTATTAGATTCCATTACGCGTTTAGCAAGGGCATATAATACGGTTCAACCGGCGTCAGGAAAGGTTTTAAGTGGAGGGGTAGATGCTAATGCTTTACAAAAACCAAAACGCTTTTTTGGAGCTGCTAGAAATGTTGAAAATGGTGGTTCATTGAGTATTATTGCAACAGCTTTAACAGAAACGGGTTCTAAAATGGATGAAGTTATTTTTGAGGAATTTAAAGGAACTGGAAATATGGAATTGCAATTGGACAGAAAAATTGCCAATAAACGAATATTTCCTGCTATAGATTTAACTTCTTCTAGCACAAGAAGAGACGATTTATTACTCGATGAAAAAACGCTTCAAAGAATGTGGATCATGAGAAAATATCTTTCGGATATGAATCCGATTGAAGCTATGGATTTTATTAACGATAGGTTTAAAAAAACTAGAAATAACGAAGAGTTTTTAATTTCGATGAACAATTAATAGGATTGCATCAAAATTAAAAGATGTATTTGAACAATTTAAATGAGGATTTTGCATTCAAGTTGAACTTAAACTTTGTAAATTTGAATTTTAAAATTCACCAATGATTTACCCTAAAATTCCTTTAGCACAAAGCATCATAGAAATTTTCAAAGCTAAAGGATTGAATGAAATTGTCATTTCTCCAGGTTCGAGAAATGCTCCTTTGATTATTGGTTTTGTAAATAATCCGAACTTTAAATGTTATAGTATTGCAGATGAGCGTTGCGCGGCTTTTTTTGCAATAGGTCTTGCCCAACAATTGCGCAAACCAGTTGTCTTGGTTTGTACTTCTGGTTCAGCATTATTAAACTATTATCCTGCTTTTGTGGAAGCTTTTTATAGTCAAATTCCACTAATTGTTTTGTCTGCAGATCGCCCTTTGAACAAAATTGATATTGGTGATGGACAAACAATTCGTCAAGAAAATGTTTTTGTAAATCATTCCTTGTTCAATGCCAATTTAGATGAAAATTTTTCCGACATAAATGAATTAAAAATTATTAAAGCTATTCTTTGTGCAATTGAAAATAAAGGTCCCGTTCATATTAACGCTCCTTTTGAAGAGCCTTTATATGAAACTGTTGATAAACTTTCAATTACTATAAATACTAATTTTTTAGATAATAAAAAAGAAATTAATTCTATTAAAAATCTTGAAAATTTTGCAACTTCATGGAATACTTCTTCTCGTAAAATGATTTTAGTTGGTGTAAATGAGCCCAATAGCATTAGTTCTGAAGTTATAAAAAAATTAGTTACCGATCCCTCAGTTGTTTTTTTAACTGAAGCTACATCCAATTTGCATCACTCTAGTTTTTTTACTTCTATTGACACTTTGATTACTCCTTTTTCAAATGATGATTTTGAAAATTTCTGTCCTGAAATTTTAGTTACTTTCGGTGGAATGGTAGTATCAAAACGAATTAAATCATTTTTAAGGAAATACCAACCAAAACAGCATTGGCATATCGATACTTTGCGCGCTTATGATACTTATGGGGCATTAACTAAACATTTTGAAACTACAGCTCAATATTTTTTTGATGGTTTTTTACCATTAACAGTTCCTTTTAATAGTGATTATTTCCAAAAATGGAATAACTTAAATGACTTTCGACAAATCAAGCACAAATTGTATTTGTCTAGAATTCCATTTTCCGATTTTCATGTTTTTGACTGCATTTTAGCATCATTACCTGATAATATTCACTTACAAATAAGCAATAGTTCCGCAATACGGTATGCACAATTATTTAAGATTAATTCAACTATCGAAGTGTATTGTAATAGAGGTACAAGCGGTATAGATGGAAGCACATCTACGGCAATTGGTGCTTCTTTTGCTAGTGCCAAACCTACTTTATTTATAACAGGTGATATCGGATTTTTGTATGATAGTAATGCATTATGGAACAAATATATCCCTATAAATTTTAAGATAATTATCATTAATAATGGTGGAGGTGGAATTTTTAGAATTTTACCAGGTCATCAAGAAACTCCAGTTTTTAATGATTTCTTTGAGACATCACATTCATTATCTGCTATACATTTAGCCAAAATGTATGGTTTCAAATATTTTTCAGCAAGTGATAAAAACACTTTATTAAACGTATTAAAAGATTTTTATAGTCAAAATGAAAAGCCTAGTATTTTAGAAATTTTCACGCCAACCGAAGTAAATGATGTTGTTTTGCTAAATTATTTTAAAGAGTTGGTATAGAATATAATTCGTAAACTCGTCTTTTAATTTTATTTATAGCTAATTATAAAATTATTAATTTTTTCATTTTTAGTATTATTAGATATAACTTTTTATTTTAAAATAAAAATCATGTATGCTTGATATCATGATTTTATAGATAAATATGATTTTATTTAATTTTGATAAAACAGGTGTTTCTAAAGATTTTTAATAAAAACAAGGTACAAAGAGAGTTTGTATATCAATTTATTACTATTGTTCTTAATAACTATTGTCAATTTCTATTTGTACATTTGCATTTCATAATAAAAGTGATTCAATAAATGATTGCCATAGGTAAATATAATACACTAAAAATAGTAAGAGACACCAAAGTAGGCCTGTTTCTGGGTAACGGTAATGAGGTAGAAGATATACTTTTGCCAAATAAATATGTTCCAAATGTTTTTGAAATTGGAGATGAACTTATCGTTTTTGTTTACTTAGACCATGAAGAACGACCTGTTGCTACAACTTTAAAACCCTATATTCTATTAAATGAATTTGCACTTTTGAGAGTAAATTATGTAAATCAAATAGGTGCATTTATGGATTGGGGTATGGAAAAAGACATCTTAGTGCCATTCAAAGAGCAAGCTCGCCCTATGGAAAAAGGGAAAAGATATTTGGTTTACCTATATATGGACGAGAAAACCAACAGATTAGTTGCTTCTAGTAAAACAAATCAGTTTTTGAATAATGATAATCTAACTGTTGAAAAATTTGAAGAAGTAGATTTAGTCGTTTCTCATATTACTGAAATAGGTATAAATGTTATAATTAACGAACAGCACAAAGGGCTACTATATAAAGACGAGGTGTACGATGATGCAATAAGAACTGGAGATCGTATGCGTGGGTACATTAAAAACATTCGCCCTGACAATAAGATTGATGTTTCGCTTCAAAAACAAGGATATGAAAACGTCGAACCAAATGCAGAAAAAATCCTTGAAGAATTAAGAGCAAGTAGGGGTTTTTTGCGTCTGAACGACAATTCTCATCCCGAAGATATTAAAACCGTATTGAAGATGAGTAAGAAAACATTTAAAAAAGCCATAGGTGCTCTATATAAAGAACATTTAATTGAAATAAAAGACGACGGAATCTATTTAATAAAGGAATAACAGATTTGATTTAATTACAAGGACTTTTCTGATTGAAAAAAATTAGAAAAGTCTTTTTTTATCTATACTTCAAAAAATACACCTTGCAACCATCGCGCAATCAGTGTATTGAAAAATACATAAAAAATACATAAAAAATAAGTCAAAAATGGGTATTAAAAAGCGAAAAGAAGTGTT
>JBBALV010000043.1:0-9540 GCA_040402815.1 Flavobacterium sp.
CTTGAGAAAGTAGGAAATTATAATCAGTTGTGTTGTAAACAGTAGCTACCCCACCAGTAGTAATCTCAAAACGATAACCTGAAGCTCCTGAAACTGGAGCAGCAGGAATTTTTGTGTCTAAAGTAGCTAAAGTAGTACCGCAAAAGCTTGGCATAACCGTAGTAGTTGGAATATTATTTGCAATAAGTGCAGGAGTTGATACGTTGCAAGACGCTCCATAATTGCCATAAACACCAGCAACCTTAACAGCTACACGAATCGAATAGGTAGCGCCATAAGCCGCTATACCTGCTTCTGCTAATCTAAAGTTATAAACCGTAGAATCATAAACGGTAATTACCCCACCTTTAGTAATCTCAAAACGGTATCCTGACACTCCTGTAACTGGAGCAGCAGGTATCCATGTGTCCAAAGTAGTTAAAGTCGTTCCACAATAGCTAGGTATAATTGTGGTTGTTGGGATGTTATTTGCAATCAATGCAGGAGTGGTTATGTTACATGACGCACCATAATTTCCATAAACACCATTAACCAAAGCCGCCACACGAATAGCATACGTAGTACCGTAAGTTGCTACCCCTGCATCTGCTAATCTAAAATTGTAAGCAGTAGAATTATAAACAGTAACTACACCTCCTGCGGTGATTTCAAAACGATAGCCTGCTGCAGCATAAACTGGAACAGCTCCAATTTTTGTGTCTAAAGTGGCTAAAGTAGTTCCACATTGACTTTCCAATACTGCAGTAGTTGGAACTACAGTGCTAGTTAGAGTAGGAGTGGTTACATTACATGTTGGTCCATAAGCACCATAATTTCCATAAATATAAGCTGCTACACGAATGGCGTATGTTTTACCATAAGCAGCAACGCTTACCGCTTGCGAAAGTCTAAAATTATATACAGAAGAATCAAAATAGGTGGTAGCCCCATCAACAGTCACTTCAAAACGATATCCTGAAGCATTCGGTACCGTTAAAGCACCAATTTTTGTATCCAATGCTGCTAAAGTCATTCCGCAAAATGCAGGATGTAGTTTAGTAGTTGGAATTACATAAGGGTTAACTGTTGCAACAACTGATGTTGGTAACGAAGTACAACCAGGAAGAGCACTACTACCCACAATATAGTAAGTTCCTGCAAGCGCTGCAGCAGGCGTTGCATAAGTTGAAGTACCTAATGCATCTGTAAAATAAGTATAGGTCAATCCAGCTGTTGAACCAGCAGTAACTGCCGGTGCTGTTAAATCTACTGTATTTGGTTGCATAACAGCCGTAGGATTGGTAGTGATTACAGTCGGGATTCCCGATATAGTTGCCACTACAGGTACACGAGGTGAACCACATACATCCGTCACATTCCAATCAAAGAAGATGGAATAATTGGCATCTGTTGCATTTATACTGGTTGATCCAGCTGTGATGTTCACTCCATTTGTTGTTACAGGAAAAGTCGTTGTTGTTAACCTTCCTAATAAATTGGTACTACTTATACCATTGGTAACCACCAATCGATAACCAGTCCCAGCAGGAATGTCATAATTAAGTGTTACTACATTGGATATTGCTGTAGATATAGTTCCTGTATTGGTACTTGGCGTAAACGTTACCGTTGAAGTTCCAGGAACTTGAACACCATTACTGTTTAATAATTTGATGGAAATATCGGCTCCAGCATCTGCGGCACCCGCAGTTTGTTTTGGATATACTTTAACAGTTGCCAAACGTATATTGGTTGTAGCATCAAATACTAAACCAATGTAAGGAGCAGTTGCTGTTAATGTAGATGAATATGATTTTCCAGCCGTATAAGAAGCACTTGTAGTTTCTGTTCCAACATAATAAGTAGTTGTACTACTTAATGATGGTGTTGTAAACGAAGTTCCTGAACCTAATGCGGTTCCACCTGAAGCAGCAGCAAACCATTTAACCGTTCCTGCACTTCCTGCAGCAGCAAGAGTCAATGTACCTGTAGTACAACGAGAAGCAGCAGTAGTACTTGTTATATTGTTTGTAAAAGTAATTGAAACGGGATTCGAAGCCACGGTGAAAGGACCATTAGAACAAGTAACATTACAACGGTAGCTCGAATTTGCTGTTGGGTAAGCCGTATAAGTTGTAGCGGTAGCTCCAGCTATATCGGAATAAGCACCACCAGTAGCGATTTGCCACTGATAACTAATGCCATTAGCGGTAAATGTATTTTGTAAACTTAAAGCAACCGGTTGTGTAGCACAAATCGTTGTAGCTGATGCTACTGTATTACCAGGCACTACTGATGAACAAACCGGTGGCGTTGCATAAGCGAAAAAGCCTGTAAAACTAGTTCCAGCAGTTACCGAAGGAGTTGTGATTATTTTTGGAGTAGTTCCATTCGCAGCAGTAAAAGTGGTACTTCCTAAAACGTTATCATAAGTACCTTGATCCGTTGGCGCTTGCACAATTAGGTTGTTGCTAGCTAGCGCTGCACTTCCCAATTGCACTCTAAAATCAGTCAAAGCACCTAGAGTACCCACGCGACTTACTTTCCAACGAGCAGCACTTAAATTACTAACGTTAGCCGAAGTCGTTCCTGAATTGGTAGTAAAAGCTTCTGCTGAATAGATAGCACCACCTGTGGCACTTAACCAAATTGGCGTATAAGACGTTTTTCCAACAGGATAAAGAGATAATGTCGTGGCTTGATTCGATCCAATCGCTTTACAATAAGCCCCATCAATAAAGCAAGTATCTCCAAAATTTCCGGAAATAGTAACTGTTGTGGAAACGTCATTAAGACCGTGATACAAAACGTTACCAGAAGGAATATGTATAATTCCCGCTGTCATGGTAATAGCATTTACAGCTCTTAAATTAGAGTAGTTAATGGTAACTCCTTGTGCACTGGTATTGTTGAAGGTCATAGAACCAACATCAGCCGTGGCTGTAGTTGAGGACAGTGTATTATAAAATTTTCCGGAACCAGAAAAAGTCTGTGCTAAGTTGGTTGCCGTTTGCACTCCATTGATATAATTAGCAAATAACAGTACATTTGCCATATACATCGTACCATTATTGATAAGGTTTCCACCTATATAAAGTCCTACAGTGGAGTTAATTTTTTTATACACACTGCCTGATGTAACGGTTAAAGTATTTTGAACATTTAATAGACTGATTACATTAAAAAATCGGTTCGTTCCATCTTGGGCATCTATTTTTAAGTTACCAACAGACATTGTTCCTCCGCCTTGAGCAAAATTACAGTAATAACCGTTCGTCGTATAAGCTGCTTTGTCCGTAGAAATACCATCACCAATTTGAAGGGTGTGATTGATTCCTGCCGCATAATTATTGGTTGAATTGTAAACAAAAGCATAACTGTTTAGGTTTCCATCCAAAGTTGCAAATGTTAAAGGAGCCGTTACTGTTCCTGTTGTTGGAAGCGACATCACCAATTTAACACCAGAAATCGATGTTACCGTAGTTCCGGGTTGAATACCAGTTCCAGACACCACTTGTCCCACAACTATGGAAGGATTTGCAGCAGTTAAGATAATCGTAGCGCAATTGGTAGAAGCCGCAGAGAAGGTCAAGGTTTGAACTGCTGTTATTGGCGAAGTGCTCAATCCAGCAACTGGAAGGGATAGCACGACAATTCCAATACCATCTATTCCTGAAGTAGCACTAACCACCGTTGTTCCTGCTTGTATTCCAGGACCCGACACCACTTGTCCAACGGCAATATTGCTGTAGTTTCCTGTTGTGGCAAAATTGACTCCTGTAGAACCATTTTTCATGGCACTAAAAGTTAATGCTGTACCAGATGGTATTGATTGCGTTGTTGCAGCTGATATTACAATTTGAATATTAACAAGTGCAGTGACACTTACTACTGTAGCTCCTGCAGGAATACCGGTTCCAGAAATCGATTGTCCTGCGGTATACACAACACCACCTGTTAAATTTTGCATTACTATTGTGGTGGCACCTGAAGCAGTTACACCTGAAGTAGCTTCTGTAAATGTACCTGAAGCGCCTAATGTATCTATTGTATAATTGGTAGCAGAAGTTAAAGAACTCAAGCCCGAATTATTGACCAATGGATCTACAACTGTAATTTTTCCTCCACTTAAGTTTAGATTAGAAGTATCAATACGTAAAGCACTACCCCCTTGTCCCACACTATTTGCCACACTTCCTGCAGCATTAGCATCAACATTGATGTTACCACTTGTATGATTAAATGTACTTCCTGTTTTATGCCAAAGACTACCATTTACGTTCAAGGTGCCTCCTGAAACCGTCAAGGTTCCTGAATTGTTAAAAACAGCGTTATTGTTGGTACAACCTACTGTTAAATTACCACTCGTAGCATGTACTAAAGTACCACCTGAATTAATCGTTAGACCAGCAGCTGACTGAGCAGTGTTTACTGTAACAGTATGTCCTGCGGCAATAGCAACTACATCACTACACCCAGGAACTGCATTGCTACTCCAAACCGTAGCATCATTCCAGTTTCCAGTTTTTACAGAAGTAGCTGTAACTACAGCTTGTATTGCCGAAATATTGGCTCCAACATATATCGGAGCAGTAGTTAAATTAACCAAAGAAAGCCCAGATCGGGAGACAAATGGTGTAATCGTACCATTGATATGAGTTCCAGCCATAGCCGCATTCAAATTTAGTAATCTGGAACTTCCATCAACGATTTCATACGCATCTTCAGCATACACTCCAAAACTAAAAGTAGCATTAGTATTAGCATAAGTAGCATCTTTAGCTATAGTCCAATTCCCATTGTAGCGGTTGGTAACGGTAGTGGCGCCATCAACTATAGACAATCCCGTTGTTATGGTTGTAGCATCAGTGTAAGTAATGGATAACTCACCCGCAGTAGTTCCAGCTGGGCTAACAATGTAGGCCCAACGGCTTTTTCCTATAGCACTTAACGCAGGAAAAAGTACATCTGTAGCAGGGTTATAATCAATCCCTGGATCAATTGCAGTACCTAATGCTGTAGCAGGAAACCATCGTGCTATAGTTCCACCAATGAAACCCGTACCAAGAGGACAAACCATGCTGGTGTTAAACATATTGTTGTAATTTCCAATAATTACTTTATTGCTTCCAAGTTTCACTCGTCCGGTGCTTAAAACCAATCTGTTTTTAAATCTAACATTATTCAACTTCCAATCTATATTAGGAGTTGCAGTACTGGTATTCGTAACCACTAGTTGACTTATTACGTTGGCAGTATTGGTAGTTCCTGTTGCCGTTACTGTACCTCCTATAAGACCGGTACCGTCAGAAGATACCGTTTGTAATGTGGATCCAAATAAGGTTAAAGAACCTACCAGAGCAGTACTGGAGCCTACAGAAACATCCAAACGACCGCCTGCAGTTAAACTAATATCATGACCTACTTTTAATGATTTTCCAGTGGTTCCTTCAAAAATATTGAATTTTGCCCCAGACCCACTCACTTGCAAATCATTGTTAATTGTAAACTCATTTGAGTTGGTTCCAAACTGCACGATAGCATTTGCACCCGCAATATATAAATTAGCTGCCCCTAAATCTTTGGCATCAATATTTACATTGTGATTCGCATTAATAACCACATCATCAGAAGGAGAAGGCACATAACCTAAATCCCAAGTCGCTGGATTAGAAAAAATACCCGAAGAAACAGAACTTATAGTTTGTCCACCTGCTCTTGAAATCAATGAAATATTATCAATAGCAGCAGGAGGGTTTGTTCCACCTGTAGCTGCATTAGACCACATAAAAATCAATCGAACCGTAGTTCCAGCAAAGCTAGACGGAATAAATGCCAATGCTTTTTGTGTTATTGTATTAGCCGTATTTCCAACAAAAATAGAAGTTGCACCCGCAAGGGTTGCAGGCGTAGTGGTTACTACATCAGAACCAACAGGCGTTACCGATGTTGGAGCGGCAAAAACTTGCCAAGTCGTAGCACCACATTTCCAATTGAAGCGCAATGCAATATTGGTTTGACCCGCTGGTATGGTTACATCTTTATAGAAAAAAACGGTTCTAGCTGAACCACTACCCACATAAGAGTTAGATGTACCGCCGTCAAATGAAATATAAGCGGAATTACCTGAAATGTTAGCAGACTGCGCTCCAAAAGTAAGCGTTACAGCTGATGTAATAGTAGCTGTTGCTGCTTGTGTTAAAGTTAAAGTAGTTCCAGAAACTGTAGAAACATACGTATTTGAAGGAATATTGGTACCTGTAACCAATTGTCCAATGGTAATGTTATTGTTTGCTGCAGCCAAGGTAACCGTAAAGGAGTTTAAGGTCATCCCTGTTGCGGTAGTTGCTTGTGTTGTTCCAGCATTACTGGCGGTTACAGCAGTACCCACTTCCCATTTTACACTACCTGTGCCATCATTGGCAACAGTCCATCCGTTTGCTGCAAAAGTCGAACCGCTACTAAAACCACCATCGGTGGCCGGATTAATAAGAGTCGTTTGCGCTTGTACATTACATGCAGCAAGAATCAAAAAGACAAAAATCGAATAAAACGAATTCCATTTTGGCTTTTTTGATCTTGATTTTCGCACTACTTCTTTAAAGTAATTGTTTTTAATCATGATTAAATAAAGGTTAAGTTAATACTATTTTTATAGTGAGGTAAATATAAATAAAAAACAAAGTTAAAAAAACAGTTATACTATTCATTTTACCGAATTTTAAAAGTAAAAATTTCATTTTTTAGTAGAATTTATAAGACTTCACACGAAATAGTACTTGCTATTTTAAATAATAAAAAAGGCGAGGTTTTTTTTAAAAATCCCAATTTTTTAAAGAAAACAGCGCGGTACACTCGCATTATGCTTTAGGTAGAGGGCCGCTTGCCAATCTACTTCAATTCAAAATTTTTATCAATATGAAATTCTAATTTTTGCTTATTGCTTAAAGCGTATCGCCTAACGCGTATTTTGTGATAAAAAGGAATTGCCAAAACGGGTTCCACGATAGGCTTAACAAGTTACCCGCAATACAGATACTGCAACCTACTATATCGAGTAGTCTTGCTTCCTAGTAAAGGAATAATTGCCCTATAAATCCTTCATATCAAAATCCTATTGACTCTATACTGTTTCTATACTTAGTCTATAGTGAGTCTATAAAAAAGACATTTTTTATAGAGGTATTATACAGTTATTATAGTATTATACTACATACAATAGTACTATAATATGTAGTATCATTGGAGCATGTAGGTAGCAAGTAGGAAGCTGCTTCCTTTTTTAATAACAACAAGACTATGGCTAGAATAGACAAAAACAAATTTTTAAGTGGCGCAATTGGCGACTTGGTATTTAGAAACTTAGATGGTAAACAAGTGGTGCAAAGCAAACCGGATGGCGTCAAGCAAAGTAGGCTTACTAAATTAAGCGGTAACGAATTTCGAAATTGCAGCAAATGGGCTAAAATGCTTCGCTATAATTTAAATGATTTTTTAGCACAACAAACGGATGGTTATATGTATCGTCGATTTACCGGGCAATTGTATAAAGCATTACAAAGCAATACTACCCTCATGAAAGGGGAACGTACACCATTAAATTGCCATTTGGATGCGTTGGTGGGCTTTGATTTTAATATACATTCACCCTTTAAAGATTATTTTTCGCCCGAATGGAGCGTGACTTTAAACAGCAAACGACAAGTAGTTTTGACCCTACCTGAATTTAAACCCAAAAAAGCAGTGGTATTCCCTCAGCGAAATTACAATGCCGATATATTGGTTTACGTTATCGCTACGAGTTTAGTGTATAACAGTAGTATTGTAGAAGCGTATATGCTACTACCAATAAGCAGTAGTGATGCTGTGATTGGAGAAACGAACTGGATTAGCCCCATTTTACCTGAAAATCACTTGGTGTTGGTAGCAGCTAAAATTATGTATTATGAAACCGATAAATTTACGAATAAAAGATACAGCAATAACAAGGCACTTTGTCCTGCTGCAATTGTGATGGCTAAACATTCGTAAAAGCACATGATTTATGTTACTTGAAAGAGATGATGTAAATCGACTTATTTCCATTTGATTGGATAAATAAAATAGGGTAGTTTTGAATTATTACTAAATGTAATCAATACAGGTGTTTTAAGTTTTAATCCACCAACTTACAACAATACAGTTACAATTTATCCCAATCCAGCGAATGACCACATAACAATCGATTGTGGTAATCTTGCTAATGTATCGGGTTGGACAATTAAGGTTGTTAATACTTTAGGTCAAGAGGTGTTTAGTGGTGCTATGAATACACAACAATATGTGGTTCCGCTAAATTCATGGAGCGGTCAAGGTGTTTATTTTGTCAAAATTTATGATGCTTCCAATAATTTAATGAATACTAAGAAAATTATTTTGCAATAAATTTTTATGACAGTCCAATACTACTGCCAATAGAAAAACATGCCACAGATTTCATGGATTCTCACAGATTTTAGTATTAAAACTATGAAAAAATCTGCGAAATCTGTGGCTAAAAATAAAGTATTAGTACACGTTCAGGATAGTGCTAAATTTTTTTGTCCATATTGTTTTAAAGTCCTATTTTTGTAGGGCTATTTTGCTTTTAATAAGGGTCTCGTACAAAAATGCAATTCCTTTTTTTAATTTATAAAAGGATTAAACCTTTTTATGTATTGAAAGTCCAAATAGCGTTAACTATAAAACAAATATAAAAATGAAAAAATTAATTGTAGCAGTTTTATTAGCTGCGGGTTTAAGTGGATTTGCTCAAGAAGCAGGTAAAAAAGGGGGTGCTGATAAAATGTTGCAAAAAATGACAACAGAATTGTCTTTGACAGCAGAACAACAAGCAGCAATAAAGCCAATAGTTGAAGAACAAGCGGCGCTTAAAAAAGACAGCAAAGAAAATCCGGATAATGCTGATGCTAACAAACTAAAAGGAAAAGAACTTTCTAAAAAAATTAAAGGATTATTGACACCTGCACAATTAGAAATTCAGAAAGCGAATAGCGAGAAAGCTAAAGCGGAAGGAAAAGCGGAAGGAAAAGCGGAAGGAAAGCCTGCTAAAAAAGAAGGGGAACAATAAAGACCAACGATTTTAAAATAGTTATAAACTTCCAGGCAACTGGAAGTTTTTTTTTGAGTGACCCGAGTTGAAGTCGGAAAAAGTTGGACTCTTACTATTCGATCATCCAGAAAATCAAGTCCACAAAAAAAGCCTCTAGTTTCCTAGAAGCTTTATGTACCCGGAGCCGAACCTAAAAAAGTTTGACTCCTACCATTCGATTATCCAGAAAAACAATTCTACAAAAAAAAGCCTCTAGTTTCCTAGAAGCTTTAATGTACCCGGAGCCGGAGTCGAACCTAAAAAAGTTTGACTCCTACCATTCGATAATCCAGAAAATCAAATCCACAAAAAAAAGCCTCTAGTTTCCTAGAAGCTTTAAGTACCCGGAGCCGGAGTCGAACCGGCACGGTTTCCCACAGGTGTTTGAGACCAGCGCGTCTACCAATTCCGCCATCCGGGCATTAGCAGAC
>JBBALV010000044.1:0-9526 GCA_040402815.1 Flavobacterium sp.
TTAGGTAGCATGACTAGAAAATTTGATAAATCTATCAAGAGAACAACACTTGTTGATGATCATTCAAGAGTATTCAAAGGTGGTTCATGGAGAGACCGAGCCTATTGGTTAGACCCAGCGCAAAGAAGATATTTTCCACAAGATATGGCTACCGATTATATTGGTTTCCGATGTGCAATGTCTAGAGTTGGTCCAAAAGCAGACTTGAAAAAAAGAGCTAGAAATTAATCATCTAGAAATATATTCTCACTAAAAGCCCTTTCACAAGGGCTTTTATTTGATTAAATTTGTTTTGTTAAATAATATTATTTACCCGAATATGGAAATAAAAAACATACATTCACTTTTTTTAAAGTGTAGCTCTATTTCAATTGATACCCGAAAAATAGAAGCTAATTCTTTATTCGTTGCTATAAAAGGAGACCGATTTGATGCAAATACATTTACGCAAGAAGCATTAGAAAAGGGTGCGAATTATGTAATTATAGACAATGCGTCTTACTTTATTGATGAAAGAACAATTTTAGTTGAAAATAGTTTAACAACACTTCAAAATCTTGCACAATTTCATAGGTCCTATTTAAAACTACCCATAATTGCTTTAACAGGTAGTAATGGAAAAACGACAACTAAAGAACTAATTAATGTTGTTTTAAACCAAAAATATCGCACAAAAGCAACCATTGGAAATTTAAACAATCATATTGGTGTTCCATTAACTTTACTTTCCTTTGATCAACAAACCGAAATTGGAATTGTAGAAATGGGCGCCAACCATCAAAAAGAAATCGAATTTTTATGTGCAATTACACAACCAGATTACGGTTATATCACCAATTTTGGAAAAGCACATTTAGAAGGTTTTGGTGGTTTTGACGGAGTCATTATTGGTAAAAGCGAAATGTACAATTATTTGACAGATGCTAAAAAAATGGCTTTTCTCAATCTTGATGATGCTATACAAGTAGAAAAAACAAAAAACATAAAAACATTTAGCTTTGGATTAAACAAACCAGAGGCCGATTTAACTATAAATAAAATTTCAGCTAACCCATTTGTGAACGTGTCTTTCAATTATACTGAAATACATTCCAATTTAATTGGCTTATATAATGCCAATAACATAAACGCTGCTATTACTATTGGAACATACTTTGAAGTTACTGATGCAGCTATCAAAATAGCATTAGAGGGCTATATTCCAGAAAATAACCGCTCACAAATTCTAAATAAAGATAGTAATTCGATAATAATGGATGCCTATAATGCTAACCCTAGCAGCATGAAAGTAGCCATTGAGAATTTTATACAGTTAGAAAAACCGAATAAAATTGCACTTCTTGGCGATATGTTTGAATTAGGAAATGAAAGTCTAACCGAACATAAAAACTTGATTGCTTTGGCAGAAAATCAAGATAACATTAATTTTCATTTTATCGGAAAAGCTTTTTATGCCAATAAAACAAAAGTTACCAACTGTTTTTTTTATGAAACCTTCGAATCTCTTTCCGACTATTTAATGAAGCATAAAATTAAGAACAGTACTATATTAATAAAAGGATCTAGAGGTATGGCTTTAGAACGTACTTTAGAATTCGTATAAAATCAAAAAAGAAAATGAATCGTAGTTAATTCAAATAATAAAAACACTGGCAAATAAACTAGTTGTTTATCTTAAATTATAAATTACTGAATATTATGAAAAGCAAGACCTAATAAATTAATGCTTTACTATTTTAAACTGCTATTACTTATCCTAGTAACTCCTTTTTCAAAAAAGGAGCTGTAAAGCTCTTTTTGTTTTTGGCTACTTCTTCGGGAGTTCCTTTTGCTACAACAGTTCCGCCGCCTTTTCCGCCTTCGGGACCAATGTCTACAATGTAATCAGCTAGTTTTATTACATCCATATTGTGCTCTATAATCAAGATGGTGTTACCTTTGTCAACCAGTTTGTTTATCACGTCCATCAAAACCCGAATGTCTTCAAAATGCAAGCCTGTAGTGGGTTCGTCTAATATATAAAAGGTGTTGCCCGTATCTTTTTTAGACAATTCACCTGCTAATTTTATACGTTGTGCTTCACCACCCGAAAGTGTGGTGCTTTGTTGCCCAAGCGTAATGTAGCCCAAACCAACATCGTGTAAGGTCTTGACTTTTCGATAAATTTTTGGAATCATGTCAAAAAACGGCACAGCTTCGTCTACCGTCATGTTCAACACATCTGAAATGGATTTTCCTTTGAAACGAATTTCCAACGTTTCTCGATTAAACCGTTTGCCCTGACAACTTTCGCACTCGACATAAACATCAGGTAAAAAATTCATTTCAATGGTTCTCACACCTGAGCCTTCGCAGGTTTCGCAGCGTCCACCTTTTACATTAAAACTAAAACGTCCTGCTTTGTAACCCCGAATCATGCTCTCGGAAGTCATTGTAAACAGGTTTCTAATTTCGGTAAAAACTTCAGTATAAGTAGCTGGATTCGAACGCGGTGTTCGACCAATTGGGCTCTGATCGATAGCAATCACTTTGTCGATATGTTCTAATCCTTCAATTTTTTTATATGGTTGTGGTTTTTTAACACCATTAAAATAGAATTCATTCAAAATCGGATACAGCGTCTCGTTGATTAAGGTCGATTTGCCACTACCCGAAACGCCCGTTACACAAATCAGTTGTCCCAAAGGCAATTCGATAGAAACGTTTTTAAGATTATTACCTGTGGCTCCTGTAAGTTTTAGTGTTTTTCCGTTGCCCATTCTTCTGGTTTTTGGCACTTCAATTTTTATTTCTCCATTCAGATACATCGCCGTTACGGTATGCTGTTTTAAAATTTCGGCTGGCGTTCCTTTGCTGATGATTTCGCCTCCATATTTCCCTGCTTTTGGACCAATATCAATCACATAATCCGCTCTTTGAATCATATCTTTATCATGTTCGACCACAATAACCGAGTTGCCTATATCACGCAATTGCTCCAAAGAATGAATCAGTTTTTCGTTATCTCGTTGGTGCAAACCAATGCTTGGCTCATCCAAAATATATAAAACTCCTACCAGTTGGGACCCGATTTGGGTAGCCAATCGAATGCGTTGTGCTTCGCCTCCAGACAATGATTTTGAGCTACGGCTTAAAGCCAAATAATTCAACCCAACATTCATTAAAAACGCCAATCGATCATTGATTTCTTTAATAACTTCGGTTGCAATGGCTTTTTGTTTTTCGGATAAATGGGCATTCAAATCCAGAAACCATTTGGACAATTCAGTGATGTCCATTCTAGACAAATCGGCGATATTTTGTTCCATTATTTTAAAATACAAGGCTTCTTTTTTCAAGCGACTGCCTTCGCAAACAGGACAGGAAACTTCGTCCATAAATGCCGATGCCCAACGTTTGATGCTTGTAGAACCGCTTTCATCGTGTTGGTTTTTTATAAAATGCGAAATACCTTCAAATTCAATTTTGTATTCTTTGGTAATTCCTAAAGTTTTTGAAGCAACAGCAAACTTTTCTTTTCCACCATTCAAAATCATTTCCATAGCTTCGTCTGAAATAGTTTCGATAGCATCGGTAATTTTAAAATCGAATTTTTCACCAATAATCTCCAATTGCTTGAAAATCCATGAGCTTTTATATTCGCCCAAAGGCAGAAATCCACCCGCTTTTATAGACAATTTTGGATTTGGAATTATTTTTTTGATGTTAATTTCGTTGACCGTTCCTAAACCGTTACAGTGCGAACAAGCGCCTTTTGGCGAATTGAACGAGAACAAGTTAGGTTCTGGATTTTGGTAAGAAATTCCTGTTGTGGGACACATTAAATTTCGACTAAAATAGCGAACGGCATTCGTATCTTGATCTAAAATCATTAAGACATTTTCACCCTGACTCATCGCCGTATTGATACTTTCTATCAAGCGTTTTTCCACAGCTTCAGATGCATCAACCTGCATTCGGTCAATCACAATTTCGATGTCGTGAGTTTTGTATCGATCAAGTTTCATGCCGACCGTAATGTCTTTTATTTCTCCATTGACACGTACTTTCAAGAAACCTTGTTTGGCAATTTGTTGAAATAACTCGGCATAATGTCCTTTTCGAGCACGAATAATGGGTGCCAAAATATTGATTCTTTTTTCGAAAAAATCTTTGGTAATCAATTCCTTAATTTGCTCATCGGAATAGGAAACCATTTTTTCGCCCGTATTATAGCTGTATGCATCTGCAGCACGGGCAAAAAGTAAACGTAGAAAATCATAAATTTCAGTAATGGTGCCGACTGTAGAACGAGGACTTTTACTGGTTGTTTTTTGCTCAATGGCAATAACTGGTGAAAGTCCATCAATTTTATCTACATCAGGACGCTCCAAACCACCCAAAAATTGACGCGCATAAGCCGAAAATGTTTCCACATAGCGACGTTGCCCTTCTGCGTATATCGTGTCGAAAGCCAAAGAGGATTTTCCTGAACCGGAAAGTCCTGTGATAACCACCAGTTGTTCACGTGGAATAGAAATATCAATGTTTTTGAGATTGTGAACGCGCGCGCCTAAAACATCAATTGTATTATCTGAATTGTGCATAATTTTTGTAAAAAGGCAAAGTTAGTATTTTGCTTTTGTTTTTTTACTTCAATGTCAAATAAGAAATTAATATCTTTGTTAACGCTAATAAATATATTTAAAAACAGATAAAATTATGCAACATATTATTGACCGATTCATAAGTTACGTTACTATTGACACCGAATCAGACCCAAATTCGGAAACTACGCCAAGTACTAAAAAACAATTGGTTTTAGCCAAAGCCTTAGTGAGAGAACTAAAAACCATTGGCTTGACCGAAATAACAATCGATAAATTTGGTTATGTGATGGGTACTTTGCCAAGTAACTTGGATTATGAAGTGCCAACTATTGGTTTTATTGCTCACTACGACACCACTCCTGATTTTACAGGAAGAGCTGTAAAACCTCAAGTTATTGAAAATTATGATGGACAAGATATTGTATTAAATGCAGCTCAAAACATCATTTTATCACCCAATTATTTTAAAGACCTTTTGCAATACAAAGGGCAAACTTTGATTACAACCGATGGAACGACCTTGTTAGGTGCCGATGATAAAGCTGGAATTACTGAAATCGTTACAGCAATGGAATATTTGGTGC
The DNA here is from genome assembly GCA_040402815.1 of Flavobacterium sp. Taxonomy (GTDB): domain Bacteria; phylum Bacteroidota; class Bacteroidia; order Flavobacteriales; family Flavobacteriaceae; genus Flavobacterium. The sequence goes on from JBBALV010000044.1 coordinate 5,174, forward strand.
AACATCCTGAAATCAAACATGGAAAAATCAGAGTTGGTTTTACTCCCGATGAAGAAATTGGTCGGGGTGCCGATAAATTTGATGTTGAAAAATTTGGCGCTGCTTGGGCTTATACGATGGATGGAAGCCAAATTGGAGAATTGGAATATGAAAATTTCAATGCTGCAGGAGCCAAAATTACTTTCAAAGGAAAAAGTGTGCATCCGGGTTATGCTAAAGGAAAAATGATAAATTCCATGTTGATTGCCAATGATTTTATCAACGAATTACCTAAAAACGAAACACCTCAAGAAACCAAAGGTTACGAAGGCTTTTTTCATGTGCATCATTTGAACGGAAGTATTGAAGAAACCGTTTTAGAAATAATTATTCGTGATCACAGTGCCAAAAAATTCAAAAGTAGAAAAGAGTTAATTCATTCGATTACTAAAAAAATCAATAAAAAGTTCGCGAAACAATTTGGTGAAGATATTGTAGTTACGGAGATTAAAGACCAATATTACAACATGAAAGAAAAGGTAGAACCTGTAATGTTCATTGTGGATTTGGCCGAAAAAGCGATGAAAGAATTGGGAATAAAACCTTTAATTAAACCTATTCGTGGAGGTACAGATGGATGCAGATTGTCTTACATGGGATTACCTTGTCCCAATATTTTTGCAGGAGGTCATAATTTTCATGGAAAATATGAATATGTTCCGGTGGAAAGTATCCAAAAAGCAATTGATGTTATCATCAAACTAGCTGAACTAACCGCTACGACGGATTTTAGTCCAAAAGGAAAAACAGATAAAAAAGCAAAATCTAAATAAAAAAAAGTTTTTATGACTGCAAAAAGGGGGGGATTCAATTTGAATTTTCTCCCCTTTTTTGATATTTATAAATTTTCAGTTACTTCACTAAAGGTTTATGCTTTTTATACATAGTAACAAAAAGAATTATTTGTATTAAAATAAAAACATAATAGCCCCATTTTATTTGACTAAAATTCTCGAACATTCCATCCAAAAAAGTACAAATTATAGTAAGTCCTAATAGAATTAAATTGAGTTTGGAGAGTTTATAGAAAGTTGCTTTCTTGTTTGAAAATGAAAATAGTAGCATTAAAAAGGTTGCAATTACAATTCCTAAAAAAGACATGATTTTAACATGAAAAAATAAGCCTTTATAATCCCGATTTTGAAAACCAATTTTCACTTCACTTTTGAATTTTTTAAAAGGAGTTTCATAATAGACACTTGTAAAACCAGCTATCTCAAATGCATTTTCACTTTCAGCATCGTCTATAAAATCATAGGCTCTTTCATAAAAAGGAGTTACTATAATTTCCTCTTTTTTGATGGAATCATTTGGAATTAGAAGTGCTTTTTCAGAAATAGAATCGACAATTTTACTTTGGATTGTATCAGTTGAAGTAGTGACTTGTTCTAGAGTTTTATCAATTAATCGTTTCCCATTACAATGGTCATAAAAGGGTGCAAATAATAATAAGAATGCCAATAAACTTAGAATGCGAGTTGCAGAAATTGTTTTCATAGTAAGGTGGTTATAGAGTGACTATATTTTCTTCTATTCAATATTTATGCCACTATTTTAATGCCGTTTTAAAAACAAAAATACCTAATGTAAATGCTTGAAATGTTTTTATTTTAAGTGCAAATTATTACTTAGAAGTCTCCTTTAAAAAAGGCTGAATATCAATTCCTTCATTATACAATTGAATTTTACAGTTTTCTAACGTTTCAGAGCAAACTATCCCATAATCAGCATTGTTAGCCCAAGGTCTGATGGCAAGTTTTACGGCACTATCGGTTAAATCGGTAACTACCACAGTTGGTGTTGGATTTTTTAATACTTTAGGATTATTTTCTAAAATCGATAAAATAATTGTCTTTACTTTTTTTAAGTCGGCATCATACGCTACCGAAAAGACTAAGTCGGCTCTACGAGTTCCTGCAACTGAAAAGTTAGTGATATTTCCATTAGATAAAGCGCCATTGGGTACAAAAATAGTTTGATTGTTGCCCGTAATTAATTTAGTAACAAATATTTGAATTTCAGACACTGTTCCCATTACTCCTTGCGCCTCAATGGTATCACCAACTTTGAATGGCTTAAACATGATTATGAGCATGCCACCAGCAAAATTTGACAGTGAACCTTGTAAAGATAAACCAACAGCCAAACCTCCTGCACCAAGAATAGCAACAAACGACGAAGTTTCGACACCTAATTTTGAAATAAAAGTAATGAATAATAATATGCGCAATACCCAAATTAAAATATCCGCTAGAAACTTAGAAAGTGTAGGTTCAAATTCCCGTTTAATCATTATTTTTTTTACCACATTTCTTATAATTCGTATCCCATAAATTCCAACAATTAGAATTACTATTGCTGAAATTAATTTTGGAGAATAATCCAAAACTACTTTAATAAATTCGTTGGCGTAATTTGAAATATAGTCTGTCGTAATAGTCATTGAAAGTAATATTTAAGGTGTCTTTTTTTGGCAAATTTATAGTTTTTACAAATGAAAAACTTTTAAAATCAAGTTAAAAAATGTTTTTCAAAACAAATTCAAAATCGGAAGTTGGCAAAAGGCAGGTTTTGTTTTGGCACAAATAAAATTGCGTGCTAATTTCGTTAAATCGGTCTTTCAAGAACGGAAGCGATGAAGGTTTTGTACTTCCAGCCACTACTAGGTTGGGATGGTAACTGGAGTGCACTTTTTTGCTAAATTCTACTGCGTCTTCACCCATGATAGCAAGTTCTTTTTGTTGCTCCGAAAGGAATAAATACGCATTCATCCAATTTGAATACCCTGATGGATAGTCAATTGTAGGTATTATTTTTAAGGTCATTTCAGTAGCTATTTTTTCATAATGAGCCATTTGAAAATAGTTACTGAGTTTAAATAAATTTACAGCCATTACCGAGTTGGAAGCAGGAATAACATTGTCTTCTGTTTCAAAATGTTTAACTATTAATGGCGCATCTAGATTGGAAGTAAAGGTAAAAAAGCGTTGCTTTTCATCATAAAAATGATCTAAGCAATAATTGGTTAATTGTTTGGCGTGTTGCAACCAACTTTCGTCAAAAGTAACTTCATATAGCGCGATGAAACTATCTATCACCAAGCTATAATCTTCGAGATAACCATTGATGGATGCTTTTCCGTTTTTGTAATTGTGCATCAAATGGCCTTCTGTAGCCCAGAGTTTATTTACTATAAAACGCCCATTTTGGACTGCCACATTTAAGTATTTTTCATCTTGCAATGCTTTGTAAGCATCTACATAACCTTTGTTCATAATAGCGTTCCAAGAAGTCAAGCATTTGTCATCCAATCGGGGTTTTTTTCTGCTTTCTCTTGCTTTAAAAAGCAGTTGTTCCCATGATTTTTTCTTTTGAATTAAATCAGATACGGTAATTTTATTTTGCTCTGCAAGCAACGTTAAAGATTGATTTTGAATCAAAACAAAATGATTTTCTTCCCAATATCCAAAATCATTTATATTAAAAACTTGTGCAAACAACTTAAAATCCGTTTGCAACAAATCTTGTAATGCTGCTTTGCTCCAAACATAAAAAGCACCTTCTTTTAGTTGATTTTCTGAGTCTAAACTATCAGCATCAAGGGCACAGAAAAAGCCACTTTCGGTTTGCGACAATTGACTAGAAACAAAAGATAAAGTTTTCTCAATAACCTCTTTGTACAATTCATTTTTAGTAAGTTTATAAGCATCGGCATACAAAGAAACCAATTGTCCATTGTCATAAAGCATTTTTTCAAAATGAGGTACATGCCATTTCATATCCACTGAATAACGAGAAAATCCGCCACCTATGGTATCAAATAATCCGCCATAGGCCATTTTAGTCAGGGTTAAATTTACAAAATCTAAAAGAGTTGCATTTTTAGTTTGATACCCAAAACGCATTAAAAATTGGTAATTGCTTGGCATCATAAATTTGGGTGCTCGTGCCATTCCGCCATATTCTAAATCGAAACTTTTAGTCCATTTTTCTACCAAGTTATCTAGAAATTTTTGGTCAAAAGTAGAAGAAACAGTTTTGGACTCAATAACGTTTAATACTTCAATTCCTCGGTGCAATTTTTCGGCATATTCTAACATTTTTTCAGGATTGTTTTTGTATAAATGTTGCAACTGTTGGAGTGTATTGATCCATTCATCTTTCCGAAAATAGGTGCCTCCCCAAACAGGGCGACCGTCGGGAAGTGCTACAATATTCAGTGGCCAACCACCTCTACCAGTCATAATTTGAACTGCTTTCATATATACAGCATCTAAATCAGGACGCTCTTCTCTATCAATTTTTATACTTATA
>JBBALV010000045.1:0-9435 GCA_040402815.1 Flavobacterium sp.
AGGTTTTAATTTATTTATTTTTTCTACGAATGGCTCTAAACAACCTCTTTTACTAAAAGTAAAAGAAACAATTCCCCCAACTTTAACAATATTATTTTCAAATAAGTGTCTTACTTCATTTTCAAATTTATAAGCTGAACCACAATAATCTAGTACTAAATGTAAATACTGATTTTCTTTAGCTACATAAATTAAATCGCCAATTTCGCATAAATGTAATTTTGGTTTTTTAACAAAATAATTACATACTGTATTTGCTAATTCCGAAAAAACTTCTTTATTACGTTCGCACATAATAAAACGGATAGTTTTAATTTCTTTATGGATTAATTTCTCCATAACTGCTTTGTTAGAAGGTAAGCATAACATCTCACCTACTTTATTTTCTGTATTCTTAATAGCATCAACTATTTTAAGTCTTGCTTTTCTTTTTTCTTTACCTTTTGTGTGTGGGAATACTCTATACATAGTGTTTATTTTTGTAGTGCAAATATAAGTGATTATTGATTACTAACCAAATAAAGTTTTGGATCAATATAGCAATAAATATAAATATCTTTTACTATATTGATTTCTATTTCTTTTTCAACTAGAATATAGTAACCATATTCAACCAAATCTTTACAATGGTCTTCATTCAGTATTTTACTTTCAAAAGAACTTTTGCTTAAAACAAAACACAATTCAACGGGGCTAATGTTTCTAACATCGGCAGTAAAATGTTTATTATCATTTAGTACAATACTAACAAGGTCTAATTTACCTTTGCTGTAATATAATCTTACTTTGTGCATAGTGTTTTATTTTATTGATGCAAATATAAGTGATTATTGATTACTAACCAAATAAATTATATAAATTGTAAATGGAAGTTTTGTTCAAATTGAATATTAAATGAAAAAATAATTTCATCTGTTTTAATGATAACTTTATTTTCACATACTTCTACATACCCCACATTTTTTGGAACATAAAACCCTATTGTAGCATTACCCTTTTCTTCAACCAAAAAATCACATTCAATTAACATACCATTTTTACTAGCTACACTAATTTGTCTTTTAACATTTTCATGTAATTTATCTAATACTTCTTTAACGTAAGAAAAAGTTTCTAAATCTTCTGCTAATATTTTATATGCCATAGTGTTTTATTTTGTTGATGCAAATATAAGTGATTACAAATTATCCACCAAATCTTTTTTATTTTTCTTTTTCCAACTTATTACAGTCCTAAATGAAGTTTCTAAGTCAAAACCATGAGCCAATATTTTTATCTCATTTTCCTGTTTTAACTTTGCCGCCATTTCTTTTTCAGTCAATAACTTATCATTATTTTCTTTAATCAAACGTTGTTCACCTTGTTTAAGAATAAAGTCATAATCTGTAATATCAGTATTACGTTTTTTCTTAAACTCCCTATCATGTTTTTTTTTCTTCTCAGCCCTTAATCTAACTAAGTAAGGGTCTTTTGGTGAATCAAATTTTAATTCAACACCTTTGCTTACTACTGTAATAAAGTCGCTATCTTTAGCAAATATTCTTTTGTGAAAAGGTAAAACATAAAAGGAATCTTTGCCTATATATTCGCAACCAATTTGCTTTTTAATTGGCTTAGTGACAAATTTTTGCCTTCTTTTTTTTCTTTTAGAATAGTCATAAGCCCATTGTAAAATTTCTCTATATCCTACAATTATTTCAACAGGTTTAAATAATTCTTTGGCTAAACCTGAATCTTTGTGGATAGTTTTGTATTCAATATTGTCAGATTTGAAAGTTCTTTTACTTTCGCTAATTACGGGTAAACGGCTAGGGTTTAATTGAATTAAGCCTAATTCGTCAATTATATAATCATTCCATCTACCACCATCAAATAATTCAATAAATTCTTTTTGGTCTTCTTGTCTAACATTTTTGCAATAGTAAGAGAAAGCATTATCAAATGATTTGCCTATATTTTTTTGAGCAATTTTACGAGCGGTAAAATATGGATTTCTTTTACCAAAAGTTTTTTCCCAACCATCATAATTACGATAACTCCTTTTCCATTTATTAAATGGTAATTCTTTGCTTGGTAATTCTTCTAGTTTTTCTAAATCAAAATGTACCATAGTGCTTAATTATATGACAAAGATAAGGATAAAAAAGTTATTAAACAAATATATTTATAAAAAAAGCCCCCACTTAGAAAAGTGAGGACTTATTTTACACTACGATAGTTTTTGTTCCACGTGGAACAAATATGTTAATTAAAAATATTATTATATACTTCTAATAGTTCATCAAAAAAGACTGTTTCGCTACCATTAAACTTAAACAAAGGCGTTTTACTTTTTTGTAAAATAGCATTGCAAAATTTTTTGTATGCTCCTTTACTTTTACCTTTAACTTTATTGGTTAATATTCTGTATAATGCCCTTCTACAATTACTGCTATTAGGTATTACTTTTTTAACCATCATTACAGCATCGAGCATCTTATTACTATCTTCTATATCTAAGAAGATAATTTTACCGCCTTTTTTTACTGTATTCATTTGTTTAGCATCTTGCAAATAAATGATACACAAATCAGAAAGTGATAATTTTGTTTCTTTTATCTTTTCTGTCAAAAAAAGGATTTCTTTATTATCTTTATGAACCCCCAAATAATCCTTTACTTTCCAACCTTTTTGAGAATTGTTTAACATTGATACGTATTCTACAATATTTTCTCTCGTATCTTCTACCATTTTCAAAACCATTATATCTAATGGATACCCTAATTGTTCAGCAGCTAAACAACTATGTTGCCCATCTGCGATAATTCGTGTTTTTAATCCATAGGCTTCTGTTTCAATTACTTTGATAACAACCCCTGCTACACCATGTTTAAAGAATGTTTCTTTTAATGATTCAACGTGAGGTGAATTGACATCACGATTACAAAGTTCTGTAAATTGGTATTTATCCCTATTGGTATATTCCATAGTGGACTTAATTTCGTTAATCTTTACAACAAGATTTTGTTTTACTACTTCGTTTACTTTTACTTTTACTTTTTTTGTCATAGTGTTTTTTTTAAGTGTGTTATTTAATGATGCAAATATAAGGGATTAAAACTTATTAAACAAATTTTATTTCATAAATAAATCTCTATTTGATTGTGTAAAATAATCAGATAAATTTGCTATATATAAAAACTCATTAATTTTTGGTACATATTCAGCATAACCTTCTTCTGTATAAAAAAGTTTGAAGTATTGTGTAACCCAATCAATTATACCTTGTTTATTTACCCCAAAATGTCCTTTTACATTAGGTTTTAAATCGTGTAAAATACACGAACCCATAGACCTATATAAATCAAGAACAGCAAAACTGTTACCAATATTACCTACTAAACAGTACATTATATCAAAATTGCCTTCTGGTGTTACTTGCATATCTTTTAACACAATGATAGTACCTCTATAAAAAATCTTTGTGTCGGGAAACTCTGTTAATAATTTCATACTGCAAATATAAGGGATTAAAACTTATTAAACAAATAAATCTTTTTTTAAAATAAATTTGTTTGGTAACATATAAACCCTTATCTTTGTATCGTCAAGATATGACAGGCGCACCATTAAACGTGTGGAGAAATCAGAGGTGGGCTATCTATTATTTTTTTATTTGTGTGTGTATGAATAGCCTCCTAAATTAGTAGACTATTCATTAAATGTTCCACGTGGAACATTTATATCATTTTCCTACAATGTGGACCCAGTCCTGCTTCAATACTATTTGAATCAGTAAGGGGTAAACCACATTTAATACATTTGCCTAAGTGGTAAAACTTTGTTTTTTCGTTAATAAAAGTAAGGTTTCCTTTTTCAAGTTGATTTAAAATAAATACTATTGCAAGTGCTGATGGCATATTATTTACTTGACCTTTTTTTATTAATTGGTTATTTGAATACATACCTAAATAAAGGAAGTCCATATATCCTGTTTCAACAAAAATATGTGAATACCATTTATTTTTGAATAGGCTTCTATTTATTTTGTATGAATATTCTTTACCTGTTTTAATGGATTTGATTGTAAAAATACCACCTTTACCTGTGGTTTCTGTTTGAATTAATTCGAGTATTGCTTCTGCTGAAATATCGTGTTTAACCATAGTGCTTTTTTAACAGCACAAAGATATGGAAAAGTTTTGAAACTAACAAAACTTTTCCATATTTTTTTAAAGATTAGCAAATCTATATAGGTTAGAAATTCCATGAACTTTTTCATTAAAAAGTTCTTGTTCTTCTAATAGTTTATCATAATCATTATTTACTTGTTGCTTAAAAAATTCAGATTTTAAGAAAGGTTCTAAATTAAAAGTATATTCTAAACAACCAAAAAAACCGTCTGCTTTTTTTGTTTCAATGAAATTACCGACACCACCAACCCAAATACACTTTTCTCCTGCAACTACACATTTACCACTTTCAATTAGTTCTTTACCAATGCTTTTCCATCCTGCAAAATTATCATTTTTGAAATAATTTTCAAGTATGTATTCTGTTTGTTCTTCTGTTAAATATAAAGGCATAAACTTTTTTTTAAAGAGTGTTCCACGTGGAACACTCTTATTGTTAGCAAATTATTTTTTCAAGAAGTTTTCGGTTTCTGTAATACATTCTTTGAATGTTTTTACTTTAGACCTGTTTAAATATTCAGCAAGTTCCATCAACTTTTCCATAGGATTAGGTTGTTTTCCGATTTTACCTAAAACAGTTTGTAAAGACATCATTACCTTAGTAACGGCGGTGTATTCTGCTTTTTGGTGAAAGTTAAATCTACCATTTTCGTCAATCACAATAATTAGTGAACTAGGGTCGAAATTGATTGAGAAAGTTTTTTCAGTAGTTCTTACAGTAGGGATGTAAGTAATTTCTTTTTCAAAAAGATATACTAAACAAACTCTCTCGGAAGTGATACCTGTTTTTTCCATTAACCTTTTAGCCAAACTTCTAGCTTCTGCAACTGCCAACACGCCTGTAATCTCATAAAATTCGCCAAACTTAATGCTAATATCCGAAATTGTGATTTGTGGGTGAATTAGCCCCTTAGTGGCTAAAACATCTTTTACAGTATCATTGATTTTTGTTTTCAATGCTTCGTCAAGTTTTACAACTTTTGGTGTTTCAACTTTTGGTGTTTCAACTTTCGGGGCGGCTGCTTTAGCTGCTTCAACCATTTTTTTAACCATTGCTTTACCGATTGTTTCGGTAGCATCTGCAACAGTTTTTTCAGCTACTTCAATAGTAGTATCAATTTTGATTTTAGCGATTTCTTTTTCTAAAAGGATGACTATTGCCGCCCTTTCTGATATACCGATATTTTTAACAATATCTGTAACTTTGTCTTTAAGGTCTTGTGTATAATCAACACATAGAGTATTGATTTTAATTTTATCGGATAAACCGATATTAGCGAAGTTTAAACCTTTTGCTGCTAAAATGTTTTTTGCTGCTACTAAACTTTTTTCTTTTAATTCTGCTACATTTACTGTCATAGTGTAATTTTTTTAACTGATTAATTAATATACTGCAAAGATAAGGTTTAATTTTGTTCTACCAAATATTTTTTATAAGAGCAAGGATATTGAATATTTTTATTAGTAATTTTTTCTCTAAAATTCATTATTGAGCGAATTATATTATTACCATAGTATAATGAAATGTCTTGATTATACGCCCAACCTAAGCAAGTTTTCCAACCTTTAATAAGGTCTTCTTTATTATCAAATACTACACAACTTACAGTATTTGAAAACAAAACTACATATTTATTTTCGGGCAATTTTTTAGCATACATTAATCCCCAACCATCTTTTAAAGTCATAGTGTTTATATTTATACTGCAAAGATAAGGTTTAATTCAATACAAACAAATCTTTTTTTAATTATTTTCAAAATATTTTTTAATGTTCCACGTGAAACATTTTTTAATAAACAGACCACCTCTGATTTCTTCACACATTTGATAGTGCGCCTGCCCTTAATCGACAATACAAAGATAAGGAAAATTAATTTGATAAACAAATCTTTTTTTAAAAAAGCAACGTTCCACGTGGAACGTTGCTTGTTCATAATTGAAACAGGTAAAACCTAATGCAAATATAGTATTAATGGGATTTAATCACATTTGAAATTATACCCAAACTTTACGCTACCATATTCATCAAAAAAACCCTTGTTTCTGCTGCTTCGCAGTTTTCTGGATCATAATTAGTGTCCGGCCGAACACATTTCTAAATTGTTCGAGGGGGTGAGGTTATACCTCTAATAATTCCCCCGAACATACATACATAATAAACTAAGGGCAAAAGAGAGCCATCAAGGGCGAAGTAGCCACTTAGTTTACACCACAAGGCATTTGCGTAGCCATGTGGATTTTTAGGGCGGTTTCCGATAACTCGGAAAGGCAAAGGGATTAAAAGGGGGCGAAAATAACCTACGATATATCGCATAATACGAATCCAAACATAAACGGCTGCTAAACTGCTGCCAAAGGATACGCAATTCGTGGTAAAACCCTACTACTTACTAACTCATACTTTTCGGCTGCATAATCACTGCCTATTAGTAATGTGGGAAAACCGCCCCCAATTATCCCCAAATTGAAAAGGATTAATACAGCGATACGCTTCAATTTGTTTCCTTTTCAATATCTTTATCAAAGAACTTTTTTGTTTCAACAAAAATAAGTGTTTTAAACTTATCTACCAAATTAATTTATCCTACTTCAAAAATAAATAGTTTTAACCCATATCCTTCTTTAATTTCACTTTCACTTAGATTAAAAAATTCAAGAGAATATTTTGATGGGTCTAAACCTTTTTCTTTACAAAAAATTTCAACAAGTTGGTCAGTTAGATAATTAAACCCCCTTACTAATGCAGAATGTCCATTTTCGTCCTCTCCACCATAATTAATACCTTCAAGTATTAAAATGTTAGTTAGATTGTATATAACTTCTAAATATTTAGGCAATTCAATATTTGTTAAATTATCATTACCATCAGTATAAAGTACTTTTATCATAGTGTTTTTTTGTTTCAACAAAGATAAGTGTTTTAAACTTATCCACCAAATTAATTTTTGGAATAACCTTCAACTAATTCAAGTTTGTAACTGTGATTGGTATAAACTTTTTTATCCAACCAATGTTTTTTACTTTTGTCGTCTAAAGTAACAGGAATTGTATGTTCATTGATTAAATCAATGAAATGTTTTTCTGCTTCTTTTTTTGTTGCTTCTTCATTATTTTGCCCACTAACATTTGTCGGGTGTGATACAAACGTGGTAATATCTAAAATTTTACCTTCAATACTCTCAACAACGTGAAATAATTTTAAACTCATATACTTTTTATTTGTTACACAAAGATAATACTTTTTTATTTATTTAACAAATTTTGTTTTGTTAAAATTTTGTTTCGTTATAAGGACAAATAGTTTCTCCTGTTTTAAACAGGTCTTGAATTAGGGCTAATATATAAATAATAACCATAGAACCATCTAAAACCAAACTGAAATTTCTTTTCATACTGAAAAAATCAATAGTGAAAAAAACTATCCCAACAAGTGTCCACACAAATAGAATATATTTCATATTACAAATATAAGTATATTAAACTTAGTAATCAAATTTATTTTTTAGAAAAAGTAAACTCTAAATGACAAAATCCTGTAATATTACTTATTTCATCACTAATAAAATCAACTATACTTTCTTCATCTAGTTCATGTATTTCATCAGGAACATTAATTTCTAATGTAGTTGGTAAATCTATAATTTCACCATCAGTATCGTAAATAATATTTGATGCAATATAAGTCATAGTGCAAATTTAAGGGATTAAAAGTTAATAAACAAATCTTTTTTAGATTTCTTCTTCTGTTTCTTCACTTTCAAAACATTTTAACAATCTGTATTCAGTTTCCATATCATTAAAACGCTTTACTTGTGTTTTAAACTCTGCTGAAATTAATCCACTTTCAAAGAAAATAGGTGTCATTCGCATACTATATAAAACTTGTCCTATTTCGCCTGTTTCAAACTTATTAGTATATAAATTTCTTTCAGCAATTAATTCCTTTCTGCGAATAACTAAATTATCAATTCTTTCTTGTATCTTATGTAATTCTACTACTGATTGTGCTATATTCATAATGCAAATATATAAAACTATTTTGAAACCAACAAATCTTTTTCAGATTTTTTTTCACGCTGCAATACAATTACAGCCGCACTTAATCTTTGACAACCTCCACAATATTCAGTCCAATGTGTAGGTTGAATTTGGTGAACAACAAACCCATCAACACAATGCTTTTCAATTTGTTCTTTTAATTGACTACCTATAAGGTCTATATCTTCTCTTTTCCAAAAGATTATTTTTTGTTCAACTACCATAGTGTTTATTTTTGTAGTGCAAATATAAGGTCTTAAAAGTTATTAAACAAATCTTTTTTATTTTAAAATAAATTTGTTTGGTAATACAAAACTCCTTATCTTTGTATTGTCAAAATAAAGACAGGCGCACTATAAAATGTGTGAAGAAATCAAAGGTGGGCTGTTTATTATTTTTTTATAGGTATAGAAAAAATAACGTTCCACGTGGAACGTTATTTTCAATTTTGTATTACAATTTAATCATATCACATATTTGTTCGGGCGTGATTAAATACCTTGCATTACGTTGTGTGATTGCTTCGAGTTTGCCTTCCTTAACACCTAATATCGTAAAAATACGATTGCCATGCTTATATCTTTTACCTACATAGGATAATAAAGGTGCATTTACAGGCATCTGTGATACTGCTGTTGCAAAACTTAATTTTCCTGTATTAAGAATATTATCTGTATAAGATATGTTTCCTAATGATGCTGCCTTTAACCCATGCTTTTCGGCAAACTCATTTAGAGTATTTTCTAATTCGCTTATTAAATGCTTTGCATTAAAAGCGTCAAATTTTGTTATTGCCATAATTATTTAGCTTTTTTAAAAACCTTAACATTATTAATAGTAGTTGCAAAATTAGTATGTCCATCTAATTCTTTAACGTGATTAGTGATATAATCTTTCATAGCTTTTATATCAGTTTTTTGTTCTTTGATATTTTCAATATCTTCATTAAAAGATAAATCAAATTCAAATGTAATTTTTACTTTTTTATTATCCATAGTGTTTTATTTGATTTATACAAATATAATGGATTATAACTAAACCACCAAAATTAATTTATTATTTTTTCAATTCACGGAGAACATTTATTTTAATATATAAAAATAAAAAGATTATGCCACAAGATAGAAAAGAATATATGAAAGAGTATAGAAAAAAGTATAATGAAGAAAATAAAGAATTAATTAAAGAAAAGAAAAAAGAATATCAAGAAAAAACCAAAGAAC
>JBBALV010000046.1:0-9291 GCA_040402815.1 Flavobacterium sp.
TTGTGGTTCAGTAAACGCTACTGGAACGATTACAGTTACACCAGCCAATACAGCAAGCGTAGCTTCAAGTACACCTACTTTATGTATCAGTACCGCATTAACAGCAATAACACATACGACTACAGGTGCAACGGGTATCGGAACGGCTACTGGACTTCCAACAGGGGTTACAGCTACTTGGGCTACTAATACGATTACCATTAGTGGTACACCAACGGCTTCAGGAACTTTCAATTATTCTATTCCGTTAACAGGTGGTTGTGGGACTGTAAATGCAACAGGAACGATTACAGTTACACCAGCCAATACAGCAGGTGTAGCTTCAAGTACACCTACTTTGTGTATCAGTACTGCATTAACAGCAATAACACACGCTACTACTGGAGCAACTGGTATCGGAACGGCTACTGGACTTCCATCTGGGGTTACTGCGGCTTGGGCGACTAATACGATTACTATTAGTGGTACTCCAACTGCAGCAGGAACTTTTAGTTATTCTATTCCATTAACGGGTGGTTGTGGGACTGTAAATGCAACTGGGACTATCACCGTTCAGAACAACACTGCCACTGCGGCATCAAGTACACCAACTTTGTGTATTAATACCGCTTTAACGAATATTACGCACACCACTACTGGAGCAACGGGTATCGGAACGGCTACTGGACTTCCATCTGGGGTTACTGCAGCTTGGGCTACTAATACGATTACTATTAGTGGTACACCAACAGCGTCTGGAACTTTTAGTTATTCTATTCCTTTGACTGGTGGTTGTGGTTCAGTAAACGCTACTGGAACGATTACAGTTACACCAGCCAATACAGCAGGTGTAGCTTCAAGTACACCTACTTTGTGTATCAGTACTGCATTAACAGCAATAACACACGCTACTACTGGAGCAACAGGCATCGGAACGGCTACTGGACTTCCAGCGGGAGTTACTGCGGCTTGGGCAGCTAATACGATTACGATTAGCGGAACACCAACGGCTTCAGGAACTTTCAGTTACAGTATTCCTTTAACCGGTGGTTGTGGGACTCTAAATGCAACTGGAACAATTACGGTTACAGCAAACAAAACGGCAAGCGTTGCTTCAAGTACACCAACAATGTGTATCGGTACCGCATTAACAGCAATAACACATAACACAACCGGAGCAACAGGAATAGGAACGGCTACTGGACTACCGGCGGGAGTTACTGCAGCTTGGGCAGCTAATACGATTACCATTAGTGGTACACCAACAGCATCAGGAACTTTCAATTACAGCATTCCATTAACGGGCGGTTGTGGGACAGTAAATGCCACAGGAACGATTACAGTTACTCCAGCATCAGTCGGAGGTTCCGTTGCAGGTAGTACAACTGTTTGTACAGGAACAAATAGTACCACTTTAACATTGAGCGGTCATACAGGCACTATTACGCGTTGGGAATCTTCATTGAATAATTTTGCTACAGCAGGAACGAGCATTGCTACTACAACAACCTCTTTAACAGCTACTAACTTAACAGCTACAACGTACTACAGAGCGGTACTTACAAGTGGTGTTTGTGCGGCTGCAAATAGTGCAACGGCTGCAGTAACAGTAAGTCCAGTAACAATAGCTGGTTCAGTAAGCGGAGGTCAAACGACTTGCACCAATTCACAACCAGCAAACATAACGTTGTCCGGAAATGTTGGAAGCGTTGTAAAATGGCAAAAATCATTGGATATAGGCTTTACAAACCCAATTGATATTGCAAGTACATCAACCACTTTAACAGGCGCTATTATCGGTACAATTTCGGCAACGACCTACTTTAGAGCGGTGGTGCAAAGTGGTTCTTGTTTGTCTGTAAATACCAATAGTGTTACAGTAAGCGTAGTCACCACCACATGGAACGGAACGGCATGGGATAACGGTGCGCCTACCGATTCGAACAGCAGCAAATCAATTGTGTTTACAGGAAATTATTCAAGTACAGCAAGTCTTTATGGTTGTGCCATGCAAGTAACCAATAACGCAACAGTAACTCTTAACACAAGTCATAATCTTACTTTGAATGGTGCATTAACCGTCGATTCAGGAAGTAATTTTACTATGGAAAATAATTCAAATTTGATTCAAAATACGGATGTAACTAATACCGGATCAATTACTGTGAAACGAAATTCATCTCCGCTTTTTAGATTGGATTATACGCTTTGGTCATCGCCAGTTACTGGCTCACAATCACTGTTTAATTTCTCCCCATTAACACTTACAAATCGTTTCTATACTTTTAATACAACGACGAATTTGTACAGTACTATAACAGATCCTTCTACTACAAATTTCAGTCTTGGAAAAGGGTATTTGATTCGAATGCCAAATGACTGGGTTCAATTTTCTACTACTGCAATAGCACAACAATTTCAGGGTGTTTTTGCAGGAGTTCCTGCCAATGGACCAGTAACTGTTTCGGGATTGGTTGATGGAGGAAGTGCCAATTATAGATACAACGCTGTCGGAAATCCATATCCATCCGCAATTCAAATTCAAGAATTGATTACACAAAACATCCAGAATATTAATGGAACTATTTGGTTGTGGCGAAAAAGAAACGACAATAACAACCTGACTTCCTATTCTACATGTACGGCGGTGGGTTGTACTTTAAACAATGGACATACGTTTTATTCTGATGACAGTCTAATTTCAATCGGACAAGGATTTATGGTTCAAGTTAAGCCAAATCAATCAACAATGAACTTTACAAACTCAATGCGTATTGCAGCAAACGTTGATCAATTCTTTAGAACGGCACAAAAAGATCGTTTCTGGTTGGATTTAACCAACTCCAGCCATGCAAAATTCGGGCAACTATTATTGGCTTATGTAGGGGCAACCAATAATTATGATGATGGTTTAGACGGACTTTATATCAACGATTGCCAAACAGCATTAACGACAGTTATTCAAGGGAAAGAACTTACTATAAATGCACTTCCTACCTTTGATGGTCAAGATGTAGCTCCAGTTCAATTTAAAACCGACATTGCCGATACGTACACCATAGCTATCAATAGAACTGATGGCGTGTTCACTGGAAATCAAGATATCTTCATTCGAGACAACCAATTAGGAATTGTTCAAAGTTTGAAAACAGCAAGCTATACTTTTGCATCAAGCACTGGAACATTTGCAAATCGATTTGACATTTTGTATCAAAATCCTACATTGGCAACGAGTAGCCCTAAATTCAATGATGAGAGTGTGGTTGTGTATAAAAACAACGGCACTGTTCATATCAACGCTGGGACTACAAATATTGATACTATAAAATTATTTGACATTAGAGGTCGATTATTACTTGAGAAGAAGAAAGTAAATGCAACACAAACAACAATCGATACTTCGACAATTGGAAATCAAGTATTGTTAGTTCAAATAACGTCTGAAAATCAAATAAAGGTTACTAAAAAAATATTGAACTAATTATGAACACTAAAATAAAAAAACAACTGTTTGTTGTTACATCCATATTATTTCAATGTGCGCTTTGGGCACAACCTGGAGGAAATAACGACGATGGAAATCTAGAAGGAACTGACCCTCCGGCAGCCTCAATAGCCACTTCATTGTATTGGTTGATATTGATAGGTTTGGTACTAGCCTATTGTGTAATAGTCAACTCCAAAAATAAAACAAGAATTCAATAGAACTATTTTAATTTAAAAAAGGCTATCTCCCCGATAGCCTTTTATACATAAGTTAATAGACGTTACAGCATTTGAGCTGTTATTGCACGCTGGATATGCAAATAAAACCCGCAGTATTAGTTAAGCAACATTTTTAAAATTATTTTTCTGTTTCCAGAATTCTTCTATTGTTTTGTAATCTAAAGCGGAATGCCTTCTTTTTCTGTTGTACCAGATTTCAATAAATTCGAATATCTCGAGTTCCATTTGCTCTTTTGATATAAGCTTATTTCCATAAATCTGTTCCGTTTTCAAAGTCTTAAAAAAGCTCTCCGCTACTGCATTATCCCAGCAATTCCCTTTTCTACTCATACTTCTTGTAATCATTTTATAGGAATCAAGCACATTGGTAAACTTCTTGCTGGCGTATTGAACACCTCTGTCAGAATGAAAAACCAATCCTTTTTCGATGCTTCGGTTTTTAATAGCCATTCTCCAAGCCGCCAAAGAAGTTTCCTCTACACTCATTCCGTTACTTAAACTCCAGCCTATAATTTTTCTGTCATAGAGGTCTAAAACGGTTGTTAAATATAAAAAGCCTTCTTTTACTCGAATATATGTAATATCTGACACCCAAGCTTTTGACGGTTCTGTAACCGAAAATTCTCTATTCAAAACATTGGGAACAATTAAATACTTATGCTTAGAATTTGTAGTAACCTTGAATTTCTTGCTTAATTTACTTCTTAAACCCAGTTGATTCATATATTTAGCAACTGTAATTCTTGATAATTTATTACCTAAAGAAGCCAACTCTGCGGTCATTCTTGGACTTCCATATCTCTGTTTTGAATCAAAATAAATGGAAGTTATTTTTTCTTTAACAAGCTCAGCTCTTTGTTTTCTGTCCGAAACTGACTGGCTTTTCCACTGATAATAACTTCTTTGACCTACTTGCAATACTTTGCACATCTTTTCAATCGGAAATATTTTTTCATTGTTTCTGATGAAAGTATAAATCATCGACCGTTTTTGGAAAAGATGCCTATTGCTTTTTTTAATATATCCCGTTCTAGTTCTGCATCTTTGAGTTTTCTTTCAAGATAAGCAATTCGTTCCTGTTCTGGCGTTTGTTTTAAATTGCCGTTTCCTGGAAAACTTCCTTGTCCGAACTCTTCGTACTCTTTTCTCCATTTATACAACTGTGGAGCTGTAACTCCTAATTCTCTGGCCAGTTCTGAGATGTTATGTCTCTCATAACTCAACTGAACGGCTTTCTCTTTAAAAGCTCGGTCATAAATTTTACGCACTTGTTTCATAAGTTAAAATTAAGGTTTTTATTCTTAACTTTTTATGCGGGTAAAGTTAGCAAGTCCACGCTATTAACATTATCAATCGCCGACCTACTTATACGCACCAACTAATACAACCGTTGTGATAGGTGTTGCTCATAAACAAAATTCAAAAGCATCTCAATGCAAATGTTTTATTATAGAAAAGACGCTAATTCTTTTGAAACAGTAGTCAACAAACTGATAATAAACGCATAACAGTCCGCTTGAGTTAAGGACGAATCATAAGCACTTTGTTACAATAGTTATTCTAAAACTATTGCTGCTGTTCTAGTGTTTTTATCGTAATAAAGTATATTAGACTTGCGTTTTTAGATTTTTTATAACATCGGTAATAATGGCTAAGGTATTTATGGTTCAAGAGGTTTCTTTTTACGAATAAGCATAAAAATACTCATTGATACTGACCCATAAAAAAAATACCACGGTACCAATACTAATTTACGTTGGTTAATAAATGTATGACATTGAAAAACGATTACATGTTATCTTCTTTAAATAATGGTTAATTATTTTTATACCAATAACAAACAATCAATATTATTAAATTGATTACAATTACAATTACAATTCCAATAAAATTATACAACAAAAACGAAATGCTATTAATTTTAATACCATACAACATCCAAATTAAGGCACTAATAACTGGTATAACATGAGTTATTTTAGAAATATCAGGAGGTGTTTTCTTGTAAATATTTTATAAAATTTGAGGAATACTAGACAACCCTTTTAAAACACCAGCTATCGCTGCTAAATATTTAAATATGGACATTTTATAACTTTTAAGCAAAAATAATAATAAAAATAGTCGTTAAATTTTATAGCAATACCTCTAGCAAAAATTACTGATTTTTATTAAATAGCATACATAGTCGTCGACATAATTTTTTAGAAATAATACCCAGACGAAATAGAAGTTACTTCAAACAATGATACAAGTTTTAAGGAGATCGAATTTGATGCTATGTAGTTCATTTAAAAACTAACACAACCCAAAAATAAAATAAAATGTCCCCAAAAGTGAACCACTTTTTGGGGACAATTTATTTAAACGCTCTTTCGTTTTTACACCATTTGGTTTTAGTAAGAAAGATCAAAACTTCCTGCTACTTGTTTTGTATCTGCAGCACTGGTGGTGTTTATAACAGGGCCACTAAAAGTACCAGTTAAACGACCGTTGCTATGATTTGTAAGGGTGCTAGTAAAGTTAGTAGAATCCATGTTGTAATCAACACCCGCTTTTGTGTAAGTAAAATCTAGTAAAAAATTTGCTGAAGATTGTTCAGATGCTGTAAAATGAATTTTTTCTATTTCATTAACACCTTTTGCAGTTCCAATGGAAGCATCTACGGTAATTAAACTTGACGTAGGGGATTTAACAACTGTTGCAATATAAGTTTTTGCTACACCTCCAATAGTTAAAGTAACAGCTTTGCCAGTGGAAGCGGATGTGGAATCATCACTCTTCGAGCAAGAAGACAGAGAACCAACAAATACAAACATTAAAAATAATACTTTTTTCATCTTTTTTTTTAAATTAAACACAATATTATTAATTATTTATGTGAAAAACAAATTTTTTATTGTTTATTAAGCAAATTTAACATAGTACTTTAACAAACCTTTATCAACTCATGTCCTATTTTTTATCTGACCTCTTACATTGCCTAAAGAAAACAGCTGTAATTATCTCCAACATTCCATCTATTTTGTTATCTTATTTTACGAAAAAAATCAATACCAAGATTGCTGCATTGCTTAATAGTCAAAAGTTGTTTAAAAATCATTTACATAATTTATCATTCAGCAAAAAAAAATCAAATTATTTTCCCGTTATGAAAACTATAATGGCTATAATTTTCGATAGCTACGCTGTATTCATTTCAATGTAAAGTAGATTCTTCGATTTCTATTTTCATTATTTGCATAATCTAAAATTTTATTCTAATTTTAGATACTGAATTGAGATAAGTATGACAGAAGCGGAAATCGAACAAGAAAACAAGGCTATTGCCAAGGAATATAAAGAGTTACTTCGAATCAGTTATCAAACTTTAAGTGATGCAGACAAAAAGTTAATTCGTAAAGCTTTTGATGTTGCTGTGGATGCACATAAAGATCAGCGAAGAAAATCGGGGGAAGCTTATATTTTTCATCCTATTGCAGTGGCAAAAATCGTGGCTTCGGAAATAGGTCTTGGTCCAACCGCTATTGCTGCGGCGCTAATGCACGATGTAGTTGAAGACACCAATATTACAGTTGAAGACATTGAGAAAATGTTCAATCCAAAGGTAGCACAGCTCGTTGAAGGTCTGACTAAAATTTCACAAGTACAAAAAGACATGAATGTGTCGATGCAAGCAGAAAATTTTAGAAAAATGCTACTCACACTCAACGATGATGTTCGAGTTATATTAATTAAACTAGCCGACAGATTGCATAACATGCAAACTATGGATTCGATGGTGGAATACAAACAAACCAAAATTGCTTCAGAAACTTTATACATTTATGCTCCTTTAGCCCATCGTTTGGGTTTGTATAATATTAAAACAAAACTAGAAGATTTAGGTTTAAAATATACCGAACCTTTGATTTACAATGACATTGTAAGTAAAATAAAAGAAACTAAAGAAGAACAAGACGCCTATATTAAAGATATTTCCGATGTTTTAAAATCAGCTCTAGATACCGAAGGAGTAGAATATAGCATTAAAGGAAGACCAAAATCTATTTATTCGATACGTCGTAAAATGAAAGCACAAAACGTGAGCTATGACGAAGTTTACGATAAATTCGCGTTACGAATTGTTTATAAATCTTCTCCTCACGAAGAAAAATTCATTGCATGGAAAATATATTCAATCGTAACCGATAATTACAGACCAAGCCCTAGTAGGCTGCGGGATTGGATTTCATCTCCAAAATCTACTGGATATGAAGCTTTGCATATTACTGTTATGGGACCAAAAGGTCGTTGGGTTGAAGTCCAAGTACGTAGCGAACGAATGGATGAAATTGCCGAAAAAGGATATGCAGCACATTATAAATATAAAAATGGTGCTACCGAAGAAAGCGGACTAGATACTTGGTTGAACTTGTTGAAAGAAGCTTTAGAAAGTCAAGAAACCAATGCCGTAGATTTTGTGGAAGATTTCAAAATGAATTTATATTCCAAAGAAATTTTTGTATTTACACCAAAGGGTGAAATAAAATCTTTACCAAAAGGAGCTACTTCGCTTGATTTTGCCTTTAGTATTCACTCCGCAATAGGCGTTCATACCCGTGGTACACGTGTAAACGGAAAATTAGTCCCGTTAAATTTTGAATTAAAAAGTGGTGATCAAATAGAGGTTATTACTTCTCCAAACCAAAAACCAACCTCACATTGGTTGGATTATGTTACCACTGCAAGAGCTAAGAATAAAATTAAAAATGTTCTTAACGAAAACACCAAAAAAATAGCTGAAGAAGGCAAAGAATTATTAACACGAAAATTACGTCATTTAAAAATCGGATTTAACGAAAATACCATCAATGAATTGGTCGTTTTCTTTAAATTAAAAACCAGTTTAGACCTATTTTATAGAGTTGGCATGGGTACAATTGAGAATCAAAAACTCAAAGAGTACGCATCATTAAAGAGTAATTCAATCATGAATTTCTTTAAAAATAAAATCAAGCGAACCCCTTCGCAACAGCCCGACTCAATTCAAAAAGAGGAAATCAGCAACAATTATGATTTACTTGTTTTTGGTATTGACCAAGATAAATTAGATTATAAACTTTCGGCCTGTTGCAATCCGATTCCAGGTGACGAAGTATTTGGTTTCGTAACCATAAATGAAGGTATTAAAGTGCACAAAAAAGATTGTCCAAATTCCATTAGTTTGCAATCCAATTATGCCTATCGTATTATTCAAGCCAAATGGATTGACTCCTCGCAACAAGAATTCAAATGCATATTAGACATAACTGGAATGGACAGTTTAGGATTAACTAATGAGTTGACAAAAGTAATCTCGAGCAATATGAGTGTAAATATTCAAAGTATATCATTGAGTTCCGAAGCAGGAATTTTTCATGGTCAAGTGGCTGTAATTGTTAGAAATAATACTATTTTAAAACGCTTAATAGACAATATAAAAAAGATAGATGGAATTGATAAAGTAACTCGAGTATATAAAAATTAGTTTTGAATAAATTATACTTTACGGTTCAAACATTTATCCATTAAAAATAAAAAAATTATCTTTGCACGATATGACAC
>JBBALV010000047.1:0-8359 GCA_040402815.1 Flavobacterium sp.
AGCCATCTGCTCGTAATCCTTTTGCCCAAGCGGCATAATCACCTTTGGGTAGCTCAAATAAATTGGCATATCGCTTTCTTGAAGTCAAAAAGGAGGCGTGATCGCTGAAGGATTCGGAGGGGTCTTTGTATTTTCTAAAACATTCTTGAGCGGCATCATCGTCATAATTTACGGTTTCGCCCGTCCAATTTTCGTGGCATTTTATCCCGAAATGATTGTTGGCTATGAGTGCTAAATTGCCTTTTCCTGCTCCCGATTCTAGAATACCTTGTGCTAAAATGATACTAGCAGGTATGCCATTTTTTCGCATATTGTTCATGGCAATATCTTTGTATTTCAAGATATAATCGTTTACCACTTCTGTGTAAACCACGGTTTTTGATGTTGATTCCATGGTTTCGGTGGTTCTAGGTTTGTTACTTGAAGTGTTTTCGGGATTGTTTTTTGGAATGTGTGTTACTGTTTTTCTTGGCAATACAGTAACTTTTTTGGTCGTTCTAACCACTTGTTGTGCAGAATGACAAGCGATCAAACTAAAAATAACGAATAGGATAAGTGCTTTTTTAATCATTGTAAACTATTGTTTGTAGCTTTTTATTTTTCAATTTTATATTCATGCCTTTTATACCTTGTAATCCACCCGTATGTATCATTAGTATTTTTGTGTTTTTTGGAAAATATTTTTTTTGGATTAAATCCATAACTCCAAACGCCATTTTACCTGTATATATTGGATCCAAAGGTATTTTATTTGTTGCAAAGCTAGTGTTAATAAAAGAAATTAATGCTGTATCTACTTTTCCATAGCCACCAAAATGATATTCGGTTATTAATTCCCAATGCTCTTGGGTGGTGAATTTCTGAATATCATCTTTTAAAAAATCGCCTTTCAAAGCTGGAAATCCTAAGACTTTTTGATGAGATAACGCACTATTGATAATTCCTGAAATTGTACCACCAGTTCCCACCGCACAACAAATGTAATCAAATTTTGAATCTTCGTCAAGCAAAATTTCTTCGCATCCTTTAATAGCGAAAGTGTTGGTTCCGCCTTCGGGTACCAAATAAAAATCACCCCATTTTTGATGTAACTTCTCAATAAAATGAGTTTCTGTTTTCAAACGATAGTCTTCCCGTGAAACAAACTCAAATTGCATGCCGCATTTTTGAGCAAATTGTAACGTTGGATTTTTATTAATTTTATTAAAAAGTTCATCGCCACGAATAACGCCAATTGTTTTAAATCCATGTTCGTGTCCAGCATAAGCCGCTGCAGCAATATGATTAGAAAATGCACCTCCAAAAGTCAATAAAGTAGCTTGTTTTTCCTTTTTTGCCTGAAGCAAATTGTATTTCAATTTTCGAAACTTATTACCTGAAATAAAAGTATGAATCAAGTCTTCTCGCTTAATAAACACTTCAATATTTTGAGCTTCGTCTTTGAAAAAAAATTGATTTTCTATATTTATCATAATGTTTTGGGGTTTCAATTCTAAATAATAAAATGGGATAAATACATTTCTAAATTAAATATTTCCTAACGATAACTATCTTTAATGATAAAGTCTTTAAATTTGTCGTTATGAAGGAGCAAAATAACGAAAAAATAGTAATCGAAGGCGAAGATTTTTATTATACGCCCGAAGGTTATAAATGTTTTACCGAAAAATACCACTTAAAACGGGGTTATTGTTGTAAGAGTGGTTGCAAACATTGTCCTTACGGATTTGATAAAAAAACTGGAAATATTAAAAAGTAAAAATCGTATACTGTAAAATTGTATATCATAAAAAGACACAATATACAATAAACATTATACACCATAACAATTTAAAATTAAAAATGACTTTTCAAGAACAAATACTACAAGGAATCCCATCGGTTTTACCGAATGCAAAACCTTATGAAACTGAAATAAATCACGCACCAAAGCGAAAAGAAATACTTTCTGACGAAGAAAAAAAACTGGCGCTCCGAAATGCACTTCGGTATTTTGAACCTCAACATCATGCTGAATTACTTCCTGAATTCAAAGCCGAATTAGAAATTTACGGAAGAATCTACATGTTTCGCCTACGTCCGGATTATAAGATGTACGCTCGTCCAATTTCAGAATATCCTGGAAAATGTGAACAAGCAAAAGCCATTATGCTCATGATTCAAAACAATTTGGATTATGCTGTGGCGCAACATCCGCATGAATTAATTACCTATGGTGGCAATGGTGCTGTATTTTCCAATTGGGCGCAATATGTATTGACAATGAAATATTTGGCAGAAATGACCGAAGAGCAGACACTAGCGATGTATTCGGGTCATCCAATGGGATTATTTCCTTCGCATATAGAAGCGCCAAGAGTTGTAGTTACCAACGGAATGGTAATTCCAAATTATTCCAAACCTGATG
Organism: Flavobacterium sp.; assembly: GCA_040402815.1. Taxonomy (GTDB): domain Bacteria; phylum Bacteroidota; class Bacteroidia; order Flavobacteriales; family Flavobacteriaceae; genus Flavobacterium. Next base: position 2,408 of record JBBALV010000047.1, read on the forward strand.
ATTGGGAAAAAATGAACGCTTTAGGCGTTTCGCAATACGGCCAAATGACTGCTGGAAGTTTCATGTACATTGGTCCGCAAGGAATTGTTCATGGCACAACCATTACAGTTTTGAACGGTTTTAGAAAAATAAAAAAATCGCCTAAAGGTGGTTTATTTGTAACTTCTGGATTAGGTGGAATGTCGGGAGCACAACCAAAAGCTGGAAATATTGCGGGTTGCGTTACCGTTTGTGCCGAGGTAAATCCAAAAATTACACACATTCGTAATTCACAAGGTTGGATAAATGAAGTGGTTGAAAATATTGATCAATTAGTACCAAGAGTTAAAAAGGCGTTAGCTAATCAAGAAGTCGTTTCGATTGCTTATTTAGGAAATGTCGTCGATGTTTGGGAGCGGTTTGACCAAGAAAATCTACATATCGATTTGGGTTCCGACCAAACTTCACTTCACAATCCATGGGCTGGTGGCTATTATCCTATTGGTTATACTTTTGAAGAATCCAATGATTTAATGGCTAATAATCCAGATAAATTCAAAGAAGAAGTTCAAAAAACATTGCGCCGTCATGCTACAGCAATAAATAAACATACAGCCAAAGGCACTTATTTCTTCGACTATGGGAATGCCTTTTTATTAGAAGCCTCTCGTGCTGGTGCCGATGTGTTTGCCGAAAATCACATCGATTTCAAATACAACAGCTATGTTCAAGACATTATGGGGCCAATGTGTTTCGATTATGGTTTCGGTCCTTTCCGTTGGGTTTGCGCTTCTGGAAGTCCCGATGATTTAGCTAAAACAGACAAAATTGCATGCGATGTTTTAGAAGAAATGATGAAGAATTCTCCTGCCGAAATCCAACAACAAATGGCTGATAACATCCAATGGATTAAAGGCGCCCAAGAAAATAAATTAGTCGTAGGCTCACAAGCTCGTATTCTTTATGCCGATGCCGAAGGTCGAATTAAAATCGCCGAAGCGTTCAATCAAGCCATTGCTCGTAGTGAAATTGGCTACATCATTTTAGGTCGCGATCACCATGATGTTTCAGGAACCGATTCGCCTTACAGAGAAACTTCTAATATTTATGACGGTTCGCGTTTCACTGCTGATATGGCCATCCAAAACGTTATCGGAGACAGTTTCCGTGGTGCTACTTGGGTATCTATCCACAATGGCGGTGGTGTTGGTTGGGGCGAAGTAATTAATGGCGGTTTTGGCATGGTGCTTGATGGCTCAAAAGAGGCTTCAAGACGTTTAGAATCAATGCTTTTTTGGGATGTCAACAATGGAATTTCTAGAAGAAGTTGGGCTAGAAACGAAGGTGCCATTTTTGCAATTAAAAGAGCCATGGAAACCCAACCGTTATTAAAAGTAACCATTCCTAATTTAGTTGAGGATGGGTTATTAGACTTTTAAAAAAAAACAAAAGTAAAACAATGTAATATCTAATAATTAAACAAACTAAATTATGAAAACAATTAAATTTATTTCGGTGGTGTTTTTGTTTTTATTAGCTTCATGCGAAGCAGTTCGAGTTAATGCCGACTTTGACAAAAATGTTGATTTTTCTAAATTTAAAACTTTTGCTTATTATAAAGCAGGAATTGACAAAGTCGAAATTTCGGATTTAGACAAAAAAAGAATTTTACGTTCTATTGATGAAATCATGATTGCTAAAGGTTTTACAAAAAACGAAAATCCCGATTTGTTGATAAATATTTTTACTAAATCCAGAGAGCAAATAAATGTAAACCAATTCAACTCAAGTTGGGGATATGGCTGGCGATTTGGATGGAATCCTTATGGATATGGAGGTCAAACAACGGTATCTTCTTCAACCGAAGGCACTTTGTACATTGATTTGATTGATGCGAAAAAGAAAGAAATGATTTGGCAAGGAGAAGGACAAGGCGATTTGACGAAAAATCATGAAAATAAAGACGAAAACATTAAAGAATTTGTCCATAAAATTTTGGAGCAATATCCACCAAAAGTCAATAAATAGAAAGGTTAATTTTTTAGAGAATACGACTTAATAAAACTGATAAAATGGTTATAATGATTGCGGCGGTTGCCGAAAATAATGCCCTAGGGAAAAACAATGATTTGATTTGGCATTTACCCGATGATTTTAAAAGATTTAAATTTTTGACTACAGGACATTATATTATTATGGGAAGGAAAACTTTTGAAAGTTTTCCAAAACCTTTACCCAATCGAACTCATATTGTAATTTCTAATCAAGAAAATTATGCGCCAGAAGGCTGTATTGTTGTGAATTCTTTAGAAAAAGCACTTTCGATTCCTCCGAAAAGTGAAGTTATTTTTATTATTGGAGGAGGACAGATTTACCAACTAGCATTGCCTTTTACAGATAAAATTGAAATTACAAAAGTGCATGAAAAATTTGAAGCCGACGCTTTTTTCCCGGAATTATCACCTAATGAATGGGAGTTGCTTAATGAAGAATTTCACTCAAAAGATGAAAAACACCTTTTTGAATTTACATATCAAACCTATATAAAAAAGCGGAAGAATTAAAAAAATTTTCTTATTCTCAAATTAGCCTTACCTTTGTCAAAACTTTTTAAAATGTCAAAAACCGTTAAGCCTTACAAAGATTCTGAACTAGGAAAAAAAGAACAAGTAGCACAAATGTTTGATACTATTTCAGAAAATTATGACGGCTTGAACCGAGTAATTTCATTTGGGATTGATGTGAAATGGCGGAAAAAAGTGGTGGAATTGGTTGCAGAAACTCATCCAAAAACCATTCTTGACATTGCTACTGGAACAGGTGATTTGGCAATTTTAATGGCGACAACCAACGCAAATAGGATTGTTGGATTGGACATTTCAGAAGGAATGCTTACTGTTGGGAGAAAAAAAATTGAACAAAAAAAGCTTTCTGACAAAATAGAAATGATTTTAGCCGATTCTGAAAATATGCCTTATGCTGACAATACATTTGATGCAATTACTGTGGCATTTGGAGTTCGTAATTTTGAAACATTAGAAAAAGGATTGACAGAAATTCTTCGTGTCTTAAAGCCTAATGGTATTTTTGTAATTCTAGAGACATCTATTCCTGAGAAATTTCCATATAAACAAGGGTACAGTTTTTATTCCAAAAATATACTTCCTTTTATTGGGAGATTATTTTCTAAAGACAATTCGGCCTATAATTATTTATCAGAATCCGCAGCGCTTTTTCCTTATGGTACAGCTTTAAACAATATTTTACTAAAAATTGGGTTTATAGATGTGAAAGCTATGCCACAAACGTTTGGAGTGGCTACAATCTATTCCGCTTCTAAAAATTAATATGAAAAAGATAACTTTATTTATTGTCGTATTTCTTTCTCTAAATTGTCAAGCACAGTTTGGTAAAAATCCCGTTGTTAATGACGAAAATTTTGATAAAAAAAGAATTCATTATGGTTATTATCTAGGTTTTAATGATTATGAATTTAAATTTGATTATAAAACACCACCCACCACAGATATAGACGTGCAAAGCAGTATTGGTTTTAACGTGGGATTAATTGCTAATTTACGTTTACACGAATACATAAATCTGCGTTTTGAACCTGGTTTATGTTTTAATCAAAGAAATTTAACTTTCCCGGGTTTTGCAAAACAGTATGATGCCTTGAGGGAAGTAAAGTCTACTTACCTTCATTTTCCACTTTTGTTAAAATTCTCTTCAGAAAGGATTGGAAATATACGTCCTTATGTTCTTGGCGGACTTGGCGCAGCAATGAATTTATCTAGTAATGAAACGGTTGAAACGGACAATAAAAACGGTACTTTTAGAATGACCAGTTGGACCCAATTTTATGAAATTGGAATAGGAATTGACTTATATTTTGAATATTTCAAGTTTTCACCTTCTATTCGTGGCGTTTTTAGTGTTGGCGATGAACTCATCCGTGACAATGATCCAAATAGTCAGTGGACTGGTAATATCGAATCGATGAAAACTCGAGGTGTTTTTGTAAACTTCGCTTTCCATTAAGCAACTTATTAAATTTGATGCTTAGAAAAAGAATGCAAGTATTTTTATTTGTAATTTAGCTTTCTATGAAAAATCAAATTTTAACATTTTTTTTATCCTCTTTTTCTTTAGTTTATGCGCAAGATTTTTCGATAAAAGCGCTACCTATAGTTGTCGACACTACCAATATTGCTTCATTTAAAGGTTCCGATAAATTAGGCAATTCCTACTATTTAAAAAATAATGTTCTAACGAAAATTCAAGGAGCAAAAACTTTTGAATATAAAAATATTGCTTTAGGGAAACTATCCCGAATTGATTTTGAAAATCCATTGAAAATGGTTGTTTTATATGAAAGTTTTAACACTGTAGTTACATTAGACAATCAGTTGAATGAATCTGAAAAAATAAATTTCTCAGAAAACACAACACCAATTGTCGCTTCTGCTGTGGGAATGGCTTCCCAAAACCAACTTTGGATTTATAACTCTTTAACGCAGCAAATAGGTTTGTTTGCGATTTTGCAAAACAAATTTACTCCACTTACACAATCATTTAGAGGCAATGTTAAGAGCTATTTTAGCAATTTTAATTATTTTTATTGGCTAGACGATCAAAACAATTGGCGCAGTTGTGATGTTTTTGGCAAAATTACCAACTATGGAAAAGTTGCCGACTTTAATTCATTAGAGATAATAGACGCTCAATTTGTACTTTATTCGAAAGACAATTCACTTTACCTACACGACTTTAAAAGCAAAAAAACCTACGTTATAGAAAATGTTAAAAAAACCTTTAATCGTTTTTCTTTTAAAGACCAAATTTTAACTATTTTTACAAACCAAGAAATTACAAATTATAAAATAAAAATACCATAATGCACATAGCAGTAGCAGGAAACATTGGCGCAGGAAAAACAACATTAACAACTTATTTGGCCAAACATTTTAAATGGGAACCTCATTTTGAAGATGTGGTAGACAATCCTTATCTTGATGATTTTTACCATCAAATGGAACGTTGGTCATTTAATCTTCAAATTTATTTCTTAAATAGTCGGTTCCGACAAGTATTACAAATTCGTGAAAGTGGAAAAAAAATTATTCAAGACCGAACTATTTATGAAGACGCGCATATCTTTGCTCCCAATCTTCATGCTATGGGATTGATGACCAATCGCGACTTTCAGAATTATTCATCACTTTTTGAACTCATGGAATCGTTGGTTCAAGCGCCTGATTTGTTGATTTATTTACGAAGCTCTATTCCTAATTTAGTAGGTCAAATTCACAAACGAGGTCGTGAGTACGAAAACACCATTTCGATAGATTACCTTAGTCGATTGAACGAGCGTTATGAAGCTTGGATTCAAACATACAACAAAGGAAAATTGTTGATTATAGATGTTGACAACATTGATTTTGTTAACATTCCGGAAGATTTAGGCGCTATTATTACCCGAATTGATGGCGAATTGAATGGCTTGTTCTAGAAAATTTAAAACTATAAACTAAAAAATCCCAACTTTTAACGGTTGGGATTTTTTGTTTAAACGATTGGGTTGAATTATAAACCCATTTTTTTTGCAATCACGCTTGGAATCCCCGCTTTGTTCACCATAAATGCGGTGGTTTTGTATTTCACAAAATTCTTAGTCACATACAAATAGCCTTTGTAATCATTGGTGGCACCCCAAGAATTTTTAACGATGTAATATTCTTTTCCGTTTTGGTCTTTTGAAATCCCTACAATGTGCATGCCGTGATCATCAGTAGTTTGATAATTGTCGAATGCTTTTTGACGCATTTCATCTGTAATTTCCAGTTCTAGTTGTGGGCCGTTGAACAAATTTTCTTTTTCTTCAGCGGTCATATCTTCCGATTTTTTTGCAGGAATATAAGCAACACCATTTTTCCAACCGAAACTTTTTTCGCTCACATCGGCAGCCCACGC
>JBBALV010000048.1:0-7321 GCA_040402815.1 Flavobacterium sp.
CATCGGTAGCCCACGCTACTGTAAATCCGTTTTTCAACGCATTATCAATAATATCGGTCATGTCATCCATTTTTACATTATATACTTGATCGAAAGACCAATTGTCGGGCACCATCAACATGGTCTTTGAATAATATGGAGCAGTTGTGAACGATGACATTTCGATATAATCGTCTGCATTTAAGCCGACCACTTCTTTAGCAAATGTTTGTGGAGTATAGTTTTTTCCTTTGAAATTGAACGTTTCAGGCACTTGCCCTAGATACGAATCAATAACGGCAGTATAGGCTTTTTCCCAGTTGGGAGTCAATTCGTCATTTGGATTTTTAACCACCGCATCAAGAAGACCTTCTAATAAAGCTGACATTTCTCCAAATTTATTTTTAGATGTGCCGTAATTTAACCCCGTATAAACTTCTTGTGGAACGGCACCATATTTTTTAAGCATATTCGGCACATCGTGTAACGAACCACCATCACCAAGGGAAACCGCTCCGTGCATTCTAACATAATTTTTTCCTTTTTCAACATAAACATTTCTAGCCGAGAAGATTTGGGCTAATTGTACCGGTTGTTTACCCATTCGAATCATTTCGGATTCTAAAAAAGAGTTAGAAGCATAACTCCAACACGTGCCTGAAGACCCTTGATTTTTAACAGAAGTATTGGCAAGATTGATGACATCGGTAAATTTAAAACTCTCTTTGCTTTTTTCGCTAGCATTTACTTTTAGTGAATTGACTAAGATGTCTTGTGCAAAAATTGGACTTGCACCAAACAAAAAAACAGCTGCTACTGCTAATGATTTGCTTTTAAATGGATTCATTTTTAATAATGTTTAGTTGATTTTTAAGGCTGTAAATGTAACACAACCTATTATAATTTAAGTAATAAGTAGCAAAAAATTCAAACCATTACCTCTTTTTAATAGTAGTTTTTTAGGAAGAATGGCATCAATCTTTAAATATATCAACCATAGATTATTTAGAAATAAGAAATTTTAGTAATTTTTTCAGTGAATGATAAAAAAAAATACTTAATTATTTTCTTTTTTGAGCAAAAAATCGTTGTATCAAATCAGCAGCTTCATAGGCTAAAACACCAGATATTACAGTGGTTTTAGGATGTAATTGGGTTCCCATTTTCATGAAACCTCGATTTTCATCAGAAGCTCCAAAAACAATTTTTGAAATCTGACTCCAATACAATGCTCCTGCACACATTTGACAGGGCTCTAACGTCACATAAAGCGTGCAATTTTTTAAGTATTTTCCGCCCAGAAAATTGGCAGCTGCAGTTATGGTTTGCATCTCCGCATGGGCTGTAACATCGTGGAGCATCTCAGTTAAATTGTGGCTTCGAGCAATTATTTTATTGTCAATTACAATAACAGCTCCTACAGGAATTTCGCCAAGTTCAAAAGCGCATTCCGCTTCTTGCAAGGCTTTTTTCATAAAGTATTCGTCGGTGAAAATGGTTTCCATAGCTCAAAAATAGGAATTTGGTTGGTTAATTTCAAAGGATATAAAATATTTGAATTTATTTTTTACCTTTTCATTTTAAAAATACGCCCGCAATTGAACGCTTCCTGTATGGATGGCTTGACTTGTTTCACTTTTTCTACCTTGATAATTAAAATTAATATCCAAATAATCGGTTAATTTTTTTTGAATTAAAAGCCTCCAAGTCGTGTTTTTTCCACTTTGCAAACCTTCTAACATTTGATATGCCACTGGCGATTGTTCGTTTCCTTTGAAATTATTTTCATACAATGAAAATTCACCATTTATCGTAAATTGTTTTTTACTGGAGAAAGAAAACGAAGTGCCAAATCGATGTTGGTCTAATTGTTCTAAATCGCCAATTGTATTTTTTTTATTTTGAAATTCATAAAAGAGATCCCAACTGGCATTTTGAGAAAACAAATAAGAAATCTTTGGAGCCAATTGATAGCCTTTTAATTCATAGTTTTTAGCTCCATAATTTTCTGAATAAGATGATGCTTGAATCGTTTTTTCACTGGAACCAAAAAGCCAACTTTTTTGAATCAAATGCGCATATTGCAATTGATGCGAAATACTTCTGTTTTCTTGTGACCCATACGAAAGCAAGTTTTTGGTTTGACTAGAAAGATAAGAATAGGTGACCGAATGTCTTTGTTTGCCACGATTGAAAAACAAACTGTTTCTAAAACTCGTGTTCAATCCGAGGAGGTCATTGTTGTCAGAATTGAACGGATTGAAGTCGAAACCACTAACATTTCTAATCATTTTTCTTTCGCTCAAATAAGCCGTTTGATTATAAAAATAAGATAATAATTTCTTGAAACCCGTCTCATTTTGCCATTGATTTGGGTTCATTGTAATGGAAAGGGAAAATTTATTTTGATGTGTTTTTTTAAAAACCTGATTGGGTAAATAAATTCGAATATACTTAGCCTGATCTGGAAATGGCGCTACTTCAAATTCTTGTAATTCCTGAATTCCGTTGCCGTTGTAATCAATCCAAGTATAAATTCCTTTTCCGGGATCAACTTCAAGATAGGTAAATTCTTGTTGCGCAATAGTTCCAGAAGTATTTTCATAAGTCGAATTCAGTTGTAATAATTGATTGAAAAATCGGTCATTATACAGTATTCTCGAATTCAGTGAAGGTTCATTTGGTCTGCTTTTATCTTCAAATTTCAGATTTCTATAATTGATGAAAACGGATAAATTACTTTTCTCCGTTTGAATTAATTTTGATTTCAAATAATACGATTCCGAAACATTAACACGCTTTAAAAATCCGTTTTGTAAACTATCATTAGCGCGGTTCAAATAACCCAATTCTACAAAAACTTTAGTAGAATCGCCTCGTCCAATTATAGCTCCGAACTCTCTAAATCTTTGGCTTAAAGCCGAAAATTGATTGCTGATTTTTAACTTTTCTTGATTGTCTTCAATTCTAAAACTTCCAGCTATCCAATTTTTTTTATAATGAAAACGAGCTTGTGTTTGATTTCTTAAAAATTTTGAAGTAGCATAATTTCCATCGCTTTGCAAATAACTTCCGTTATTTTGAAAGCTCCAGTTTTTCAATTTGAAAGTGCCATTCATCACTTGTCGATTGCCAGAAAAACTTTCAGAGAAATCTAATTTTTCGAATTGATAAGTCAAAATTCCCTTTTGTGGCAGCTGAAAGGAAAGACCTGAAACCCATAAACTTTGATTGCCCATCGGGTTGGTTAAATTCCAATCTCGGTCTAACTCTATCGTAAAAAGACGTTCTATGGTTTTGAATTGTTTTTGAATCAATTGATAATTGGCAAAGAAATCAACTTTCCATTGTTTGGAAAACAACCGTTGTTTTAAATTGAATTTTCCTGCCAATCCTTGGTTATCGGAATCATCTTTGGAAGAAAATAAATTTTTGTCGTTATTGCTGATGCCGATTTCAAAATCTAAATTGGTTTTTTCAGAAGGATTGAATTTTCCTAAAACTGTAGCAATCTGAATTTTTGTTGGCGCCATTAATCGAACTATAGGTTCATAATCGCCTTGGAATTCACCATTTATTGGCGCAACATATTGAAAAATTCTTCCAACAGTATTCGAGTTTGACACCTTATAATTACCAAGTTTTGTTCCAATAAAGGCAAACTTAACATTGTATAATTCGTCAGCTGGGTTGTTTGAAAACTCAAAAATCGAAACACTATTAAACACTGTTTTTTTATATAAAATTTTATTTGCAGAATAGGTATCAATATAAGCCGAAGGCGCCGTCATTAAATCTGGATTGTCACCTGCATTTACCAAAGCTTGTACTTGTTCTGTCGAAAGTGATTGCTGTAACGGCTGATTCTTCATGTCATTTTCGGAATACAAATAGCCGCCAAGACTCCATTTTTTTTCTTCATGAGTTGCACCAGCATAGGTCACAAATCGGGTATAGCTTCGGTCGGAATATTGGTATTCGATACTGATTCGCATTTCGGAAGTGATGGGAAATAGCGTGGTGAATTTTATTTCTCCAGCATTATAATCAATTGTATAATCGTTGTTTTCGCCACGTTTTAACAGAAGTCCATTTACATAAACCCGCTCTGAGCCTGAAATCACAAGCACATAGAGTTCTCCATTTTGACCTTTTAATTTGTAAGGTCCCTGATTGCCTTCTTGACCTGCAAAATTGCTTTTAGCATATTGTCCACGAACTAATGCTGCCGAAGCAAAAACGGACGTTTTGTTTTCTGGAGTTCCAAATTCAAAATTGGCAGATAAACCTTGCACTTTTTTATTGAAATTTAGAAATTTCGATTTTCTGTTTTCTAAAAATAAATCACCTGCCCGAACACTCCATTTGTCACTAAACAGTTCAATAAATATTTGGTCGAATTCATCTAATTTTTGTGAATATCCACCTTGTTGCAATGGAATATTACTGTCTTGAATAGACGCGCGGAGGCTAACTTTATCAGATAATTTTCCAGTGATTTGCAAATCTAAAGCAGAGTTGACAACTGCGTTTTGATTGTTGCCAATAGTGATACCACGCGAGATGCTACCGGAAGTAGTCAATCCGTCAAAAGGAACAAATTTTTTGATTGGTTCCTGTTCGACATTGTATAAATCACCAACAAAGGCATCGTTACTTACCACACGACTTTTGTCGTAAATACTGTATTCTTTAGTTAAATAATCAGGAAATTTTAAATACCGTACCGTTAAAGTATCTTTTAAAACGGCCCCTTTTTTATTGAAAACGATGATTCCTTTTTGGTAATTGACTTTGTAAAAAGAGGTGTCAATCGCTACATTATTAGCGTCCACAAGTTTAAAAAAACTTGGATTTACACTCATATTGTCAATAGGAACAGTGTCTTTTGAAACAAGTATTTTTTTATTTTTATAAGGCGTGCTGATTTCCTGGGCTTGAAGACCAGAAAAAAAACCTAATACAATCCAAAAAAGAAACTGTTTTAGCATAAATACTTTAACTCAAAAAACTCAAAAGTAGTATTTATAAACGGAAAAATAAGGGATTATTGGAGTGTTTTGATTTACTAGGTAATTTTAAAACACCCAAGTATTGCATTCAATTTTTAGTCAACAAGAATAATGACTTTGTTGTCTTTCATTTCTAATGTGCCAGAATTTATCGCTAAATGATATTTTTGATCATTTGATTTGATAAATTTTGAATCTGATTCATTTTCTAAATTGAAACTATTAGAAGCTATTTTAATATTTCCTGCCGTTAAAATAGAAACTATGGCAGCGTGATTGTTTAACATTTGAAAATCTCCATCAACTCCAGGAACTGAAACTGAAGTTACTTCTCCTGAAAATAATTTTGCTTCTGGTGATACTATTTCTAAAATCATAATTTTTGAGTTATGAACTATGAATTATGAATTATAAATTATAGAAGTAAAACTTCATTCATAATTTATAATTCATAATTTATAATTATATTTTATGCTTCTGCCAACATTTTTTCTCCTGCTTCGATAGCATCTTCAATAGTTCCTTTAAGGTTGAAAGCAGCTTCTGGCAAGTGGTCTAATTCTCCATCAATAATCATATTAAATCCTTTGATAGTGTCTTTGATGTCAACTAAAACTCCTTTTAATCCTGTAAATTGTTCTGCAACATGGAAAGGTTGAGACAAGAAACGTTGCACACGTCTCGCTCTTGAAACCGACAATTTATCGTCTTCAGAAAGTTCTTCCATACCAAGAATTGCGATAATGTCTTGCAATTGTTTGTATTTTTGAAGAATTTCTTTTACTCTTTGCGCACAGTTATAATGTTCGTCTCCAATAATTTGAGGAGTCAAAATTCTTGAAGTAGAATCCAATGGATCCACTGCAGGATAAATACCTAACTCAGCAATTTTACGAGACAACACGGTTGTAGCATCAAGGTGAGCAAATGTTGTTGCTGGCGCTGGATCCGTTAAATCATCAGCAGGAACGTAAACCGCTTGTACCGAAGTAATAGATCCTTTGTTGGTAGAGGTGATACGCTCTTGCATAGCACCCATTTCGGTAGCCAATGTTGGTTGGTAACCCACCGCAGATGGCATACGACCTAAAAGTGCCGATACCTCAGAACCTGCTTGAGTAAAACGGAAGATGTTATCAACGAAGAACAAAACGTCTTTTCCTTGATCAGAACCTGCTCCGTCACGGAAATATTCCGCAATAGATAATCCAGAAAGTGCCACACGTGCACGGGCTCCAGGAGGTTCGTTCATTTGTCCGAAAACGAAAGTAGCTTTTGACTCTCTCATTCCTGGCATATCTACTTTAGATAAATCCCATCCACCTTCTTCCATAGAGTGCATAAAAGCATCTCCATATTTTATAATTCCTGACTCTAACATCTCACGAAGTAAGTCATTTCCTTCACGTGTTCTTTCACCTACTCCTGCAAATACTGAAAGCCCACCGTGACCTTTAGCAATATTGTTAATCAACTCTTGAATCAAAACCGTTTTACCTACACCAGCACCACCGAACAATCCAATTTTACCACCTTTCGAGTAAGGTTCAATCAAATCGATTACTTTAATACCTGTAAATAAAACTTCTGATGAAGTAGATAAATCTTCAAATTTTGGGGCTTGACGGTGAATAGACATTCCGTTTTCGCCAGTTTTTGGTAAATTACCTAAACCGTCAATAGCATCTCCAATTACATTGAACAAACGTCCGTAAACATCCGCGCCAATTGGCATTTTAATTGGATTTCCAGTACCAACAACTTCATAACCTCTACTTAGTCCGTCTGTGGAGTCCATAGAAACGGTTCGAACTGTATTTTCTCCAATATGAGATTGTACCTCAAGAACCAATATTGTTCCGTCTTTTTTTGTAATTTCTAACGAATCATAAATTTTTGGAAGTTCAACATCTTTACCGTTGAATACTACATCGACAACTGGTCCGATGATTTGGGCAACTTTTCCGATTACTTTTGACATTGCTTATGTGTTTATTTAATAGCGTTTTAGAAATGAAAAAATGTTGTCTTTTTTCAGAGTGCAAAGATAATTTTTATAAATAGAAAATCAATAGCAAAAAGCTATTTTTTTATACGTTTTTTGATTTTATTGCTGACTAACGCATTAAACATAGAGAAATCTATATCATACAAACAAAAAACCACCAACCGAAGTTGATGGTTTTGAATCTATAAATATTTTTATAATTTAAAAATTTGCTGGATTTTGTGGAAATAAAGTTCTATATTTTCCTAAATCCACTACTTTTAAGTTAGAACCATAAGCTAAATTAATTGCTTTTAAACATTCATTGGCAATCAAAGCATAT
>JBBALV010000049.1:0-7049 GCA_040402815.1 Flavobacterium sp.
CTGCCGACTTAGCTCAGGGGTAGAGTGCTTCCTTGGTAAGGAAGAGGTCACGGGTTCAATTCCCGTAGTTGGCTCAATAATATTGAAAATTTGAACACTAAATATATTATATAACTAAGATTAAAAATTAAGTAAAATGGCAAAAGAAACCTTTAACCGTAACAAGCCCCATTTAAACATTGGGACAATCGGACACGTGGATCACGGAAAAACAACTTTAACTGCAGCAATAACTAAAGTGTTATCTGATGCTGGTTACTGTCAAGCGAAATCGTTTGACCAAATTGATAATGCTCCTGAAGAAAAAGAAAGAGGTATTACAATTAATACATCTCACGTAGAGTATGAAACAGCTAATCGTCATTACGCACACGTTGACTGTCCAGGTCACGCGGATTACGTAAAAAACATGGTTACCGGTGCTGCCCAAATGGACGGTGCTATCCTTGTTGTAGCTGCAACTGACGGACCAATGCCACAAACACGTGAGCACATCCTTTTAGGTCGCCAAGTAGGTATTCCTAGAATGGTAGTATTCATGAACAAAGTGGATATGGTTGATGACGCTGAGTTATTAGAACTTGTTGAAATGGAAATTAGAGATTTATTGAATTTCTATGAGTATGATGGAGATAATTGTCCAGTAATTCAAGGTTCTGCTTTAGGAGGATTAAATAATGATGCTGCTTGGGTACCAAAAATCATTGAATTAATGGAAGCTTGTGATGCATGGATTGAAGAGCCAATTCGTGATACTGCAAAACCATTTTTGATGCCTGTTGAAGATGTGTTTACAATTACTGGTCGTGGAACTGTAGCTACAGGTCGTATCGAAACAGGTATTGCTAACACAGGAGATCCAGTGGAAATCATTGGAATGGGAGCTGAAAAATTAACTTCTACAATTACAGGAGTTGAGATGTTCCGTAAAATTCTTGATAGAGGTGAAGCAGGTGATAACGTAGGTTTATTGTTAAGAGGTGTTGATAAAGAATCTATCAAAAGAGGAATGGTTATCATAAAACCAGGATCAGTAAAACCACACGCTACCTTCAAAGCTGAGGTTTATATCTTGAAAAAAGAAGAAGGTGGACGTCACACTCCATTTCACAATAACTATCGTCCTCAGTTTTATGTTCGTACAACTGACGTAACTGGAGTTATTACTTTACCAACAGGAGTTGAGATGGTAATGCCGGGAGATAACTTAACTATTAATGTTTCTTTATTAAGTCCAATCGCAATGAGCGTTGGTCTACGTTTCGCTATCCGTGAAGGTGGTAGAACTGTAGGTGCTGGACAAGTAACTGAAATAGTAGGTTAATTTATAAATAATTAGTATAACCAGTGTCATTTATTTAATGACACTGGTTTTTAATACGGGCGTAGTTCAAGGGTAGAATAGCGGTCTCCAAAACCGTTGATGGGGGTTCGAATCCCTCCGCCCGTGCCACTTAAAAAAAATTATAATGAAAGTTGTAAATTATATATCAGAAGCGTTTGAAGAATTGAAAACAAACGTAACTTGGCCAGAATGGGCGGAAGTACAGCGTCTAACAATTGTAGTTGCTGTTTTTTCTGTAGTATTTGCACTCTCAACATGGGGTGTAGATGAAATTTTTGCGAAGTCTTTGGAGGGTTTTTTTACTTGGATAAAAGCTTAATATTTTTATAATGACAGACAATATTGTAAAAAAATGGTACGTTGTTAGGGCGGTTAGCGGACAAGAAAATAAAGTTAAAGCTTATATTGAAACCGAAATCAATAGATTAGGAATGGGCTATTATATTTCTCAAGTGTTAGTGCCTACTGAAAAAGTAGTTACTGTAAAAGACGGGAAAAAAATCGTAAAAGATAAAGTTTATTTTTCTGGTTATGTTATGATTGAAGCTAATCTAGCTGGCGAAATACCTCATATTATTAAATCAATATCAGGTGTAATAGGCTTTTTAGGAGAAGTAAAAGGTGGAGACCCTGTTCCATTGCGTCTTTCAGAAGTAAATAGAATGTTAGGAAAAGTTGATGAATTATCTGTTAAAGTTGATTCACAAGCAATTCCTTTTAATTTAGGCGAAACAATCAAAGTAATTGATGGTCCTTTCAACGGTTTTAATGGAACTGTTGAAAAAATTAATGAAGAAAAGCGTAAACTTGAAGTTATGGTGAAAATTTTCGGAAGAAAAACACCATTAGAATTGAGTTTTATGCAAGTTGAAAAAGTATAATTTTTGTTACATCTATAATAAACCACATCGATTGCTTCCAATGATGATGTGTTAAATTTTTAAAAAATGGCTAAAGAGATTAGTAAAGTAGTTAAACTACAAGTTAAGGGAGGTGCCGCGAATCCATCGCCACCGGTTGGACCTGCTTTAGGTGCTGCTGGCGTTAATATCATGGAGTTCTGTAAGCAATTTAATGCTAGAACCCAAGATAAAGCTGGCAAAGTTTGCCCTGTGCAAATTACAGTGTATAAAGACAAATCTTTCGAGTTTGTTGTTAAAACACCACCTGCTGCTATTCAATTAATGGATGCTGCAAAGCTAAAGTCTGGTTCAGGAGAGCCTAATCGTAAAAAAGTAGCAAGCGTTACTTGGGATGTGATTAGAGCAATCGCAGAAGACAAAATGGTTGATTTAAATTCGTTCACTATCGAATCTGCCATGAGCATGATTGCTGGAACGGCTAGGTCTATGGGTATAACAATATCAGGAGAATCTCCTCTAAAACAAGCATAAGACATGGCAAAATTGACAAAAAAACAAAAAGAAGCTGCTTCAAAAATTGAAAAGAACAAACTTTACTCTTTAAAAGATGCCGCGGCATTGATTAAAGTAGTTGCTTCTGCAAAATTTGATGAGTCTGTTGATATCGCTGTTCGTTTGGGTGTAGATCCAAGAAAAGCGAATCAAATGGTAAGAGGTGTTGTAACATTGCCTCACGGTACTGGTAAAGATGTAAAAGTATTGGCCTTGGTTACTCCTGATAAAGAAGCGGAAGCTAAAGAAGCCGGTGCTGACTATGTCGGTCTCGATGATTATTTACAAAAAATAAAAGACGGTTGGACAGATGTCGATGTGATCATCACTATGCCAAGTGTAATGGGTAAATTAGGTCCATTAGGTCGTATTTTAGGACCTAGAGGTTTAATGCCTAACCCTAAGACTGGTACTGTAACTATGGATGTTGCAAAAGCAGTTCTAGAAGTTAAAGCTGGTAAAATTGACTTTAAAGTTGACAAAACTGGTATCATACATGCAGGAATTGGAAGAATTTCTTTCGATGCTGATAAAATTGTAGATAACGCTCACGAAATTATTCAAACATTAATCAAACTTAAACCAACTGCGGCTAAAGGAACTTACATTAAAAGTATTTACCTAACTAGCACAATGAGTCCTGCAATAGCATTGGACCCAAAAGCAGTTTAATTGGTAGTTAAAAATTTTTAGTATGACTAGAGAAGAAAAATCAATCGCGATTGAAGATTTAACTGCACAGTTAGCTGGTACAAATATTATTTATGTATCTGATATTTCTGGACTAAACGCAGAGACAACTTCAAACCTAAGAAGAGCTTGCTTTAAAGCGGGTATAAAATTAGAGGTAGTTAAAAATACTTTGCTTGCAAAAGCAATGGAAGCATCGGCTAATGATTATGGTGATTTACCAGCAGTATTGACTGGTAATAGTGCTATTTTTATTGCAGATGTTGCTAACGCACCTGGAAAAATAATTAAAGATTTTCGTAAAAAGAATGATAAACCAATTTTAAAAGGGGCTTATATCAATTCGGAAATTTACATTGGAGATGATCAATTAGATGCTTTAGCAACTATAAAATCAAAAGAAGAACTTATTGGCGAAATCATTGGATTACTTCAATCACCAGCTCAAAGAGTTATTTCTGCTCTTCAAAACCAATTCAAATCAGAAGAGGTTGCTTAATTAAACTAATTTTTAGTTTGAATTAAGTGTATTAAAACGCGCACAATAAATAAATTATATTTTACAAATCATTTTAAAACGATAGAAAAAATGGCAGATTTGAAACAATTCGCAGAACAATTAGTTAACTTAACAGTAAAAGAAGTTAATGAATTAGCAACAATATTAAAAGACGAGTATGGTATCGAACCAGCTGCTGCAGCTGTAGTAGTTGCTGCTGGTGGTGGAGATGCAGCTGCTGAAGAAGCACAAACTGAATTTACAGTTATGTTAAAAGAGGCTGGTGCTTCTAAATTAGCGGTTGTGAAATTAGTTAAAGAACTTACAGGTTTAGGTCTTAAAGAAGCTAAAGAAGTAGTAGATAGTGCTCCAAGTGCTGTTAAAGAAGGCATCACTAAAGAAGAAGCTGAAGGATTGAAAAAAGCTTTAGAAGAAGCTGGAGCTGTAGTAGAACTTAAATAGTTTTACTCAGTTTTGAAACTAGGTTTAGGTCTTGGATTATAATTCAAAGACCTAAACCATTTTTCGTATAATAAAATTATATTAAGTTTTTAATATAAAATAGTTTTAAATACCAATGTGTTTTTATATCAATACGATGAAAGAAAATGATATTAAAGGTAACTTTAGTTTTATTTTTAAAGAGGTATTGATTAAAAAAGAAAGTATAGATTGTTTTATAACTTAAACAGTGTTTTACACAAAAAATTACTTTTTTTTAATCAAAATTTTGTCCATTGATGATAACAAATCAGACCGAAAGATTAAATTTTGCCTCTACTAAAAATATTCCTGATTATCCAGATTTCTTGGACATTCAGGTTAAGTCATTTAAAGATTTTTTTCAATTAGAAACTAAATCTGATGAAAGAGGCAACGAAGGACTTTACAATACCTTCATGGAAAATTTTCCAATTACAGATACAAGAAATAATTTTGTATTGGAATTCCTTGATTATTTTGTAGACCCTCCACGTTACACTATTCAAGAATGTATAGAAAGAGGTCTTACGTACAGCGTGCCCTTAAAGGCTAGACTTAAGCTATACTGTACCGACCCAGAACACGAAGATTTTGAAACTATTGTTCAAGATGTCTATTTGGGTACAATTCCTTATATGACACCTAGTGGTACTTTTGTAATCAATGGCGCAGAACGCGTTGTGGTTTCTCAATTGCACCGATCACCAGGTGTTTTCTTTGGACAATCGTTCCATGCTAATGGAACTAAATTATACTCTGCTAGAGTTATACCTTTTAAGGGTTCTTGGATAGAATTTTCTACAGATATCAATAGCGTAATGTATGCTTATATTGATAGAAAGAAAAAATTACCTGTTACTACTCTCTTTAGAGCAATTGGTTTTCAAAGTGATAAAGATATTCTTGAAATCTTCGACCTTGCTGAGGAAATTAAAGTTTCTAAAACCAGTCTTAAAAAATATGTCGGTAGAAAACTTGCTGCTCGTGTATTGAACACTTGGCACGAAGATTTCGTTGATGAAGATACTGGTGAAGTAGTTTCAATTGAACGAAATGAAATCATTTTAGATAGAGATACCATTATCGATAAAGATAATGTAGAAGAAATCTTAAATGCTAATGTAAAATCTATTTTGTTACATAAAGAAGATGCTAATCAAGGAGATTATGCTATTATTCATAATACATTACAAAAAGATCCAACCAATTCTGAAAAAGAAGCTGTTGAGCATATCTACAGACAATTGCGTAATGCAGAACCGCCTGATGAAGAAACTGCTCGTGGCATTATAGATAAATTATTCTTCTCGGACCAACGTTATAATCTTGGTGATGTAGGTCGTTATAGAATAAATAAAAAATTAGGTTTAGATACTCCGATGGAAAAGCAGGTCTTGACCAAAGAAGATATCATAACCATTGTAAAATATTTGATTGAATTGATCAACTCCAAAGCTGAGATTGATGATATTGATCACTTATCAAACCGCCGTGTTAAAACTGTTGGTGAACAATTGTCTCAACAATTTGGAGTTGGTTTGGCTCGTATGGCTAGAACCATTAGAGAAAGAATGAACGTTAGAGATAACGAGGTGTTTACACCTATTGATTTAATTAATGCTAAAACATTATCCTCAGTTATTAACTCTTTCTTTGGTACAAACCAGTTGTCACAATTTATGGATCAAACCAATCCATTAGCTGAGATTACTCACAAAAGAAGATTATCAGCACTTGGACCAGGTGGACTATCTCGTGAAAGGGCTGGTTTTGAAGTACGTGACGTTCACTATACACACTACGGAAGACTTTGTCCAATTGAAACTCCTGAGGGTCCAAACATTGGTTTGATATCTTCTCTTGGAGTTTATGCAAAAGTTAACGGAATGGGTTTCATCGAAACACCGTATCGAAAAGTTACTAATGGTGTGATTGACTTAAATTCAACTCCAGTATATTTAAGTGCTGAAGAAGAAGAAGGAAAATTAATTTCTCAAGCTAATATTGCTATCGATGCTAAAGGAAAAATCCTTTCTGATAAAGTTATTGCACGTGAAGAAGGTGATTTTCCTGTAGTTGAACCATCAAGAATTGATTATGCAGACGTTGCTCCAAACCAAATTGCTTCTATTTCGGCTTCCTTAATTCCTTTCTTGGAACATGATGATGCGAATAGAGCTTTGATGGGATCCAACATGATGCGTCAGGCTGTACCATTATTGCGTCCTGAAGCACCAATTGTAGGAACAGGTCTTGAGCGTCAGGTAGCTTCCGACTCTAGAGTATTGATAAATGCTGAAGGACCAGGTACTGTTGAATATGTTGACGCTGAAATCATTACTATAAAATATGACCGTTCAGAAGAAGAAAGAATGGTGAGTTTTGAGCCAGACGAAAAAACATATAACTTAATAAAATTCAGAAAAACAAATCAAAGTACAAGTATCAACTTGAAACCTATCGTTAGAAAAGGAGATAGAGTAGTCCTTGGACAAGTATTATCTGAAGGCTATGCAACTCAAAATGGAGAATTAGCTTTAGGTCGTAACCTAAAAGTAGCATTCATGCCATGGAAAGGTTACAACTTCGAGGATGCGATTGTAATTTCTGAAAAAGT
>JBBALV010000050.1:0-6946 GCA_040402815.1 Flavobacterium sp.
ATACGATTGGATAATGAAACTGTATCTGTCCCAATACGGTCAGAAACATATTGCGTGTTCGCTAATAAACCAGTGGTTGGTAATGATATATTACTAACTCCAGTGGTAGTGATGGTGATATCACCTGTGCCTTTGAAAGTTAAATTCTGTCCAAGTGTGATGGTCCTGCCTGTATTGTTCACGCCTGTTCCCCCTTTTGATCCAGGAACAATGGTACTAATAGACATCGCTGAATCTGCTACAGTTGCTTTAGAAGAAAATAAGGCATAAGGGACCGTCCACAATTGTGAAGTGCCCATATCTACATAATTATTATCAGCTGTCCAGCCTGGTGTAGGTAAAGAAGGTTCAATTGCAATTTGGATATTGATAAAATACAAAGCTTCATTCCATAGAATAGCAGTAAGTCCAGTAACACCTGAAATTCTTGTTCCTTTGCCTATAACAATAGTAAAAACACCATCATCCGTAGAGACCACTTTAAAAGTTTCAGCATATACTGATGTTCCAGTTGCTGTGCTTTTTAATAAATTGACTTTAGCATAAATATTTCTTCCAGCTGCAGCATTGCCATTGGCATCCCTTGCGACTGCTTGAAATAAGATGCCATCAGGAGTGACCTGCGCTGATGCAATGTTGCTTACGCAACAAAGCATCACTAAAAGGGGGAAAAATATTTTTTTTAACATGCCGTAATTTGTAAAACTAGTTTTTCAATATTTTGAAAGTCTGCAATAGACTTGTAGAAGAAATTTGTATAAAATAATACCCACTTGGAAGACTTGTCATGTCGAGTCTATAGCCAGACAAAAATTGTTCTTGCGTCACGTCAAATGCTTTCATGGGTTGTCCTGTATTGTTGAAAACCGTCAATCGCATCTTACTTTCGTTTTGAAGCTTATTGATGAACTTGACAGTGGCATAATTGATCACTGGATTTGGGTTGATTTTAATGCTGAATTTGACAAAGTCAACATCCACTACACAGTTGATGAAAAAATCACCTGTATTACTTCCCCAGAATTTATTTAAGGCATTTGAAACATTAAAGCAGTTTTCCCCTGAAATCAACAAAGGGTTGCTGTAGGTAGTGGTTTTCATATTTCCTCCTATGCCACCTATGGAATAGCTGATCTTGATCTGAGCAGAAGTGCCCAAACAAAACAAGAAAAATAAAAGGGTTAAACCGTTTTTCAAATAATAATAATTTTTAATATTAAAATGAGGCAAGTAATTCCTTATTATAATAAGTACGTAAGATGAAAAAAAGCGGTTCGAAAAACAAATTGAGACAGAAACCTAAGAAAAATTGATGAAATCAAATATGAAACATTGATTATCAATATTTTACAAATATTTTAAAATTGCTTATTGAGATTAAATTGCGAAAATATTGAGCTTGAAATACTAATAATAGGTCGCTTTAATTGCAAGATAGTTTTGTAATATTTCTTCTGCAGACAACCCTCTTTTATAGATCATGGTTGTCCCAATATCCCCTAACCAAAAATTGTCGGAGACTCCAATGTTTTCGGTCGTATTAGAAAGGTATTGTGATAATGTAGTTCCAGTTTGTGTCCCAACCAAATTTCCATTTAAATAATACTTAATAGAATTGGCATCCTGTGAGACTGCAAATACATACCATTGACCTGTTACTATTGGCAACACATCACTTAATCCTCCTCCTCCTGCTGCTGAATAGTGGAGCTGGAATCCTGTACCATTATGATACATATAAAAATTAAAATTACGATTTCCGCCTGTTGAGCCAAACATACATCTATATATATTGGTGCTAAAATTGGCATCCATTTTAGCTGCAACGATGACGGTTTTCCCGGTATAGGGGGTGTTAAACTCTGAAGTTGCGAAACTGATATTACTTCCTATAGTGCCATTAAAAGTGAATTTTTTAGGAGTAGTGCCTGTGTTCACATAAGAAACAGAAGATAAAGTTCCATGATTCAAATTAGCACTTAAGTCACTTACTGTGGTTCCCGTACTATAGGACCCTGCCACTGACGGATCGACATATAACAACAAACTGTTGTCGTATACAACCCCTTTTTTAGAATTGGTTGAAACCAAATAATAGTTGCCTGTAGGATAGTTACTAGTTAAGTCATTAAAAGTTAAATTCGATAATGTATATGGATTGCTTAAACCACCACCACCTAATAATCCATTATCTCCATAATCTCCATTGGGTTCTCCATAAGTGACATCACTCAACCACCACATGCCACCATCTTTTACTTTCCAGTCGGGTGCATTGTTAGTTCCACCATATTCGGCACTTCTCATAATTTTCATGGTATAGTTGGCACCGTTAGCGCCGTTTCCAGCACTTCCAACTCTATATACACCATAAGTTGTTTGGAAAAAACTAGCATATCCTGCACCACCTGTTCTAGATGTTGCTATAGCAGCATTAACCGCATTGGACATCGCTTTCCAATGATTCTTACTTCTAGGATATACTAAGTCCAAGCCCAATGTGTTTCCCCCATTTGTTTCTGTAACTGTTGAAACGGAAGGTCCAGTAGTGATAGGATAAAAATCATATCCACCCCCATCCTCCGTCTTATCTACATACATTTGTAATGCATTGGCCATTAATGGTGATTTAATCCAATACCAACCTGAAGGAAATGAAGGATAATCAATATGTAATTGTAATCCTGATACTGCAGCATTTTGTGCTGATGAGCCATCAGGAACCCTCAATTTCATATTGTTATAAATTTTATCGAGCTCTTGTTTGGAAAGCATTCGATCGAATACCATAATATTTCCTAGTCTACCCGAAAAGCCCGTACCTGCTTTTGAAAAATTGTATTGAGATGCGGTGGTTGTTAATGCGTTTACTATTGAATTTGATTTACCCGTCCCATTTAGATATTGATAAATGGAAGTGCCCCCGCCATAAGCTGCCGCTATAAAATTCCAAGCATTGATACTAGGTGTTAAAGTAACATCTGTTGCATCATTATTATTACCCCAGAATTGAAAATTACCGCCAGAAAGTCCTAAGCCAAAAGTAGAATTTGCTACACCACTATTCCCAGTCCAAAACAAAGACCCAGTTCCATCCGTATTTGTAGTTGGTTTATACCAAATACAAACTGTTCTTGGACTTGCTCCCGTAATTGGTGCGTTGGATATTGATTGTAAATAAGTATTTGTACCATTAAAGGATAAGACGCCTCCATTTTCTGTAAAATAAGATGGGCTATTGTACATGTTCATATTGTTTGCACTCGTGCTTAAATCATACAACACTGTACCGGAACCAATATAAGATCTTGGCTTAGCTGCATCCACATATAGTTTTAAATTCTTTGTTGGAATGTAAGGATCTAATTTGCCTACAACCCAATTACTTGTTTGACCAGATAATGCAAAATTATAAAGTGTTCCATTAAAATTATTAGTACTTACTTCATTATTGATAGTCGTTAAGTTTGTATTTATTGCGTTTGGTGTTCCTTGATTACAATTATAATATACGACTAGGCCAGTTTCATTGCCTAATAGTTCTAAATTCATGTTACTCAAAATTTGGTTGGAGGTTCTAACATAATTCCAAATACGAATATCATCCAATGTGCCATTAAAATAATTAGAAGATGTTTGAATGCCGCCAATTCTTATGGTAGATGGAGCAGTCAGTGAACCAACATTACTTGAAGTGCCTGTATTATCTATAACACCATTGATATAAATATTGATTACACCCGTCGATTTTGATCTTGTTACTGCTATGTGTTTCCAAGTTCCATCATTTACAACAGCATTACTAACAATCGTATAATCAGGATTACCTGTACCAAAGGATACTTTGTTTCCAAGTAACGAAGTGCCAAAATCATTTGCACCACCAGGGGATTCGGCATCAATAAGTCCTTTTCCATAATACCAATAGGGTCCTGTGGCGCCTGTTTGCGTTGTTTTCATCCAAAATTCAATCGTAAAATCATCTGCAACTGGCCTAGTTATACTTATGTAATCATCTGTACCATCTAAATGAATCCCATTACTTATCACTTTTTGATAGTTAGCTGCTTGAAATGATGTCGTAAATATTTGGGCATGTAAATAATGAGTATATAAAATACAAATAAATAAAAAAGTAAATTTAAATTTTTTCATTTTTGTTTTCATTTATCTCACATAAACTTCAACTCTAGCAGGACGATTAATACCCGTTAATGTAACACAACAACTAATCCTATCTCCAGCAGAATAATCGCCGTAGCCAGTACCCATACCTATACCACCCGACACATCATTTGATCCTTGATTGCCATATGGATATAGTCCGCCTCCGTTTTCATTCCATGCAAAACCCCATCTAACTTTTGCAATAGCATATCCAGTATAATTAAATCCATAAAAACGAACATCTGGTTGAGTAGAGAATGCTGTGCCTTTACCTGCGAAATTATTAGCATCTGATATAAATTTATTTTCATTGGCTGCAGATGCAAAGAAATTAATTAAAGTAGTCGTATTTCCTCCATTAAAATTATTTTCTAGCCAACTCCATTTATTATAAGTAGCCGATAAGTTGATACTTCCCCCAGTAGCTGATGACCCATAATTAGAAGCAATATCTGGCCAAAGTGCAAGAATGTCTTTCGCTGGGAAATAATTCATGGTTTGGTATTTTGCATCCCCAGCTGTTAATGTATTATCTGTAGAATTTAGTGTGTCAGCTGTTGTCCAATAGGAAGCTGTATATTTAAATGTTTGTAATGGAGTTGAGGTACTTCCATTTGAATTTGCCTTCATTGCAAGCATCCAACCACCGCCATCAACTGCAGAATTCATAATACAATAGATTGGTCTCACGCCTACTGTCGGTAAATTAATATAATACACTCCATCTGGTGAATTAGGGTAAGCAGCTTTAATCGCTTTAGCACTTGTCGCAGCAGATGCTACAGTTAATCCATCAGGTATATATTTTAATCTGGTACGATTATAAAGATATTCTAAATCACTCGATGAAAGGTCTCTATCGTAAATCATCATTTCTCCTAAATTGCCATCTGTTTTTAAAAATAAATCTATCTTATTTGCTACTGTATTTAAGTTTCGAGCAACGGACTCTGTTGCACCATTTGCATGTAAATTTAAAAGGCCGTTACCATTGTACGTAGTTGCAATAAAATTCCATTCATTCATTTTTATTTTTAAACCAGTGGAATAATAGTCACTGTAATGACCCCAAAAGCTTAAATTATTTGTACCATCACCATTAGCAAACATGCCATACATGTTCGTATTACTAAGCAAATTAGTGCCTGTGGAAAAAATGCTATTCATAGTGTATGATGTGATGGATCTAGGATAAACCCACATCGCTACTGTTCTTTTGTTTGTTCCAGTTATTGGCGCATTACTAACAGATTGAATTGATTGAGTCGTTCCATTTAAACTTATGACTCCACCAATCGTATTAGAATAAGATGGACTATTTAGCAAGATCATATTGTTTCCATTTTCTGTAAGGTCATTGAGTGCTGTGCCAGAACCAGCATAAGACCTTCTCCATGCTGGATTCACATGCATTACTAAATTATTTCTTGGAATACGTGACTGAATTTTCCCAAATGTATAGTTGCTATTAGAGCCCGATAAAGCAAAACCGGTAATGGTACCGTTATTCGTTCCCACTTCATCGTACAAAACTGTAGTATTATTAAACTGATAAGGATTCCCTTGTTTAAAAGGATAATAAGCCACCAATCCTGTTTCCTCACCAGTGAGTTCAGTATTCATATTGTCCTGAATTTGAGCTTGTGATCGTTCATAATTCCAAACGCGTACCTCAGATATTCTACCTTTAAAAAATTGGTTAGGACCTGCTTGTTGAGAAGACCCGATAGCAAATTTTTGTGCAGAAATAGGTTGACCAATGCCAGTGGAATAAGTAAAAGCCACTCCATTTTTATAAAATTTCATGCTGCCACTTGCTTCGTTATACACAACAGCAATGTGTTGCCATTCATTAATATTATAAGTTGTGATTTGCCACCCACCATTACCGTATCCAGCAAAAAAAGACCCGCCATTAATAAATACATTTCTATCCCAGCCTCCATCCTCAATACCGAAAACAGTTTTCCATCCCCCTTCATTTGTAGTCGGATAAACCCAAGCCTCCCAAGTAGTAATAGGAAGCGCCGCTATGTTTGCATCCAGTGTAGTAATAACACAATCATCTATTCCATCAAAATCTAAAGCATTATTTAAATTCTTCGTTAAAAAATTAGACCCTTGGTAAGAGGATGTAAATGTTTGAGCAGATGCTATTCCACTTGAAAATAAAAGAATTAGGATGCGTAAATAAAATTTCATTGTTATCATTAAATCGTTTAAATCATCTTACCCAGTACCAAATTTTAGAAGGTGTTGGCATATTTGTATCTATCCATGGAGCAGTTACATAACTTCCATTATCCGTTACTAAAGTGCCCCACCAGTTACCTCCTCCATCATCGGTTGTTAAATATGCATTGTTTACAGTGCCGCGCCAAGGCATTCTTGGTTGAATAGAATTAGAATTGGCAAGGTCATACGCATACGTATTCCAAGTTGTATTTCTTGTGATATTGGTTTGCACATTGGTTGTAGCAACAAATGTATAAGCATCATTGGCAGTCCAAATGCCACCCCAGCTATTTCTAGCATTCGCTTCCATCATATATTGAAATCCGGAAGCAGTTTTTTTTATATAGTCCCCATATTGAACAATCGAATAATTTGTAGATAGTGAAGGAGTTGCTTCATTTCTTAAAATAGCATTCGCATAAGTCCATCCGGTGTAACCCACATTTGTCATAAGTAGTGTCCAACCTCCTCCATCTGTTGTCATATCTGCATAAATTTGAAAAGGTGTACCAGAATTAATATTTGAATTTTTAATCCAATAAAT
>JBBALV010000051.1:0-6551 GCA_040402815.1 Flavobacterium sp.
AAATTAATAATTACACGTAAAATATTGGATTTTTAAATTGGCAGGATAAAATGCCTACGTCACTTTTGCAATAAAAGTATAGCGCTACTTTACAAATCGGTGTAAATCGGTGTAAACACATACCAACTGCATTTATTTTTTGGTTTTCATTAGCACCAATAGCATATTTTGGAAAGGTATTCAAGGTTTAGATTCAAAATTTTTCGTTTCTTTGTTGTTGAGAGAAGAGGCGTCTTTCAAGCGCTTTGTTTAATTCAATAATTTAGTTTTTTACATACATGTCATTCAATAAAAAATCACTTTTTACAATTTTTGCCCTATTGCTACTGCTTGTTTCCCATGCGCAAGTGTCGGTTTGCAGTTGGAATTTAATGAATTTTGGCAAATCAAAATCAGATTCCGAGTTGGAATTTATTGCTACAACACTCAATAAATTTGACGTCATTACCATTCAAGAAGTAGTTGCGGGTACAGGTGGTCCACAAGCTGTTGTGCGCTTGGTCGCTATTCTCAACAACAAAGGAGCCCAATGGGATTATGCCATTAGCAACCCTACCACAAGCGACAATCCATCGAGTGTAGAGCGGTATGCTTATCTTTGGAAGCCGTCGAAAGTAAAAAAAATAGGTAAATGTTGGCTCGAGCAAAACTTCCACAACGAGATAGATAGAGAGCCTTATATGAGTACTTTTGAATACCAAGGAAAAACCTTTACCCTAGTTTCTTTTCATGCGGTACCGAAAAAGAAAAACCCCGAAAGCGAAATAAAATACTTTAAGTTGTTGCCGGGATTATATGCCAAATTGAATTTGATTTTTATGGGTGATTTTAATTGTCCACAATCCAACGAAGTATTCAATCCTTTAAAGAATATGGGATATGCTACCCTACTTTCGAATCAAAAAACAAGTTTAAAACAAAAGTGTAAAGGCAACGAATGTTTGGCATCAGAATATGACAATATGTTGTATAATAATAAAAAGAACAACGCCTTAAAAGGAGGCATTGTTCCATTTTATACCTCATTTACTACTTTGAAAGAAGCACGAACAATTTCGGATCACGTCCCGATTTGGAGTGTTTTTCAATTCGATTAATCTTGAATCTATTTTGTTTTTTTATACCAATTTATTTGTTAATTTTTAAAATTTAATAAATTCAAATTATAATCTATTTCGCTTCCAAACTCAAAAAGGCTTTTCCGATAGTAGCAATGACATCAGAGGCAATAAACGATTGATAGCCGGTTTCTGGCAAAGCAATATCGGCAGTTAGACCGTGAAGATAGACGCCTAATAATGCAGCATCAAGGGGTGAGTAGGACTGCGCAAGTAAACTAGTAATCATTCCTGTCAAAACATCGCCTGTCCCTGCAGTTGCTAAAGCGGCATTACCCGTGGTATTCTTATACACTATTTCACCGTCTATTACAAAGGTGGGTGCTCCTTTCATGACTATGATTAATTGATGCTGTAAAGAAAACGCAATGGCTTTATCCGTTTTTTCAGAATCAGAAGCCCATTTTCCAATTAATCGCTCCAGTTCTTTTGGATGTGGCGTGAACACGGTTTTTTTAGGTAATAAGGCTAACCAATCTTTGTTTTGTGACAAAATATTTAGTGCATCGGCATCGATAACTAAGGGTGCTTTATTGTGAACTAAAAAATCATGAATCGCCTGTTGGGTTAGCGGTTCTTGACCTAGTCCAGGGCCAATTCCGATAGCTTGAGGACTAAAATTATATTCAATTTTGGAAAGCTGTTTTTCGTGACTATCCGTAAGAACCATAACTTCAGGATTGGCAATTTGAATGATTTCGTAACCACATCTCGGAACAAATACGGTCACCAACCCACAACCAGTTTTTAAACACGCTTTGGAGGATAATGTAATGGAACCTATTTTTCCATAACTACCACCAATTAACAAGGCGTGTCCTTGAATCCCTTTATGCGTAAAGGCATTAATGGGTTGATACCTTTTTAGAATTTCGGCTCGGTCGATAGGAAGTATTGGTTGCATACAATTCGATTTGTTGGTTTAAAATTACGATAATTAAATGATAGATTCATTAGATCAAACCCTTTTAAATTAGAATTCTAAACAATGAACTAAAAAATATCCCTCAAAATTGGAGTGGACTGGTAGAGGAATGGAATACAATTGCCTAACTATAAATGAAATGATTTTATTTTTAAAGAAAGTAAATAATAAAACGTATGATAGTAGATGTTCAATTGCATGGTATGGGTTTTTTAACTAAAAATAAAGCCAATTAATTCGGGCATCATTAGTTTAAAACTACACTTAAACGATAAAAAATATACGTTTATTGTTTTTTTTATCTTTTTTAGTTTATATTTGTTAATTATTTATTAAACTTTAGGATTTGATTATTATCCATTTTCGATAATTTTATCCTTCTAGCTTATTGATAAATAGCTTTTTTTTAATTTGAATAAAAATACTTTACAGAAATTTACTTACTATTATTATGAAAAAATTACTACTTTCTTTAATTGTTTTCCATTTTTCATTTGCTCAGCTCTTTGCTCAAAAAATTAAAGTTTGGAACCAAGTCCCATCAGGGTTTGTTTCTAAATTGGAGCGATTACATACTAATTTTAATACTGAAGGGGAACTCTATTTTACTTTAGATAATGCTGCAATGAAAGCAGCTTTATCAAATGCAACAAATAAAAGGATCAACAAGTCCGCAATTGAAATTGCAATTCCAAATAAAAATGGAGCATTAGAGATCTACCAAGTATGGGAAAATTCAAATTTGGATCCACGTTTGCAAGCGCAATTTCCAGAAATTAGAGCTTATGTCGGACAAGGAATAACAGATAAAGCTTCAAATATTCACTTTAGTATATCCCCACAAGGATTTCAAACAATGGTTATACGTCCAGAGGGTCAAATGGAATTTATTGAATCCTATGATAAAGAAGCTACTGCTTATGTGCTATTTAGTTCAAAAAACCGCAGCAAAGGAAGATTGCCTTTTGAATGCAATACCATTGACAAAGAGTTAAATCTAGGGCTATTAAATCTGTCAAATAGTACCAACCGTTCGAGTAACAAGGTATATAAAACGATGCGTTTGGCATTGTCTTGTACTGGAGAGTATGGGGTTGCTTTTGGTGGAACTGTATCGGGTGCATTAGCAGCAATGAATGCCACTATGACAAGGGTTAATGGTGTTTTTGAAAATGATTTGGCACTACACTTAAACATTATTGCAAATAATACAACAGTTATTTACACAAATGCTACAACAGACCCCTATTCAGTAGCAGCAAGCAAAGCCAACTGGAATACCGAATTGCAAAACACACTAACAACCGTTATTGGAGCTGCAAATTATGACATTGGCCATTTATTTGGTGCATCTGGTGGTGGAGGAAATGCAGGATGTATAGGGTGTGTATGCGTAGATGCCACAAAGGGGAGTGGGATTACTTCGCCAGGTTCAGGATTACCAAGCGGAGATAGTTTTGACATCGATTACGTTGCTCACGAAATGGGACATCAATTGGGTGGTAATCATTCATTCACGCACGGTTATGAAGGAACAATTGCTCAAGTCGAACCCGGAAGTGGATCAACTATTATGGGCTATGCAGGTATAACAAGTTATGATGTCCAAGCCCACTCCGATGCTATTTTTGCTTATAAAAACATTTATCAGATACAAACAAATTTAGCTACTAAAACATGTTTAAGTTCTGTTACTATGACAAATAACACACCAATAGTGGATGCAGGTTTGGATTATACTATACCAAAAGGAACGCCATTTATACTTACTGGAAGTGCTACGGATGCTGATGCTACAGATGTTTTGACCTATACATGGGAACAAAATGATTTAGGATCATCAACCACCACCACCACATCAAGTAGGGTATTAGCAACAAAAACAACAGGACCAACGTTCAGAATTTTCCCACCATCAACTTCACCAGTACGGTTTTTACCAGAATTATCTAGAGTGATAAATGCAACTCAAACAGTAACTGTTTCTGCAAATACTTATTGGGAGACTGTTTCTACAGTTGCAAGGCCCTTAAACTTTACATTAACGGCAAGAGATAACCAAGTTTTAGCAGGACAAACAGGAACGGATGCAATGTTGGTAACGGTAAGCGGAACCACAGGGCCTTTTGTAGTAACTTCTCAAGCGACTACTGGGATTTCATATGCTCAAGGATCTAGTCAAACCGTAACTTGGGATGTTGCGAGTACAACAACACTGGCAGGAGCTGCTACGGTCGATATTTTACTTTTGTCAAATATAAATGGGAATAATGCCACGTTCACTACTTTGGCCACAGGTGTTTTAAACAACGGAACTGTTTCGGTAGTAATTCCATCGGGAGTTGTTTCCGCAGCTTGTAGGTTCATGGTGAAAGCTTCGGGTAATATTTTTTATGCAATTAACTCAAAGTCGTTTTCAGTATTCAAAGCTTCGGTTTGTTCGGGAACACCAACTCCAGGTGCAACTATGGCAAGTACAACTTCAATTTGTGTTAGTGGTATTACAAATCTTTCACTACAAAATCAAACCCCAGACATTGGAATTACTTACCAATGGCAATCTGCATTAGACGTGAATGGAGTTGCGGGAAGTTATTCCGACATTGCAAATGCAACTGCAGCAACCTATTCGCCAACAGTTACTGCAGCATCTTGGTATCGTTGTAATGTAACTTGTTCGGGAGTAACAGCAACTTCTACTCCGATAATAATTAATATCGTAATTTCAGCATCAATAGTTCCTGCTTTTACAGCAATAACGCCAATTTGTTCAGGAGCAACATTAGCCGCGTTACCTACTACTTCCACAAACGGAATTAGCGGAACCTGGTCGCCTGTTATTAATGCTGCTGCCACAACTACTTATACATTTACACCACTATCAGGTCAATGTGCTACAAATGCTACGATGACAATAACAGTCAATGCTACTTCATCACCAATTGCCACAGCACAAGTCTTTTGTTCGGGAGCTACAGTTGCGAATTTGGCTGCAACCGGCACCGCTATTAAATGGTATAGTGTTGCTACAGGAGGTACAGCATTAGCTACGACCACTGTTTTAACTAACAGTAGCTATTATGTGTCTCAAACTTTAAATTCTTGCGAAAGTGCCCGAGCTGCAGTTGCTGTTACCATCAATACAACCCCTATAAACACAATTGCTTCAAGTAATACAACAAATATTTGTTTTGGAGATACTGTTTCACTTTCCTCCACTGCTGCAGATGGAGTTGCTGCAGTACTGTCGGAAGGATTCGAGACTTTCCCACCCACTGGTTGGACTTTCATTAATGCAGGAACAGGAAATGCATGGGCAACAAGTACTTCTTTTTATTCCGGTGCTAAAGCGATTTCTTATACTTATAATCTTACAAATGCTGCCAATGCATGGGCAATAACACCTGCACAAAACTTAACTGCTGGAATTACTTATACAATTAAATATTGGTACAAAGTGGCAAGCAGTACTTATCCTGAAAATTTAAAATTGACAGTTGGAAATTCAGCAACTGTTGCGGGACAAACGACTACCTTATTGACACAAGCGGCGCTAGTTAATACTACCTATGCACAAGCTATAACTACATTTACCCCAACGTCAACTGGAATTTATTACTTTGGGTTAAATTGTTATTCTGCTCTAAATATGTTTACTTTATATGTTGATGAATTTTCAGTATCAAGAAGTGCACCCGCTACTTTTGTGTGGTCTTCTTCACCATCAGGATTTACTTCTTCGGTACAAAATCCAGGTCTTGTAACTCCAACATCTACAACTACCTATTCGGTATATGCTTCAAATGGAAATTGCGCTTCCGCTACATCATCTGTTGTGGTTACAGTAAATACAACTTCAGCACCAATTGCTACTGCTCAATTTTTTTGTGGCTCTGCTACAGTTGCAAATTTAGTCGCTAACGGAACAACAGTTAAGTGGTATGCTACTCAAACAGGCGGAACTGCTTTAACGAATTCAACCGCATTAACTTCAGGTACTTATTATGCTTCCCAAACGATAAATTCATGTGAAAGCGCTAGAATTGCTGTTGCAGTTTCTGTGTCGTCAACGCAACTTCCTACATTTACAGCAGTAGCTTCTATTTGTTCGGGAGCACCGTTATCGAATTTGCCAACACTTTCTAATAATGGTATTTCAGGAACTTGGTCGCCAGCGATGAACAATTTAGCAACGACAACTTATACGTTTACACCAGCTTCAGGTCAATGTGCTTCCAGTCAAACAATGACAATTGAAGTGAATCCAATTATCATACCTACATTTACAGCAGTAGCATCTATTTGTTCAGGAGCACCGTTATCGAGTTTGCCAACACTTTCTAATAATGGTCTTTCAGGAACTTGGTCGCCAGCGATGAACAATTCAGCAACAACAACCTATACGTTTACACCAGCTTCAGGTCAATGTGCTTCCAGTCAAACAATGACAATTGAAGTTAGTCCAATCACCATACCAACATTTACAGCAGTAGCATCTATTTGTTCGG
>JBBALV010000052.1:0-6025 GCA_040402815.1 Flavobacterium sp.
ACAGGAACATTCACGTGAACATTAATACCTGTTTGTGCTGTTGCTAGACCTTGTTGAGCAATATAATCATTTAATGCCTTACGAGCTGTTTTAGCATCCTTAGCACCAAAGTAACTCATTACTGCGGCTTCATCTGCTAATACATCCATGTCGCCACTTTGATGTCCATGTTTAGGTGTAGCGGCTGAACCAACTGGAATAACTGTAATCCCAGTACCTTGTAATGCGCCGTTAATTGTTTTTAGAATAACAGGCACATCTTTGTGGTCAAATGGTGTTGCATCTGCAAATACATTACCGCCTTCGTTTAAAATCATACTAACTCCAATAGTTTATATTATTTACCTGATTTGTCTAGTCATAGCTATTCATATATTACAGCATTTTATTATGTGCTACGCACATTTGTTTCTTCATACTACGTATTCGAAACATATTTCTATGCTTTTTATTCTTTTGAATAGTGATATAATGCTGATTAAATATTTCGTAGATTCGGTCATAATTTGCCGTTTACCGGCAAAAAATAAAAACATTTCGTGAGTCCTGCTTTCATACTGTATTGATGAGATTTGCAGTTAGCAACAGAGGCGGTTGACCTGTACCCCTTACTCAAGATTTGACTGTCAGCGGTGATTTTACAATCCCATACAGCGAAATTGTAAATATCTGCGGTTGTATCTGTTTCACAGAGCCGCAATCTTTTAGAACCTTTCGTTAGTTCCTGACGTACACAACCTAAGACTCCGACGGCACAGCACAACCTGTACAGCCTCAATAGGGATTAGCCAACGCTAATCAAACGTATGTGTAAATTAATAGTGATTATTAACGGTTGTTAAACCATTTAACAAATTCTGTTTGCCCTGCTAGTAGCGCATCTTCCCAAGTAGCACCAGCATCTCCATCAGCATTATCGCTGACCCACTTACGACTGATCCATGGGATTTTAACATGTTCGCAGACTTTAGCAATACTCCAAAGTTCCATGTCAACTAAATCACAATGATCTAATGTCCAAGAATCTGGATTAGTAACAAAGTTATTGCCCGATCCCACTCTAACACCTACTTCTTGACTATGATAGTAAAGTACATTCTCACCTAGCATATAGCCTCGTTCCCGTAAAGGGCTACAATCAGCATCGCGCTGGCAAACACTGGCCACGCTGTTTAATCCAGTAATGCCTTTTAAACTACCTGCACTTCCATAGTTAATAACTAACTTGGGTCTATGTTGCATTATTGCTAGTGTGGCATGCATTGCGGAATTCGATACTCCTACACCTGTATAAACCACCGGACAGTCTACTAAGTTTTTATCCAACTCTTCTGGTAATGCTACTAATATTAATGTTTTCATTTTTCTACGAATGCTCTTTCCACTACAAATGTTCCTGGTTCACGAAGGCTTCCTTCTGTCATGCCTTTTGATTCGCACCAATCAGATACTTGATGATTAAATTCTAGATTCCCACAGACCATAATTTTATCTTGATCAACATTTATAGGCAACTCGCCTGTGACAAGTTGTTCTGTAATTCTAGCTTGACCTTGTCCTGTGAGTATAGGATGATATTCTAGTACGGCATCGACCATTTCATGCAGTTCACCATCTACTGGATGAAGTTTAAATGCTGTTGCCAAGTCTGTATTATACGCTAAATCTGAGGAATGTCTAGTGCTATGGACAATATGAATCTTTGTCCAAGTTTCCAATGTTTCTAAATCTCTGATTAAACTCATAAAAGGCGCGAGACCTGTGCCTGTGGCTAACATCCATAGTTCGCCGCCCTGTGTTAATGCAGAGTTTACTAGTGTGCCTGTAGCTTTAGGCATAATAACAACTTCACTGCCAACTTCGATGTGTTGCAATTTGCTAGTTAGTTCGCCGTCTTGTATTTTAATGCTAAGGAATTCTAATTCTTCTGCCCAGGGAGGACTTACTACGCTGTATGCTCTAATAACTCTTTTGCCGTCTAAGATTAGACCAATCATAGCAAATTCTCCGGCAACAAATCTAAATGCTGTATTGCGAGTGCATTTAAAACTAAATGTACGATCACTCCAGTGATGCACCCATGTAACTTTTTCTGTAAACATAATATTAAAAATTAATGCTCACTTTGAGCAACATCTGGCGTAATGTTGGACCAGGCAGCAGCCGCCTGTCTGACGCCTAGGGCAACTAGTGCCCTTAACCGTTAGCGACAACGGTCCCAAGGTGGGTCTCTTTATCTATCGTTAGACATATTCTTAACGATAGGAATCCATTGTTCTCTTAGTTTATTTATAGAAGCTCTTGTGCCTTTTGGACCCAATTCACTAGCATCAGTAAACATTAAATTCTCTTCAAAGAAACGTTTTGCTTCTTGACTCTTAATAGCCGTAGTAAAGTTTGTTTCGTACCATTCTACAACATCTCGAGGAGTGCCTGGAGGTAATGCAATCACCCATCCTGCATATACATTCATACCAGGAACATAGTCTTTCATCAACGGTGTTTTAGGCAAGCCAGTGAGTTGTTGTTCTCCGATAAGAGCAATTAGTTTAACTTTACCGCCTTCTACTAAGGGTTTGGCAACAGCAATGGGCATAATGCCGAACTCAGTATCTCCTGCGGCAACTGCTAACGCAGCCTGTGCTGGTCCCTTATAAAACACAACCTGTGAATTAGCTGTAGGAGATTTTGTCTTTTCCATCATGTAAGTAAACGCTACTTTATGTGCGCCACCACCGATGGCAAAGTTAATGTTGCGTGATGGACGCTTTAGGGTATCTAATAATTCAGGCACTGTGCTTACTGCGCTCTTGGGAGTAGCAATAATACACAATGGGCTTTTGGCAATAATTGTAATCAAGTTCCATTGTAGTGGATCGTATTTAAGCATGTCTTTGAACCAAATTTCTCCTGTTACAAATTGTCCTTGTAAGCTAGGAACAGCCACAGTATAACCATCTGGGGCCGAGTCATTAAAGAAATTATGTCCGATGTTTCCATCTGCACCTGGTTTGTAATCAAAGATAAAACTTACATTAGGATTTTTGTCAATGACAATTTTAGACATTGCTCTAAAAGCAATCTCGTTACCTGCACCGGGCGCTTGCCCCATTACAACCTTAATGGGTTTAGTCGGTTCCCATGCATGTGCCGAGAATGTTAATAATGCCAATGCTAAAAGTTTAATAATCTTCATATGTTCCCCTATTTGAAATAAAGATATGCTAGTCCTGGTATTATTATAGCATACTGCGGAAGAAAGTTCAAGATCAAAGCTCGCTCATTCCACCTAAATCCTACATATATCCAACCAGCGGCTCCAATCATTTGGACAATACTGTTCCAAGGAGTGATACCCAAAACATGTAATACCATGGCACATAAAATGGTTAATGCGCTGGTATACTTGATATAAAATACGTGATCTCGTTTCATTTTAATATTGTGACAAAAATGTCACTCCATGTTTTTTCTACTTCAACATCCATGTCAAAATGTTCTTTGACCCACGTACTGTCAAACTTGTCCCAAAACAATCCTTGTTGTTTGGCAAAGTTTATAATAGCATTATTTTGCCATTCAATTTCCCGTGTCATAATAACATCATTTTGATAAGCAGTATAGCTAGGATATTTGATATCCCACCCACCTGCTTCTTTCCACCATTTAAAACTGGCAGAGCTATCGCGGTACACTAACATGATCCAATCATCGGGAAATGTAGATTTAATTTGATTTAAGCCCAGTCATGACTTTTAACTAACTTAGTGCCAACACTTTTCGGTGCCCATGCAGAATTGATGTAATCAGAGTCCAGTGTTGCTTCGAACTCCATCATACGACCAAAGTAAGCACCCTTGTGCCCAGTAAATTCCCCATGGAGATATTCGCGTTCCCTGGTTCTATCAGTGGTATTAAAGTAAGGCATGGATTCCAGCGTTTGAGCAACACCGCTCCAGCGACTTCCAGGAACTCCGGTAAAAAATATTCGGTTTGGTAAAATCATATAAATATTGGTATGAATGTAGATCAACAATATTTAAACAATTACTTCAGTAAAGTATGGCATAGAAAAAATGGAGATATTACTCAGTTTGATAAAACTGGTTTATCACTAATTTCTAAAATACAACCTGGGGAAACAGTCATCGACATTGGTTGTGGACAAAATCCTTTTAAAGGACATATTCCGAACTTATTGGGCATTGACCCTGCATTTGATTCTGCAGATATTAAATGTACCATAGATGAATTTACAACGGATGCGACGTTTGATGTAGCATTTTGTTTAGGAAGTATTAACTTTGGTGATGTCAATGATATCGAGCGTCAAATTGCTAAAGTAATTACTTTACTTAAACCGCAAGCAAGAATCTATTGGCGTTGCAATCCGGGTCTACAAGATCATAAAAACGAAGAATGTAAGCAGATTCCGTTCTACCCGTGGAGTATAGAAGAACATATTCGACTATCTGATAAGTTTGGCTTTAAACTAGTTGAATGTGTATGGGATACTAAAAATAGAATCTACGCCGAGTGGCATAGAATTACTTGACTTTTTTAATTTGTTGCTTAATAAGTTTAACTACTTGCTCACTTAGCACAACTTCATAATGATTATAATCTATTTCGATTAATTCCATATCGGCATGATGCTTTTGGCTGGCAATAGTTACAACACCGTCATTGGGTTCTACTATAAACGGACTTTGCCCTTTAACAGTAACAACATTAGTCCAAGGATGCTGTATTTTAATTTTATCTGCTTGTCTCATAGCCCAACTACTGGGACCAATATCCCGCATCAATCTACTAAATGGTAAAAAGAATTTAGCGAACTCTGCTACTTCGGCACCGCCATATGGTGTGCTTAATGTTATAGCACCTAATACTTGTTCTGGCATTGCATTAGCTAAGTGTAAACTGTATACCCCACCCAGACTATGTGCAATAAAGAATATATTTCTTACACCTTCTAATTGTTTTTGAATATCTTTTAAATTGTTTTCAAAACCATTACGGCTATCATAGTTAACATCAATACCAGAGCCTACTTTTGTTCTAATGAAATTAAAACTTTCACTGGTAGCACTGGCACCATGTATGTAAACTAGATTTATTTTGCCGGCCATGGAGTGGGATCTGGTATTTCGCAAGGACCTTCGCAGCCTATACTTCCGTAGTCAACTGGCATGACAATTTCTAAATATTCCATGTCTGGACTATAGTCGAACAAATAATGTACAATACCCGGACGTTGCTGTATGCAATCACCGGCTTCGACTAAATGTACTTTATCTTCGTACATAAACTTTGCCCAACCTTTGAGCATATAAACGATTTGAAATTCTGCAACATGATAATGCCAACCAGTGCCGCCACTACCTTCTGGAGGTAGATTAGCTTTTGTAATATGTGCCAATACTCGGCCGTTAGTTGCATCAGCTACACCAAGATCTCTATATAAGAAAAAGTCTCTTAGTCCGCCACCTTTGAATTCTGTGTCTGAGGGTTTGTTATGTACAAACTTTGTATCACCTTGCGCCATTTTAATCAGCCTTTCCACATTTAGCACGTTTTGCATTTGTTAACGCACCGTAGTCTACAGGCCATTCGCTGCCTGGGTTTACTTCTTTAGCACCTGCAGGAAACTTATATTGTACACCTGCCTGTGTTTGAATCTGACTAATAGGTAAACGGAATTTAGTTAAATCGTTGCCTAAATTAACATAAGGTTTTGTGTGCGGGAATGCCCAACCTGCAATTTCTTTAGTAGCATTATTAATTACAATTTTATAATAACCATGCGGAACAATAACACCGGCACCGATTGTTTCATTACCAGCGCCATAAAATGCGCCAACGTATATGGTAAAAGGCTGGTTGCGTTGGACTGCCCAACCTCTGATGGACGTCTCTAATAACTTCCATATTCCCCTGTTTAAAGAGCCGTGCTGAGGATACATGTTTGTCATTAAAAAACTTTCATACTCAACAATCTCACTCCATGATAAATCACCATCTG
>JBBALV010000053.1:0-5418 GCA_040402815.1 Flavobacterium sp.
ACTTATAAAATGGCTGTTCATGGTTTGTGCCACCTCAATATCTTCAAAACTTTCATGTTCCATAACATGACACCAATGACAGGCCGAATATCCAATGCTTATAATGATTAGTTGTTTTTTTTCTTTAGCTTCAGCTAAAGCGGCAATATTCCATGCTTTCCAATGCACCGGATTTGTAGCGTGTTGTAATAAATAAGGACTTGTTTCTAAAGAAAGCGTGTTCATGTTTTGATATATTTAAAAAAAGCATCTCTTATTAGAAACGCTTTTGATTTTATCCATTCAAGGCTTCCACGATGATGTCCTTGTCGTTTAGCATATCCTTCAGCATGTTTTCAATACCACTTTTTAAGGTAAAAGTAGACGAAGGGCAACCGTTGCAAGCACCCTGCAAAACGACTTTTACCCGTTTTTCTTTTTCGTCATAGGAATCAAAGAGAATATTTCCTCCATCGGCTGCAACGGCTGGCTTAACATATTCCTCCAGAATATTGATAATTTGTTGCGAAGTCGCATCGAGGGCATCAAAGTTTTCGATTTTTTGTTTTTCGACTTTTGGGTTTGCAAGCATTTGACTTTCGTCCAATACAATGCCGCCATTTTCAATAAATTCTTTGATAAAACTACGAAGTTCTAATGTTATTGTGTCCCATTCTGCAACTGCATATTTGGTTATAGAAACATAATTTTCGTCAATAAAAACCTCTTTCACAAAAGGAAATGTAAACAATGCTTTGGCTAAAGGAGAAGCAGCGGTCTCGTCAATATTTTTAAATTCAACCGCTGTTTTTGTAAGCATTTTGCTGACTACAAATTTTAAAACCGAAGGATTTGGAGTGGTTTCACCGTAAACGGTAGCTGGTTGTTTTTTTAATTTATTTTCGTCCGCTTTAATAATGATGCCACCATTTTTCACAAAAGTTTCAATTTGTTCGGTAACAGCTTCTTTTACATCTTCCCAATCTACTATGCTAAATCTTTCAATTCCAATAAAATTGCCTGAAATGTACACAGTTTTTACAAATGGCAAGTAAAAAAGTTGTTGTGCTAAGGGCGAATTTCCTGCTTCGTCAATATTTTTGAACTCAAAACTTTCATTTTGCGTAATGAAATCTGGGAATTCAAATTTTAGTATGGTGGGATTAAGCGTTTCTTTAATTTGTATCATTGCTATTTAGTATAATTGAATTTTAGGCAAATTTAAGAAACAAATTTGCTTTAAATATTTATATTTGACGCTTTAATGCATTTATTAACCTTTTGTTAGGTTTTCTTTCACAATCCAAAGCGATAAAATTCCTATTGATATGAAAAAAATATTATTTTTTGCAACTTTTTTTCTTTTGCAGCTTCATGTATTTGCACAGAGTGATTTGCAAGTTAAAGTTACAGATAGTCAAAACTATTTTGACCCAGGAAGTACAAATGTTTATACCATTACAGTTACCAATTTTGGAACTCAAGCTGCTACAAATGTAATTACAACTTGTGCCATACCTTCAGGAATTTATGATTTTAAATGGATTGGTCCACCAAAACCAACTAGCGAAACATGGGATGTTAACAAACCTGTAGATGATATAATTGCATCTATACCTGCAGGAGGCATTGTTGTTTATACTGTTACTCTTAAAATTCCACTTTTCTATTCTGGAACTTTAACAGTTGTAGCCAATGTTTCTTCATCAACAGTTGATTCGAATATTTCGAATAATCAAAGTGTCGATATTGATATTAAAGCAGTGGGTGCGGATATTTATACTATATTGACGAACAATCAAGATTATTATATAGCAGGTAGCACTGTTAATTATACTTTAACTGTAAAAAATAACGGACCAAAAAACGCAACCAATATTACTGTTTATTGTGGAATACCAGTAGGAATCTCTCAATTTTCTTGGTCTGGAAATGGTGCCACGGGTTCTAATACAAATTTAAGTAACACCATTGCAACTTTAAATAATGGCGAGAGCAAAGTATATAATATAGTCTTTACCATTCCTGCTACTTATACAGGAAACTTAGTTTGTCAATCGAATGCGACCAGCATTATATCCGATCCAAATCCTGCTTGTCTTCAATGCATTGACACCGATTTGCCAATTACAGGTGCTGATATAATGGTTGCCAATTCCGACGGACAAACCAGTTATTCTCCCGGAAGTACACGAGTTTATACCCTAACAGTGCACAATAATGGACCAAATGTAGCGACAGGTGTACATGTTTTTGATGCCATTCCAACAGGAATTACACAATTTTCTTGGACGGGAAGTAATGGTACAACTGGGACAAATACCAATTTAGATGATACGATTGCAACTATGGCTAATGGAGCAACCGTTACGTATACCATTACTATTCAAATACCACTAACTTTTATTGGGAATTTAATCAACACTGCATCAACTACCACTAACAGTTTTGATTGGAATCCAACCTGCACCCAATGTTCCGATACGGATGCTATGATTGTTACTGCTGATATTGTTGTTGTAAATACTAATAATCAAAACGCTTATATTCCTGGTCGTACTTCAATTTATACCATTACCGTGACCAATAACGGCCCAAATAACGCTTCAAACGTATTGATAACTAATGCGATTCCTTTGGGTATTACACAGTTTTCTTGGACAGGAAGCAATGGTTCGAGTGGAACAAATACCGCCTTAAGCAATTCCATTGGGAACTTAAATAACGGACAAACTATTACTTATACTATTACTTTATTGGTGCCAGCAACCTTCACAGGTTCTTTAACTAGTCAAGCCAATGTTACCAGCAGTACATTTGACCCAACTACTGCTTGCACACAATGTATCGATACCGATATTCTGGGAGTAGGAGCTGATATAGTAGTTGTTAATACTGATAATCAAACGGGTTACGTTTTAGGAGCTACCAATACTTATACTGTTACGATGACCAATAATGGACCCTCAAATGCTACTAATGTTCATATATCAAATGCGATTCCATTAGGAGGGATTACCCAGTTTTCGTGGACGGGTAGCAATGGCACCAGTGGCACAAATACGCCACTTAATGATATAATTGCAACGCTTACAAACGGTCAAACAATTACCTATACCATTACACTTGTTGTTCCAAATAGTTTTACAGGAGATCTTGTTTCTCAAACTTTAGTTACTAGTGACACATCTGACCCTAATCCAAGTTGTTCCCAATGCATCGATATTGATAGCAATACCGTATTGCCAGGCGGTATAGTAGTAGTCAACTCCGATAACAGTTTGGTCTATATTGCTGGCGGTACTCGAACATATACTGTTTCGGTTACGAATACAGGAACTACTCCAGCTACCAATGTTATTGTAACTGATTTGGTGCCTGCAGGTATTCCTTTAGGAGAAACACCTCCCAATGTAACTTGGATAGGAAATAGCACGTCGGGTTTTGATAATTTGATAAACACCATTCCTATTTTAAATCCAGGTCAAACGATAACTTATACCATTACAGTTAAAATTCCAAGTAATTTTAGTCAAACCGCCAACTTGATTAATCAAGTTTCTTTTACCAGTACTTTACCAGTAATCAATCCACCTTGTTTATTGTGTACTGATATCGATTCACCAACACCTTTTGCAGATTTGCAAATTTTAAAAACGGATAATCAAACGCAATTTCTATTGAATAGTACAAACACTTACACCATAACTATTGCCAATTTGGGTCCAAGCGATGCTATAAATGTGCACGTTACGGATGCAGTACCTGTAGGAACCACTATGTCTTGGAAGGGAAGTAATGGCACTACTGGAACTGGAGCTTTACTAGATACTATACCGTTATTACCTGTGGGAGCAGTAGCAACTTATACTGTTTCTGTAGTAGTGCCCAATGTTTATAATTTTCCAAATCCTTCAAATCCTGGACAACCCATCATAAATTTAATAAATACGGTAGTTGTAAACAGTGACACACCGGATCAAAACCCGTTTTGTGCCAAATGTACGGATACGGATACGCCTAGAGTTGATTTTGTAACTGTCACTAGTGCTGTAACTACTGAAACTGTACCAAGATCAGGTAATTATAATGTTCAAAGTATGGTTAAAGATTTGTTGGTTAATACACCTTGTGTACCATTAACCAATTTTATTGCTTCTACAACATGTGGTTTTGGCTATTTTAAAAACAATAATTCCACTTTTCCATTCAAAGAAGGAGTCGTTATTCGTTCTGGAACAGCAGCTTCGACTCAAGGAAAATATGATGGAACTAATACTTCAACATCATGCACTGGTGGAGGAACGCCAGGACAAGATCAAGAATTGTCAAACATACTTGGGTATACAACTGCAAACATTCACGATAAATCGTTTGTAGAGTTTCAATTTACCCCTGTTTCTAATAAATTTGGATTTAATTTCATTTTTGCTGCTGAAGAATATGGACAATATCAATGTAATTGGTTTGATCCCTTCGCTTTCATTCTTCAAGATATGGTTACAGGCGTTAGAACGAATCTAGCCGTGGTGCCTAATTCAACAACTCCAATTACCGTAAAAACCATTCGGAAACAAATTTATAACACAGCTTGTGCAGATGCTAATCCAACTTATTTTGATAGGTATAATGTTGATTTTCCTTCAACTTCTGCTATCAATATGAGAGGACAAACCGTATCCTTGCGTGCAAGCGCAGCTGTTACTCCTAATCATCCTTATAGAATTAAGATGATAGTTTCTGATTTTAATGACGAATTGTATGACTCTGCTGTATTTATTGAAGCGGGAAGTTTTAATATTGATCAACCTGTGATAAAAGGTACAGGTCCGTTAGCCAATGCAAGTAATTTTTCATTGTGTCAAGGACAAACCTTAAGAATTCAAGGAACATCGGTTGGCGCTACATCTGGTCCAATACCCGGTGTGACGTATTCCTGGTTAAAAGATGGTGTTTTGCTGCCTAATGAAAATAATTATTATTTAGATATTAATACAAACGGTGTTTATACCGTAGTTTATACCTACTCAAATGCAGCTAATTGTTCTTTAAGTGATGATATTGATATTCAATATACAATAACCTCACCAGA
This sequence comes from Flavobacterium sp., assembly GCA_040402815.1. Lineage (GTDB taxonomy): Bacteria > Bacteroidota > Bacteroidia > Flavobacteriales > Flavobacteriaceae > Flavobacterium. The sequence continues at coordinate 5,072 of JBBALV010000053.1, forward strand.
TCCATTGAATGAAGCCAGTCCAATGAAAATATGTGCTACTCCAACATCCGCCATTTTTGACTTAACTCAAAATCAGCAAGTGGTTATTGGTTCTCAAAATCAGAGTAGTTTCAATTTTAACTATTATCATTCACAATCAGATGCTGATAGTCAAAGTAATTCAATTTCAAATCCATCTGCTTATGTTGGTGCTAATGGGGAAACTATTTTTATGGGAATAGAATACATACCTGCCCCTTCAGATTGTATTCCAACTAAATCATTTATTTTAACGGTTAATAACCCCGCCACTGGCACCTTCATTTACCCTGATGATGGAGGTAGTTCGGGCTATTGTAGAAATTCCA
>JBBALV010000054.1:0-144 GCA_040402815.1 Flavobacterium sp.
TTATTTTATTTATATAGTTATTTATGTGGGTTTAGTTATTTTATTTATTTTATTTATATAGTTATTTATGTGGGTTTAGTTATTTTATTTATTTTATTTGCTCTATTTAAGAAGATTCCAATGTATAACTCAAGAAACTACTCA
>JBBALV010000054.1:244-5204 GCA_040402815.1 Flavobacterium sp.
GAATCAGCTGGCTTTCACCCACCATGTCTTTAGTGTCTTTCGTTTATACAATGCCTCAAGATAAGTTAAAGAAAGAAGATTCCAATGTATAACTCAAGAAACTACTCAGAATCAGCTGGCTTTCACCCACCATGTCTTTAGTGTCTTTCGTTTATACAATGCCAAGAGAAACCTTTTAATTTAGAGGAGGAGATAAAGAGTATCACTCTAAATAGCTAGTCAGAATCAGCTGGCTTTTACCCACCGTGTCTTTAGCCTATTCATCGTAGAAGATAAGGATACTCAGCATTATCTAAATAAAGGTATTAGAGTTACTTGCTTTTCAAATATACTACTCAGAATCAGCTGGCTTTTACCCACCGTGTCTTTAGTATCTTTTCATTTTAATGCAAATGAATCAACGGTACTCTGTAATAGGTTTGTCTCTTAATAAGTATACGGATCAAGTGCAACTAGTCAGAATCAGCTGGCTTTCACCCACCGTGTCTTTAGTAGACTCGCTCTATCGTATAGATAATTTCAGGAAAGTTATACTAAGGTTTAAGGTTTATATCCAGAGCTAGATGAGGTTGAGCATCGTAGCTTTAACCCATTTTGACTGTTGAGGGTCTCCAGGGTACAGCCACTTACCCAACGTCGCTTCAGAGTTAGTTTAAAGTAGTGATTACATTAACAAGTAGTAACTTAAATGAGAGAAGGAGGATAATTAGACATAGAGTTTAAATAAGTCGTCAAGAACTTTAGCACATTTTGACGTGCAGGTCTCCATAGCACAGTTCCCTAGACTTAACTCTATAACATAGAAGTTTCTTTTTTGTTTTCTTAAAAGGAAACAGAGAGGACATAAAATCTTGCATAATCGAGCTGAGGAGATGTTCTGCTTTTAATTAAAGACTATGTCTAGTTTACAGATATAAAGAAAAACCCTAACCTTAAAGAAAATTAAAAATAAAAGAAAAAAAGTATATGTGCTTGGAAACAGAACGGCCCCCCCCCCCCAGTCTCGACGACTGGCCACATCAACAAATTTTATCGGAATAATAACTTATAGTTATTTTATAAAACATAAATACTGTTGCATACTGTTACAAATATTTACATAATTATAAAACACTTTTAAATTAAAATAGACCTTATGACAATGTTTTAATATCTTTTAAAATATACATTTAATTAACTATACTAGTGAGTGAGGATTACGTGTATAGGTTAATCAGACACACTACGAAGAGTACTCCCGTTAAAAAAACTTTTATTTTTTTGTAAAGAGGATATTAAACTGATAATTATCACAAGGTTTGATAAAAAATATTGGTGGTTAACTTTATATATATGAATATTATTCTTATAAGGTATATTCCTGTAAGGAATAACCAATTAAAGGTATTCATATATTGACTACAATTTGAGTAATAGCCGCAACTATCACTTCATAAGACCTTTCTAAGACTTTCAGTGAGTAGATTAATATAAACCTATATTTACTAATATATACTTATAATATTAAAAATAAGTATCTAGAACTCTTTACACCCAACTCCTAATCAACGTACAAATGTTGACTGGCGGTGGCCTGGGCGACTCAGTAACCAAAAGGACCATTGCATAACACGTGGATCCTAAATAGTAAAGAGGGGTGATAAATAATTTCTAATAAAAGCATATACAGTAAAATAAATTTATATTAATCTAGTATAAAAGGATAAAAGATTGATCTTACAAAGCAATAATGCTAAGTTAAGAGGGGGGGTCTGACCCACCGAGAGTTATTAAATGGTTAGTTTAATAAAACGGGGTGAATCAAGTCAAAGATAAATCTTTGCCATTCCTGGAGGTTTTACTTACTAAAGATGTTTTAAAAGTTAGTAGAAGTAAGCTCCCTGTTCCCAAGACACATATAATTTCTTTCTTTTATTTTTAACTTTCCTTAAGGTTAGCTAAAAAGAAATAAATCACATTAGTCTTACAATTAGAAGGAGGAATCTCCTTTGAACCCAGTAGGGTGCCATAAAAAAAACTCTAATTCCTTGCATTGCTAATTTTTATTATTACTTAAAAACTTAATGAACCTATTATTATACCTGGAGTAAAAAAAAGGTATAATAATAACTATTATTCATAAAGGATTAATCCTTTATATTGATGAATGATTTACATTGAACCTGATTTGTTTAAACTCTTCTGATTCGTATCTTTACGCAATACACCACCGTCCTCTATAAGATAATTTTGTATGACTAAAGAAGCACGTTAAGCTACTTTGCTTAAGATCGCACTATCTGAAGTGTATATCTCTTAGATTGGGTTAAGTGTACACAGCCATACCATGGTTTAGTCTATAGTAATATGACACAAATAACTTATGTGCTAGACATACCGGTTCTCGGAGCAGCTCTTGGTCTTAAGAGTAGTTCTTCCTAACTCACTTCTCTTACATCCTACTTGTTTAAGGTAGCCATAAGTAACAAAGCAATGGTTTAATTACTCAACCTGCAAGCAACACGTGGTTGGTACATATATTACGCGGACTAACGTATTCGATCCTCATTAAAGCACTCGGACACTATGTTTTAAGCCTATTTTAATTGTTATATGTAATGGTGTGTAAAGGCATAATCATCAATATAAACTTATAATTAATCAATAAACTCAATTTCTTTAATAAAATAATAAATAGAATACATTTAGCTTCATTTAAGTATAAAAACATCAAAGATTTCAAAATTTTATCAACTATCCTCATTAAAGAGAGCAAATTAAAAATTCTTTTCATTATTAAGCAATACTTAGCTAGGATAAGCAAAAACTCCGTGACCAAGCGAAAACTTACCCTAAAATACTGATTAATAACAAATTAAATAATTAATTTACGAGGTGAAACCTTCTTAAGATTATTTTATACTTATTAGTTTAAAATCTTTTTACATGAAATGTAGTAAGAAAACTTTAAATTAATGAAAACTAAAGTGCACTATTCTATAATTAAATTACTAAAGCAATAGATTAATGAGTTTACTTTTTTAAGAATTGGTGTAATAATAAAAACTTAGTTACTCGAAATATAGAAAACGATAACTCCCCACTTCTGGAAAATTAGTTAAGTATTCTTAATATAACAACAAACTCGAAAGTTCATGACCACATATTTACAAGTAAACTTGTTAAAGTTTATAAGTAAAACATGATCTTTTAATAATATTCCTTAATATATTTTTTCGTACCTCTCAAATTTTGGCAAACTAATCAGAAAAATACTAAAGTATTCTAAAACTGCACTAACTTTTATTTACTAACGTAATAAATATACAACCGACTGACAAAGTACTAAGTTGTATATAAATAATATTAGTTGGAAAGGGGTTATAGTGATAACTAACCATTAGAGTTATTTCAGTAAAAACTCTAAATCTAAAAAACATACGAACATCCTATCCATCCTTTGGGAGTCATTCATTTCATGTAAATTTAACATGCTACCGATTCTGGTAGTACTCGACATTAATCCAAATGTGCTAATTACTAAATAAATAAACATTAAAACAAGTATATGGCATATATTTATATTATACTGCTTTAATTATTTACATCTTTACATTATTAACACACATTTTCTTTCTTTGGGTATTTCTGTTTAGAAGCCTTTTAAAGTACGAATTATTACAAATACTATTAAAAAGGTGATGTTGGAAACTGGTGAACTTTGGCTTTTGCTATTACAGCAACGTATAGAACGCTTTATTACAAGTAAATGTAACAAATAAATATTTATTGTGAAATAAATGTAGCCATATAGTCATATATGGCCTATTCTAAACGCCCAGAGTAAACTGTCGACGGGGGGGGGGGCTAGATAATAAGTAATGTTATTACTTCAACTCTATATAAAAAATAGAAACTATTAACTTAAAGTTAATTATCTTAAATATTTTTAAAAATAAATATATAAATAAACAAAGTAACAAAGTACAGCATTTTAATGCTTTTTGTTAGTTTTTTTAGTATATTTATATTAGAAATTTATTATGGAAAGGTTCACGAAATTTGCTTTGAAACTACTTATTATTTTATAGTTTAAAGTAGCTAAGTGAATGTGATTTGATAATAAAACTTATTTTGATTTTTAAAGAAAATGAAAGTGAAATTCCGTTAGGTCGGTACTAAAAATAGAAATATTTAATTAGTTTATCTTTTAGATAAGAGAGAAAGGTAGAATGAATTATTAATTATTAATTATTGAATAATTGATGATGAATTTAGTTGTTTTTTGATGTTTTTAAATATAAATAAGTTACTACATGAGATCATAATAGTAAAATAGTAAATAAAACAAAATAAAGAACAGTACAAAAAAGAGCAACTCCTGTGTAAGGAACTTCTGCTGGACAAGCCCCTAATCATGTTAATAGTAAAAAATTACTAATAAAAGATCAAAAAATAAAACGAGTAATAGGACTAAAATTAAAACCTCTGAAAATTAATTTTTTAGAATTAATTGTAAATAAAAATAAAAATATTACTGATAATACTAAACCTAGAACTCCTCCTAATTTATTAGGAATAGAACGTAAAATTGCATAAGCAAATAAAAAGTATCATTCAGGTTGAATATGGGTAGGTGTAACTAAAGGATTAGCTGGAATTCAATTTTCTGCATCTATTAAATTATAACCATAATTTAGTGTAACAACTATAAACACAAAAAAGAAAAGGAAAAAAACAAACAAATCTTTTACAGTATAATAATAATGAAAAGATACTTTATTTGTATTAGAACTAATTCCTAAAGGATTAGAACTTCCATTAATATGAAGAAAGAAAATGTGTAAGATTACTAATGCTGTGACTACAAAAGGTAATAAATAATGTAATGCAAAAAAACGTGTAAGGGTGGGATTACCTACAGCAAAGCCACCTCAAACTCATTCTACTAAAATACCTCCTAAAAAAGGAATTGCAGATA
>JBBALV010000055.1:0-1174 GCA_040402815.1 Flavobacterium sp.
CGCATTTTACCGAAGTTGGTCCTGGTAAGGTTTTACAAGGATTGGTGCAAAAAGTACACAAAGAAGCTGTGGTAGACGGAGTAAACTAGAATTTAACACAATACATAGAATATAAGCTAACCCCTCAAACAATCTTGAGGGGTTTTTTTCGTTCTTGTTTTATGGAATTATATCTATATATATTAAAAATAAATATAATATTTTAGCAGTATTGAAAAAGAGGATTTTATATATTATTCTGGGGGTGATGCTCTTCGCGAAAGTGGGGGTGGGGCAGACATTTACATTGGATCCAAGTTCTAATGCATATCCTTCAGTAAACTGTGATCAAACGATTTTTATCCTTACTAGTAGCACTGTCAATAAAATTTGGTACAGAATTTATTTCAGCAGTGATAATGCAAGTTGGACAGATGTTTCTGCACTAGGTAATGCCCAACCAATGAATGCAAATGCTCTTCCAATTCAATTTGTTGCTCTAAGTGAGGGCTTTTATAAAATTCATTATTCAACAAATAATACAGTTAATTTAACTTCTTCTTCTTTAGCTTCAATTAGAACAACAATTAAATCATCCCCAACAATTACTTCAGAAGTATCAAATTTAGATTATGCAACATGTAAAAATAATACTCCAGTTGATCTAAGTATAACAGTAAATGCAGGAAGTGGAACTATTTCACAGTATGCATGGTATAGCAACACTTTAAATTCTAATATTGGAGGCACTCTTAGATTTACAAATATTACTAGTTCTACTATAGAAAACTATACTCCTGATTATTTTATCGTTCAAGATTTATATTATTATCCTGTAGTTTATAATTCTTTTGGTTGTAGCACAGTTGGGAGTCAGTCAGGAAAAATTACAGTAAATCCATTACCAACATTAACAATCACAAATCCATCTGCAGTCTGTGCACCAGGCACAGTTGATTTAACTGCAACAGCTATTACAGCGGGTTCTACATCAAGTTTAACGTATACTTATTTTACCAATGCAGCTGCTACAACAAGTTTATCAACAGCAAGTGCAGGTACAATAAGTACAACAGGCTCATATTATATTAAGGGTACAAACCCAACAACATCATGTTTTAAAATAGAGCCAGTAGTTGCTACAGTAAATCCATTACCAACATTAACAATCACAAATCCATCTGCAGTCTGTGCA
>JBBALV010000055.1:1274-5143 GCA_040402815.1 Flavobacterium sp.
TCAAGTTTAACGTATACTTATTTTACCAATGCAGCTGCTACAACAAGTTTATCAAATGCAAATACAATAAGTACAACAGGCTCTTACTATATTAAGGGAACAGATACTACTACAAAATGTTTTAAAATAGGCACGGTTGTTACTACTGTAAATGCCTCACCAACATTAACAATCACAAATCCATCAGCGGTCTGTGCTCCGGGTACAGTTGATTTAACTGCAACAGCAATCACAGCGGGTTCTACATCAAGTTTAACGTATACTTATTGGACAAACAATACCGCTACAACAAGTTTAACGAATGCAAATACAATAAGTACAACAGGAGCCTATTATATTAAGGGCACAACAGCTTTAAATTGTAGTGCGATTAAGTCTGTAAATACGACCATCAATCCAATACCTACATTTACTATTTCAAGTCCATCAGTTTGTTTAGGTAGCCCTTTAACAATTACTGCTAATCCATTAACTGGTGCAAAGCCTGATTATAATTATATATGGCAAGTACCTAATGGAGTAGCTAATCCAGGCAATGTTTCAAATTTTACGACAACTACTGCTGGTGTATATACGGCAACAATTAAAAATAAAATAACGAATTGTGAAAGTGGTTCTTTAAATAACAATGCAATATTTTATCCATTACCAATTGCAAAAGCAATTGTTGCTTCTGATAACAAAGTAATTGTAAATAAAACTTTGAATTTAACAGCAGCTGCATCTGGTGGTACAAGCCCATATAGATTCACATGGACGCCTAATTCTACTATGAATTATTCCATTTCAGGACAGGAAAATGCGGTATTTAATGCCATAAAGGAAGGTAAGGTAAATATCAAGTTTCAAGTGAAGGATGAAAATAATTGCGAAGCTAATAGTGGTGATTTTGAAATCACTATTGAATCAGAGGATATCGTTTTAGTATTACCAAATGCCTTTACGCCAAATGGGGATGGTAAAAATGACGAGTTTAAGATTGTGGCTATAAATACATTAGGAGAAAAATCTTTTTTATACTTTGAGATTTACAATAGGAATGGAAAATTATTAACAAATAAAATAACTGATTATAAAGCAGGTTGGAATGGAAAATCAATTGCAGGTGACTTGCAGGAAATGGGTGTTTATTTTGTTAAGCTCGTTAAGTTAAATAAGAATGGCCAACAGGTTGTAGAGACCACGCCTATATATTTATTAAAATAAGTTTGAAAATTAAAATCTACATATCATTTTTGTTACTTGGCTTGATACAAGAATTAAGGGCGCAGGATTTTGTTTTGTCTCAACCTTTTACAGCAGCGCAATACTTGAGTCCTGCATCAGTTGGAAATGGGGTGTATGGTCAACGTATACAGTCAAATTTTAGAAACGAGTCCATTGGTGGCTCTAATTATGCACGCAATTTAGTGGTGGGTTGGGATAGGAAGTACAATCGTAATGTTGAAGAACAGGCCAATTATTTAGGTATTGGGGGTCAAATTATTTCTGAGCAACTAATGGACGGATTAATCAATACCAATTACATCACATTTAATACAGCCTATCATTTGTTTTTAGATGGGGATGATTTTTCTAATTTGGCTATTGGGATGGGTATTACTTATGCGCAAACTACACTAGATCGTTCTAAACTAGACTTTGGAAACAGTTATAATTCGGCCAATGGAAAATTTGATATTCCAACAAACGAAATATTTTTGCCCAATGCTGGTCGTTTAACAGTGAATACAGGCTTGCTTTACACTAAACATTCCTATGACAGTTATTTTCAATTAAGTGCGAATGGATTCTTTTTTGCAAAGCCTGATGTCACTAATTCTCCGTACAACGAAGCACCTGGTATGCGCGCTGCAGTTTTTATGAATCTAGAAAGATATTTTAACAACGATTATACCTTTTTATTACATGGCGCTTTTAGTAGCAGAAATAAAGAAGAGAGTTATTTTGTAGGAGGTAGTGTTTCTTTGCCCATTAAATATGAATTTGACCATGACCGTCGTTTGTACCTTGGTTGTTTCTACAGACAAAACGAAGCCATTGTGCCTACTGTCAATATCTTAATGGACAATTATATTTTCGGGATCAGCTATGATATTAATATGAACGGACTTGCTGCAGCTGGCTTAAGGTCAAATAGTTTTGAATTGACTTTTTCAAAATCTTTTGGAAAACGCAAGCAGGAACTAATGCGTACTTTATTTGATTAGCCTTTTGAATTAAAATACAATCGAACAGTTCACCCATTCAGGATCAAAATTAGCATTGTATTTTTTGTAGAAATTAATTGCAGGTTCGTTCCAATCTAAAACCTGCCAGTTCATTCCGTTAAATCCTTTTTCTTTTGCTTCTACTATCAATGCATCAAACAAAAGACTGCCAATTTTTTGACCACGCATATCTTCTGTTACTAAAATATCTTCTAAGTACATTCTCTGTCCTTTCCAAGTAGAGTAGCGTACATAATACAATGCCATCCCTATTACTACACCTTGAGCTTCCGCTACAAATGCCCACCATACTGGGTTAGGGCCAAATCCGCTTTCTTCAAAATGATCGAGCTTAACTGTGACTTCGTCTGGTGCTTTTTCATAAGTAGCAAGTTCTTGGATCAATTCCATCATGCGAACACAATCCTTGCGAACAGCTTTGCGAATTTTTATTTCCATAAGAAGTCATTAAAAGTGATATAATTTTATTTTTCTACTTAGAAGTATAAATGCTTGAAAAAAAGAAATATTCAAACTATAAAACTGCTTTAGCCAATGCTTGTGCTAAATCTGATTCTAGGTCTTCTATGTTTTCAATACCCACACTCATTCTAATTAAGCCATCTGTAATACCATATTTGATTCTTTCTTCCTTTGGTATGGACATATGGGTCATACTAGCTGGATGTGACACTAATGTATCCACAGTACCTAATGAAACTGCACGAGTACAAACTTCTACAGCGTTGATGAATTTCTTACCAGCTTCAATACCACCTTTTAGTTCAAAACTAATTAAGGGTGCATGTTGCTTCATTTGTTTTTTAGCAATTTCGTGATGTGGATGTGTTGCAAGTCCTGTATAATTTACATGTGCAATGGCAGGATGTGTTGCTAAAAAATTAGCCACTTTTGCTGTATTGCTACAATGTCTTTCCATTCTAACTTCTAAAGTTTTCATGCCTTGTATTAATAAGTAGGCATCAAAAGCATTGCTATTACCACCCATTAAGGCATGCCATTTCCAAGCTTTCTTATTCATGAATTCCAAATCCTTACCCAACATCACACCATGCAATGCCGATCCGTGCCCGTTTAAAAACTTAGTTGCAGAATGAAAAACAAAATCTGCTCCTAAAGCAAATGGTTGTTGTAAATAAGGTGTTGCTACTGTATTGTCTACAGAAACTTTAATGCCATGTGCTTTTGCAATAGTGCATATCGCTTGAATGTCTACACACTGTAATGTAGGATTGGCAGGGGTTTCAAGGTGAATTAATTTTGTGCTTGGGTTGGCTTTGATGGTTTCAATTAAAAGATTTTCATCATGAATATCAATTAAAACAATTTTCACGCCAGCTTCCGCCAATACTTTTTGCATCAATTCTTGAGAGCCGCCGTATAAGGAGTAATGAGATATTAATGTATCACCTGCGCTCAGGTTACTAAAAAATAAAGTGGTCATAGCAGCTTGTCCACTTGAATGCAACAATGCTTTTAATTCCAAAGGTGCGCCTTGTTCATTTTTTAAACCATGTGATTCTAGTGCTGCAATGGTTTGCTCTGCTGCAACAAAAGTAGGGTTGCCCCATCTTGTATATAATTTAGTTTTATCTTCTCCTTTAAAACGCTCCATTCCTTCCTCGGCAGAATTAAAAG
>JBBALV010000056.1:0-4928 GCA_040402815.1 Flavobacterium sp.
ACAACACTTTTAAATACATCACTCGTCATCTCTGAACCATAATCAACTAAAAGTTTAATCATATTAAGATTAGTTGCTTTTGAAATAGGAGCATCTTTTCCTTTTGCTAAGTTAGGTAATCCACCTAATTTCAAAACTAATTCTACTTTTTCATAATTATCCTCAGATACTGCATTAAATAAACATTTTGCATTATCTTTATTGATGTCGGCGCCATATTCGGTAACATACTCAATAATTTTGGCTGTACTTAAACCTGGTTTAACAATTTCTCTATTCGCTTCTTTAGCTTTTTGTCTTTTTCTAATTTCTTCACCATCCATCGGTAAGAAGAATGCCCATAAATCTTTATCAATATCATATTCTTTCTCCCACCTTTTTAAAATGTTTTGAAATTCTCTAGTTGATACAGAGTGGTCTGGTCTATTATGTGCAGCTCTAACTCTTTTCCCTGGTTCAATTGTAATACCAATAGTTGAATAATCATCTCTTAATGGCACGTGAAAGTTATAAATATAGTATTGTTTATTATCATGATTTTCTACATATGAATCCCATTGATATTTACTATCTTTAATACAGTGTGAAGTATGTGAATTTACAATTTGATTAGCGGCAAATGAATTTACTTCAATTATAAGAATACCATTTTCATTAAATACTTTTTCAACACCTGCTGCTCCTAATCTTGAGTTACAAGTAGTAATCAAATCATTAAATTTTGCAAATCCATCCATCTCATAAGATGCTAAGTGACCATTTGCTGCAATAATGAATGCATGTATATTTTCATATCTTCTTAATGTTGATTGATAAACTATTTTACCAAAGGTTGGATTTGGAGAACCATCTGGTTTTAAAGGTCTTGTATCTGGTGACATTCTACCAAAGAAGTCATCCCAAACATGTTTTTTCTTTGCCTCATCAACTGTACCATCATCCTTTAATCCTAATTGTTCAAACCCAACTGCAACAGATAAAAATCTACTCTTATTTAAGTCGGATGCTTCATCATATGACTTTTTTAACTCTGGTGTTAAAGTATCATACATTTTTTTAATTTTTCTTGATCCTTCTAATCTATCCAATCCATCAGTTAGTAACTCAATATTATTAAACACATTCTCATTGATAAAATTGGCATCAAATTGTATTTTTGTAAAAACACCTTTATCTTTTTCGATTGTAAGGTTTTGTAAAATGTCTTTGTTTTGTAATAATCTTCTATAAACTACTGATAAATCTTCTAGTGGAACATTTTCAAAATAGTAGAAGTAAGTAAAGTTAGATAACCAACCAATATTATCTCTATCTAATTGAAATTCTTTTTCACCTTTTGTGCCTTTAACTTTTGTTTTTAATGTTCTTACTGCAGTAAACTCAGGTGTCTTATCAAATGTTCTAAGAAGTTCTGGAGTAACTGAAATATCTCTCAATTTCATTTTAATTTGTTCTCTTGCTTCTGGTTGAAAGTCAATCAATCTAACTGATCTAATTTCTTTATGATCAATCTGTGCTGCTAATTCACCTTGAAGTAAATTAAGTTCCTTCGCAGCAGTTAGTAAAGTATATCTTTCTTTTAAGAATTTCTTAGCTTTATCTAAGTTCTCATTTAAAGTATCTGTGTTTAAAAACTGGTTGTATTTAAAAAGTTTCATCAATTTAATTTATTTTTATCTTCTTGTATGTTGATTTTCGTTTATTCTTTCTATTTCTTTTAAATAGATTTCTGCTCCTTCTTTAAGAAATTTAGTAAGTCTTTGAACTTCTGCATAATCACCTTTATCTAAAGCATCATCTACAAGTTCTTGAATATCCTTTTGTCTCATTTTTGATAAGTCTTCGTCAGAATATGTTCCGTCATCTTCAACTGGAGTTTCTTGTGTACCTTCTTCTCCGGTCATTTCGGGAGCTTCTGGTTCATCATAATTAGTTTTAGGTCCAAACTGTTGTTCCATCTCCCATTCTCTTAGAGAACGTTCGTAATCTTCTTCTGTCTCAACAACATGTGCTATAAGTTTCTCTACTACTAATTTTGCTTCTGATTGATTGAATCTTTCTGCATTTATAAAGAATACTAATTTACCAGCTTCCATCTTTTTATCAAAAACTGAGAATAAGCTATTAAATACTTCTAAGAATTTATTATCAGATAAAGCAATAGCTGCATCTTTCTTAATAATAGCACCTAAGTCTTTATCAGTTTTGGAAATTTCTATTGCTTTTGCAGTTAGTTTATCCTTATCATTGGCCAAAAGTCTAAATATTCTAGTTCGCATTTGTTTATACTTTTGAGAATCTTTACAAGCATTTACAAAATCATTAAACATTGATTGTGCAGTTACACCATATCTAAAATCTTGTGCCTCATCCATAAATGATGAAGTTGCAGTTTTTACTTTTTTAGCAAACTCTTTATCTTTTTTAATAGCAGCAGATTGAATCAATAAGTAAATACCTTTTACTGTTTCATGAATCAACATTGGGAAATCAACACCAACTGCTTTAATAGTAATTTTATTAAAATTTTGGTTTTCTTTCAACAATTCAATTGAGAAAATACTGTTATTTAAACTTTCCCAAGTAACATCTGTTGCACCCGCCATTCCACCTGGATTATTACTCATCATTGATGCCTTATTTGCAATTGGAATAACCCAGTCAATTTTATCAGCAGTGTCAGACATATCTGACCAAATTCTTAAAATTCTTGCACCATTTGTACCAAATATTTGTTGTAAACCATTCTCAACAAGTGGTGAGAATTTAATAATATCTTTAGTTGCCTTACCTTCACCTTGAGTCAACATATTAAGAATCTTCTTCTTTAATGATGCAGTCAAAACATTACCAGTTATATCTTCTGGCTCTTCTGTAGGTTCGTCAGCACCTTCAACACTAGAACAAGATCCATCAGCACAATCATCATCTTGTTGATCATCTTGTTCAGTTTGGTCTTCATCGTCTTCTTCGTGAGTATCGTCTTCACGTGGAGTTCTAGCATTTTGTGGAACATCTCTTAAATCAGAGATTTGTCTTATAACTTCATTTGGATTTACTAATCTTATATCAAGTTCAACTGGTTTTGTAGATGATTCAAGTATTTCACCATACTCATCCATAATAACATCTTTTGCTAAGTTTTGAAGTGCATCAAGTCTTGCTTGCATTTGTTCTCTACCTAATTGTCTACCATCTGGCCCTTGCATCATTAGTTGCATAGATTGGTTCATCAATTGTTGAAATTGTGGCCAAATATTTCTCATTTGGCTTTCGTCATCAATTCTGACACCTAAATTCCTTCCAGCTTCTTCTTCTGAATTTCTCATGAAGTCACCTGGAATACCTCTATTTCCTCTTAAATCTATTTCTTCTTTTATAAAGTCTGAAAATTTTCTCATTATTTAAAGTAATTATTTATTTGTTGTTTTTCTTCTTTTGGTAGATCTTTGTAAAGTCTAGCAAATCTATCAATAACATCAACGTCTGATGCTTCTAATATATCCTCTTTTTCTGTAGAAACTGTTTTAACTGGAGCAGTAGGTGTATCTATTACAACCTCTTCAGTAAACATTTGATATTTTTTAATGAATTTCATATTTAATGTGTTCTAAATTTTAATATATATATTAAAAGTTATATATCGAAAAATAATATATAAACAAAAAAATAATAATTTATTATGAAAAAGTTTTCTACTATAAGAAAAATCTACGAAGCAGAAGAAATGGTTCCTGCTAATCTACCACAAGTAGAACAAGGAACAGAGGTTGCTAAAACTGAACAACCAGAACCACAACCACAGGTACAAGAAGGTGAAAACGCAGGAAGTGCAGTTTCTCTTTTCTCTAAACTATTTGAATCAAGAGAAATGGCTCATATCTATCACTTACAGGTAAATGGTGAACAAGGTTCTCATGCAGCACATACTGCATTAAATGAGTATTATGATGGTATATTAGATTTAATTGATACTTTGATTGAAACTTATCAAGGACAATATGGTATTGTTGATGGTTATGATGTAATCGATACTAATACTACAAGAACTAAGGAAAAAGTAGAATACTTTGAATCTTTAGTAGAATTTGTAAAACATGGTAGAAAAGCTATATCTACAGAAGATACACACTTACAAAACATTGTTGATGAAGTTGTTGCTTTAATCTACAGAACATTATACAAATTAAAATTTACTAAATAAGAATTGAAATATTTAAAGCTATTTTTAGAAAACTTTTCAGAAAAAGAATATGGTATTTTTTATTTAAAGACCGTATTTCCTAGAGGACATAAACTAGAGTGGCTTAATTATCTACATATAGAAACTAGTATTCCAGAAGACTTATTAGATGAGATAACGGTTATTACGGATGAGATAAATTTTAAATCTGGAATTATCATCCCATTAGACAAATCTATACATCCTGGTTGTGTAACTACACCGGAAATAGTTGAAGAAGTTGCGAATGATGTTTATCAAAAATTTTGTGACATATTTGAAAGACTTACTGGTGATAAAGATTGTATTAGATTAGTTTGGGGAATAGGCGAGATTGATAATGTCGATAAAGATACAATGCATCATTTGGGTAATTATCCAATAGTTGTAAAAGTTGGACGTTTCTTAGATTCATCAAAAGAACCAGGAATATTTAAAGTATAAAAAGAAACCACTCAATTGAGTGGTTTTTTTATATCTATTGTTGTGTAAAAATTATTATTTATCTTTTTAGTTGCATATCTACTTTTTATCATACTCTCTTTGGAAGGGATTCCAAGTATTCTTCTAATTTTACTTTTTCTAAAATAGTTCTTACTTTGTATAGTAGTTATACTTTGTGCCATTACATAAGGAACGAAAATATAACCGGGTTCTACTTCTTTACCTTTTCTACCTACTAACATTAAATAATCTTTTAATTTTA
>JBBALV010000057.1:0-4914 GCA_040402815.1 Flavobacterium sp.
TGCGTACTATCACATACGAAAACAAAAAAATTAATCTTGACTTTTCATTAGGTTGTATCAACGATGTATATGTCAAGGAGTTAGGTGGAAACTTTGATGACTTGATTAACATTGGAGAGAATGAGAATAACCCATCTAAAATGATGGATATTACTCGTGATATGTTGCTTAGTGGCCATATTTATTGGTTATTCTGCAATGGAGAAGATGAAAGAGCAGAAGAATTGTTGGGTAAGATTAAGTCATCTAAGATGGTTGCCACTAAATGGTTAATAAGTGCAGGTATTCCTGTTATTGTTGATTGGCTTACTAAAGACTTAATGCCAAGTGATATGGATCAGCCTACGGGAGATTCAACAATAAAAAAAAAGAAATAATTAAGTGGGGGAGTGTCCTCACAAGAATTTATAGAACTGGATTGAAGCCATACGAATGGAAAAGAATGAAACTTGGTGAATTTCTTGACTATGAATATGGCTTTGAACTTAGAAAGGCAGAGGAGTGGGATGGAATAAGAAACCTGATGTGGGCTTCATTAGCTTCAATGGGTGGAGATAAAGTACCTAAGCCAAAAGACCTAATCCCATTGTGGACAGACAAGATAACCAAACGTATAGAAAAAACAAAAGAAAAAGAGTATCTTTCGGATGAAGAAGTTATAAAATGGGTTAATACGATTAAGTAATGGCAGAAACTAATGAGTTTTTTATCAGGGTTGGTGCTGATGTTGAGGATGCAAAGAATAAGCTGAATCAATTAGGCAACCAACTATCGCAATTAGCGAACTCAACACAAAGAAGTGGTAGTATGATTGGCGGAAGCATGAACGATGCTTCTAAGCAAATTTCTTCTGCATTTGGTGCAATGGGAATGGCCTTGACTACTGCAGGAATTACTGCAGGAATAATTGCTTTTGGTAAAAGAGCATTAACTACTGCTGCAGAATTAGAACAAACTGCCGTTGCTTTTGAAGTATTTACTGGTTCTGCTGAAACTGCAGAAGCAATGCTTTCTCAGTTAAAAGCACAAGCATTGAGATCACCAATGCAGTTTCAAGATATTACTAAAGGTGCTCAAATACTTCTTCAATATGGTTTAACTGCACAACAAGTAGTTCCTATCACCCGAATGTTAGGTGATGTTTCAGGAGGAAATGCAGATAGATTCAATCGTTTAGCATTAGCATTTGGTCAAGTAAATGCTTCAGGCCGTTTAATGGGTCAAGAAGCAAGACAAATGATTAATGCAGGGTTTAACCCATTAAAAGCAATATCAGATTCTACGGGTCAATCAATGGCAACCTTAACACAAAGGATGCACGATGGTCAAATATCCGTTAAAGAGGTTGGTGATGCTTTTATGTCTGCTACTTCTGAAGGAGGTCAATTCTTTGGAATGGCTGATAAGCAGTCGCAAACACTTCAAGGTGTTTTTAATAAATTATCAGAAAGTGTAACATTTGCAATGGCTGATATTGGTAATGCTATTGCCAAGTCATTGAACTTAAATGATGCAGCAAATTCAATCGTTAAAGTTCTTAATGATATTAAGTCTGCATTTACTAATAATAAAGCAGTAGGAGAAACCTTTCGTATTTTGATGCAAAGGCTTAGTGATGTATTTACGGTTATAGGTGGATTAATAATATTTACTGTAAATGCTTTCCAGTTACTTTCACAGGCTTTTGTGATGGTTATGAAGGCAGGTCAACCTATTAGAGATTTCTTCACAAACTTAGCTATCAAGACTTATGAATATCTAAAGAGTATTAGATACGTTGGGGCTGCATTAGAGTGGTTAATTGGTAAGTTCACTAAGATTGACAATGCAGGTGATATTAAAATGCCTGTTGTTGACAATACTCAAATTCAAGGTTTAAGTGATAAACCAAGTAAAAAAGAAGGTGGCACCAAGAAAGCAGAAAAGGTTGAAGTAATTGCAGGATTAGATTTCCAAACTAAAGCCTATGGCGAGCATTTAAAGAAGTTAATGCAGCTAAGTGCTAACGCAGTTACAGAGATTAACAATATTGGCTTAGATGGCAATAAAAAGAGATTAGCAGACTTGCAAGATGCTTTCCAAAAGCAACAACGTGAGTTTATGCGTTATGGTATTAGTACCGAAAATATTACAAGAGCATACTTATTAAAAGTAGCACAATTATCAGCAGAGATTGAGGCAGAAAGACAGAACAAGTTAATGAGTTTGATTAAACCATTACCTACTACTGCTGAAAGATTAAAGAATGTACTTATTTCAGATGATAAATTATCTCAATTAAGTGTAGGATTAGCTACAAGACTTAAATTAATTCAAGATGCTGCAATAGCAGAACAGAATGCTTGGGTTAATATGTTTAATACTGTTAGTGCAGCTTCAAAAGGATTTACTGAAGCATTATCAGGATCATTTGCTGAAATGTTTATTTCCATTGGAGAGGGAACAAGTGCAGAAGATGCAATTAGAAGTTTTGGGGCAGGTGTATTAAGTGCATTAGGAGATATGTTTATTAAGATTGGCGTTGGTACTGTTGCTGCTTCTAAAGCAATGATTGCAGTACAAGCATTCTTAACTTCGATGTTTACTCCATTTGGTGTTGCTGCAGGATTAGCAGGAGGTTTAGCAATGATTGCAGTTGGAGGTATGTTAAAAGGTACTGCCAATGCAATGACTAAAGCCAAATCAAGTGCTACTTCACCAACTGGTGGTGGTGCATCAATGAGTCAAAAAGCATCAGGTAGTAATTATAGTTATGGTGGTGGCTCATTCCCTACACAGACAATGAGATTATTAGTTGACCTTACAGGAGCAATTACTGCTACACAAACAGGATATAGTATTAACAAATCGTTTGAAACAACACTAAGAGTTACAGGTAGATAATGGAAGGATACGGAACTATTTATAGATTTGAGTTTGATGCAACTTGTAAACCATTTGCAACATTACTCACTACTAAATGCAAAGTATTAATTCTCAAGAAGGGATATAATGCGACAATTTATGATATTCCTTATGGACAAGTAACTCCAGTAGAAATTGATTATCCAACTGTAGATGATGACATCTTCTATCCTATTAAAGGTTCTTCTTTAAGTTTTAAGGTATTAGGTGGAGTCATTAACATGGATTCACTTATTAGTGAAGATGAAAAAGACTTCTACTTAGAATACTATCGTGATGGTAGTATATTTTGGAGTGGGTTTGTTTCTCCTGAATTATGTGAAGAAGATATATTCTTACGTTATCCTGCTATTGAGTTTAAAACTATTGATGGTTTAGGAGCATTAAAGACAATGCAATTAAACGATTCTGCAGGACGCAAATTGTTTGGTAAGCGGAATCTATTAACAATAGTATTATCGGCCTTTAGAGGGATAGGATTCGGCTATAAAACGAATGTATTGGTTAATATGTGGGCAAGTAGTTTTACTAACACATTTAACCCACTTATTCAGGCTTATACTTATATCAACGTATTTAAAGATAAGAATGGTATTAGGTTATCAACTATTGACATTATTAAGTCTATTTGCTACTTATTCAATGCAGTTCTTTATCAGAATAGAGGTCAATGGTGGTTTGTTAAGGTTAAAGACTTAGCATTTGGCTTGTATGGCACAGAAGTTTATAATCAAGATGGTACTTTAGCTACACCTGGTACAGGAGAAGTTAAAACTCTTGTTCATGGAACTGACTTCTTAATTATAGCAGAGCCTAAGAGAAAGATTAGAAGATTTTACAGAGAAGTAGCTTTAGATTATCAATTCTACAAGTCTTATACAAACTTTGATATCAACTTCTCTTGTTGGACTAACGATGACACGTTTACTCCTACCCGTATCTTAGAAGCAGATTTTACAGATAATTTATTAGCATTTAATGTTGTCAGAACTGGTTTAGACCCAATATTTGAGTTTTATGATAAAGTGGGTGGAGTTAAAGCAGATTCTTATTATGATCCTCGTTTGGATGACTACGGTATTATTGTTTATAGTGATGCAGGTGCTAACACAGACTATGTTGAGTATGCTTATGGTGTTTTAACTCCTGATGACAAGTTCTCATTTAGTGTTAGTAGTATTACAGGTAATCAAAAGGTAGAGATTCTTTTAGATAACACTACCACTCAATATTACTACGATATATTTGCAGAAACTTGGAGTACAACTCGTACTTTCAATACAGGTGGTTATTATTCTACTTTATTTGTTACTGACTTGATTCCTACTAATTCGGGAGTATTAAAAGTTAGATTACACTCTACATTAGAACTTGAAGATTACGGTGATTACTTTGCTTTCTACGATTACATTACTGCTTACCACAACTTATTAATTAATGTTGTTCAGACAGATAAGTCTAATCAAATAACAACTATTACTAATATTAAGAACACATCTATTGTACCTGATATGGTTACAGTGTATAGTGGTGATTCTAAGCAGATTCCTATTTTTGAAGGAAGTGATATTGAGGACATATCTAATTTATTAGACCAAAATAGCTTCAAGACTAAAGAATGGTATGAAAGGGCTGAAACTGATATTTACGAGATACAAGAGTTATCTGCTCGTAATATTCTTAATCAGTATTCTGACTATAGAAACATCTTTACAGGAAAATTGATTGGTAAGGGATTAGAGTTTGGGTGTATTTACACATTCCCTATTCAAGGTGCTTTAGCGGATAAGAAGTTCTTTCCATTATCAATGAAGTTAAATGAGAGAGATAATACTGCAGAAGTAGTATTAATGGAACTCACTTCAAATGAGATAACTGGAACAGAAAACCAAGTTATCTACGATACTGAAGGAAACATCATTTATCAGACTGCAGTTTCTTCTAAAAAAAAAAATCGTAACGGAGTAGGAACTGACTTAGGTCAAGCAGGAGATTTCGGAACTATATTTG
>JBBALV010000058.1:0-4561 GCA_040402815.1 Flavobacterium sp.
AAAGAATACAGCAGACTATAAATTAGTGTAAATGTCCAATATCCCTTTCTAGATGTCCTTCCATAGAACTCCCCCTGACGTGCAATTGAAATCAAAAAGTATTTCATGTTATATTTATTTGAATTTTATTATCCAATATTATGAATTATTTAAATTAATTGAAAGGTTATCCGGAAAACTAATTTATTGAATATTATTTCCATTTTTGAATTTAGTGTAACTTTTGATGCCACTAAATTACTATTTTCAATAAGAGGCATTTTAAATATAATTTTAAGAAGTTAGAATTTTAAAGCAAATCACAATATCTTGTCAAATGACAGATACCTTAATTTCAAAATTTAAAAAATGAAGGAAAGTAGTAAAAAAATGGGTTGGGGTGAATTTTTTTCGAGCCTTGTTATCCTAATGATTATTAGCGCACTTTTAAATATTGATTTCTTTATACTGTTATCAATTGTCGGTTTTTTATTCTTAATCCTTCAGATTTATGTTTATAGATACTTCAAAGGAGAAAAGTTTCTTTCAATTAAAGAAAGCATTAATACTCATATTCAAAATTGCAATGAATTAAATTATCATATTGAGGAATTGAAAAATACATATTTAGATGTTCAAAGTGTGAGCTATGGAAGTGTAAGAGCATTCGATAGCAGCAATTACAAATTTAAAAGGCGAGAATGGGGGAAAATTGAAAAAAACAATCAGGTTTACCATTGTTCGTTATCCGTATGCAGAAATGTTTATACTGACCCATTCAAATATTTATGCAAATATTTTAATGTGGAAGCAAATGAGAAAACAATTGATAAATTTAGTGAAGTGCTAAATAAGTTCTCATCTGCTGAAGAAGGGAAGAAGCTTTTAATCAAGGAACGAGAAGAAATATTATCTAGCATAATCCATGAAATCCCGAGAATTATTGTTGATTTCTACAATAAAAGATTAATTAAAAACCTTGGATTTCAAACCGTAGATTTAAGTACATCATATTTCCCAACTTTCTCATTCCAATATGTTTCATCAGGCGGAAATAGTTCCTTAAGGTCAGATATTGTTTTTGACATCAAAAATCTAAATGATTTTATTCAGTTTATCAGTAAAAAAATAGATTATACCAATTCGGTACAAGGACAGAGGTCATTGATGACAACCGTTTTAAGAGAATATGTAAAAAAAAGAGATTCATTCAAATGCTGTTCCTGTGGAAATGGTACAGAAAATGAACCGAATTTATTGTTAGAAATTGACCATATTTTACCTCTTTCGAAGGGTGGACTAACAAAACTGGAAAACCTTCAAACCTTATGCTGGAGATGTAATAGAAGAAAAGGTTCTAAAATTATTTCTTAATATTATCCCATCCCCGTCAAATCAAATTTCTGTTTTTTTATTATCCCAAACTTCTCTCTAACTGAATATAAATCAATTTCTGAAGAACTATTAGATTCATTTTCAGCGCCAAAATCAGATTTATTTCCCAAATACTTCCTATTCAATTTATCTTCAAATTCAGGGAATCTAAAGCCGTGATTTTGAAAGAACTTATTCCAAACATCTAATAACTCAAAATCTGACCACGATTCATCCAAATAATCAATAGAAGAATCTTGTTGAGCGATTTCATTGATATAAATCACACTTTGCCTTAACAATGATTCTCTGTTCTTCTTCGAAAGTTTATCATTAAATTGAATCCTAAAATCAAACCCTTCAGCTTTTCCTCCCTTGCCTCCTTTTATCCAACCACGTTTAGTTGGAACTTCTTTTTTAGGCATTGGAATCCCTTTTCCAAAATAGTTTAAGATAGATTTATTAAATAGAATTTGTGATGAGAGTGGAAGTTTATTTGCTCTGCTTTGAATATAAACCTTACCTCCATTTGAAAAGTATTTAATCCAACGGCTCTTTGCAAGAAAATCAATCTGATGAAGTGTTTTATACCCCAAATCTTCAATTTTAAGATGCTTTTCAGATGAGTAAGGTGTTTTATTGCATCTTTCCAATTCATGCCTTAAAATTGGGTTTTTCAACTTTTCAAATCCTTTGTTTTTAATCTTTCCTACTGATGGGAAAGAAGATGGTTCTGAATCTGTAAAATCAAAGATTGATTTTGGTTTCATTTCATTAAAAGTATCCTTAAATCAGAAACACATACCTCTGAAATTCTATTATGAAGCATACGATGACAATTAGAACAAACCAATGCCAAATCTTCTAATTTCGTTTCTTTCGAATCATTAAACTTATTTAGTGGGACGATATGATGGCACTCAATAAACCCTTTACCTAATTCTCCATAAGTTTTCTCAAAATCAAAACCACAACATTCGCATTCTAATTTCCCTTTTTCAGAAAGAACCTTTGCCTTTTTCTTTGTAATTATTTTCCTATCTCTTTCACGCACTTTGTGCATTTTGTAAAGCACTTTCCCCTCACGAACATTTTCTTCATTTTCATCTGTTTCGATAGCTGAAACATTTGCAGAGTAATTCGAACTTAAGGTGATTTTTTTAATCCCTTCAGCCACATCTCTTAATTCATTCAGATTTTCAAAATATTCATTGAATACGGCTTCATCTAATTTGCTATATGAAACCATACCTTTTCCTGTATAATTGGGGTCAAGTGCTAAAAAATTACACAACTTTAAGGTAACCCCATTTGGGTTTCTGAACTTTTCCTCATCCGGTCTATTTGAATGAATCGGAAGCTTATTTAGCAATTCTTATAGCTCAATAATTTTAGGGTTATTACTTTCAAAAGTTCCCCTATTTTTATCAAAATACAGATTTAGGGCTAAAATAACCTCATCTCTTTCCCATTTCGGATTTCTCATATCTAATTTTAAAGCTTCATTTTACCCATCTCTGACAAAATCAAATCAAAATTTAATACCACTTCCCCTTCCTTAATCTCTTTGAATTGATTCCCTAAAATACTCTTAATTACTGGCTTAAATAATTCAACCATAGCAATTTTCACTTTATTCGAATTATACGCTTCCAACCGAATCCCCTCTCCAATACTTTTATACCATTTAGTGTAAATCGTCAGCAAAAAGTGGACCGATAGAGTCTATTTCTTAGGGAGTGTTTCCAAACAATTATTAACTTAACAAAATGGAAACAAGAAAAAAACAAACAGCAGAAAATTACATCAAAGACATTCGTCGTAAGACACGTCGTATATTTAGTTCCGAGCAAAAGATTCAAATCATCATGGAGGCTTTACGAGCCGAGAGTTCCATTGCAGAATTATGTAGAAAACACTCGATCCAAGAGTCTACTTTTTATAAGTGGAACAAAGAATTCTTGGAGGCTGGCAAGAAGCGATTATCAGGAGATTTAACAAGGGAAGCCACCAGTGATGAGGTCGCTGATCTTCGCAAAGAGAACCTTAAACTCAAAGAGACCTTAGCTGATTTAGTGCTACGCTATGACATCGTAAAAAAAAGTTTAAACGCCTTGGATTAAGCGAAAAGCTCAAACGATATATGCGATTGACAGCATCAGAAAAACAAGAAATCATTCACATGGTCACAAGATCAGATATAGGGATTAATCGAACACTCAAGCAATTGGGTTTGAATAAAAGTACCTTTTATCTATGGTATAAATTATACAGTGATTTTGGGGTGGATGGGCTAAGTCCTAACAAGCGTTGTGGCAGACGTCATTGGAATGTGATTCCCTCACAGCAAAAGAACCTGGTGGTTGAATTAGCCTTAGAACACACACAGCTTTCCTGTAGGGAGCTAGCTTGTAAATTAACCGATGAGCAGCAAATCTTCATCTCAGAGTCTAGTGTGTACCGTATTTTAAAGAAAAGAGGATTGATTAGCCCTCCAGCTCATGCGTTTATTCAAGCAGCCGATGAATATAAAAACAAGACTGAATTTGTTCATCAGATGTGGCAAACGGATTTCACCTATTTTAGAATAGTCGGTTGGGGCTGGTATTTTTTAAGCACGGTGATTGATGATTTTAGCCGCTACATTGTGCATTGGGAGTTGTGTGAATCCATGAAAGTAGAGGACGTAAAAAGAACCTTAGATCGGGCGATTATTAAAGCTAAATTAATCACCAAACCAAGACCTCGATTACTCTCTGATAATGGTTCATGTTATGTAGCAAAAGAGCTAAAGCAATACCTAAAGGAATCCTACAATATGGATCAATTACACGGCAGACCTTTCCATCCACAGACCCAAGGAAAGATAGAAAGATACCACCGGACCATGAAGAATGTAGTCAAGCTCCATCATTATTATATGCCTGAGGAATTAGAGGCGGCTTTAAAAGGTTTTGTGGAATATTATAACCACCAGCGTTATCATGAATCCCTTCAAAATCTAACGCCTGCTGACGTCTATTATGGACGTGGAGAGATGATTTTACAAGAAAGAAAACGAATTAAAATGGAAACCTTAAAACAAAGAAGATTGAACTATGAGAAAATAAAAACAGCCAAAGATTGCACAGAAAAAAAAGAAATTATACATTCACAAAAACACGAAACACTCCTTAAGGAAAAGTCCACTTTAGTTTGACGACGTACA
>JBBALV010000059.1:0-4378 GCA_040402815.1 Flavobacterium sp.
AGCGATGACGCAAAATCTGTCTTGCGATGTCACGAGTAGTTTCAATTTCTAAACAAGCACTAACCATCTCTAGGGGTGACCAATGCTGATGTTTAATCAAATACTTAATTAACTTCTCTGATGTATCTGTGTTGAACTGGTTGCTTGGATTACTAACACGTGCACAGAACGCAACTAACTCCTGTACATCTAACAAACCCTCATCATACATCTCTCGAGAGGGTTTACTATAACTAATCATTCTAACATTCATTTTATTCCAATCTTTTCATACATATAGTTACTAAACAAAATTATAATTAATAACAATTCTAAACTTTTTATTTTTTGGTGTAGTGCTTGAATGAAACTGCAAACCATTAATTATAACAGATTTATTTTCAACTGGTTTTATATATTGATCAACTTGAAGAAACTTTTCTTCTATGTTACCAGAATCTTTAGTATTACCTGAATGTTTTTGTTTAAAAAATATTGTTGGTGCATCATCATTATCTGTTAGATAGAATAACATTGTTTTATGTGGTACCGTATAATCAACATGTGGTGTATGAGTTATTTGAGTATCACTGTTCAATATTAATCCAATACGAATTCTAAGTATTTTAGAAATCATAATATCGTTTTTATAGCAAGCAACTAATAATGGTATACAAAGAATATCATATAAAGAACTACACGGACCATGCTCATTTGATACTATTGAGTAAAATGATGGATTATCAGGAACTTCTGAACAACCAGTATTTTCCACAAAATTCCACTGAACATCATTTATAACTTTGTCTCTAAAAAAATTAAAAATGGGTTTATCAAGCAAATCATCATTACAAATCATATTTTCTTCCATATACTAAATTTCAACTTTGCTTCCATTCCTTTGAAGGTATTTGTATTTATGGTATCTACAATCTCATCGGCTGTCATATTACCATATAAAATCATATCATTAATGTCCTTCTGTTCAATATGCTCTGGGAACATACAAACACTATACCCTGCTTCAATATTCTTCTCAAGAAACTTAGTTATCTCTCGGCTTCTTGGTTCATTATCCATTACAATCGTTGCGTTAGCCAACAACTGCCGAATAGTAGGGGTATCAAAACTTGCTCCTGAAACAGCAATTGCGTTCGGGAGGAAAAGAGAATCAATTGGTCCTTCAACAACATATATACGTTTGCTATAATCCAAGCGATCGAGTCCATAAATTTTCTCCTGTGTTTCATCAACCTTAATGGTATAATACTTAGGTTCTTCTTTGCCATATGCTCTGCCTTGGAAAGCAAAACATTTACCTGCTGGTGTAAAGAATGGTATTATCATTCTTGGGTGTTCATCTTGTATTGGCTCTTGGAATTTAGCAGTCACTGAATTGGTAAATGCTTTAAACTTCGGAGCAAAGTATAGAAGATGCCATTTATCTTTTGGAATCTTTCTATTGATTAGATATTCAACTGCTGGATGATTCAGTGGCAGTTTGTCCAGACGAGATAAACTTGAAAGGATATCGTCTTCGAGTAATTCTTCTTTGGGAGTTTCTAGGATGACGCTTGTTTCTTTAACGTCTTTGTGATCATGGTGTTTTGATGCGCCAGCTTTGTAGCGTTCCAAAACATATTCATCATATAATTTCGCATCCACATACTTAATTAAATTACCAAGATTAGTACCATAACCGCAGTTGTGACACTTCACGAACAATTCTTGCTCGCCACGGTAAATATAACCACGAGCCTTTAGTTTGTTCTTCGAAGAATCTCCACACACTGGACAGCTGTAATTCCAGAGGTAGTCTTTCTTTTGTTTGAAGTTCCTTAGACGAGTGCCAAGGATTTGTGCGTACTTGTTATCGATATAGAGCATATAGAGTAATTATACCCCATATGCTCTTGCAAAGCAAATTTATATTGCTATTTGGTATGCACCAGACAGATTAAAATGACTATCCACATTAGTTGCAGAAACTGGAGTATTATATTTCCATGGAAGATCAGTAGTGCTTCCAGTGTAATATAATTTATGAGCAGTTGCGCTCTCATCAATATCAGTAATACCTGCAATATGGAAAATTGCAGGAGAGCCAGAGCCAGAAGTTTGATGTAAACTACCACCACGAACAGTAATAGTTTCGTCAGTTGGGAATGGTAATGTTATTTTGTACCCAAGAGTTCCAAAGTTTGTCACACCAGTAAAATCAACATTGACTCTAAAGTGACAGATCAAACCTTGAAGAACATAAGAACCAGATTGCGTTCCTCCAGCAAATGTCCCAGATAAATCAGTAAAGTTTGGATTGAATGTTTGCTGAGCAGTACCACCACCGAAAGGAATACCACCTGGAGTTACACCATCAGATATACGAATTGGAGTTGCGCCAGTAACATCATAGAAGATTTCTCCAGCAGTGCCGATGTATGCTGCGGCATCTCTGCCACCCATTTTATCTGATAATAGTTTGAATGTTGTTGCCATTTAGTTTACCTGTTATTTAAAGAATTTGGCAAGATCGCCAATATGCGCAAGGATATAACCTGCAACTGCAGCACCACCAATGACATACCATTTCCACTGCTCAAGGGCTGAAACTCTTGTATTCATTTTCTCTAAATCTTCAACAACATCTTTACGAATTTCTTCATGTTGATTTTGTGAAATTTGAGCATTTGCATTCATCTTATGTTCAAGACGAGTTTGCATATCGTCAATCTTATCAACGATCTCTCGGTTAGATGTGGTAACACGAGAGTGGATTTCTTTGATGTCAGACTTCAAATCCTTAACATCCTCTTTAATAGTTTCCACTTGGGCTTCCATTTTGGCTAATCTCTCTAAGTCCATTTTATTTAACACTCTCGAATATTTGTTTCTGTGATTTATACCATTCATTCCATGCGTCATTTTTGACTTTGCATTCATGGTATTGCGAATAATTTTCTGTCACAACCTTCAAGACTTCACTCAACTTAGATGTTGGCTCAGTTTGTTTTAATTCAGGACATGCTTCCAAAAGTTCGCTAGGAACATTTGGGAAATTTCTTTTAACTGGAGTGGTTGAACAACCAGCCAGTATTAACATACTTATGATTAGTAGGGTTTTCACTTGGTAACCCCTTTCGCTGCGTCATTTAAAATATCCAATGCTTCAGGAATTACTTCACATTTAGCATCCATCTTAGCAGCAACTTCAACAATTTGTTTTTCAATCACTACTTGTTTTTCTTTTACAACTTTAACTCTATCAATATAAACTTTTTGTATTTGAACATTAGTTTCTTTTGATTTAACTTCTGCTTGTGCAACCTTTGCTTCCATCTCAGCAACTTTGGCTCTCCATCCCATTTCAGTAGAGTAGCCACCATAAAAATAAACACCACAAATAGCAAGCAATGAACCTACTAATTGCAGTGGAAGTCTATATGGTTTAAGTGGTGGAATAAAATTCAAAAAGAAACTTAGAACATACATTCCAATACCGCACGCAAGCGTAGCGTAGACTGCTAACTGAAGCCATGCATCAGGAATAAATGATAGCAGAAACATTAGCAGACCTCTTTAACTGCTAATGACTTACGTCTTGCCATACCCATGATAGGTTTCTTCTTGCTATTTGGATAGATCTTTGGTTCTTGTGTTGACACTGGACCAGAAGTATTATTGGTTGGTGCGCCACCTTCGCCTTCTTCTTTAAGGAATCTACCAACTAGAATTTCTTCTTCAACTAAATGAACATTTGTTTCCATTAGTTTTTTATATCTTGCTTCTAAACCAGAAGTAGTTCGTGAACCACTTTGATAGTTCTCACGAATCAACCAGATTGCAGCAGCCATACTCTTCAAACGATTTTCTCCACCAATCTTATTGATTAGTTTCTTCATATTAAACACTAGACGAGTTAGATAGTTGTATGCGTTACGTTCCGCTTCACTTGTAAACTGACTAGTCTTTCTTAGGGTATTACCATTATGATCAATAATACCTAGTTTGAATGCTTCCGTGTCAGTGAAGTTTGTCACTAACATTCTTAGAACTTTAAACGCTATGGCGTTGTCTATAATACGGCTCATTAGATTTTCCTTAGTGTAGAGATAACTCTCTCATCTAAAACTATTTCCGATAACGTAATACCATAATCAGGTATTGTTTCTGGCATTCTGTCTAGGTAAACTAGAAACGTAACCAGAATATCCCAACAGTCTTCATCTACTTTGTAAAACAACATCTTAGTAGTTGCTTCACCAAATAAATTATAAAGAACGATTATATGATTAAGTATCAATCGTTCTTTTAAATCTCCATTATTTTTATATCTGGAAATTAATTTCTTCAGGTATAAAAACTTTTTTAAATCGTCTTCAAATTCTGCTAAACTATAACA
>JBBALV010000060.1:0-4324 GCA_040402815.1 Flavobacterium sp.
ATTATCTTTTTAATGTAAAATGCGCTTTAAATTGTTTGTAAGCTGCGGCTTCGCTATAATCCACGGTGAACCAATAATCTGTTGATGGCAGTAGGATTCCGTTGTAAGTTCCGTCCCATCCTAGCCCTTGCGGACTGATTTGTTTTACTAATTTTCCGTAGCGGTCAAATATATAAATTTTTGCGCTAAAATCATTTTGTAATCCACTAATATTCCATGTATCATGAATTCCATCGCCATTTGGAGTAAAATAATGTGGATAATCTATTGTTTCTATATGGCTTATCACTAACGGATCACAACTTATTGCGATTCCTCCTTTAGTATCCCAAACTGTTACAAAGTGCTCCCCTAATCCTACGTTTTCAAATACATTACTTGCTTGTCGTGGACCATCATCTAAACTAAATTCGTAATCTCCATATCCGTCAACGGTAACTGTTATAATTTGGTTTTCTGAAAAAGCATTGGTAATTGTATACCCCTGACTTCCCCCTGGTAGTGTTACTGCTTGACCCGATTGTAGCACCGTGAATGGCGTCGAGGTGTCTTTACACCCTTGTGCGCTTGTGCTTGTCATTACCACACTAAAATCGGAACTTGTATGGTTTGCAAATGAATTAGCTACTACATAGGTTGAATTAGTTGCCCCTAGTATTGCTGCTCCTGTAGCATCCAACCATTGGTAGGTGTATGTTGGAACAACTCCTAAGTAAGATGTCGTATTTGTTGCCGTTAACATTAAACTTCTTACTACTTGTTGGTTGTTAAAATCCACACAAATAACATTGGTATCGGCCACAATTTTAGGTTGTGGTTTTTGCTCTACCGTTACATTAAACGATGCTATGCGTTCGCATCCTGTTACTTTGTTTTTTACTACTACCCAAATAGTGTGGGTATAGGCTTGGTATGTAGCCACGTTAGTAATTGCTGTTGGCAGCAGTGGTGGGTTTGCAGAAGGGTTGTATTGGGTATCGTAGAAATTCACATCATAATCGGTTAAGGTTTGTGATGTTCCTAAGATATCTGACACCAAAGCATCTAGCGGATATAAATAATACCCATCGTTATCGTTTAACTCATCGTCACAAGTAGCAAAATCTGCTGGTACTGCAAGAGTTGGTTTTGGATTCACCATTATAGTAAATTGCGATACTGGGCTTTTACATCCGGTAACGGTATTGGTAGCAACCACATAAATAGTTTGTGTATTTCCTGTGGTATTGGTGTTGGTAAAGGTACTCGGTATTGGAGTAGTAAGTAACGCATCTAAATAGAATGACAAGGTGTAATTGGTTAATGGTAATGCATTACCAGCTAATAAAACACCAGCTTGGGAGTTTAAATTAAATGAAGTAAAACCATCGGTATCGTCATCACATTCTTGGTACACAATTCCTGGAACAATTAACGGTGCCGGATTAACAACAATAGGTTGTTCTACTAGCACATAACAATGTTGTGGTGGTGATTGCGTGTCTATATTATACAAACTCTCTACTCGTATCCACACATTTTGGTGTACGTTAGCGGTTGTTGGTGTAAGAATTTCAGATGTGTTGTTCACCGCATCATCATGAGTTGGAAAGTAATGTAGGCTTACATTAATATCCCCATTGATAACATAATTTGCATTAGTAGTCAGGTTAAATATCTCATACCCATCGTTTGGATTTACATCATCACACTTAATTAATGGTAGTGCGGATAAATCGGTTCTTGGGGTTGGTATTGGTAATACTTGTATGGTTAGTGTAGTATAACTCTTACAACCCGTTGTAGTATCGGTTGCCACAATATGCACTGTTTGTGCTGCTGCAATAGTATTTTGAAATGCCGATGGATTGCTTATTAG
Organism: Flavobacterium sp.; assembly: GCA_040402815.1. Classification (GTDB taxonomy): domain Bacteria; phylum Bacteroidota; class Bacteroidia; order Flavobacteriales; family Flavobacteriaceae; genus Flavobacterium. The sequence continues at coordinate 1,859 of JBBALV010000060.1, forward strand.
TTGGGTGTGCGCCGCATCTAAGAAGAATTCTAAGGTGTGTCCTGGAACGGTTCCTACAAATCCAAGCATGTCAAAAACAGAATATTGGTTATTCACAATGGCATCACTATCACACAAACTATATAATGTTGGCGTGGTTAGAACTAAAGGGGTGTTTACTTGCAATTGGAACGATCCAACAGTGAAACAATGGGTAGCTTTATTTTCTATTCTAACCCAAATAGTATTGTTGATGCTATTACAGTAGTTAAAACTAGTAGTATCAAATATAGACAAGCCTGCAGGGGTAGACGATGCTGCTGCCTGGGTGGTGTAATAGGTTACTGCATAACTGCTGGCTGGCAAGGCTTGTACTGCTGTGATTATTGGAGTTTGAACCTCTAAATTAAATGTAGTACAACCGTCTTGTGCATTGCTATCGGTATCGCAATTGGCAAGTGCTACAAGGTTAGTTGGCATTACAGGAGCTGGGTCTACATTGAGTTCAATTTGCATAATTTCAAAACAATGCGTGATTGGATTCTCTGCTCTAACCCATAAAAATTGTGAAAATGGGTTAATGGTACAATAGTGATTTGCATCTACTGCATTAAGATTATTAGTAGCATCGCTAGGAGTTAAATGGTAGGTAATGGTGTACACTCCTGGGCTTTGAAACAAGATTCCTGGGGTAACATTAGTGGTTAAATCCACACAAGATAATCCTGTTTGGTCTGTGCCACAAACGGTATAAGCGCCTACTATCGGAATTGGAACTGGTTTTGGATTTACCACAATATCCATCGTAGAGGTAACATAACATAAGGTAGTTGCATTGGTTATTCGAACTCCTAAAGTTTGTGCACAAGGGATAATATTATCATAAGCAGATGGATTGGTTATCGGATTGGTATTATTATTAGCATCGGTCAATGTTGGATAAAAAGTCACTTGCATACCCGTTTGTCCATTAACAATGGAGGCTATTCTTGTAGTTAAATCGAAAGTTTCAATACATACCGGAGCAACGGTCTCACAAAGTTCATATTGTGGAAAGTAGTTTAAAACTGGTAATACTGGTAATGGATCTACTACTAAAGATTCGGTGATAATATCAAAACATCCCGAGTTGTTGTTTTCTACTCGTATCCACACGGTGGTGCTTGAAGTTATAAATGCAGTTGCAGGAGTAATAAATGGAGTTCCTGCCTGTGCATTTGCTAAAGAAGTAAAATAGGTTACTGTATAATCAGCTGCTGGCAAAGTAGTTCCTAATACTTGTGGGGTAACTACAGAGGTTAAATTAAATGTTTGTAATCCATCGGTATTATCATCACAAATATGGTATGCTAATGGTGTATTAATAACTGGTTTTAAGTTTACTATCAACTGAAATAAAGTAGTAGAAGGACATGCTGTTGCCGACAAAGGATTATAAACTCTTGGGTAAATCGTTTGTGGGTTGGTGATATTACAATACGGCGTGTTTTTTGGTATCGGATTAGCTCCTGTTAGCGCATCCGTTGGTGTTAAATGGTAGGTTATTGTAAGTCCGGCCTGTGTGGTTATCTCTGTATCTTTAGTGTTTAAAACAAATGCACAAGAAACGCCATCGTTATTATCATCACACACTTGGTAGGATGTTGGAATGTTGATTGTTGGAGCGGTTAATAGGGTTACTGTACCCGAAGCGCTTGCTCCTACACAACTAGTAACGGTATTGGTTACAATCACACTATAAACCCCTGCTAGTGCCGTTGTAAATGAAGACACATTGCCAGGATTTGCAACGCCTACTGGAACACTCCACACATAGGAATAAACTCCTGATGTTGCTGCTGTTGCGGTAACTGTCGCCAATTGTCCTTGGCAAACTATTGGGCTATTTACACTTATTAATGGTAATGGATTTACAACTAATTTAAATGATCCCACAGAACTACAACCTGTAACGGTATTTTTTAGGTTAAACCAAATAACTTGAAGATTTGGAACCACATTAGTATACAAACTAGCCAAAGGATTTGTTAAGGTAGTTGCATCGGATTGGGTTAAATAATAAGTAACCGCCATAGAAGATTGACCATTTATAATCTCAGTGCTCTTTGTTGGCAAATTAAATTCTTCAAAACCATCAGGTGAGGTAGTAACATCACACAATTGGTAATCGCTTATAGAAGGATTTGGAACTGGTTTTGGATTTACTATTAATTGAAAAGAATTTGTAGATACACAAGCAGGAGCAGCAGCATCATAAACACGTGGGTAAATCGTTTGTGGATTAGTGATATTACAATAAGGCGTGTTTTTTGGTATCGGATTGGCTCCCGTTAGAGCATCCGTTGGTGTTAAATGGTACGTGATAGTAAGACCTGATTGCGTAGTTATCTCGGTATCTTTAGTATTTAAAACAAATAAACAAGATACACCATCCGTATTGTCATCGCATACTTGATACGATGTTGGTACAGAAATCGTTGGGGCGGT
>JBBALV010000061.1:0-4101 GCA_040402815.1 Flavobacterium sp.
AACGTTTCCTAAGTGAACATTACTATAAACCGTTGGGCCGCAAACGTACATTCCTACATTTCCTTGGTGAATGGGTACAAAAATTTCTTTTTCGCCAGTAAGTGAGTTGTATATTTTTAATTGGTTGTTGTTCATTATTGTTTAAAATTTCATAATTTGATAATTCAAAAAATCAAATGATTTTTAACTAAAATTTGGTATCCAATTTAATGTATGCTAAAAATTCACGTCTTTTAGATTCTTCTTTAAATTTTCCGGCAAATTCAGAGGTAATGGTGCTGCTTTCAATGTCTCTAATCCCACGAGAATTCACACAAAGATGCTTAGCATCAATAACACAAGCCACATCTTCTGTTCCTAATACATTTTGTAATTCTTGAACAATTTGCATGGTCAAACGCTCTTGAACTTGAGGTCTTTTGGCATAATAATCAACAATTCTATTCATTTTAGAAAGACCTACAACGTTGCCTTTTGAAATATAAGCAATGTGTGCTCTTCCAATAATTGGTAATAAATGGTGTTCGCAAGTGGAATAGAGCGTGATGTTTTTTTCTACTAACATTTCTCCATATTTGTAACCGTTTTCAAAAGTAGAGGCACTTGGTTTTTTGGTAGGATTGAGACCTCCAAAAATTTCTTTGACAAACATTTTTGCTACTCGATTAGGCGTTCCTTTAAGACTATCGTCATTTAAGTCCATTCCTAACGTGTTCAATATATTTTCGACATCTTTTTTAATAGAAGCTATTTTTTGATCATCTGAAAGTTCAAAAGCATCATTTCTCACAGGATTTGTTGCGCTTGTTGCGAAATGATTTTCGCCAATTTCATCTGAAAAGTCTTCGTTTTTGTTCATAAAATTATATAAAATTAATTCTTTTTTCTAAGCGTCAAAGATAAATAATAATACTAAAATATTTTAGAAAGCTACCACTATTTCAAAAATTAACTTTTAATAGGTTAAATAATTCTTATTTTTTTGTAAATTTCGCCTCGATAAAATTGCCAATATGAAATATAAATTCCTCATTATTGCACTTGTTGCTTTTTTTGCTAATGTATTAAACGCACAAAATTTGATAGTTAATGGAGATTTTGAAAATCCAGTAAATGGTTTTGGATTTAATGTAAACGGAAATGGATATAATCTAATAACTCCACCTTATGCTGTTGCTACATCTGCTGGAGATTATACCTTTACTACCGATCCGCATTTGTTCAATGCATCTAGTTTTATAACAGGTGGTGATCACACTTCGGGTACGGGAAAGATGATGGTGATTGATGGAAATGGAAATGGCGGCGCACAACGTTTTTGGAGGGCTGGAACAAATGGTGCGGGAATTTGCGGTTTAACTATTGGTAAAACATATACTTTTAGTTATTGGATAAAGTCGGTCGCAACAACTGTTATTGATAATGCGACCCGAGCCAATATTGGTTTTCAATTTACAAATGCAACAAATGTAGTGCCTTCAACTACTGCCGATTTGGCACCTTTGCCAATTGATGGTTGGCAAAAAGTTACGTATGCATTTAAACCAACAAACACTTGTGTTTATATAGAATTATGGAACAATAACACTAGTTTTGTAGGCAATGATTTTGCAGTTGATGATTTTTCGTTAGTTCTAACACTACCAACAGCAACTATTAATGGCTCTACATCGGTTTGTAAAAATGGAACTTCTCCAAATATTACTTTTACAGGTTTGGATGGAGTTGCTCCTTATACTTTTACCTATACTATTAATGGTGGTGCCAATCAAACCATAACGACCACTTCTGGAAGCAGTGTTACACTTGCAGCACCAACTGGAATGGATGGGATTTATAATTATAATTTAGTAAGTGTATCTTGTGGCACAACACCTGTTTTGACTCAAAACCAAACAGGAATGGCTACTATTACCGTAAAGCAATTAGCTTCAGCAACTATTTTAGGAGCAACATCGGTTTGTTTGAATACACCTTCTCCAATAATAAGTTTCACGGGTCAAAATGGAACAGCTCCTTATACTTTTACCTATAATCTTAACGGAGGTGCTACTCAAACCATTACAACTACCACTGGAGATAGCTTTACGTTGTCTGTTCCGACAACAGAATCAGGAGTGTTTAATTATAACTTACTTTCGGTATCAAGTACTTCAACACAAACGTGTTCTCAAAATTTAACCGCAAGCGTTTTGGTTAATGTCGATCAGTTAACAGCTACTGTATCTCAAGATATTGTTGCTTGTACTGGCGGTGCTAATCCAACGATTACTTTTACAGGATTAAACGGTACACCGCCTTTTACATTTCTTTATACTATTAATGGTGGAGCAAATCAGTATATTACAACTACTTCGGGCAATAGTGTTTCGTTAATAGTGCCAAACACTTCTGCGGGTGACTATGTATACAATCTACTAAGTATGACTGAATCAAGCTCCAATAACTGTGTTAAGGCTGTTCATAGAACTACAAAAGTCCATTTTATTAATGCTGCAGATTTGGCATTAACTTTTTTTACAGGAAATATTACCAGTTGTTCAGGTGAAGTTAGAGTGCTTAACTTTATAGGTACACCATATACCACTGTAAATTTTACATCTTCGACTGGGGGTAGTTTTTCGGTAATTTTAAATGCACAAGGTAAGGCTAGTTTTACAACACCAATTTTAAATGTCACTACTACATTTACATTGGTGAATATGGTAGCAATTAATTGCTCGATACCGTTAACAGGAACATCTACTGTTACGATTGATGACGTTGGTTGTGGCGTTAATAACTCTAGTGATGCACAACTTTTTGTGAAAGTAACGGGGCCAGGTGTAATTTGTAATGAAAATGACAGCATTACCATTAGTGCTAATTATTTTAAAACGAAAGCTTCAACGACTTATTCGGTTTCTCCTATTCCGTATAATCCTATCGCTCCTTTCTCCTCTCCAAATGCTGCTGCTTTGATTCAAATGAATCCAAATGGAGATGATGTTTATTGTGGAAATACTCCAAGCACACCTTTTACTCTACCTTTTCATTTTTGTTTTTATAATAATAACTATACGCAGTTATTAGTTGGTACTAATGGTATTTTATCTTTTGATATGTCTCAACCTTTAAATGTTATTAATGGTTGTGAATGGAACTATCCTAATGTACAACTTCCAAATAATACTTTTTCTGAATTAAATGCTATTTATGGAGTTTACCAAGATATTATATTTGAAAAAAATACTGACGGTACCTTAAACTTCACCAATAGTAATATTAATTATTTTGTTAAAGATATAGGAAGTTTCACAGCACCTAATAGAGTGTTTATTATGAATGTTAATAATGTTCCTCAATATCCAAGTGAAGTGAATAATAGACAAACTTCACAAATCGTTTTGTACGAAAGTACCAATGTTATTGATGTTGTTGTTAAGAGGAGAGCTCCTGCTACTGGAGGTTGGCATAGCGGTTTAGGGGTTATTGGAGTTCAAAGTGCTTTAGACCCGGTTACTAACACGACTAAGGCAACGGTGGCGCCAGGTAGAAACGTAGGTACATGGAGTGCTACTAATGAAGCTTGGCGTTTTATACCTTCAGGGGCTGTTACTGGTAAATTCGATTTTAAATGGTATAAAAATGGAGTGTTTTTAACGAGTAGTGATGCTCCTTTAGTAGTTGCAGCTGTTGCCGGAGATGTCTATAAAGCGGAAGTCGTTTATCACCGTTGTGATGGTACAGATATAACTTTGAGAGATTCTTATACCGTTGTAATTGACAATGGGTTGCCAACTATGATACTAAATGATATTTCTAATTGTAATAGTGCCACCTCATTTAATTTAGATCAACATCTTCCTTCTACAGGTCAATTTTCTTATGATTATTATGCATCTGCTCAAGATGTTTTAGATTTGAATCCTATTACTAATATTACCAATTATACTCCACCCACAGGTACTGTTTTACCTAAAACGATATTTGTAAATGTCTCTGATAACGGAACAGGTTGCTCTAAAACACAAACTTTTACAATTAATAATTCACTACCAGCTTCAGGCACCTTCATTTACCCTGATGATGGAGGTAGTTCGGGCTATTGTAGAAATTCCA
>JBBALV010000062.1:0-4043 GCA_040402815.1 Flavobacterium sp.
TAGGTAAATAATTGGGTGAGGTAATAGGTTATTTCTTATTTTTATATAGAATAAACTTATATACAATAAGTAAATTTCCTATTAAACAATTGATAGACAATGTCTTATAAAAATTTAAAATTTGTCCCATTTTTAGTCTTTTTACTAGCATTTAGTAGAATTTCAGCTCAATTTGTGCCTTGCGAGAGATCTTACACTGTGTTTTATAGTCCATTTTTACAAAAATTAGTAGAATTTAAGGATTATAATGGCAATATTACTTTAGGTTTTTCTGCCAAAATTTTACCGCTCTCTGGAACCTCTTTTGCACCTAATTCGCAGGAATTAATTAAGCACAATGGGAAGATTTACATTTTTTTAGCTCAAACCGGCTTCATTTTTCAGATGCAAGTGGCCCAAGGGGATAGCGTGGTGTTTAGAAAAATCGACAACACCATTAATATTAACTACAATATAGACTGTACGAACTTCATTTATAAGGATCAAATTTACAATTATGGCGGATATGGGTTTTGGAGCAAATACGGACATGTAAGAAAATTCAACATGACAGATATGGAATGGGATATCCAGCCCACCAACATCGAAGTACTTTCGGCCGACTATGATTGGTTCTCGCCTTCAGAAGGAAGGTTGTATGTGCCTTTCCAAAAAATTGAAAATAAAGCCCTAAAAGATGCAGAATTATACCAGGGGGTGTTTGAGTATACAAGTTATTATTTAGACCTCAAAACCACAGATTGGATTAAGATAGGTAAAGTAACACCTGAATTAATAAAGTTAGTCAATCAAAAAAATAACTATGTAAGTTATCCTCACGACAATGGAAGAATATTTTTAATCAATGACGAAGCATATTTATTTGATTACCCAAATAATAAAATATACAAATCAAAAAGAGCAGATTTAAACCAATTTTTTATTCGAGGTGCAAATGAAATGACGGTATTTTTTTATAAAGGGAAGTATTATAAATATCAAGGCGGACTTCAAAATTTTAAAACATGGGATTTTAGCTTGAATGATTTTGAATTAATGCATTTCTCAATTTGGGGGAATGACTATATGAAATTAATTTTTGCATTAGCAATCTGCCTGGTGATCGTCTTAGTTATCTTATTTGTTAGATTATTTAATCAAAGCGTTAAAAAGAAAATTGAAATTGCACAATTAAAAGTTTTGAAAACAAAAACAATGAATCAAGCTTTTACTGAAACTGAAACAAGTTTAATTCAATTGTTATTAAATGCAACTAACACAAAACAAAATGTAGAAATTTCGGCCATCAATCATGTTCTTGGTATTAAAGACAAGAATGTAGGCTTACAGAAAAAAGTACGAAGTGATGTGATTAATGCCATTAACGATAAATATAGCTTCATCACTCAAGGCGAAAATAATTTAATTGGTAGCGTTCGAAAAGAAGATGATAAAAGATTCTTCGAATACTTTATTGTGCCTACCGAAGTTAAGACGATCCAAAAGCTAATAGAGAAAAATTAATTTTTAGGTCCTGCTTCAATAATTTCAGTAACTACACCTGATTCAAATTTTTTAAAATTTCTTAGGAAAAGATTTGCTAAACAAGTACGTTCTTCTATGTATTTAGACTTGTCCGCCCAAGTATTTTCTGGTTGTAAAATAACAGTATCTACGCCAGGCACTTGTTTGGGTACTTTAAAATTAAATACAGGAAAGTCTTCGTATCCACCTTGGTCAATTGTATTGTTTAATACTGCTTCAATCATTTTTCTGGTATTAGGCAAGGACATTCTTTTACCTATGCCATAAGCACCTCCAGACCAGCCAGTATTGATGAGCCATACTTGACAATGATTTGATTCAATTTTTTCGCCTAATAATTTTGCATAAACGCCTGGGTGAAGTGGCATAAATGGTGCACCAAAACAACTACTAAATGTTGCTTTAGGCGATTTAATACCCTCTTCTGTGCCTGCAATTTTTGCCGTGTAGCCGCTTATAAACTGATACATTGCTTGAGCAGCGTTGAGTTTACTTATTGGAGGCAAAACGCCATAGGCATCACAAGTTAAAAAGAAAATATTTTTAGGTGGTGCAGCCACCGAAGGTGTTACAATATTATGAATATGTTCAATGGGATAACTTACTCTTGTATTTTCGGTAATACTTCCATTATTATAATCTACTTTATTACTGCCTTCTACAAAAACAATATTTTCTAATAGCGCACCATTTTTAATTGCATTAAAAATATCAGGTTCATTTTCCGCACTTAAATTGATTGTTTTTGCATAGCAACCACCTTCAAAATTGAAAACTGAATCATTGGTCCAACCATGTTCGTCGTCACCAATTAATTTTCTTTCAGGGTCGGCACTTAGGGTTGTTTTTCCAGTGCCACTTAATCCAAAGAATAAAGCAACATCACCAGCTGCACCAACATTTGCGCTGCAGTGCATGCTTAATATATTTTTAAAATGCGGAAGCATGAAATTAAGAACCGTAAAAATGCCTTTTTTGATTTCACCAGTATAGGCAGACCCCCCAATTAAAATTATTTTTTTGCTAAAGGAAATGATGGAGAAATTTTCTGCAAGCGTTCCATCAATTGTAGGATCTGCTTTAAAACTAGGTGCATGAATAATTTGCCATTCGGGACTAAAGTCAACAAGTTGTGTTGCTGTAGGTCGAATAAACATATTATTTGCAAACAAAGCACTCCATGGTAGTTCTGTATACAACCTTAATGCAATTTGAGATGTACTTTCTGCACAAGCAAATGCATCTCTCACCCAAACTTCATCTTGCGTTTCTAAGTACGCGATCATTTTATCGTAAAGGGGTTGGAAATACTTTGCTTCAATGGAGTGATTGAATCCGCCCCAATCTATGATCTCAGATGTTATCTCATCTTTAACAATGAATTTATTTTCTGGACTACGACCTGTAAATTTTCCAGTATTGACACAAAGTGCGCCATTATCTGCAATTGTCCCTAAACCAAGGGCAGTAGTTTGAGTATACAAATCCTCTAAAGTAGTTTGATAATGGATGGTTGGTTTTGTAATCAGCGCGTTATGCATAGCCTCTTTTGTTTAATATAATGTAGCTCAAGTTCGCACAAAATCAACAAAAAAACTAATGATTGGTAGTTTTATTTTTTTATGTCATCTGAATGTAAAAAATACATACAAACGCTGCATTTACAGCTACTTATCACGCACTTTAAAACTACTAAGATTGACCTTTGCGTCCTGAATGAAAAAAATACGCCACATCATCTTTTTTTTAGTGCTTTTACAAGGGCTTAACTTATCTGCACAATCCCGTTTTGTAAAAGACACATTGGAATCCAATGCCGATAGTGTAGTCGTAACTGCAACCAGAACAGAGCGAAAACTAAGCAATATTACGGTGCCCGTAACCATCATCAATGCAAAAACGATACAACAAAATGGGTCATTGCGTTTGACAGATATCTTAAAAGAACAAACCGGTTTGAACCTTACAAGTGGATTTGGCGCTGGTATTCAATTACAAGGATTAAATCCAGACTACACGATAATATTAATCAATGGAGAACCTTTGGTTGGAAGAACTGCAGGGGTATTGGATTTGAATAGAATTGCCTTAGGGAATATTAAAAAAATCGAAATTGTAAAAGGCCCTTCTTCTAGTCTTTATGGAAGCGAAGCCATGGCAGGTGTGATTAATATTATTACAGATGCAAGCACGGGTGCGCCGCTAACAATAGGACTTAGGTATGGCACGTACAATACATTAGACGCTAATCTTGAAACGAAATTACAAACTAAGAATTTTCAATATCAAGGTTTTATTAATAGTTATAATACAGACGGATACAGTATACGTCCCAATAGTAGTAGTCGTGTTACCACGCCGATTGATCGATATTCAACTACACAGCAAATCAAATGGGATTTATCTAGCAAAACCAATTTTGTATTGAACACGCGTTACACCAATGAACAAATACAAAATGAAATTGCAGTAGCCAACAATGGCGTCACGATATATTCGATTGGTAAAGAAAATATTAA
>JBBALV010000063.1:0-4038 GCA_040402815.1 Flavobacterium sp.
GATAGACTAATGTTGATTCACGGAAGGATGAGGATATCAGATGCAACAAAATTATTATATCAACCAAATAATATAACTTATAGAGAGGAAAACTTTTGTTACTAGGAAAAAATACCAAAAAAAGTCCCAAAAAAAAATAAAAAAAAATTTGACGTGACAATATACTCTCACTACCCCAAAAAAAAATTGACAAAAAAATTTTGAAAACTTTTCAAGGCATAACTCAAACCGAGACCAAGTTTTAAAGCAAATAGAAAATGTCGTGCCGTAACATTAGCTGCTCCGGATGCATGTATTCCCAACCCAACCAGCTTGCCCACATGGAGCAAGGAGGATGCCTCTTCTTCCAATCCCAGGAAGAGGATGTCTGGGAGACTTCAAGCGAGGACTCTGAAGAAGACGCAAGCGAAGTGGATGCAAGCTTCATTGAGCGTCTCGCCGCCGAGATTCAGACCGAGCAAGCCGCTGCCCTTGAAGACGGCGCCAGACGCCTTCTGGACATGGACTTTGGCGATGACGATTCGTCCGAGTTCTCCGAGCAAGAAGAGGAAGAGCCCAAGAAGGAGCCTGAGCCAGAGAAGGAGCCACTCTTTGAGGCTCCCATTCCTCTCGGCGAGTGCCCCATCTGCTACGAGGAGCTCAAGATGATTGACTTCACGGTGACCAAGTGCGGACACACGTTCCACTCGTCGTGCGTCTTCAAGGCTATGGAGCAGAATGTGGATTGCCCCATGTGCAGGTGCCAACTCCTTGAAGTCCAAGAGGAGGAAGAAGAAGGTGAAGATGATGATGGCGAGGAAGGCGAAGAAGACCAAGAGGGCGATGAGGATTCCGAAGGTGATGAGGAACCAAAGGTGACCTTGGAGCAGTTGTACACCAAGCTCCAGAACATGGGCTACAGTCCGTTGGACATCTTGGCTTATGCGGTTGAAAACGCCAACTTGAAGCGTCAAGATGAGGTCCGCAACACTCAAGAGTTCATAGACGAGTTTGCAGACAAAGCGTGGGGAGTTATTGTGGGAGACATCTCATTGGCTCATGTGGACCAGCGCACCTACGCCCAAGTTGCATCGCAAATCAAGGAGTTGGTCCATCAACCTCAACCTCAAGAGCAGCAAGCTGTCTAAAATAAAAAACCAAAATAAAAAATTAGTAGTAGAGTAGTAATGTAATTTGTTTGTTTTGAAACCCTTTCTTGTAACCTAAATAACCCTTTTTTATATGTTAAATGACAACGCTTTTTTTCTTATGCAATATTATTGCGGTGAAAAACCAATGGAAAAGGACCTTGAAACCCTTTTAAAGCTTGCGGAATGCATAACAGCCAATCCATCTCTCTCTCCCCTCCTCTTTTGTGAACAAGCAAAAGAGCAATCCGAACATCTCCCTTCTCACCTCAAATCCATTCTAACATCATTTGCAACCGCAGGTTCTGAAACAGGATTTCTACTAATCAATACAATTCCGTTAGATGACGCAACAATACCACAAACCCCATCAGGTAATAAATATACAGTTGGCGAGACAACAATCCTAGCCAAAATTCAAGCAATATTAGTTAGCGCAATAAGCGATCTGATAGCTTATGAAGCGGAAGGACAAGGAAATCTTTTTCAAGACATAGTGCCATTAAAAGCTATGGAACACGCGCAAACAAGTCTGGGAAGTAATACAGAATTGGAGATACACACGGAGCAAGCCTTTTCCAAATTAAAACCAGATATATTAAGTTTAGCGTGCCTTCGTGGCGACCCAGAAGCATTCACACATATTTTTCCAGTTCAGACTATATTAAACAATCTAACAACTGAAGAAAAGGCACTACTCAGAGAGCCATTATGGAAAACCGGCGTAGATCTCTCATTTAAATTAAATAACAATGAGTTTATAGACGGAGACATAAGAGGTCCAATGCCGATAATAAGTGGAACCCAAGATGATCCCACACTAATTTTTGACCAAGATTTAATGACAGGAACAACTCCGGAAGCAACAGACATGATAAAAAAAATCGTAGATATTTATTATCAAAAAAAACTCCGACATAATTTAAAACCAGGAGAAATACTTCTGATAGATAACAGAAGAGCAGTTCATGGACGTTCGGCATTTAAACCAAGATACGATGGAAAGGATCGGTTTCTAATCCGTTGTTTCGCAACATTTGACCTTTCAAAAAGTGAATATGCGAGAGAAAACCAAGCAAGAACGATCTCAGCAATATATAGCTAGTCCACTTTTAAGCTTCGCTTAAAGGTTGAACTTTATAAATTCCAAACCTATTTAATAGGATAAGATAACATCAGTATTAATGTCTCTGCGTCCACTGATAAAGTATTGTAATAGCATTAACCATTTAGAGTGTCCAACAATTAATTCCCATTTACAGTTGATTAATACAATAAATCCAAATATGAATAATAAAAGACGAGTCTCTTTATTAATGGAAGGTCTGATTTCAAACAAAGGATTAAATAAATAGAGAGATAATAAAGCCATGGATACAAGGAAAATAAATTCAAAGTATTCTTTCAACATGGCAAGCTTCAAAGAGAGCTCATCCTCTCCCTTATTTTTTCTGACAAGAATGAAGTGCCATACGCCGCAAACGACGAATAATATTTTGCTTAAAAATACGCATAGAATAAAACTGTCGTAATAGTTCATTATAGAATAAGTGTATAATAAAAAATGAAAGAAAGAAAAAGTTAAAAAATAAAATATATAAAAACAATAATAATAAATGAGTTTTCCACAGACACCATTGAATAATGCATTTGATTTCAATTCAACAATAAAGCCGCACCAAACCGTTTCGGCACACTTAACAACATGTATATATTGCAGTAACGAAAGTTCAACTCCATTGATAGCGGATGGTTCATTTAGACAATGCACAAAGTGCAGAAAAAATTTCAGAGCGCAAATAATGAATATGCATCAAAAAATGCAAACACCATCGCAGCCGGTTTCATATCTTACACCAATGTTTCAAACCATGCGACCGATTTATATGCCACCACCTTCAAACAAATAATCTAATCTACGCATTATATATATGCAGCAACCGTGCAGTATTTCATGCGCATTAGCACTAGTGTTCATAATATCAATGATCTATATGAACAATGCGACACAAAAGAGTCAAACAATTCAGGTATATCAAGAGCAGTTACCGACAAATCTTAAAAACTTATACGCAAAGCTAACAACAGAACGTCTTCACATATATTATTATGGCTACATTTTGGGTTTCATTCTTTCTCTCATCGTGATCATTTATAATTACCAAAAGACCAAGGGAAAAATGACAACAACAACAATGGTTTGTTTGACGGTGACAATCAGTTTCATAACAAATTATTTTTATTATATGTTATCACCAAAATCGGATTATATGTTGAACCATATAAACTCGCCAGATCAGACAAAGGCGTGGTTAGCGATGTATAAGCACATGCAATATTATTTTCATGCAGGGTTAGCGTTGGGGATAATAGCGGTGGCCTTTTTAGCAATTGCGTTCAGATGCTAAAAACCTTTAAGCCGACAAAATATATATTCTGGTAAACAACTTAAAGGCATCCGGCCCTATTATAGTGTGAAGGGCACCAACAGGTATCATACAGCAATAAAACGCAATTGTGAAGCAAAAAACTGATACCAGCATACAAAATCATGAAGTAAATCATTTATTTCATGAGTTTCCAGCCCTTCACCCAAACAAAAATAATCAAAAGTAATATTTTGAAAAAGGGTTTAAAAAGAACCCTAACATTTATAATGCGTATCCGATATCGTCTAGTTGGTTAGGATAGAGGGTTTTCACCCCTCTGGCCAGGGTTCGAGTCCCTGTATCGGAACTTACTGCTCCTGTAGCTCAGTTGGTTAGAGCATCAGTCTTATGAGCTGAGGGTCCACGGTTCAAGTCCGTGCATGAGCAAATCCACTTTTAAGCCCAAAGGGCGACTGTCGCTTCGCTTAAAAGTGGAGCAAAACCTGAGTCAAAATTTCAGCCACCTCTTTGGCTCAACCTTT
>JBBALV010000064.1:0-3727 GCA_040402815.1 Flavobacterium sp.
TCCCATTCCATTTCGATGGATTTACTAAAATCAACCAATTTTGTACCAACTGCTTTTGACCCCATTACGTCTACCATCTTACTCACTTTGAACTTGGCTTTTCTTAGTTGTGTACCTTTTCCTGATTCAACGACTAAAATTGGCTCAACATGTGTTGTTACAGCAGCAACATAATTACCATTACCTTCTTTAATAAAAGAAAATGGTGTTTTTAAAGTAGTCGTCTCAATTTTAAAACGCTTAATATTGAATTGTAATTTCTCCTTATCTAAATAGACAGCAGTAATCACTTTTAATGGGTTGAATTTCTCCATAAAAAGCACTTTCTCAGGATCAAACCTTTGTGTCAATTCTGTATCAGTTACCTCATAATTACCATCTTTGTAAATAACGATTAATTTTTCGTCTTCGAAAGTACCCAGATATAAACCCTTCTCTTCGGTATTCAATCTTCCAAACTTATCGTCAAACCACAATTTTCTTCCTACTAAAGTACTCTTACCTGCTTCCTTAAGCTTAACTTGTTTCACAGGGTATTTTGTAACTTGATTGCCCACACTTGTTCTTCCTTTAACTTCTAGTGTTTCAAAGAAAAAGTCGAATTCCTTAATTCTTGCACTACAATTTGGACTTAAAACAATTTTCACGGATTCTGCCTCACCATTTGCATTGATGGATAAATAATGCACTTTAGATTTTTCTAAACTCTTAGCTAAAACGTATTCTTTGTCTCTAGTCACACCAGTTACATTAAAACGTTTTGCATAGCTTATTCCAGAAGCACCGTCCACATAGATCATATTGTAAGTAGTACGTTCGTCATTTTTCTGGAATACAGCAGCATGAAGGATGTCTTTTCCGATAAATATTTTATCAGACACTTTCACCACTTTCATGGTGCCGCCTTTAGTAAATGCTATAATATCATCATAATCTGTACAATCGCAAAGAAATTCATCTTTCTTTAAACTTGTTCCAATAAAACCTTCAGACCTATTGATATAGAGCTTTGTATTTGCAATTGCGACCTGCTTCACTTGAATGGTGTCAAACTCTTTAAGTTCTGTTTTACGCTCTTTGCCTTTTCCGTATTTCTTTTGTAAGTTTTCATAATAACTTACAGCATAATCTACAAGGTTTTCTAAATGATGTTTTACCTCTTTAATCTCTGCCTCAATGGATTTAATCTGAGCGATTAAATCTTCAATATCTAATTTATAAATTCTTCTTACAGGCTTATCTGTCAATTTCAATAAGTCCGTTCTTTCAATTGGTTTTTTGAATTTCTTTTTAAATGGCTCAAATGCTTTATCAATTGCATCAATGACTTTATCCCAGTTAAGGTGTTTCTTCTCTAATTCTTGGTAAATCTTTTCTTCGAAGAAAATCTTTTCTAAACTAGTGAAATGCCATTTATCCAATAACTCTTGTAAATGAATTTCTAATTCAGCTTTTAATAAAGCTTTAGTATGATCAACTGAATGTTTTAATAAGTCACTAGCGCCTAAGAATTGTGGGCGTTGATTTACAATCACACAAGCGTTAGGTGATAAACTAATTTCACAATCGGTAAACGCATACAAAGCATCAATGGTAATATCTGGGGAGATGCCAGCAGCTAAATCTATTTGAATTTCCACTTGGGCTGCAGTGACATCAATTACTTTTTTGATTTTGATTTTACCTTGATCATTGGCCTTGGTAATACTTTCCATCAATTGAGTGGTTGTTACACCATAGGGTACATCTTTAATCACCAAGGTCTTCTTATCTAGTTCTTCGATATGTGCTCTAACCCTTACTTTACCACCACGTTTACCATCGTTGTATGCCGAAGCATCCACCATACCCGCGGTTTGGAAATCTGGTAATAATTCGAATTTACGTCCTCTTAAATATTTGATACAAGCATCTAATAATTCATTGAAATTATGAGGTAAAATCTTAGTAGATAAACCTACCGCAATACCATCCGCACCTTGCGCCAATAAAAGCGGAAACTTCATTGGTAAAGTGACCGGCTCTTGTTTACGACCATCATAACTCAAAGCCCAATCGGTAGTCTTTGCATTGAATGCAACTTCTAAAGCGAATTTGCTTAATCTAGCTTCGATATAACGAGAGGCTGCAGCAGAATCACCTGTTCTAACATCTCCCCAGTTTCCTTGTGTCTCTACCAATAAATTCTTTTGACCAATATTCACCAATGCATCACCAATACTAGCATCACCATGAGGATGATACTGCATACTTTGTCCAATAATATTAGCCACTTTGTTGAATCTTCCATCATCCATTTCTTTCATGGCATGAAGGATTCTTCTTTGAACTGGCTTTAAACCATCTTCAATAGCAGGTACCGCTCTTTCCAGAATCACATAGGAAGCGTAATCTAAGAACCAGTTTTTATACTGTCCTTGAACACCAGATTCGTTCTCTGTGACCCTACTTAAATTTTTCTCTTTTGCCATAACTATTCTAATTCGTAAAGACTAGATCCGAAAGGTATCTTCACTGCCTTCACTTAAACTATTTAATTCAATAAAAACAATATCAGTGATTGCCGTTAATTCGTGCCAAATGTTCGCAGGAATCTTAACCCTTGTTGGCGCAATCAATTGAATTGTTTTTTCTTCCATTGTTTCTAAATCCTTCCAGTGCAAATCTGCTTTTCCTTGCACTAAAAGCATGTCTTCTGGATTCTTTCCTACCGAAATCCCTTTATGATAGTGTTGCCCACTTACCGTACCTGCATTTCTATACACCAATAAAAATTCACCCGTTCTATCTGTCGCAAAATAATGTAGCGCACCGCGTTCATCAATTGCTTTAACATCTATTGGGTTTACTTGTACAGACATACTCAATTAGGCTTCAGTTTCATTGATAACAGCAGACCCACCAGGCATTTGTACAACCATATCTTTCCAACCTTTATTCCAATCCCCTACAAATACTAATTTACCAGCTTCTTCCAAAGCCTTTAAACGAGCAACTACAAATGCATCCCCCAGCTTCACTTTTAACTTAGCCATGATATTGGTTAAAGCACTTGGTAGTTTTTGTGCATTCTTTGTAAGTAGGGATAAAATTTCTTTATCATAACATCCAATATGCATGCTGACTAATTTTTTGCCGCCTTCTAAAAAACGCACACCTTCATTTTCTAAGCATAATTTTTTCCATTCATCAGGATCTAATTCAAATTCACTTAAAGTAATTGGTCTAGCTAATTTTTTTGCTTTCAAAAACTCTTTAGGTTGTATTTGACTTAAATGTGTCGGATAAAATAATTGACCTTTTTCATTTAAGAATGGCAGGTTATTTAAATACAAAACATGAATTCTGCTTTGGTATTCTTTAAATTGACTCATTAGCCAATAATAACCAGATACATCATGGGCATTTTGTCCCATCCAAAGCCATATCATTTCATTCTCGTCATGATTTAACGAATTGATTAATTGGTGTACAGTTAATTTATCATCTACAATATCCAATTGATCTTCATAAGGAGAATGTGCTAAAATTTCTTTCCACCAATCTCTTCTTGCTTGATACCCTTCAGTGTCATAAATATCCAAAATAGGGCCAACAGCATAGTCGTCCTTAATTTCTATGATCTTTCCAGATAAAGATTCATCTAATTCAATAGCCTGCTCTAAAGCGGCAATATCTGCGGTATTAAATACTATGTGTATCATTTGCTTTGTCTAATTCAACTTTT
>JBBALV010000065.1:0-3590 GCA_040402815.1 Flavobacterium sp.
AATTTAGTGAAATATATCAAAAAAACAATTAACCTTAATTAATTAACAATATTATCTTCCTAAATATGTTGATAATTTTACTATTGTAAATTTAAAAAATGGTTCGAGTTAATGTTATTTATTGATATAAACCCAACCAGTTATGGTTAGTCCATCTGCTTTTTCAATCGTATAAAAATAGGTGCCGTCTGGAAGCGCTAATCCACCATTGGCTTGACCATGCCATTGTGTAGTATAGTTTTCTAAACTATAAACACTTACGCCATAACGATTGAAAATTTCTATCTTTTTAACATGCAATGCGGTTAAATCAAAATTGTCATTCTTATCATCACCATTTGGCGATATTCCTTTTTGAATTTCACAAGTGACACTCGTGACATCAAATGGTTCTGAGGCAGTACAGCCATCAGCCGTAGTTATAGAAACACTATATTGTCCAATCGTATTTACTTTTATCGCATTTGGAGTTCCAGGCAATACAGAGAAACTTGGTCCAGTCCAACTATAAGTAGCTCCTATTGGATTAAATGTGCCTGGAACAGCAACCAATTTATAGATTGTGGCGTCACATCCGGATTGGAACTCAACTGCAGATTGTGGAATTATCGTAACTGAAACCGCTGGAGTGGTATATTTTGGACAACTCCCTGTTCCATTTACAGTATAGGTTATATCGTAAGTTCCCGGATTACTCATGCTTGGAGTTATTGCTCCTGTTGTTTCATTTAAACTTAATCCTGGACTTGGATTTGAAACATATACTCCGCCTGTTGGTGCTGTTGTTGAATTTATAACAAGTTGATCTTGTAAGTTTGATTTACATATCGGACTGGAATAACTTATAGTTCCTGCGATTTGAGTTGTAATTGTGACAATAACTGCTGTTCTTGTGCTTTCGCAGTTGTTCATTGTTTGTGTTACGTAATAAGTACCTGAAGACAAAACTGTTGTTGCTAACAATGCTATCCCATTTGTTGGGACATCGTACCAATTTAATGAAGTTCCTGTAGCTACTAGATTAGCAACTGTGGCTGAATTACAAAATGCTTGTGCTATTGCTGTAGGTGCTGCAGTTATATGGATTGTAATTGAAATTGATGCTCTTGTACTCTCACAGTTATTCAATGTTTGTGTTGCATAATAAGTCCCTGTTGATAATAATGTGTTTGGCGCTAATGGGGAGCCGCCTGTTGCAACGTTGTACCAATTTAATGTTGATTCAAATGCTACTAAATCAGCAACTGTAGCCGAATTACAAAATGCTTGTGCTAATACTATAGGCGGTGGTGGCTCAGAAATGGTAATCATCACAGGAATTGAAGGGGAATCTGAACAAATAGTAGTTGCTGCAACGGTATTGATTACTACATAATCTCCTACTGAACTATTTGCTAAATCTATCTCGCCTGTAGTCGGATTTATTGCTAAAACTGCTCCTGATACGGATGCCGTATAAGTGTATGTTCCTGCAATTGCGCCTAGTACGTATATAGGTGTAGGATTTGAAATATTGGAAGTTTTACAGTATACTGCCGAAGAATAACTGAAATCTGATTTTGGGAAAGGAGTTACAGTAATCGTAAAAGACTGAACTGCTGTACAGCCATTATTGTTAATAGTTACGGTATAAACCCCTCCTGCTGCCGAACCATTTATTAGTAATGAACTCGCATTTTGTCCTGATATTACATTACCGTTATAGGTCCAAATATAAGAAACCAAATTCATATCAAAATTATTATTTGTTGGCAAAACAGCAATTGTAGTTGTTGAATTAGAACAAATAGAAGTATTTCCTGTTAGTGTAAATTGAGGAGTTAAATCTTGCACATTTAATACAAACGAAAGCAATTGTTTGCAATGGGTAACTGTATTATTGACTCTTACATAAATAGTCTGCGGATTGCTTGTGTTTACAAAAGCAGTTGGGTTAGATATGGCGTTTACATTATTTGTAGCATCTGCTAATGATGTAAAAAAAGCTAAATTATGATTGACAGGGTAAGGACTCAATATAGCCGGTGTGTTTTGAGTTAAATTAAATAATCCAACACCTGATGCATTACAATCAAATAAATTAATTGGCGTTCCAGCAGGGGTGTCAACAAAATACTCGACCGTAATGGTATCTGATGCAAAACAAGAAGACGTGCCATATTGCGCATGAATTGTATAAACACCTGGCAAATTAACTTGTAGGTTAACACCTGTTTCTCCTGCCATTAAAACGCCATCATGCTCCCAAGAAATGGTATAAAGCGTTGGGTCTAAACCAGAATTTAAAGTTACAGTGTCACCAAGACAAATCGCGTTTCCTGCTGACTGCAGAAAATCACCCCCTAATTCTACATTTCCAATATCAAAACTACCGCCTTCAAGAAATACAGCAGAATCATATGAATTGTCTTGCCTATCAGCGATAACTAATTTAATATGGTAAGGAATATTGGGCGTTACTGCCGATGAAGCGGTCATTGGAATTGTTTTACCGTTAAAATTAATCGGAGCTCCTAGAGGGTCAATTCCGTTCGTTCCATAAAACGATCCAAAATAGGCAGGATTTGCAGAAAGACATCCTGTGTTGTATAACTGATCCCTAATCGTTACTACAGAAACTGGAGTAGTAGTCGAAGGAATAATAGCCAAATTTGAAGTTGCTCCTGTTACAGTATTGGTTAATATAAATGCAAAAGCATCTGAATAAGAACATTGAAAGGTGCCATATTCTTCTGAAGCAAAAATAAAATTAAAGCTGATATGGTTAGTTAATGGTATAAAATCAAATTCTAATTTTGTTGCATTCCGAGAGACCATTGCAGTTCCTGTACCCGCTAATACAATTCCTTCTAAGTCAGTATCACCAGTCCATGCAGTTATTCCGTCGCTAAGCGTAGTTAAGTTTGGACCTGGGGTATTTGCGGCATTTCCTGTCGACAAAACGATTCCATCTTGAAAAGGAAAACCAGATTGTCCTTGATTAAAATATCCAATGCCATTCGATGAATTAAAATTGGTACCCGTTGAAGAGGTAATATTAGTCACTTGCGCACATGTAGTATTCAATAAAACATCTTCAATTAATTGTTGATGTGTGTATTGAGTAGTATTTGCCAAAATTGGAGGTGGAATTTTACCTATACAAAGACTAAAGGAAACATTCTGTGGTATACTAGAATTTGACCAAACTCTAACATAATACGTTTGTCCTATTACAAAAGTGGCATTATTACTTGTAAGAGAACCCGCGGCGCTACAATATTTTTGAACTAAAGTACTACAAGTACCCGAATAAACCGCATGATTTAAATCTACTGTCATTCCTATAACATTCAGTAATGAGAAATATTGAGTTGTAGCATTAGCTGTAAATTGAAACCAAACATCGTCATCTTCTGTTCCTACACAAGTTGTTGATGCAGCTGAAGCAGTTGCACCACTTAATATTGCTGGTGTAACCAATGCACAATCAAGATTACTATTTACTTGGGCCTGAATAGCGGTAAAACAATCGTCATTTGTTATGGCTGGCGGCGTCTGTATACAGATATTAAAAGTAGCCGATTGCCCAACAGTGCTTCCTGCGGTGT
>JBBALV010000066.1:0-3557 GCA_040402815.1 Flavobacterium sp.
GAACTCCTCCTGCATTAGCTTTGGAAAAGCAGATTGAGAAAACAAAAGGTAGATTTGCACAATATGGTGAAGCAGGATTACTTTGTGGAAGTGATGGATTACCTCATTTAATTGCTGATGGAAGATGGAGCCACTCTGGAGAATTTGTAATCCCTGGAATATTATTCCTTTACATAGCTGGTTGGATTGGTTGGGTTGGTAGAAGCTACGTACTATTTGCTAGAGGAACTGAAAAACCTACAGAAAAAGAAATTATCATAGATGTGCCGGTTGCGTTAAGCTTTGTAGCTACTGGTTTCGTTTGGCCTATCGCAGCTTTTAAAGAATTTACAAGTGGAAAACTTATTGTTCCAGCTAATGAAATTACAGTATCTCCTCGATAATAAACAATAAAACAAATATAGTAATATGAATAGTGATTTCCTAAAATATCTTTCGACAGCACCTGTATTAGCAACAGTGTGGCTCTCTTTAACAGCAGGGTTAATCATTGAAGCTAATCGTTTTGTTCCAGATATGCTTTACTTTCCTATGTAGTAATATAAATTATTATGTTATTGAATGAGTAATAACAACATGCTAATATAATTAAGTATCTGGATGTATACATTATATTCTCTTAATATTGCCAGGCCTGGAAGGGAGCAACAAAAGAGTAATTATATTGTTGATACAATCCAGGTATAATTTCTTTCAATACTCATTTTTCTTTTTTTTCTCGTAAAAATACTTATTATTAATATATTTATGACAAAATTAGATGGTAAATTATTAATTAGGAACTTTCTAAAAATAGAAAGTAGTAGCGGTAAAAAATATAGAGGATTATTATGACTCCATCTTTAGCAGCTTTTATTAACAGCTTACTTTTAGGATTATTCATTGTAGTTATTCCAGTTGGAACAGCTGTATTCTTAGTTAGTCAGTCCGACAGAGTGACACGTAATTAGTTAACGAAAAAAGCAGTTTCAGTGAATATGGCATTTTAGCTCGTAATCAAAATATCATATTTACTAAACTTGCTTTTTTTTATTAACAAGGAAAATTAATGATACTATTAATATAGCTTCACAAAATAATAGATATTAGCTATACAAGATTAAAATTATCTTATATAGAATAAGTTAAAACGATATTCTGAAATAAAAAAAAGCATTTATATCAATACAGTAAAACATGCTAAAAAGATTTAGTTTCATTATTACAGCTACGATTTGTGCAACTTTATTCTCATCTTCAGCTTATGCATTAGATTTAGATGAAAATACAAGAAGTGTACCTCTAGATCAATCAGGTACAACTGTAGTATTAACTCCTGAACAAGTAAAACGTGGAAAAAAATTATTTAACGCTTCTTGTGGTGCTTGTCACGTAGGCGGTATCACAAAAACAAATCCTAACCTTGGGTTAGAACCAGATGCATTAAGCCTTGCAACTCCTCCACGTGATAATATTAATGCACTTGTTGATTACATGAAAAATCCAACAAGTTATGATGGATTAGAATCTATAGCAGAAGTACACCCTAGTATCAAGAGTGCTGACATATTCCCTAAAATGAGAAGTTTAAATGATGAAGATTTATTCGCTATAGGCGGACACATACTACTTCAACCTAAACTATCAGCTGAAAAATGGGGTGGAGGAAAAATTTATTACTAACAAATGATTTAGTAAAAACTGATTAAAATATATTACTTTTTTACATTTTGTTTCTAGCTCTATTTAGGTATTCAAAAGGTAAAGAAGTAATATATCATACAAACAAACAAAAAAATATTTAAGAATAAAAATGACAAAATATATTCTTCTTGAAGAAAAAAAAAAATAGCGATACTTACAAATGATTACTATGTAGAATTTTTTTTGAATTTAGATTCTACCTACAATACAGGAGATATTTATTTAGGAAAAGTTGTAAGCATTTTAGATAATTTAAATGTAGCATTCATTAAATTAGATGAATGGAAACAAAATGGTTTTATGGTTATTAAAGATGATTTATTTTTTAACTTAAAAAAAAATATAAACTTAGGAGAAGAAATAATTGTACAAATTACCAAAGAACAGGTTAGCAAAAAGGGTCCGACAATTAGTCAAGAAATAATAATAGAAAATGAAGAAATAAAAGCATATCTTTATAATAAAAACAACATTAACTTTGGAAAAGAGTGTGATATTAATAACAAAAGGTATTTACAAACTATTAGTAAATTAATAAAACCAAAAAAATTTGGATTAGTAATAAAAAAAACAAATACATGTATAAATATTTGGAAAATAATAGACACCTTAAATGAAATAGAAAAAGAATTATTATTGATAAAATTAAAAATAAAAAACAATAAGGAATGCCCAAAATTAATCAGCAGTAAACAAAAAATCATAGATATTATTTTGAAACAAAGTTTACTTGAGAAAAAAACAATATTAATTGTTGAATCAAAAAAACAAGCATTAAATATAAAAAAAGAATTATATTATCGAGGTTATGGAAAAAATAATTTTTTTATAGAATATTGCAATAACAAAACATCTAAAAAATATCATTATTACATTGAAAATATTATAAAAAATGGACTTCAATCAGATATACAATTAAATACAGGTGGACATATAATAATAGAAAAAACCGAAGCATTTACATCCATAGACGTAAACTCAGGATCTTTTAACAAATTTGGTTCATCTAGAGAAACTATCTTGTGGATGAATATAGCAGCAAGTAAAAAGATTATTCATCAAATAAAACTAAAAAATATTAGTGGTATCATTGTAATAGACTTTATTGATATGAGTAACCAAGATGATCAATTAGCTTTACTCGAATATTTAAATACACAGTTACAATCAAATTTTTCAGGTAGTCAAATTATACAAATCTCCGAAATAGGATTAGTAGAAATTACAAAACAAAGAGAAGGAAGAAATGTCTATGATATGTTTACTAATCATTGTTTACTATGCAATGGAATAGGAAAGATAAGAGAAGAAAAATTGTCAAATAAAATATCAAGATATCTATTGGAGTTTACTTACCTACATGGATGAATTAGAATTTGAATAATATGTTATAATCATTCTGTCTATAAAGGCGTGTAACTCAGTGGATAGAGTGTCAGATTCCGGACCTGATGGTCGTGGGTTCAATTCCCGCCATGCCTATAAAATTAATTTCTTATAAAAATATTATTATATAATTTTTATTATGGTATAAATAAATTCATAGAGATTGGGGCTGTAATGGTATCGACATTCTAGAAGGTACAATAATGTGATGCAAGCCAAGATTAGATAATTCTTGTTAAAAATATCTAAATAATAAATGCAAATAATATAGTAAGATTCTCTAATATTCATGCAATAGCATAAATATTTGAAAAAAAACTAATAAATTAGCGTAAAAAATAAATTAAATAGGAATAATTAAAATTCCAAGCTGAAATTAAAGAAAAAAAAATTAATTCGTTTCAAATTCTGTATGACACTAAGCTTGTGAATGAATATATTGTATAATCTATAGTGGACGTGGGTTCAAATCCCACCAGCTCCAAATA
>JBBALV010000067.1:0-3542 GCA_040402815.1 Flavobacterium sp.
GCAACAATGCAGAATATATTTGAACTAATCATTATGGATGCTGTTTTAGCAGACCATATGGCTGTTTGTGGAACTACGGATATTAGTAACTCTGTATTCATATTCTGTCTGTAGTAGTCAGAGAAAGTTAATTTTTTAGATGATAATAAAACTATTGTAAAGTACTTTTTACTACGATGCAACCTAATCAAAATAAGTGAGTGATTTCTATGTATCTTTTATTTTACATTTACTACTTAAATAATCCAACCGTAACTATGTAAGCCTTTTCCTAAAAAGTTTACTCCCAAATAGCATACCCAAACTACTATAAATCCTATAGATGCTAAAATTGCAGGTCCTTTTCCTTGCCATGACTTTGTAATTCTTGTATGTAAGTAGGCTGCAAACACAAGCCAGGTTATAAGAGCCCAAGTTTCTTTTGGATCCCAACTCCAATAAGATCCCCAAGCTTCATTCGCCCAAACTGCCCCGGCAATAATACCAATTGTTAGTAATGGAAATCCAAGTCCTATAATTCTGTAGCTTAAATTATCCAAACTTTCTAGTAGACTTAATTTTTTTTCTAGAATCCCTTCGCTCATCCCAGTATTGATAGATACCTCGTTACGAATCTCTATATTGTATTGATTCGGTTCTACATCAGATGCAATACCAATTGAACTACCCTTTAAGGAAACTTGCTTCCCTTGAGTTAAAACTAAGAAGACAATCGACAGTAGAGAACCAATTATTAAAGTCGAATAACTAAACATCATAATGCTAACATGCATCATTAACCAATTTGATTTTAGCGCAGGAACCAAAGGTGCTGCTTTCTGCATACCATCTGGAAGAGACAATGTTGCAAATCCAATTATGAACATTGAGAGTGGTGTTGTCACAGCTCCAATGAGTAACAAGGATGTCGCGGTTTCTACCAATAAAGTTACAAGAGTAATTCCCCAGGTAAAAAACAATAAAGATTCATACAAATTACTCAATGGAAAGTATCCACTCTCAATCCATCTCCAACCTAAAATTATGCTAATAAATAAATTTGAGATAAAAACATTTGTAAAACCGAGTTTGTTAGTTATCTTCAATTTTGGAAATGTAACACTTATCCAATAACTTAATACAGCTAAGAACAAACTTAGAAAAACGATATTATCTAACGAATTTTTTATATATTTAATGAGAAAATCCATATTATTCTGATAAAAAATTTAAAATATTGTAATCGTATAGAAAAGAAAAGTCTTATAAAAAAAAATCTATTTGTTCGTAGTACTAATGATTTGGAATAGAAAATGCCACCTTATAAGAATAAGGTAGCATTCTTTAAAAGACTAAATTAACCAATAGCTGCGCTAACTTTGTCGAAGTAACCAGCAACTTCACTTGCTAAAGCAGAACAATCACCTTGAGGTGTAGAAAGTTTGCGTTGAGAAGCTGTGTTGTTAACAAATGCAACTGCACATGCTTTCATAATGCTAACAGCTCTTGCGTTAGAGTTAGCTGGAACACCTAGAGAAGAGTAAGTTTCTTTTAAACCGTTAAGGCAACGATCTTCTAAAACAGAAGAATCACCAGATAGTAAAGCGTAAGAAACATAGCGAAGGATGATTTCACCGTCACGTAGACATGCAGCCATACGACGGTTTGTGTAGCAGTTACCACTTGGAGAGATTAGGCTTGGGTTTTCGCAAATCATACCAGATACAGCATCAGATACGATACAGCTAGCGTTAGAAACGATAGAGTTAACAGCGTCTAAACGTTTGTTACCTTCAGAAATGAATTTTTTAAGAGCTTGTAGATCAGCACCACCTACGTAAGCTGCTTTTGCGTCTGCGTTTGTAACTACTTTAGAAAATGCATCAAGAGCCATAAGAGTTCTCCGTATTTATAAAATTTAAACTGTTTTAACTGTTAATTACTTTAATCAGTCGTATATTGATAGTTTCTATCATAAATAATCATAAACGAAACAACGGTAAAAAAATGTAAATGTAATAATCTGTAATAAAAATCACTAGCTCCCTAATTTAAAAGATTCCACAAAAAAACCATATAAAATCCCTATCTTTAAATTATTAAGGAGAGTAATTCCTCTACTTAATCGATTAGTAAATTTAGATTCTTTTAAAAACAGAAGTTTTTTTTAGTTTTATATACAATTCTACTTACAGTTTCCACTGCAGCTGCAAAAAGACCTGAGGAGAGTACTCCCCAATCACCGGTTTGACCTAAAATTGTTGATAAATTAATTGCTAAAAAAAAACCTAATAAAATCGCTGTAAAGTTTATGAATATATTAAACAATATTGTTTGAAGTTTAGACATTTTATGTAAACCATATAATAAAAATAAATTATATCAAATTCATAGTATCAAAAAGAATCCTTATAAAATAAAAAAACCTTGGAAATTCCAAGGCTTTTTATTATAGGACTTTTATAACTATCTTAGCCAACTACAGCTGGAGCTGTAAGAGCTACAGGTAGAGATTCACCAGCAGCAAGGTCTAGAGGGAAGTTGTGAGCGTTACGTTCATGCATAACTTCCATACCTAGGTTAGCACGGTTAAGGATATCTGCCCAAGTGTTGATTACACGACCTTGGCTATCTACAACAGATTGGTTGAAGTTAAACCCGTTAAGGTTGAATGCCATTGTCATAACACCTAGAGCTGTAAACCAAATACCTACAACTGGCCACATTCCTAAGAAGAAGTGAAGCGCACGAGAGTTGTTAAAGCTAGCATATTGGAAAATCAAACGACCAAAGTAACCGTGAGCAGCTACGATGTTATAAGTTTCTTCTTCTTGACCGAATTTGTAACCGTAGTTAGCAGATTCGTTCTCAGTAGTTTCACGAATTAAACTAGATGTAACTAGAGAACCGTGCATAGCAGAGAATAGAGAACCACCGAATACACCTGCAACACCTAGTTGGTGGAATGGGTGCATAAGAATGTTGTGCTCAGCTTGGAACACAAGCATAAAGTTGAATGTACCGGAGATACCTAGAGGCATACCATCAGAGAAGCTACCTTGTCCAATTGGGTAAACTAGGAAAACAGCAGAAGCTGCAGCAACAGGAGCTGTGAAAGCAACAGAAATCCAAGGACGCATACCTAAACGGTAGCTGAATTCCCACTCACGTCCGATCCAACCACAAACGCCTAGTAAGAAGTGATCAACGATTAGTTGGTAAGGACCACCGTTGTATAGCCACTCGTCAAGAGAAGCAGCTTCCCAGATAGGGTAGAAGTGAATACCGATAGAAGCAGAAGAAGGAATTACAGCGCCAGTGATGATGTTGTTACCGTATAGTAGAGAACCAGCAACTGGTTCACGAATACCATCGATATCTACTGGAGGTGCAGCAACAAAAGCAATGATGAATACAGTTGTAGCTGTAAGTAATGTAGGGATCATTAAAACACCAAACCAACCGATGTATAAACGGTTTTCAGTGCTAGTAATCCAAGAGCAGAAACGTTCCCATAAACTTGCGCTTTCGCGTCTTTCTAAAGTAGCAGTCATGTTTTTATT
>JBBALV010000068.1:0-3503 GCA_040402815.1 Flavobacterium sp.
CACCATTTAATGCAGATGGAGTAAGCTCACCAACGGTAGCCGATACAATTACAGTAGAATTACACAACCCAGATTACAGCTTAGCTTATAGTGTAAGAGATACCTTAAGCACAATAGGTCAAGCAAGTTTAACTTTCCCAGGAAGCGCGGTAGGAAATAAATACTATGTAGTAATCAAACACCGTAACTCAATAGAGACATGGAGTAGCGATAGTATATTGATAGGTAGTACCACAAACTACGACTTTAGTAGTGGCGTAAGCCAAGCTTTTGGAGACAATATGATAGATGATGGATCAGGCGTATATTTAATATATGGTGGAGATATCAATCAAGATGGCTCAGTAGATTTTGGAGATTACCCAGATTTAGATTTAGGAAGTAGCAATAGTGATGTAGGTTATTTTGCAACAGATTTAAATGGTGATAGCTCAGTAGATTTCGGAGATTACCCAATGTTAGATTTGAACAGTAGTAACTCAGTATTCTCATTCCATCCATAATAGAGAAAAAGAAAGGCAATTTTATTGCCTTTCTTTTCCATTAATTTGTAAACCTATAAAAACAAATAAAACACAGAAATGAAAAAAATAACAATAATAATGGCATTTATGTTGACACTAGGGTTGTCATTATATGCACAGTTACCCACTTTTGAGTGGAGATTAGAGAATGGAACCTTGACAAGTTCAACAACATATACAGTAGATGTATATTTGTACAATAAGGGGGCATCGTCATTCGAATTACGTGGAGGAACAATAGCTTTCTTAACCAATTCAGCATGGCGTAATGGCGGAACAATTACTACATCAAAATTATCGAGTGGCTTAGTAGCAGGCCAACAAAGTAGTGCAGTAGTAGCTTATGTAACAACAGCCCCAGAATACTGGCGTCAAACTATCACAAGTTTAGGAGCAGGCAGTGGAACAACAGTAGCAGCAGGTTCACGCGTATTGGTATTTAAAATGCAATTAAGCAATACAGTAGCATTTTCAACAACAGCATCACCAAATTTTGCATGGAAATATAATGCAGCTCCATCAGCAGGTTGGAATTACACAGATGGATCAGGAAATTCAGTGAGTGTTGTAAGTAATACAGCTAACACAATAAACCAATTATCATGTCATACACCAACCTATTGGAATGGCAGCTCATGGGTATCAAAATCAGTAAGAACTGGAGCAGATACAACGATAGTACCAAGTTCATCAAAAGATGCAGTAGTTTTTACAGGCACATTAGGAGCAGGAGCATTAACATGTAGAAACTACGAGTTACTATCAGGAGCAACCCATAATTTGGGCGCAAATACCTTAAGTGTGAATGGAACAAGTATGGTAAATAGCGGTACTTTAAATGCAAGTACAGGTACTTTGAATTTAGAAGGAACTTCATCACAACAAACAGCAGACCAAAGCGTAAGTGGAAGTGGCTTTAGTGTAGCTAATTTAGGTTTTGGAGCATCAGGTAATGGCGGAACAAAAACCTTATCAGCAGGTGTATCAGTATCAGGCTCAGTAAGCCAATCAGGCACAGCGGTATTGGCATCAGGCGGAAACTTAACGTTATTGTCAAGTGCAACAGGTACAGCTCGTATTAACCAATTAACCTCAGGAGCAGCCGTAACCGGAAACATCACAGTAGAACGTTATATTCCAGCAACAGGCAGAAAATGGAGATTTTTATCATCACCAGTAGTAGGCGGAACAACTTTACAGTGGAGAGACAATGCAGGCACAACAGCAGGTCGTGGAATCTTAATTACCGGTGGTAACACAACTGATTACGATGTGTCAACATCAAATTCACCATCATTATTCCGTTACAACGAAAGTTCAACAACAGGAGGAGCTGATATTAACAAAAAATGGACACCAGTAAGTGGTAATGCAAGCTTAACAAATGGTTTAGGTTATAGAACATACGTAAGAGGAGACAGAACAATCTCATTAACAACTGCAGTAACAACAACAAATGCAACTACAATATGGGTAAATGGAACCTATCCAAGTACACCAGTAAGTATGCCAGTAACGTATAGTGCAGGATTAGGAAATGGATGGAACTTAGTAGGAAATCCATTCCCATGTCAAATCGATTGGAATGCAGCATCAGGATGGAGCAAAACAAATGTATCAAGTACCTTTTGGGTATTTAACCCATCAACAAACAGCTACGGATCATTTGATGGAACTACAACGATAAATGGCGTAACACGTTATATTGGAAGTGGTCAAGCATTCTTTGTACAAACCAATGGAGCAAGTCCAGTATTAACAGCAAATGAGTCAGTGAAAGTAAGTTCAACACCACCAGTGTTGTTAAAAACAAGCGAGCAAAACTCATTGAGAATACAATTAGTAAAAGATTCAACAGAGCGTGATGAGACTGTAATTAGATTTATGGAAAACAAAAGCGATGAATTTAATGCTACAGATGATGTATTAAAATATGCTATGAATGCCAATGTAAATATCAGCTCATACTATGGAGTAGATAAATACACAATGGTAAACTACTTGAATTCAAAAAATATCAAGACAAAAGTAGTAGCCTTAGGTGCATGGGTATCAAAAACAGGAGTTTATACAATGAACTTTAATCAAATCGAAGACTTTGATGCAAATATCAATATTTACTTAAAAGATAATTACAATAATACATTAACAGATTTAAGGTTAAAAAACACTTATGAATTTAATGTAGAAGAAGGTAATGCAGCAACTACAGTAGATGGAAGATTAGAAGTAATCTTTGTAAATACAAGTACATCAATAGAAGACGCCTTAGCAGGCTTAACACCAAAGATGGAAGTATATCCAAATCCAGCAGTAGATGTATTACATGTATCATTAAGCAATGTAAACTTTAAGGAATCAACAGTAAGTATTTACAACGTATCAGGCCAAGAAGTGATGAGTACAAATATGGTTGGTAAAACCAAAAGCTTAGATATTGAAAAATTAAGCAATGGAGTTTACATGGTAAAAGTAACCAATAGCGCAACAGGCTATAGCAACACCATCAAGTTTGTGAAATAAAATAAAAGTAAAAAAGGAAAATTCACAAACCCAATCAAAAAAACTTAAAAATAAAAAAGAAAGATACCATGAAAATAAAAAGAATAATAGCAGCAACATTGGTATTAACGATGTTTGCGATAGGCGCTCAGGCCCAACCAGGGAGTACCACAACTTCAGGCGATCCATTTGGCGATGAGCCAGTGGATGTACCAGTAGATGGTGGCATTGCATTATTGGCAATAGCAGGAGCAGCTTATGGTTTTAAAAGACTAAAAAACAAATAGTCCATACTTATTTAAAACCATTTAAGTATATTTTATAAAAAAAGCCCAAAAGTTTTCTTTTGGGCTTTTTTTTATAAAATTATATATTTAATATTGCTACTAAATTTAAAGAATAAGTAAATAAATAACTTCAATATGAATAAAAAAGTACAATTATTATTAGTAGCATTATTGTTTAATGTTATTCTTT
>JBBALV010000069.1:0-3450 GCA_040402815.1 Flavobacterium sp.
CAGGAGAGTTATTAATTTGGTTAGCAGAATTAAAAGGTAAAAGAGATTTATTGATTTTATCAAAAGAGATTAGTAGTGACATCCTTAATGGATCAGATTACTTTTCACTATTAGATAAGATTAATAATGCAGTAAGCAATGAGATTGTAAAAGATAATAGCTTGGAGGTAGTGAGTATGAAAGATGCTTTACTTTCAGCAGTTAACAATCTTGGTGATGTAATGACTAATGGTAACTTATCAGGAGTACCTACAGGATTCCCTAAGTTAGATGAGATTACAGGAGGTTGGTTGAAAGGTAATGTTATTTTGTTTGCTGCAAGACCAGGACAAGGAAAGACTATTACATTACTTGAACACGCAAGGTGTGCAGCAGAACTTAACTATAATGTTTTGTTTCTTTCCTTAGAGATGCCTGTAATGTCATTAATCTACCGAATGATTTCAGGTCAATTAGATAACCCAACTCCTTACTCTAAAATTAAGACAGGTCGTATAAGTATAGACCAATTTTCAAGTGTACAATCAGAAGCAGTAACTAAGTTAGAGAAGTTACCAATTACTTGGTACGATGGGGCTAACAGAGATATAAATTATCTAACATCCATGATACAAAAGATAGTTAGAGAGAAGAACATTAAGATGGTCATGATTGACTACTTGCAACTAATGACAGACAACACTATTAATGCTTCTAATGAAGTAGCAATGGTTGGAACTGTAGCCGATAAGATACAAGCATTGTCTAAGAAGCTGAATATACCATTCTTATGTGCTGCACAATTGAACAGACAATCAGAAGGTAGAAGTAGTCATAGACCTAAGTTATCAGACCTAAGATCATCAGGAAAGATAGAGCAAATGGCTTCAGTAGTAATAGGTTTATACAGAGAAGATTATTATGCCTACGAGGAGGCAAGAGAGAATAATAATCCTAATGTAACATTTAACAATAAATTAGAATATATCTTCTTAAAGAACAGAGATGGTAATACTGCTACTCATGATATGTATGTAGATGTAGCAACCAGTAGAATTAGTGAGCAAGATATATTCAGTCGTAAAAGCATTTTCTAAGTAATAGTAGATTAATTTGGTTTCTATTATCGAATACCCATTGACTATGTTGGTGGGTATTTTTGTTTTAAAAGTAAAAAGGGAGCAATTGCCCCCCATTTACCGAAACCTAACCCAAACAAACATACATGAAAACGTATGCTACGAAGGTACTATAATTTCTTGCTTAAATCAAAGTAGTAGTCAGTATGAGAAATCTCTCCACTAAACTTTGGTATAATCTCAATTGAATATCCTGAATAACAATCACCGAAATTATGTTGCACCCAAGCAGATGGTGGAGCAAAGGACATATAATTACGATAGTCAAACTTTTTAGTTCTTGAGTAACCAATACGATGTAAATCACCTTTCTCTAAGTGGATAAAAGGAGTGTCAATCTCGTAGTGATCAATGTAATCGTTGATGAAAGATGTAGCCTTATCATTTAACTCATAAGGTAAGCCCTTAAACATATACTGGGAGTCTTTACCATGAGTCAAGATATAAGTGTGCATTCCGTATTTAAAATGCTCCATAAATCTTTCTAAGATGTAAAACTTAACCGAATCTTCTCCATAAGTTCTACTAAGAAGCATTTGGATTGTCATATTAGCGATAGAAGCAAAAGAACCACTATGATTGTCATTAGCTACGTTTCTTACTAACACTTCATTAGCAATACCTGCTTGGATGCAATTCTCAATTAGCATTAACTTACCTTCTACGAAAGTCTTGAATGCTTCTTGATTGTTCATGTTTTGCTCTAATTTGTGGCCTCCACGAGTAGTCAATCCATCCCATCCATCTAACCCATCACCTAAGTCATCTATAATAAGCAAATCAAATCTACCATTAGCGGTATATTCCTTGAGAATACTATTAAAAACTTTATCAAGGTTTGACTTAAAGACTTCGGCATTGTACTCGTAAGAGAATAAGGATTTGTTATTAGGATTAGGCTCTAAACCAACGTGCATATCACTAAGTGTTGCCTTGATTGCTTTAGGTGTTGGTGTGTCAACTTTAGGTATCTCTCTAATTGTATCAGGATTATAACCACTAACTATCTTTTCTATTTCAGCAAAGTAATCAGTAGTCTTAGTATCACCTTTAACGTGAACAGAGATATGCTTAGATTTCAACCAATAAGATGATACGTTATCTAATGGAAATCCCATTGCAGAAGATTCGGCATCTAAAGCTGCATGATCCATCTTCTTTTCATACTTGTACATTGACTTTCTGATGTTTTCAGGATTATGTTCAGTACCTTCTACAACTCTCTGCGAAGCCTGGTGCTTACTAATTCCTTCTGACCGATGCATATTAATTGCATCAATCACTAATTCTTTCCATGTTTTCATTTAAATGGGTTTAGGAACTTAAAGTACAAGTACAATAAGATAATTAAGGTTTCGATTAAGATTGTAATGATAGCCCATGAGGGAATCACATTTATTCGTACGAACTTTTGTGTGTTTGTATCACTTTTTCTCACCAATGATTTGTATTTAGTTTCATAGACAGATTCAATAGAATCTATATCTACTGTGGCTTGAATACTGCCCTTGTAAGACCTTATAATTACCTTGCCTTGTGGTATTATCAATTTGCTATAAAAGTTGCTTAGAATGCCCGAAGAATCGCAAGGATTGTCTATTAAGAGAGTATCTGTGATAGCCTTGTATCTTTCAACAATACGAGTATCACGAATGGTATCGTGAACCGTTACTACACTTGTAGTAGTAATGTTTTTAACTGGTTTACAAGATAAAGCTAAACAAATCGGAATGATACCGATTAGGTACGTTAGATTTTTCATGTTGTTTGTGATTAGTTGTTTAAGAGAAGTATAAGTCAGCCTCCTCTTGCCTTCTTTTAGTTAATCCTGCAAGTACCTTGCCTCCTCCCCTATTCCATTTCATGAACTCGTTACGAATTGTAACGTCTTGGGGATTCTTGTTAATCTTCTTTAGTAGGGTAGAGGTCTTTAGTGCATTAGAACCACAATTATAAACAAAAGAACAAAGTGAGTCAAACTGGTTCTGATTGATTGAATCTACACAATAGGAATCTACTGCTTTCTCAAAGGGAACTAAAAGAGCCATCAGAAGTTCTGTGGCTCGTTCTTTTGTAATAGCAGGATCTGTTAACTTAACTTTAGTACCATTCTCATAATAGGTAGAACCAAAACCAAGAGTCGGCACCGAACTTGGGCAAAGGTAAGGCTTCGCTTTAAAGCCTTCATACTTCTTAATTAACTCTAACCCTTTGTTACTTATCTTGGTGACTTTCATTAGTGATGCCTAATTTGGTACGGAGTTCAATATTTTCTGCTCTTAATGTATGTACTTCTTTAGTCAAATCTTCAATCTTTTGTTTCAATTCAGCA
>JBBALV010000070.1:0-3424 GCA_040402815.1 Flavobacterium sp.
ACATGTGCACAAAAACAAATTACAGGTAATTTTAAAGCTGCTAATTCAGCTGGCTCGATGGTTGCAGGAATTGTAGCCATCACATAGCCGTTGGTATCCATTGTAGCATCGACTAAACCTATATCAAGCAACTCTTGTAGTAATAATTTAGATAACTCTTTTTGCTTTTCGGTCGAAGGAAAAGAGACACTATTCGGATCACTTTGTGTATCTATTTGCACATAACGCATCAACCTTTCAGCCACCCCAAACGCATTCCATTCCATACTTTGTATTTTGCTATGTGAAGGTATTAAAAAAGGCATCCCGAATCAACGGAATGCCTTTTTTTAAACATCTTTAACCTATTATTAAGGCATAATGATGGTAGACTTTGGTGTGATCCCAACTAATTCAAGATCGAAAGTTAAATCTTGACCAGCAAGACTATGGTTTGCATCTAATACAACCACTTCCTCTTTCACTTCTACTACTGTCACTTGAAATTGTTGACCTTGACCATTATTCATAGTTAATGCCATCCCAATTTCAGGATTTAAATCTGCAGGGAACTGTGTTTTTGGAAATTCAACAATCATTTCTGGTTGTTTAGGACCATATGCCTCCATAAATGGAATATGAATTGTTTTCTTTTCTCCTACTGTCATTCCTAAAACCCCATTATCAAAACCAGGGATTACCATACCAGATCCAACTTCAAATTCCAGCGGGGCTCTTCCTTCAGAAGAGTCAAATGTTTCACCAGACGTTAATTTACCGTGGTAATGCACTTGAATGGTATCCCCATTTTTTACTTGTTGCATATTGATTTTTTTAAATAAAGCACTTAGGGTGCAAAGGGCAAAAGTACTAAATTCTAGTTAACTTTGCAAGATGAATGCCAGTCCAAGAATCGTATTTATGGGAACCCCCGCTTTTGCAGTTGCTTCATTAAAAGCACTACTAGATGCCAAAATGAATGTGGTGGGTGTAGTCACTGCGCCAGACAAGCCGGCAGGAAGAGGCATGCAATTGCAACAAAGTGCAGTGAAGCAATTCGCCCTTGAACATCAGCTACCAATTGCACAACCAGAAAAATTAAAATCACCCGAATTTTTTGCACAGATTCAAGCATGGCAACCAGATATTCAAATAGTGGTCGCATTTAGAATGTTACCAGAATCAATTTGGTCATACCCTCCTATGGGCACCCTCAATGTGCATGGCTCTTTACTTCCTAAATACAGAGGTGCTGCGCCAATCAATTGGGCCATCATCAATGGAGAAAAAGAAACTGGTGTGACGACATTCAGATTGCAACATGCAATAGACACTGGAGACATATTATTACAAGAACGCATTGCTATCACCCCAGATATGACTGCAGGCGAATTACATGATACGATGATGGAAGTTGGAGCACAAACACTTGTTACAACTTTGCATGGATTGATAGCAGGTACAATTGAAACTAAACCTCAGGAAGAAACACTCGCCATTTTACATGCCCCAAAAATATTTACAAAGGATTGTCAAATCGATTGGCAGCAGCCTATTGCACAAATTCACAATTTAATAAGAGGGCTTGCACCCTTCCCTGGTGCCTTAACTAAAGTGGATGGCAAGATTGTTAAATTATTTAGCACAAGTATTGTCCATGAAAATCCAAAAGAACCCGTTGGGAGTTTTGTGACAGATGGAAAGACTTATGCAAGATTTGCTTGCAGTGATGGGTACATTCAATTGAACGATATCCAGTGGGAAGGAAAAAAAAGAATGCCTATTGCAGATTTTTTGAGAGGCTATAAAAAAGTTGACTAAAAATGATTTATTGAATTGAATGATTGAATCTGCTTCAATCACAATCAATGATTAAGCATCTCTTATAATCCAAACGCTTTCTCAAAATCTTCTTTTGGTGCAACACCCACTTTTCTCCAAACTTCTACGCCATTTTTATATAAAATAAATGTTGGAAGATCGTCAGCCTTCACCGATTTCATCACATCCATATCTTGGCCACCATCCACTGCTAAAAAATAAAATGGTTTAGGTGGTGTTTGTTTTAATGCATCCATAATAGGTTGCATCTTTCTACAAGGTGGGCACCATACAGCACCAATATCCACTAAAACATATTGATTCGTTTGTAACACTTTTTCGAAATCTGTAACACGCATTTGGACTGCATTGCCAACGCCTTCCACAGGCATTTGCTGCATACGCCAATTACTCATCCCTCCTTCTAAATTCACCACTTTAAAGCCAGCTTCCATTAAAGCAGCTTGTGCAGAAGCACTTCGTCCTCCAGATTGACAATAGATATAAATCATTTTTGACTTATCTAAATGCTGTGTTCTATTTTTAAATTCTTTAGGATCTAACCAATTTGCTTGTAAAGCGTTTGCTATATGACCAGACTGGTATTCACCTGCAGTGCGCACATCTAAAATTTGTGCGCCTGGCTGTGCAACTGCAGCACTAAAGGCTTTGCTACTGATGGTTAATTCATTAGATGTATTGGAAGCATTGTTTTGAGCGCAACTCATTATCGTAGTTGTTAAAAATAACAAACTAACAAGGCATTTTAATTTCATAAATAGGATTGTAAATAATTAATAAGTCACAGACACTTGAAAGGTCTTATTGGTCACGCCTAAAATAGCAGCAGCAGCATCATTTAATCGATACTGAATGGCATTGCCTACTTCAGGTAAAGCATTGATTACTTTAGCACAAATACTTTTAAAATCGGATGTGGTAATTCTAACAATGGTACCCACAGGTAATTCATTGGTTAAAATATAAAATTTATTATCCTGCCAACCACTCATGCTTTTAAATACTGCAGCAGTTCCGTTTAAGGTTTGAAAAGTGGCTGCTTTTTTTTGATTAGAGAAGAAACTTGCAAAATAACCTTCGTTCGCGGTTGTACTAACTTGAACTAAATTTGTTTTTTGAACACTATCTTTAATCCTAGATTGTTCTTTATTTTGAGCAATCATTTGCCATTGAGCAGTTCTAACAACTGGCGCAACTTTGGCCACCGATTTCTTTGATTTTGAACTTTTCTTTTTTGATTTCGAATACTTGCTAGATTTCTTTTTAGATCCTTTTTTGGACTTAGAAGATTTGCTAGTTGTCTTCTTTTTGGTCGTTGCCTTTTTGGTGGTCTGTCCTTTTTTAGCCACAGTTTTGCCCTTTGCTCCAATGGCATCCGTTTGGCTAAATAGTCCAAAAGCTAGAATCAGGTATAAAATGCACTTCTTCAAGGAGGACAAATTTACAAAATCTAAATGCAAAAAAAGATATAAAATTACTCATTAAACTAATATGTAATTTATAAAAATCAGTAATTCAATATTCTCCAGGAATTTGGATAATAATTATTTAATCGATTGGGTAGTATTTTAACCCATCCTAAACGGCAATTCATATAACTAAT
>JBBALV010000071.1:0-3395 GCA_040402815.1 Flavobacterium sp.
ACGTGAATTATGCTACCAAAGTGATGCTAGGAGTAAACAAAGTAACCGATTTTAAATTTAATCCTCAGTTAAAAGGTTATGCTATTAAACAACCAGTTTTCTCTTTTAGTAAATTCCAAAATGTGAATAAAGCTTTAGGTCCAGAAATGAAATCAACAGGTGAAAGCATTTTATTTATTGACGATTTAAAAGACGATCAGTTTTATGAATTATATTCAAGACGAAAAATGTATTTGAGTAAATAATAAAAAAATCCCGAGGTTCACTCGGGATTTTTACTTTATACTCTCCTAATGGCGAGTAGCCATAGACAACTTTAGATTTTGGTTTTTACGTTCCGCTGCTTCAAGAAGTGGCGAACTTCGTAACTGCTAATTTTCCACTAAGATAAAAATTCTTGCGAAACGTAAACGTGAACTTACCACAAAATTCGCAATTGCGAGAAACGGCTGTGCTTGTTGCACAACTCCAACAAATATAGTAAAAAACACTTGCAAAAAAGTACAGAAAATTGTATTTTTAAATCATGCAAGGAAGAAAAGAACTCACGCCAAAAATGCTCTATCAAGTTCATTTACAGGACATGATACCAGAGCATAATTTTTATAGATTGCTTGATAAAGCTATCGATTTTCATTTTTTATATAAAGCCACAGCCCAGTATTATGGAGACGAAGGTCAAGAAAGTATTGACCCCGTAGTATTCTTTAAAATCTGTTTGGTTGGTTATTTGAACAATATTAATTCGGATAGAAAACTCATCGAATATTGCTCCAATTGTTTGGATGTTCGTTTGTTTATTCGCTATGACATTGATGAAGCATTGCCTTGGCACAGCACCATTAGTAGGACCCGACAGTTGTATGGAGAAGAAGTATTTTTAACCTTATTCAAATCCGTTTTAAAACTATGCGTTTCCAAAGGGATGATTCGAGGCAAACGTCAAGCTGTAGACAGCGTTTTCATCAAAGCCAATGCCAGTATGGATAGTTTGGTAGAGAAAGAAGTTCTGGAAGATGCCAGTGCCTTTGTAAATGAATTGGAAGAAAATAGCGAATTCAAAACCACAAGCACCAGAAAGAAATTAGTAGAACAGCACCACGCTTGGAAAGAAGAAGCCTATAAAGACCAACCCAATCCCAACTTCAACATCGATAAAATAGATGAACACGGTAATTTAATACGCCCGAGATTTGTATCGAATCACACGCATTATTCCCCCACAGATAGTGATGCAAGAGTGAGTGTAAAGCCCGGCAAAGCACGTCAATTAAACTATTTTGGACAAATTGCCGTAGACGATGCTCATCATGTAATAACAGGTGCCTGTTCTGATTTTGCAGATAAAAGGGACAGCCAGTGTATCGAAAAAATAGTAGAACTTACAGAAAAAAACCTTAACGAAAACGGCATTGAACTGGAAGAGCTTTTAGCCGATGGCGGTTATAGTAGTGGAGAAGCTTTAAAGTATTTGCATCAAAAAAATATCAATGCCTACATACCCAACTTCGGACAATACAAACCCGAGCGCGAAGGCTTTATTTTTAATAAAGAATTGCATCAATATGAATGTATAAAAGAAGGAGGAAACAAAGCTATTTTACCCTTTAAAGGCGAAAAAACCGATAGCAAAGGCTACACCAAACGCACGTACAGAAGTAGTGAGAGTTCTTGCAAAAATTGTCCACTGCGAGAACAATGCTGCGGAAAAACCACCAAGTTCAAAAAGATAGACGATAGCATTCATAAAGAACATTACGACCGCATGCACCAAAAACTCACACAAAACCCCTATTATGCCAAGAAAATGGTACGTGTGAGAAGCAAAACGGTAGAACCTGTAATTGGAACATTGGTCAATTTTACCAATATGAAGCGAGTAAACACAAGAGGAATCAAGCAAGCCAACAAACACGTTTTGATGGCAGCATTAACCTATAATCTCAAAAAATATTTGAAGTTTATCACCAAAAAAGTCAAAACAAAAGCTGGAGTTCTATGCGAAATAGAAACAAAAGCATCAATTTCTCAGAAAACCGTTTTCTATAACTTGAAAAGCTTGTTTTTAAGCCTTTCCTTTTTTGCAAAACTCAACTTAAATCCAAAAATTAACCTCGCTTAAATTGACTTAAACGAGGTTTAATTTTATTCTTTTTTTGAAAT
The DNA here is from genome assembly GCA_040402815.1 of Flavobacterium sp. Taxonomy (GTDB): domain Bacteria; phylum Bacteroidota; class Bacteroidia; order Flavobacteriales; family Flavobacteriaceae; genus Flavobacterium. Next base: position 2,164 of record JBBALV010000071.1, read on the forward strand.
TTTGATTTTTAATAGGGTTGCGCAACAGCTACCGCCGTTTGGCAATATGTCGGGTTTGGGCTTAATTTGAAGTTGGTTTTGTGTCTGAAAGTTCAGTATTCAACCGAAAGTCTAGGCTTCCTTAATCCGCCACATCGCCAAGCGGCCTAACGTTAAAACCAAACTTAAAAAATGTTTATGGCTACTCGCCATTTGAAGAATATAAAGTAAAAAATCCCGAGTTAACCTCGGGATTTCATTTTTAAAAAATTTTATATTTTCTTAATTCTTAACCGGAATATTCTCTAATATCTCCAATACAAATTTCCAGAATTTTTGAGAAGAAGAAATACTTGCTCTTTCGTCTGGACTATGCGCACCGTGAATGGTAGGTCCGAAAGAAATCATATCCATTCCTGGATAATTAGTTCCAAGAATTCCGCATTCTAATCCTGCGTGACATGCGGCAACATTTGGTTTGGATCCGTTTTGTCTTTCATAAATTTTAACCAAAAGGTCTAATATTTCTGAATTTACATTTGGAGTCCATCCAGGATAACTTCCAGCAAGAGTAACTTCGCAACCAAACAATTCATATGCCGAACGCAAAGCATTAGCTAAATCATATTTTGAACTTTCAACAGAAGAACGCGTTAAATTTTGAATCGTTATTTCGCCATCTTTAACAATAACACGAGCAATATTATTAGATGTCTCTACTAGATCTTTAATATCTGCAGTCATCGTATAAACTCCATTGTGAGCAGCATAAATTCCGCGAAGCAATCCTTCTTGAACTCCTAAATCCATTACTTTACTTGGCAAATCGCTTTTTACGATTTCAATAGTTAAGTTAGGTTCCATGGTTTTAAATTCGGCTTTGATATCTCCAATTATTTCTTGCATATCAAATACAAAAGCTTCATCATACATAGAAGCTACAATAACTTTAGCATTGCTTTCGCGAGGAATAGCATTACGCAAACTACCGCCTGAAATTTCAGCAATTTGTAGTCCAAAATTTTCGAAACCATCAAACAATAAACGGTTCATAATTTTATTGGCATTACCTAAACCTTTGTGGATATCCATACCAGAGTGACCTCCATTTAACCCTTTCACAGTAATTGTATACCCTACAGAGCCCTCGGGAGTTTCTTCTTGATTATAACTTCTATTGGCAGTAACATCAATTCCACCTGCACAACCAATACCTATTTCGTCATCTTCTTCGGTATCCATATTCAAGAGAA
>JBBALV010000072.1:0-3302 GCA_040402815.1 Flavobacterium sp.
ATTATGATAATAATTCTAGCCCACCAGTTCCTACATTCTCAGATGGTTGTTATGCAAATAGGGGGGCTAAGTTAAACGCAGATGCCTCTCGTTTATCTGCAACTAAACACGCTATTGCGGTAGCATCCCGAGCATCTGCTATGGCAGCTACATCTATGCAACAACTACAATATAATACACGGCACCCAGTTATCTCACAGCAATCAGTTCAGCCAAAGAATATAGTAAATAAACAAGCAATTCAACTAGCTGAAAAGAGGGCTAAAGATATTATGCAACAAATAATATTATCTGAACAAGTTGCTAATATTACAAACAGCTCACAGAATATTTTTAACTATGATGAAGATAATTCTGTCCCTATCTATACAGCCCCTCAACCCCTTGAAATTAAAGAAACATGCCTAGTAAATCATTTAGATACATATAGAGATATTGTTATTGCTGCCTCAAATAGGAAGAAATTACTACTTGAAAGCTATAAATATAGTCCTCCTAAAACATTTAATAATAGAAAGGCCTTACTAGTTCAATCAACTTCACCAGAAACAGGACAGGTAGACCCATCGTTACTACTGACACTATCAACAAACCTATCACACATACTTAATACATCATCCGATAAGAATGAACTTCTTAATGAACTTGATAGACATAACTTAAGGGTGCGTATTTCACTTGAGGAACCTATCCATAAATCTGCTGTAGAGAAAGCTCGTATCATTAAGAATACATATTTCACTTCCGACACATAACTCTTTATAAATATATTCTAGTCTTATATTTTATAAGCATAGAATAGATGAGCACTGCATTTGGAGGAAATCAAGTTGGCAGCAGAGTATCGCTTGACATCGCGGGTAGTTATCCAACTGGGCTAATGGCTGCCTTGGGAAGATCGTACAATGATCAACAGGAGTTAATCCTTGCCCAACTTCGTTATACTGCCGCACAAGTTGATATTAATTCTCAACAGGATGCTGCATACGCTTCATATAATATTCAGAAAGAAAGAACTGCTACTATAGCCGCATCGTCTTTAGAAAATCAGATTAATGCCATAGTATATACTAATGCATCATCTAGAGTAAATTCTGTAAACCAAGAATTATCAGACTATGCAAATGTCTCCTATACAAATGCCAATGCTATTTATAAACTGTGTTGCGATGCTTCATATAGCGCACATTTATCTGTTGAGGCTGCCGGTTTAGTGGTTGATAGAATAAATGAGCAAAAGAATATTGCCTCGCTTGCAATGTCAACCCCAGATATAAACCCAATTGATAATGTAAGCCTTTCTTCTATGTCTACCATCCTAGGCAATGTTAAAACAGACGCCTCTAACAATACTACTTTAGCAGAGTCAAACGCCTTACAATATATATTAAAGACACAGGGGATATTAGGAAATGCCATTGTTAAATCTGCAACAGTTACCAGAAATTTAGCCGTTACAGCTGCATTTAATAGCTTAGTAAAGGCTGTAATAAATAATCTAGCAGACCCACTTTATTATATAGCAGGTAAAGAACTTCTTGTAACACAAAATGTCCCATCTCCTCCTCTAAATAATGCTATAAATGTAACAAATAATGCCATTGTATCTATTAATGCATTTATTCAGGCTATATCATTAAATCAGAATAGCTCTGCTACTATAATATCATCTGTAGCGGAGGCAGGTAATATTGCATCTAGTCTAGATGCGACTGCTAGATTAAATGACAAACTAATGTATAATTCAGATGCAACTATTAATTTCTTAATACAGTCAGCCTCAACAATGCGATCTTATGGGACAGCCTTATCTTTTCCAAGTGAATATACCCTTTCTCCAACTCAGATATATACAGAAGCAATTAATGTAGGAAATGCAGTAAAGAAGGTAGCATTACATGCAGATATATCAGCTGTAAATGCAAGAACTGTATCAAACGCCCTTATATATTTGAAGACACAATTTATGCTAAATACTACACCAGATTCATCAATTATTCTTATCGCAAAGAATTCACTGAAACTCATAAATAGTGCTATGGATACTGTAAGAAAGGTTACATCTAATTCATCAGCATATTCAGCAGTTGCTATTACACTAAGAGCATCAAATACAATGAATGGATTATTATCACAGGCATCTCAAGCTGAAGTAAAATCATCCGAGGTTTATTCAGATGCAAATTCTGTTTTAGTATTAATATGGAGTGCTCTAAATGCTACTGTCATTGGTAATGTATCACAACTTCAATCTGTAGCATGGACAGTTAATGCTGCTATGGATAGGGCGCGACAGGTTGCTGATATTGCAAAAGAAAGAGCATATCTTCTAAGTAGGACTGCGCATAATCTAGTAACACCACAGGCAATTGCGATTCAGACATCTTCAGCGAATAGGACAGGTGCCCTCAATAATAATTATCTTTCACGGCTAGACAGAAACTCAAGAAATCCTCTATTAGAACCAGTTGCATATACACCTTTTCAAGCAGAGATACGTGCTCAGACATTTCAACCACATAGACCAACACTTGATGAACTTGTATATAAGAATAGAATTACACCCCTGGTTCCTAATTCCATGAGATCAATTACCGAAACGAAGGTGAAGGTGGCTCAACAGGTTCAAAGAATAAAGAGTGCCAGTGGCTTCTCATACAGACAGCAGTGAGCAAAAACGGCCGGCCGCAAAAATTGAATGCGTTTAAGTGGTATATGTTAGCATACTACTCAAATGGCTCACTCTGATACCTCCATTATGATCTACCTGATGAACGAGAACAGCAAGCTCAATGACGATACCGTAACGATCTTCAAGAACCTTGACCTGGGTGATTTTGAGATTGTCTACAAGGACCAGAACAACGGTAGCCCTATTACTCACGTTGTGCGTGGGCTTTACCGTCAGCGTGTTATGGATTACCTCTACATGCTATTTAAGAACCAGGCGCTTGATGAGGAGGCATATAAGAGTGTTCAGGTTACACTTCCCGCTATGCCACGCATTATTGTCTCAGGTGATAAGTTCAAGGATCTCTATTACCGTGAGCACTTCCTTGAGCTTATTGGTAATGCCCTTGATACGCTGGAGAACGTGTCTAGAAAGACGAAGGTCCCCTCGGTGCGTCGCTCGAGCTTTGGCTATGAGACGCCTGTATCTCGGCGCTCAACTGCCCCTGGTGTCCTCCCTCAGCATCTATACTTTGATGACCAGGAGTAACTCACAATAGATAAAAAGCCAAGGATAATAAAAAAGTAGTGAAAAGGTGTAGAAGGTAGATTAGGGCAAGTGGAATAGATAA
>JBBALV010000073.1:0-3155 GCA_040402815.1 Flavobacterium sp.
TGAAATGTTATTGTGTAAGCAGCGCCTTTTTTATGGGCTGATTGTAGTTTTTTTATTTGTGGATCTGTTAAATGTAAAGTATTTCCAGATCCTGATTTAATTCTGACTGCGTGACCATTTCTTAATTTGCTCATCTGAGATGGGCTTAATTTTCCTACACCTGTTGAATGATACATATATATAATATTGTGATATATAATATTTTTTTTTAAAATAAAAATTCATATTATATATATATTTTATATATATTTTTTAAAATTGTTGTAAATATTCTTTTCCATTATTCTGACTGATTACATGATATAAAACTAATTTATTTACAATGTCCTTCAATTCTGCTTTTACAACTGGGTTATTGTTACCAGCTTGAATTTCTGCCTCAACTAGTTTTAATCTTTCTTTTAATTCTTTTATATGTTTATCTTTTGAATTTCCTGATACAGCACTTATACTTTTGGATTTAGAAAGACCGCTAACGTATAATAACAAGTCAAATAATACCCTTTCTGATGATTTCAACGTGTCTAACGTTTCTTTGGTTGGTTTATTAGCATTTGCATTTTTACACATATTAAATATAATATCGGCTAATGTGTCACTTACTTTAACATTTGGCATGTGCTCCACAGAATGCATTTTTTTATCTTTGACACTTAATATATTTTTATAATATAATTTATTTAGTAATATTATATTTTTTCCAAAATTTGCAAGTTTTGGTACGTCTTCGTCGTGTTTCATTCCCCAACCTTTCATGAACACACCACCATTATCAGTAATGATTTTGCCTGCTGGTACTGGTAAACCTATTGTATTTTTCAAAAATGCAATCATTGGTGTTACATTATATACTGGTCCAAATAATTGGTCTTTTACCTCTGTATTGGCGTTTAAATCTAATATATCCAATATTCGATTAAAGTGAAAATTACTAAATCCTGATGTATGTACAAATGTTCTAAATGCTCCCTCTATATTGTCTCCATTTGAAAACGCTATAAACTCTTTACTACTATGTTTAGCAAGTCTGACCCATATTGCTTTCCCCAACCTTTTATTATTAATATATAATGCTCCGTTTTCAACAATGGATTCAAAATCGGTAACGGCGCCACCAGTATTATTTAAAACAGTCGGAGTTCCTACTGGTGCTGTTGCATTACATAGTGATGTTGCACTAGTTGCTGTATTTGTTGGTATTAATGTTGTTCCATATTGTTTATGGACAAGATTATCTATAACATCTTCAATTTCTTTAGTGTATTCAGCAAATGGTGTTCTTGGATTATTGGGTCCAAATTTCTTTTTTAATTGCTCTTCTATTTCTTTCCAATTGTTATTTATAATATAAACTTCTTCTGGTTTTCCATTAAATGATTTCACTATATCAGATATTCTTACTTCATCCCTAACAACATTTCTTAAGTTAGTCATAAATTTTTTATTTTCTTCATTTGATGCTTTATCTTTGAAAATATCAGGGTTATATGTGTTGGTTTCCAGTGATTGAATACGTTTGAGATATGCATCATCTGATTCATTGGGTTCTTGGCTGACAGAGTAACGATTTCTATTTAATGTGTTGAATGTATCTTCATATTGTTTTATGATAGGTCTATTTAAATTATTAGCTTTTAGTACTTCTACTTTATTAAGTTTAACGTTTTCTTTTACTTGTCCAACTATTATATCTTGTGCTTCTATATCTTTAATTTTTGCTGGTATGTCGGTAAATTGTATAGTATTTATTTCTGTTTCTATCACTGTTATTTCTCCGTCGATTGTAATTATATCTGCTCCTAAATTTGTAACCTCTGTTTCTAATCTTGTTTTTTCTGTTACCAAAGGAAGTTTTTTAGCTTCTTCTATTCTCTTTTTTGCCAGTTCAGCATTAATACGTACCATTCTACCTGCTGTACCAGTTGCGGTAGCTCTGAATCTCACTAAATCAGCATCAATTATTGTTATATTTGCCTCAATTGGTATTATACGATTTTCAAGTTTCTTTATCTCTTCATTATTGTCATTAATTTGGTTTTCTGCTTCACTTCTTTCATCATACTTTTTTTCTATTTCTTTTTCCTTTTCCCTAATTTCTGTTTTATAATCTTCCAAATCTTGATGTAGTATTCTCCATTGTTTAGTTTCATCAAGTACATCTTGTTCTGTAGCTTCTACTGTTGTACCTGGTAAAGGTATAGATGTAGGTTGAGCTAAAGGGATGGTTGCAGTACCTGTAGGATCAAATAATCCTGTTGGATCATATTGGAATTTATTAGTACCATCTGTATAATGTTTCTGTTGTTCTGTTTTCTGATAATCCATAAACATATCTTTGGTTATTTTATCTGGTGGAGTGTTAAAATTCATGGTTCCTACATTAAGTGTCCCCTCGTTGAAATTTCTGGCACTTTGTCTTTTTCCATTGATTGCTCTATAACTTATCTCAGAAAGCTGACTTATCAATTTATTTTGTTTTATACTTTCTTGTGCTAATCTGTTAATTAATGACATTTATATATATATATATAATAGATAAAAAAAATATTATAAAAAAAAATATCTAAACAAGATATATATATATAACATGTCCGATAATTACGAGTTCGAGAAAGCAATGCAACCTCAAGCTACTGACGATTACAGTCCATACGTTGATAAACAGTATAACGGCTATATTAATGATATAAATAACGGTGTTTATACTAACTCAAGTCTAACCCTTATCAATTTTGACTTAGGTCAGATCTATAATTCTACCAAGTTCACAGATACAAACGATTTATTCGTGGTACTACCCATCACAATGGTTGCTGCTATGAGTGATGGAGCTGGTGGTCTTAAAACCCCTGCTGCTGGTATGTCAAGTCTTTGTACTATCAAAACTGATTTTTTAAATTTAATTCATCAAGCAGATTTACAAGTCAATGGAAAAACCATTGAATCTACTCAACCATTTATTAATGTTGCACGACACTTCCAATTATTGAGTGAGATGAGTATAAACGATTTAGCGACAATAGGTCACTCTATAGGATTTTCACCTACCTTAGATAATACCAAATCTATGAAATATAACGGTGTGTATGGTGCAAGTACTGGATCTTCTGGAAATGGATTTACTAACAATCGTGCATTTGGTACGAGTGATAACC